>DAOQAG010000010.1:8532-88322 GCA_035353815.1 bacterium
CCCCGAAAGAAAGCCGGGTGGGATCCAGAGTTGGGGGGGTGCCAAGTCTATCAGGCCCTTGACGAACCACTCCGCGGCGATTGAAAAGGTACCGCCCTTGGCCTCTACAGGCATATCCCGCTATTTCCACATCGTGATCTCTACTTGAGCACGATGAGTTTTTGTGACCAGGCCAAGCCGGCTTGTTCCAGCTTGTAGAAGTAAACTCCGCTGGGTAGCTCCCCGGCATTGAGATGGAGTGAATGCTCACCCGGAGGTAATTCCTCGTCCAGAATCACGCCGATGCATCTTCCCTGGATATCAAAGAGCGAGATGTTGGTGCGGCCCTGTTTGCCCAGAGTGAATCCGATGGTCGTCCCGGCATTAAACGGGTTGGGGTAATTTTGCTCGAGCCGGAAGATCATGCCGACGGGCTCATGTGATTCCGCCTGGACTCCTGTCGCCAGGGGTTGGCTGAACCAGGAGGTATTGCCAAGGGGATCGGTCGCCGTCGCGGACACATAGGGCAGAGGCGGAAATCCTGCTGTGGCCAGGCTGAACACGCCATTGATGTCCGTCTGAGTGCTTCCCAGATACAGCCGGCCTTCCCTGGCGTGGTCATTGAATATCTCGATGCGGCATCGCGGTTTGGAATTTCCTGAAATGCTGTTGGCGGAAATAGAGGTAATGGTTGGCGCTTCTACCGCTTGATTGGCGCCGTCGGAAAGCCTGATGCCGAGATTTCCATTGTTGGAGATGATATTGGCGGATATCGTGTTATAATAGGAGGCCTGGTTTTCTATGGTTATACCATAATAGCTATGGTTGCCAATAATGTTGTTGAGGATACGATTGCCCGTAGACCGTGTCAGCGGCAAATCAGCGGCATCGCTTCTTATGGCAATGCCGCCGCCAAGGTTGGGAAATTTTGTTGTCCACTCGCGATCCGTGCCGATGCAATTGTCGGCAATGAGATTATCACTTGCAGAAAACAGGTAAACGCCGTCCCATTTGTTTCCCCCGATGATATTGTTGATGACACTATTACTGTCACTGCGCGTACTGATGCGCACACCGCCGTAACTGCCATAATAGCTGTTGCCAATGGTATCACTCGCGGTGCGGTTGAGGCCGACAATGTTGCCAGAAACCTCATTATGATACGATGAATCAGTGATGGTGATGCCGGCTACCGGATTGCCGGAGACGATGTTGGGGATCCCATGATCCGGCTGTATGCTGATATGGGAGGACTTGTAAATGGAAATGCCATAACCGTTGGATGCCGCTTTCATACCCGTGGGATCGACACCCACATAACATCCGGCGACACGCCCGCCATTTGATTCATCAAAAGAAATGCCGCTGCCTTCTTTGAATCTGTTGATCGTCAAGGATAAAACTTCGACGCCGTCGGCCTGAATGCGGATTCCTGAGTTACGATAGTCGGATAAGGATCCGTCGATTTCGATTTCCGGACCGAAGGGATTGGTGTCTCTGCCGATGAAGAGAGCCTGCGAGTTGCCGTCGATGATGATCGCCTGGCCATAGAGAACGGGCAGCTGCGCAACCGGCCTGATCGACCAGACGCCGATAGTCGCATCATAGTGTGGATCGCTCGCCGGAATATTGAAGATGATCAGATCGGATCCAATGTGCGCCTCGGCGTCGATCATGGCCTGACGCAGAGAGCCCGGACCCGAATCGGCTGTATGGATGACCTTGAAGGTGTCTCCGTAAAGTGATCTCCCGAAGCACAGGAAGCACAAGAACATTAATCTCAGCCGAGTCAATCGATTTCGGAACATGGGATCCTCCATCTGCAATGACAGCCATTGATTACTGCAGTCAGGATTATGGGATGTGCTGGAAACCAAATCTCTGAGGCTGTGCCACCTCCGTTTACTCCATGCTCTGATTGCAGATCAGTTTGGGCTCCTCAGGCTAAAGTGGTTTATTCCCTCTATCCTCGCTTACCCGTAAAATAATTAATCAAGCTCCAAAAATCAAGCATCATCCAGTTTTTCAAAGCGACTGCCGATTCCGCTTTCGGGATATCCTTCGCCTTCAGGCATTGAGCTTGCATATCCCGGGAGCCTGGTGTTGAGAAACCAGCCTAGCTCGGCCATACTATAACAAAGACCTGCTTTTAAATCTCCCCGGCTTCACGGATAGGGACAGCGGCGATTGATCGTTGATTGAGCCTGCAGGGATGCCGTCTACACTGCGGTCTTGTAGATCATGAAAGGATAAAATCACCCTGAAAACAAATTATTGAAGTTTTTATAGGAGGGGTTCCGGACGGTGCAGCACCAGGAAGCGCCATGTAAACCTGGCATAGAAGCCGAGTTCCTCCCAAATGGTGCTGCCAGACCTGAAAAAATCGTCGCGTGTCATCATATCAGGCTCATCCCTGCTTTCTGTCCGCCTCTATGATCTTCCAGCCTTCAGTCCAGTCTGCATAGACCTGCCATAATTTGACTCTGCCGTTCTCCACGACCGCTCTCCATGCCGCAGGCATTTTAATCTGGTTCTCCGGGACAAGCCCACGATTCCCGTCGTATGTACCGGTCGCCGTTCCAAAGACCGCAACCAGGTTCTCCTCCTGGATAATATTCTCGATCTCAATTCTATAGTCTGGAAACATGCGAAAATATTCACTCCATCCTCTGATCAAATCGGCTGAGTTGGGTGAGCGGGAACCACCCGAATCAACAAAGATGTGATCCTCAGTCATCAGATTGGAGAGCCGGGTAACATCGCCGCGGTTGATCGCATCGATGAAAGCTATAACCGTTGCAGTTGCAGTTGACTTCATTTAACCTTTCTCCAGGACAATGCATATGAGCGGCGATAGAATTTGCATAAAATCTTGTGCTGGTGAAGAGGGCGAGTCAGAATCAGCGGCAATCCGACCGAGCCGAAAAAAACATGAAGAATTGTTGCAGCATTGCAGCGGCGCTGATATTTGCGGCCGATTGCAGGTCACTCTGATCAAAGAACCGAAATCAGTTGTTCGTCAGGCAGAACATGCCTCAGCCTTTTGGTTTTTTTGGCAACAGCATTGGCGTTCTGGAGTTGTATTCCAGATATGATACCCCGAATCGAATCTCCAATTCCCGTTCTTCATAGGTTTTCACAAAGAAGAGCAAGGCAGGGGCAAACAGGATCAGAACCCAAAGCACAAACAACAGAGATCGAAACCAGAGCCCCAATGCGAGGCCCAAGGACAAGACTGCGAGCACCATGGGATTACGCGTCCAGGCATATAGCCAATCCACTGCCAATTTACGGCTTAGCGCAACTGCAAAGGGTGCGCCAAGCCCTTTTACCGCAAGGGTAATCACAGTCAGCAGCGTTGCACCGCTCGTGACAATAACCAACAGCAAGCCGATTCCCAATGGCACAGGGAGTGACCAACCCGGCCAATCCTGATGCGTTGTCAGGGCTCGAACGACGGCCGCGCCCGCCAGAATGACGATCGCATAGTGGACCATTGTGTTTACCCACACGGCTCGGCCCGCAGTCGGCTTGTTATCAAGAATCCTTCTCCCAAGCCATGCGATTGGAAAAATCATCAAGATTCCGCCAATAATAATAGAGATATTGGCGCGGCTTGAAAGCCGTAGAGGGAGCATCCAAGACCAGAAATAAATGACAAGAATGAAAAAAGCAATGCGAGTCAATGCCGTAAGGATATTCTTCATGACCAATGCAGCCTCCTTTAAGATGCTGTTCCTCCCTCGCAGGAGTGAAGATGGCATGCGCCCGCAGGCGAGACTAGCTCAAGTCCTTTTCATCGAGATGAAACTTGTGCAAGATGCGATGGATAACGGGGGCCAGGACGATGCTCATGACGGCAATGAAGACCAGCCCGCTGAACAGCGCATAGCCGGAGGCAAACCATTTTGCCCCAACCTGAGCATCTGTAAGGGATTGAACCGGTCCCATTCCGCCGAGAATCATCGAGGCTTCGAGAAGAGAATCAAGCCAGCTGAATCCCGCGATCGCATGGTAGCCGAAAATTCCAATGCAGAGAGCCGCACCGATCAGGATCCCGGCCATCCCTGCAGAGGTGGCCATTCTTTTAATGAAGGTTGATAAGGGTGCTAGTTTCTCATTTTTCCGTTCGAACATTTTGGCCTCCAATCAAGACGGCAGCCGCGGCAGCCAGCGATGCACCCTCCCGGTGTACTCGACGTATGAGTTGCCAAACCTCTTCTTCAAGTCCGGCTCCTCATAATAGACCACCATGAGCTGTACGAATCCCCAGACCAGAACAGCAAGAATGAGAATGGCGCAGGAGGGGACGATCAAGCCCACGCCGGCCATGGCGGCTATTCCTCCGACATACATCGGATTGCGAACGTAGCGGTAGGGTCCGATGGCCACAAACACTTGAGGCGGATCAAAGGGCGCCGGTGTGCCCTTGCCGACGGTCAGGAATAGCCAGACACACGCCAACCCGAAGGCCGCTCCAGCGGCGAGCAGAATCCAGCCGAGAGGCCGCAGCCATCCCGGCAGTGCTACCCCGAGAACCGGATCGAGGCGGTGCACAAGCGCCGCAATCCAGACCCACAGGGCCACAAAGAGCGTGGCCACGATGGCGCCACGCCCTGCGACGAACAGAACTTTCTTGTCCATAGAGATCCTCTCAGGCGGGTGACGTATGGCCTGCCTGTCCATGGTTTGCCGATGGACATGACCGGCGTGTGAATCCTTCCTGCTATTCTACTGTATCAACCATTACGTCCGGGAAAGTATTTCACTTCCCCTCTGGATACGTCAACCAGACATCCTCAGCCTGAGCGGGGTTGCCCGTGCGCGGGAAGCGGATTTCTCCCCTGCCGAGATGCCAGGAATAAATACCATCAGGAGAGCCGGGCTGGCACTGAGTAGCGTGGTGAATTACCGAAGCTCCAGTTTTCGCTGGCATTTTGCGGAATTTATACCTATTATGCCACCAGCAGCCCCATTCCGTCGCCTGGGGACCTGGATGGTTTTGGCTGGCACATGAATGGCTCGGATGCAAGAGCCCGGGACAGGTATTGGATCAGAGTAAAGGAAGAACCCACGCGTGAAGAGGCAGAATCCGCCGGCTTTCGGCTACATTCCCCTGGCCTCGGCCATCAGCGATGCCAACGCCATGCAGGCGATCCGTCGGGATTTTGCGGCCAGCCTGGAGGCCATCAACGGTCATGAAGAAGAGGCAGAGCAGGCGGACGGGAGCACGCCCCTGATCCTGCTCGTATTATCCGGCGGAACTGAGGCCCTGATCGCCGGGCTGTTGGCCGGGCGGAATCACGAGTTCGCACGGGAGCTGGTGCTGCTCATCGCCCATCCGGGCAACAACTCCCTGGCAGCCGCACTGGAGGCCCTGGCCTTCATCCGCCAGCGCCATTTTAAGGGAGAGATCCTCTTTTTCAAGGATGGCGCGGACAGCCAGGCGAGAGAAAAGCTGAACATGCGGGTCTGCGACCTGTTCGTCCACCGGGCCCTGCAGCTCTCCACGATTGGCCTGATCGGCGAGCCTTCCGAATGGCTGGTGGCCAGCACCTTTGACGATGCGGTTTTCAAAACCCGCTGGGGGATTACCATAGCCCGCTTTGCCCTGGATGCGGTCTTTAGCGGGCTCAAAGACGCTCAGCCCGAAGCGGCATTTCACGGAATCAGCGGATTTGACACCTCCACCCTGCCGTTTCGATCGGCTTACAGGGTGTTTGAGGTGCTGCGGCGTCTGGCGGTCCGCGAACAGCTGGACGGCCTGAGCGTTGAATGCTTCACCCTTTTCCAACGCTACAACACCCATGGTTGTTTTGCCTTGTCCAGGTTGAACGATATGGGGATCATCGCCGGCTGCGAAGGCGACCTGGTCAGCACCACCACCATGCTCTGGCTGAAATTCCTGCTGGGCGAGGCCGTCTGGATGGCTAATCCCGTGGAGGTCGACGCCGTGGAAAAGAGGCTGTGGCTGGCGCACTGCACGGTCCCGACCACGCTGGTCACCCGATATACAGAAGCCACCCATTTTGAGACCGGCTGCGGAGTGGCCATCGCCGGCGAGTTTGCACACGGGCCGGTTACCCTGGTCAGGGTCGGCGGCGCGGATCTCGACCTGCTTTGGGTCGCCGATGCGGAGATCATCGACACCGGCAGCAGTCCCCACCGCTGCCGCACCCAGGCGTTGATCCAGTTCGAGGAGGCTGCTCCTCTCGACGAGCTGCTCCAGAATCCGCTCGGCAACCACATGGTGCTGGTCCGCGGCCAGCACGCCGCCAGGATAGAGGGATGGTGGAAGATGTTCATTGCGCCGTAACATCGATGGTCATGCTGGTGATCGCCGGAGCCGGCGGGCTGAAACAGATCCTTGTTGACAGCGGAGTCAGTACCTATGCCGGAGAGGTGCTGAGCATTATAAAAATATCGCCGCTGCTGCTGGGCTGGCTTATCGCGACGCTGCTTCGGATCACCCTGGGTTCCGCTACCGTAGCAGGGATTACCGCTGCCGGCATCGTCTTTCCGCTGGTCCACACCTCCGGGACGAGTCCGGAGCTGATGACACTGGCCATCGGATCGGGCAGCCTGATGACCGCGCATGTCAACGACGGTGGATTCTGGCTTGTGAAGGAGTATTTCAACCTGAGTATAAAAGATACGCTGAGAACCTGGACCGTTATGGAGACCTGCATCGGGGTGAGCGGACTGGCCGGCGTGTTGATACTCAATGCACTCCTGTTCTGATTAGACTAAAGCTCTCCCTCGCATCGAAGTCACCTTTCCGTCAAATGGCAGCCAAGGCTCTGGTGATTGAAATGGCGGAACGCGGGGAGTACTGGTCCACTTCCGGCCATGAATTCCTGCTCGAACGGACGGACGGTTCCACGATGCCCTCCGGCGTCTATTTTTGCCAGCTGAAGGCCGGAGCGTATTTCATTTCGCAGCGGATCGTACTGGTCAAATAGGCGGCCGGTACCGTAGTCGCCAGCCTTGGCTGCGGCGCAGACCGCAGAGCGCGGTAACCGGCCTCGAGACGCGAGTGGACGACTGTTTGGTCGCCACCTTGGCTGCGGCTCAGGCGGCAAGGCGATGGGCCTGACTAAGTGACATAGGCGGCCGATCCCATTGTCGCCATCGTTGCGTCGGCTCAGTCGGCAAAATGAGGCCACCGCTTCGACGACGGCGGGGACGGAGAGCTTTAATCCAGCCAGCCCTCAAAGTAGATCCGGTGCGCATCACATCGGCAGGTCTTGTCCCAGGGCACGGCGCATTTCCGGATCAGGGCGATGCGCTCCTCCACGTCGGTGAGGATGAACGGGCCCTCCATTCTTGCGGTGGCATCGCCGCAAAAGCGGTCATGGCAAAGCTCGAGGGTATAGCTGTCGCACGCCGGACAGTGGAAAAAGGTCTCGATCGTCTCATCGCCCATGATACTGCCGGAGATGGAGGCGATGACATTTTTGCCCGCTTTATCCTCCAGATCCATCCCGCATTTGCTGCACCGTATCATCTCACCGATCCGTTTCCTTTGATTCACCGCCCGCCTCTGGGTGCCATCAGGCCGGCCTGCTCCTCTTCACTCCCCGTCGCATACTCATCGAGAACACCCTATGCCATTCCCCTTCCCGGGCTTTGTCCACGTCCTCTTTCCCCGGTATGGACGGGATCACAATGCCCTCAACACCAGTCCTGCAATTGCGAAGACAAGCGCTGCATTCATGGCGATCAGGTAAGCTGTAAAGAGCGGACCAGTGCGACCGGTCTCCTGGCGGGTGATCTCCCTGTACTGGTTGAAATACTTGCTGATGATGAAGAGCCGCAGCCAGATCCACTTGATTTTGACGCCATGCTTCTGCAGCACGCCCACCATCATCATGGCAACGACCACACCCCCCAGCGCACACAAAATGGCCAGGGTCAGAAAAAAATTGCTCACTGTGATCATGTCATTCCCCATGGTTCAATCCCGCAGTGGTAAGGCCGGTCGGCCGCGCCCCAAGGTGCCGGCGGCTATCCTCGAGGGATCACGGCTGATCGAGCGCCCTCAAATCGGCCACGACCTTCTGGAGATCGATATCCATGATGTAGATATCCCCGTTTCCGGATCGACCACTGGCAAATGCGATTTGCCTGCCGTCCGGAGACCAAGCCGGTGACTCGATATGGTACTCTTTCGCAACCGCAAGCGGTAGCGATTTCCCGCCCCCGGCAGGCATGATCCAGAGCCCTACCTTATTATTCTCCATCGCTCCGTAGACAAGCAGGGAACCGTCGGGCGAGAGGGCGATATAGCGGTAAAATCCTGCATGATGGCCCGGGATTTTTTGCCGCGATTTGCCATCAGCGGAGATTTTCCACAGCGTGGAGATCCGGGAGGTTCTGTCCATGAGGGCGAAGAGGATGGTTTTGCCGGTGTCCGCCCAGCATCCAGGGAGGGACATCATTCCTTCCTGCTGAAAAATCCGGGTGATTTTCCCGGTTTTAATTTCACAGACGCACAACGCATAGGAGCCGCCCTCCTTGAACGCAATCCGGGAGCCATCGGGCGACCAGCAAGGTAATCCGCCGCTGCGAATAAAAACCGAATCGGAAAAGAAACCAAATGGTGCGCCCCCCTCCTGTTGGATCATCTGGATGCTGGCACCTGTATCTGCATCAAAGACGATAAAGCGGCCGTCAGACGACCATTGCGGGTGCTCTGTGGGAAAGTCCGTGAATTGAACCGGATCCCCGCCGCCGGAAGGTATCTTGCGCGATCCCAGCACGTAGTGCTCATTGATCCGGGTAATGTAAGAATAGACAATGGTTTTGCCATCAGGTGACCATGAGGGGAAGCCTTCGCGTGCGGAATCGGTGGTAAGCTGTCTGGAGGGGAACATCTCTTGCGAAAACAACGCACCAGCATTGACGACAATGGTCATCAGCATGATGGAACATAACTCCCGGTATTTCATACAGCCTCCCGGATCATGCAAGCCAGATGCCTTATAGTGGCCCGTGGCCCCACCTCCGACCCACCCCTGTATACGAGGGAATTTCGCGCAAGTGACAGGCTAATCAAAAACCTGAATTACCGGGAAGGAGACCTGCCGCTCGGAAGATCTCACCATGGGTAAACCGCTGCGGAGGGTCCGTTACGGGCATTCAACCCGGATAATGCATGGTCCGATGATGCGAGCCTTCCATCGCATCGCGGGATGGGCCGGTTTTCATTGACTAAAATTCTTCCAGCGCCAGAGGCTGCGGCCCGGTCAGGCGCCAGATGGGTTGACCTGCCATCCTAACGAATCTCTTCCAGCGCCAGAGGCTGCGGCCCGTTCAGACGCCAGACGGGATACCGGTTCTTCTCCTGATCATACCAGGGAGAACGCTGATAGAAAAAAGCGAGCCGCGCCCGCGGATTGGCGGCGAAGGCGCTGTCGCTTTGCAGTTTGCGGGAAAAGGCCTCCGCCAGATCGTGGTCCTGTTCCATCATTTTTTGCGCCAGGGGCTCCATGATATAGGATTCAAAGTACTCCCGGTCCTCGAAAATGGTGTTCATCAATCCCCACGCCACCAGGGCGTCCGGGGCCTGGGGCTCGAGCAGATGCATGATCAGCTTGCCGAGGGGATTGCCCATGGGCACGCAGACGGTGCCCGCGGGGAAGCGGCACTTTTCGGTCACGGTGACAGTCCGGTAGGCGGGCAGCAGACGGCCCTCGTACGAGCGCGGCGGGAACTTGACCTCCTGAAACCGGTACCCTTCCGCCGGGCCCTCATACCCCTGAGTCAAGCGGTACATTTTGATGCCATGAACGCGCAGGACGTCGATGACAGCGCGCCAGCCGGCCGGGATCAGGTAGGCGTACGGCGGAGTCACCGCGGCAGTCGCCGCGATCTCGTCAAAAAATACCGCCGGCGTGTCCAGTTTTTCCGAGGTATAGACCGGATAGGGGCGGCCGGAGATCACGCCGGGCTTCCACTCGATGCGGTAGCCGTGGAAGATCAGCGTATCGCCGCGGTCGGTCCGGGTCTCGAACTGCAGCGGCACCTGGACCTCCGCATCCGGGCGGGTGCCCCATGCGGCGACGCGCTGGTCCTCCGCCGCGATGGCCTGAAGAAAGGAGGCCGGATCCTTGCGGATCTCCTCGAGGCCGATGAGGATGAAATCGAGGGTTGCCTGGACACGGAGCGCATAGGGCTTGAGGGAGTGGGTCTCGATGAGAAATCCGGCGCGATTGCAGACGGTGGCGTAGACATTGGAGAGCATGGGCCGCCAGACGCCGATGACATAGCCCTTCTCGGGATGGTCATAATCGAGCGGATCCGCATAGGGTCCGATGAGCATATTCTGCGCCGCGCACCGGGCCTTGACGCCGGGCAGAAAGGTGTCCCGTGTCCAACGGGCGACGGCTCCGCCGAAGGCCTCGTGTTCATCGATGTTCCAGGTGAGGAGATATTGATGGTCCATGCCGTCGGTGGTGTGGCAATCATAAAAGAGGTGCGGCATCCAGCGGTGGTAGAGCTGCAGCCAGCAGCGCATCTCCGGTGCATCGGCCTTCATGAAATCGCGGTTCAGATTGAGTCGCGTGGCGGTGGCCCGCCAGCCCATCTCCTTCGGGCCGTTCTGATTGATGCGGTTATAGGGCGAGAACCGCTCGTGCCCGTCCACATTAAAAATCGGGATGATGAGAAAGATGAAATTTTTCAGGAGCTCCTGGTGCTTGTTATGGATCAGCATGTCCCGCGCCAGGATCAGCACCGCGTCCTTGCCCTCGCTTTCGCCGCTGTGGATGGCGCCCTGGATGAGCACGATGGGCTTGCCGGTCCGGCGCGCCTTTTCCGCAGTGAAGGCCTTATCCGAGGAGATGATCAGCAGGGGGAGGGCGCGCCCCTCCGGACTGGTGCCGAAGGATTCCAGGCGGGCCAACGGCGAAGCCTGGTCCAGGCGCTGGAGGAAGGCCATGGTTGCGGCATAGCGCGGGGTTTCCAGGCCCTGCGACGCTTCAAAATCGGTGCGCCAGTCCCGGGGTTTTGCAGATATGGAGATGGCCGCGACGAATAGCGACAGGGCCAGGACCGACCAGCGGATGTAGTTGCGGGACACCATCGTTCTCCGGAAAGGGTAAAAAGATGCACTGCGGCTGCGGGCCGGAACGGCCCTCTTGCCAGCTGCCAGACCGAGCAGGGCGGTCAACGGTATCTCGAGGTACAAGCTTGCGGCGCGTCGGCGCGCACTCTGTTATTCTGCAAATCCTCCCGCCCAGCGGACGGCGTTACTGACGAGTCTCCGGAAATTCGCATTGCCATGCGCCTCCGGGCCATGGCCGAGCATGAGGTAGACGATCCTGGCGCGGCCGTACCTGTGCGTCCAGGCGACGGTCGCTGCGCAATCCGGATGCGAGGTGGAGAGCAGTGGATGGACATCGGGATTGATCGTGATATCCTGATAGCCTTCATCCAGGATGGAAAAATCGGCGACATTTCTGGTCACCGGGTGCGCCCTGTCGACGACCTTGATCTCGAGGGTAATGTCTTCGGCATAGCGCGACCCCGGCAGCGCCGGATCCGTATAGAACTCTTTTTCAATATACTTGCCGCCGACGATCCCGGCAAAGTCCTCCCAGTGCTGGTAGGAAACCAGGCTGTGATGCAGGAAGACCATTCCCTTGCCTTTTCCAAGCAGGGCCCGGAACGCCGCCTGCTGCGCCGCAGTGATGTCCTGCCACATGTCGTAAAAGACCAGGGCATCGTAGGGCTCCGCCACGCCGCTGCACAGCCTGGTATTAAACTCCGGCTGCGAGATGGTGTCATACTGGACGTGTTTCAGGCTCTCAAATACCTGAAAAAAGGAGGGCGAAAAATCGTGCCCGCCGGTGATGACCAGGATCTTCTCCATGTGCGTACCCTGACGGCAATTCTGCACCATCAAGAGGGACAGGGCGACTATCGCACCTTGCAGCCATCGGGATCTGGACATTTCAACCACCTGGAAAATAGTTGTTCAACCGTACTGCTATTGGCCCACCCTGTGGTACCAGGGCAGGCGCTCCAGAGGCACAGCGATCTTGAGGGTCGCAGGACCGGCGACCAGGGTGCCGTCGTCGCCGCGCCATTTTCCCCTGGGGAAAACGACCGTGCGCGAACGCTGGCCCTTGTGCACCACCGGCGCCACCAAGATCCGGCCGCCGAGGAGGAACTGATCCTTGATGCCGGCATAGCCCTGCCCGGGAAACTCGTATTCGAGGTTGCGGACCATCGGCTCGCCGGAAAGCGCCACCTCGCGGGCGAGCGCCAGAATCTCCGTCCCCATGCGGTAATGGAGCAGGGCCATGTTCCTGCAGATGGCGAGGTTGGCCTGGCTCAGCACCCGCCAGGGTGCGACCGAGAACTGCATCATCGGCATCAGCGCGCTGACCTGCGCCGAGCGCACGATCAGCTCCTCGTCCAGCACGGAGGTATCCTGAAAGGAGGTCCACTCGCCGCCGCCGATCATGTCCGGGCAGCCGAACTGGTGGCCGATCAGGCCGAGGCCGATCATGTCCGGGATAAGGACGCGGACATCCTCCCAGGTGTGGCTCTTGTCGCGCAGCCGCTGCGCCAGCGGCTGGCCGGCCATTTTCCAGCAGGCGCGCAGTTCATTGAGGGGGAAATCAAGCCCGAGCCGGGCATAGGCCTCACACTGCTGATTAGGATCGAAATCCCGCCAGGAATAGGTGCCGAGATAGCTCTCGGGATCGCCGGCATCGAACTTGAAACCATCCACCCCATACTCCTGCACCAGCCCGCGCAGCTGCCCCTGGAACCACTGCAGACCCTGCGGATTGGAGAGATCGACCAGGGCGCTGACGCCGTTCCACCAGGAGACGCTGGCGGGCCGGCGCTTTTCCGGGTCGGCAAAAATCAGCAGTCGCTTCTCCGCCAGCTCCCGGTAGACGGGCGAATCGGAGCTGACGAAGGGGACGACCCAGAGCATCACCTTGAAGCCCATGGCATGGAGCCTGGCGATCATATCCTTGGGGTCGGAGAATTTCTTGCAGTCGAACCGCCAGGTGCCATAGCGTTCCTGCCAGTTGTCATCGATCATGAGGACGCCGGCGGGGAAGCCGTTGGCGATGATGCCCTCGGCATATTTGAGAATATCCTGTTCGTTCTGATCGTACTGCAGTTCGATCCAGGTATTGTACTGGGGGCTGGTGAAGAGGAGTGGCTCGGGGATTTTACCCGAAGGCGGAAAGAATTCCCGGCTGGCGTAGCGAAACGCATCCTTCAGGGTGGTGCCGGCGTGGCCGGTAAAGATTCGACCTCTGGTGGAATCGAGCATGATCCTCTCCCGGGTCATCTCGATCCTGAGCGGCTGCTCGCTCCAGATGTAGCGGCCCTTGCTGGAGAGATAGAGCGGCGCCGCCTGATTGGCCTTGCAGTCCCCGAGCTGATCGTAGGCCAGTGGCGCGTCATTCAGGGGTGAATTCCGGCCGTCGAGCACAGCTCCCCCCCACCACTTTTCATTTTCCAGAATCGGGATCACCCGCATAGCTGGTTCTGCCGTGATCTGCGCAGCGGCAGGGCCAACGGCCGCGGCCAGCAGGAGGAAGGCGATAGAGCGAAAAAGAGCTGTATTCTGCATAGCGGTTTCCTGGATTAGGGAGCGGTTGCGCAAATCGGCACGCCACGTGATCTGAGCGGCCAGGCGTGACGGAATCCTTACTTCGCTGCGACCTTGCGGGTCTCCCAGACGAGATAGAGTTTGAAATCCGCCGGAGCGTCAGGAGCGGCGACCGCGAATTCTCCCTTGAGAATTTCCGGGCTTGCCAGCTTGTAGGTGAGTCTGAAGACCGGCTCGCCGGGCTGGGCCGCGCTGAGAAACACCACTTCTCCCGCCGCCGGAGTATGCACGGCATAGCGTATGACATGTCCCTCGTTATCGTAATAGTCCGCCTTGACGCCGTCGCGGCCCGCATAGATGATCATCAGATCATCATGCCGTGAGCCGGGCTTATCAGCAGCGGCGGGGAATTCGGCATAGCTGGTGCGGGTGATGATCCGGTCCTGCAAACTGCGCGCGAAGAGGGCGCTGCCGGTGCCTGCTCCAGGCTGTGCCGCATCCAGATTGCGCCACTCGCCCAGCAGAAAATCGAGCGGCTGCAGCGCGGCAGGTTCCTGGGCCAAGGCCGCGGCGGCAGTCAGCCACAAGGCCGCTGCGGCAAAGATCATTGTGGAACGCTTCATTTCCTTCTCCTGTATAGGGTGTGATTACCTGATCTGCACCTGGCGCTTCAGCCGGATATCGCGTGATGAAGCGCCGACCAGCAGCTCGATCCGGCCATGCTCAAGGCGCCATGACCGGGAGGTCTCGTCCCAGTAGCGCAACTCGCGCACCGGCACCGCGAGCGTCACCTTCCGGCTCTCTCCCGCTTCCAGCGCAACCCGTGTAAAGGCTTTCAGTTCCTTATAGGGCCACTTCACCCGGGCATCCCGGCGGTGGACATAGATCTGAGCGACCTCCTCAGCGGGTCTCTGGCCCTTGTTGGTCAGGGTAAACATGATCTGGAGGGTGTCCTCCTCGCCGTAGCGGGATTTGTCCGTGCGCAGGCTCGCATAACCGAACTCGACATAGGAGAGGCCGTGGCCGAAGGGATACATCACCGGAAGGTTTTTGGTGTCGTACCAGCGGTAGCCCACCAGGGATTCCTCCGC
Organism: bacterium; assembly: GCA_035353815.1. GTDB lineage: Bacteria > Zhuqueibacterota > Zhuqueibacteria > Residuimicrobiales > Residuimicrobiaceae > JAKPUX01. The sequence continues at coordinate 23,185 of DAOQAG010000010.1, forward strand.
ATACGGAGCGTCAGGCCCCGGCACCGGGTGTCCGAAACCGGCGCCCTTCGGCGCCTTTTGCGGATAGGTGCCGAGCGCGAAGGCGGGCGAATCCTCCAGCCGGAGCGGCCAGGTCATGGGCAGCCTGCCGGAAGGCGCGATCTTGCCGAGGAGGATATCCGCCAGAGCGTGTCCGCCCTCGCTGCCGTTCCACCAGGCCTGGACGATCGCCGGCGAAACAGCGTCGATCGTGCGCAGATCGACCGGTCCGCCCGAGACGATGATCGTGACCAGCCGGGGATTGGCCGCCGCCAGGGCGCGGGCGATTTCATCCTGGCCGGAGGGCAACCGCAGTGAGACGCGGTCGGCGCTTTCGGTCTCGATCCATTTATTGGTGCCGGCGAAGAAGAGGACGAGATCGCAGCGGCGCGCCAGCGCGACCGCCTCCGCCAGCCGCTCCGGATCAGGTCCCTGGTTGACGCTGTCGGGCGTATCCTCGGTGAGCTTTTTGCCCATGAGGGTGATGGCGTAGCTGCGGTAGCCGCGGGCATAATGGACGCCGGCGCGGCTGCCGATGCGCTCCTGCAGCCCCTGCAGCGGCGTGATCTCGTAGAGCGCCTTGACGCCGGCGCCCCAGCCGCCCATGGCGGTCTTGAGCACGGCATTCTCACCGATGATCGCGATGTTCTTGACCGTGGTCAGATCGATCGGCAGCACTCCGCCGCTGTTCTTGAGCAGCACGACCGAACTCGCTGCCACTGCATAGGCCGTCTTTTGTCCCTCCGGCTGCGAGGTCATGACGAGATTGGCCTCGGCCGCCGGGACCGGGGCGACCGCCAGCCGGACACGCAGCACATGCCGGACCATGGTGTCAATGACCGCCATCGGCACCGCGCCGGAGCGTACCGAGTCGATCAGGGCCTGGTCGAGGTATCCGCGCCCCCAGCCACCGCCGCTTCCCGGCATCTCGATGTCGAGACCATTCAGGGCGGAGTGCACCGTGCTGTGCGTGCCGCCCCAGTCGGAGATGACGACACCCTGGAAATCCCATTCCTTGCGCAGCAGCTGCTGCAGCAGCATGGCGTTTTCCGCGCACCACCAGCCGTTGACCTTGTTGTAGGCCGCCATGACGCCGAGGGCGCCGCCCTCGCGGACGGCCGCTGCGAAGGGCTTGAGGTAGATCTCGCGCATCGCCCGCTCGCCGATGATCACATTCACGCTGCCGCGCAAGAGCTCCTGGTTGTTGAGGGCATAGTGCTTGAGGCAGACGGCCACACCGGCCGACTGGGCACCCCGGGTATAGCCGGCCGCGAGGGCAGCGCTGAGACGGGGATCCTCGCTGAGGTACTCATAGGTGCGGCCGCCGACCGGCAGTCGCTGGATGTTGATGGCCGGTCCGAGCAGCATGTCCTTGCCGCGCCGGCGGGCCTCGCGGCCGATCGCGGCGCCATACTGATACGCGAGTTCCGGCGACCAGGTCGCGGCCAGGGCCGAGCCGGTCGGAAAGCAGGTGGCTGAATCGAGCGACCAGCCGGCCGGCTCGAAGGCACGGGGCTTGAGTTCCTGGGTGACGCCGAAGGGACAGTCGGAGTATTTCATCTCCGCGATGCCGAGGCGCGGGACGCCCGCTGAGGACATCAGGGTGTTGCCGTGCAGCATCGCGACCTTTTCCTCCAGGGTCATGGCGGCGAGGAGGGTGTCGATGCGGGCATCAAATCGGCGCAGCGGCGCCTGGGCGGCGGCCGCGGACGCCAGCAGCCAGGCGGCTGCAGCGATGCGGATCGTGTTTTTCCACAGAAGGTTCATGCGCAGTTCCGATCAGGAATGAATTGTTTCAGGTACAGGGGCCTGCCGGGTCTCCGGACAGGGCGCCCATAGTATTCGATTGGCCAGGTGCAGGGGCCTGCCGGATCCAGGGGCCCGCGAAGAACACGTGTTGGCACGGTGCACAGGCCTGCCGGATGCAGGGTACGCCGGGTGTCCGGAAAGAGCGCCAGGAGAGTCCGCCGCAACGGGTGCAGGCCGGGTCATTTTTTTATCTGCTTCAGGGCTTTGTTGATAAAGCGTCCGAACTCCTTGTCTTTTTTGCGTTTCTCCGCATAGGACATTCCGTAAAAGTCCGATTCCTTTTTCAGCTTGAGGTAGCTGTCGTAGCGCTCCTGGCTGAGGCTGCCCGCGGCGACAGCCGCGCGCACCGCGCAGCCGGGCTCGCGGAGATGTGTGCAATCGCTGTAGCGGCAGCCGGCGCCCAGGGATTGAATATCATCGAAGCCGAGTTCCAGACCCTCGCCGGAGGCAAGGAGACCGAGTTCGCGCATCCCTGGGGTATCGATCACCATGGCGCCGTTTTCGAGAAGAGTGAGCTGGCGGCGGGAAGTGGCATGGGTGCCCTCGCCGGTTGCACTGACCTCCTTGGTGTTAAAGGCCTCGCGCTCGAGCAAGCGATTGATCAGGGTGGTTTTGCCGACGCCCGAAGAGCCGAGCAGGCAGCAGCTCCGCCCGGGCGTCAGCAGCGACCTGAACTCTTCCAGCCCGGCGCCGGTATGGTTGCTGAGGGGGATGATCCGGGCGGTGATGCCGGCCGCACGGATGGCGGCGATCATCTCCGCCAGGGCTTCCGGCGTGACCAGGTCGATTTTAGTGAGGAGGAGGATGGGCTCGACCCCGCCGTCGGCGGCCATCACCAGGTAGCGGTCCATGCGGCGGATATTGAAATCGAAATGGCAGGACTGCACGATGAAGGCCATGTCAATGTTGGCGGCGATCATCTGGTATTCCACCTTGTCGCCGGCACGGCGGCGGCGCAGAACGCTTTGCCGCGGCAGCAGGCTGTGGATGATGGCAGCGGCGCCACCGTCATGATACTGCACCGCGACGCGGTCGCCGACACAGGGGAGTTCCTCCGGCGTATCGGCGAGGAAATAGAATTTCCCGGCGAGTTCGGCGGGCACTTCGCGTGTGCCATCGAGAATCCGGAAGGCGCCGCGATCGACGGCGGCCACGCAGGCGAGGGCAAGTCCTTCCGGCAGTTGGGGCTGTTGTGGATCGGTCATAGGTTCTATCCCAGGTTAGTCCAGTCCTATCTTACAAAGAACTCGGCACAAATGCAAGCACCTATTCACGCCCCGGGCATGGAGCGCCTGGTGCGCTGCTGCCTGCTGCCGGGTAATTCGGGCTGGCCGCGCCGGGCATGCCCCGCGGCAGCAGAGCGGGCCGCACTATGCTCGGGATGCCGGGCACACCGCGGCCGGCGCCGGGGGATTCCGGCGGTTTTCCGCAAAAGGATGACGCGGATCACAGAACACAGGAGACTTGTCCGCAAAACAGCGCATCCATGCCTATATTACAGTGGAGAGCAGCCGGAACAGTCAGCAGGGCGGGCAGGAGAAGGGTGGTCGATGATGAAGTGGAGCAGCGGGTGGATGGTGGCCATTTGGGCGGGGATTGTGCCTGCCCTGCTGGCACAATCCGGGTCCTGGTATTCGGAAGAGGAGGCGGCGCGGCGTCTGGCGCACATTCAGGAGGTGGCGGCCTCGAGCGGCGGCAAGATCGAAATCACCGTCATCCGCCTCACAGCTGCAGGCGACGCCCGGGCACACGGTCCCCTGGCCGATCTGATCCCGGCCGAGCTTCCGGCCGCTCCCGGGCTTGAAGGGAGTTATTTAGCGGCTCCCTCCAGCCTGGTCCTCGATGCCGCGGCGGTGGCTGCCGATACCCTCGGCCACGGCAGCGCAGCCTGGGTGCCCTGGGGCGGCGAGTTCACACCCCGGAAAAATCCCGACCTGGTTTGGCAGCAGCAGTTCGATTGCGCCCGCAAACTCGAGCAAAAAGGCTCTTTACACCATGCCCTGAGGATACTGCTGGAGCTCACCTATTCCCATCCCGACCATCCCCGCTGCGCAGAGTGCTATTTTCAAATGGGCGAGTGCCTTACCGCCCTCGGCAAACCGGCACTGGCGCAAAGGGCCTTCCGCCAGGTGCTGCAGTTTAGGGAAAGTGCGCTCTATGACGACGCCCTGCTAAGGATCGCTGCAGGGCTTGGCCGGCATTAATCGTCGGGACCGACTCCCGCATAAATAAGAAATCCTAGCGCGAAGTCTTGAAAGCCCTTCTGCGCCTCTTCAACACATATCCCGATCATCCCTGCCTCGAGTGTCTGCTCTCCACCCTGCCTGACAGCGAATTCGCCCCCCTTGCACAGGCGCTGCTCACAACGATCTAGTCCTCCCGCAAAAAAGGCTTGAATCCCAGAGAAAAAGGATGTATTCTATGCGGCGGTGCACCTCATGATGCCGCCGTCGCCGCTGGCGTGTCCTGCTGCGACGCTGATGAAGCATGACCAACCGGGAGACCGCTGTGAAAAAGGCCGTTGTTCTCTTCTGCCTCCTCCTCGCCCTGTTCTCGCTGGCGGGAAGCCGTAAATTCACCCTCAAGAAGGTCATCACCCTCGACAGCGGCAAAATCTCGGGCGCCGCCTGCAAGGGATCCTCGATCACCTGCTACAAAGGCATCCCCTATGCCCAGCCGCCTATCGGTGCGTTGCGTTGGAAGGCCCCGCAGCCGGTGCAGCCCTGGCAAGGTGTGCGGGTCTGCGACCGCTTCGGGCCCAGCGCCATCCAGGCCCCGCAGGCGCCGTTGCGGATGTGGAGCGCGGAGTTCATCGTCGACACGAGCCTCGGCTACAGCGAGGATTGCCTGACCCTCAACGTCTGGACCGACCGGAAATCCCGCGACAGCCGGCGGCCGGTGCTGGTCTTTATCCACGGCGGCGCCTTCACCTCGGGCGGTTCCTCCTGTGAAGTCTATGACGGCGAAGGTCTGGCCCAAAAAGGGCTAGTGGTTGTGACCATCAACTATCGGGTCGGCATCCTCGGTTTCCTCGCTCACCCGGCCCTCTCGGCGGAGTCCGGGCATGGGGTATCGGGCAATTATGCCCTCCTCGACATGATCGCCGCCCTGCAGTGGGTCCGGCGCAACATCGCGGCCTTCGGCGGCGACCCGGACAATGTCACGATCGAGGGGCAGTCCGCCGGCGCCGCAGCGGTCCATGCCCTGATCCTCTCCCCCCTGGCCAAAGGCCTCTTCCACAAGGCGATCGCCCAGAGCATCAGTCTGCTCGCCGCTCAAGCGCAAACTCTGGCTGAGGCGGAGAAAGCGGGAGCGGCGGCCTCCGTCACCGACAACGGCGGCACGCCCTGGGACCCGCGGGATGACCGCGTCATCGGGCCGTTCGGCAGCCAATCCCTCGCAGAGATGCGCGAGATGCCGCCGGCGGAGCTGCTCAAGGTAGCCTGGCGCGGCGGACCGGTGATCGACGGCTATGTGCTGCCGGGCGGCATCCTTGAGGTGCTCAAGGCGGGGAGGCAGAACGATGTCCCGCTCCTGACCGGGATGGTCGAGGGCGATGCCGATCTTTTCGGCGGCTATCCGGTCACCCTGACGCAGTACCGGGAAAATGCGGAGAGACGATTCGGCGCGCTGGCCGATGAATTCCTGGCCCTCTACCCGGCGGTGAACGATCAGGAGGCCGCGGCGCAAAACCGGCGCAGCGCGGTCGATGACAACAACGCGCAGATCTATGCCCTCGCCCTGGCCCGGGCGCAGCACGGGAAAGCACCCTCCTGGCTCTACTTTTTCACCCATATCCTGCCGGGTCCGGAGAGCGCCAAGTACGGCGCCTTTCATTCGGCCGATCTGGCCTATGGATTCAACACCTTCACCCCGCAGCGGCGCGGCTACTGGACCGCGGCGGATTCGGCGCTTGGTGAGACCGTCTCCTCCTGTTTCGCCCGTTTCGCCCGCAGCGGCGATCCCAATGGTCCCGGTCTTGCGGCGTGGCCGCCCTTTGCCGCGGGCCGGATCGGCTTCATGGAGTTGGGGGAGCATCCGGGGCCATATGAGATGGCGGCCGACCGCGCCGCGTTCTGGAGGCGGGTTGTGGCGGGCTGGCTCGGGCTCTAGAGCGGGCCCTGGGGGCCCAGCGGGCGCCGGATTTCGGGGGTTGCCCGCGCTGATTTCCCCCTTGAAAAAAAATAAATAATAGTCTTTTTTCACTTGACATCGGTGATAAAATAGGCTATCTTACAGAGTCGAAACGTTTCGACAATTTTACCAGGAATGAGGCGCCAAAACCATGTAATTTATTATTTTTTGACGAATTTTAAAAGAAAATCGTTTCGATGAATGTGACCATTCGCGAAGTCGCCCGTGAAGCGGGCGTGGCGGTTTCCACGGTCTCCCTCGTCCTCAATCGCAAGGGACGCGTCAGCCGCGAAACCGAACGCAAGGTGCTCGAAGCCATCGAAAAACTCCACTACCACCCGCAACGCTCCGCCCGCGGCCTCGTCACCCGGCACAGCGGTAACCTCGGTTTCATCCTCAGCAGCGATCACTTTTCCAACGCAGAACCCTTTTATACCAAGATCTTCCTCGGCACGGAATTCGAAGCCCGGTCGCACGACTATTATGTGCTCCTGACCACCATCGGCGAGCAGTTTCAGGAAAAGGAGATCCCCCGCTTCCTCCTGGAAAAGAATGTCGACGGCGTCATCCTGGCAGGCACCGTGCCCGCCCGGATCATCGAATACATCAAGGAACGCGGCCTGCCCTGCGTCCTGATCGACTATCTCCCGCCCTCGGGCAACTATTCGGCCATTCTCATCGACAACGCCGACGGCATCCGCCAGGCAGTGACCCATCTCATCGAAAAGGGCCACCGCGATCTGGTCTTTGTCGGCGGCGACAGCCAGCATCCCGGCATGCGCGAGCGCCGGGATGCCTTTTGCCGGACCATGGCCGAGCACGGCCTCGCCGCCGATGCCGGGAGGATCTGCGCCGAGGCCCTGCTGAGCGGCGCCCAGGAGGGCTTTGATGCGGCCCTCCAGGTGATCACCAACAAGGTCAAGGTGACCGCTTTTGTCGCGGCCAACGATGCCCTGGCCAGCGGGATCCTCCGCGCCTGCCGCGACCACAAGCTGCGCATTCCGGAGGATGTTGCCATCACCGGTTTTGACGATGTCGAGACCGCCATCACCGCCCGGCCGACGCTGACCACCCTGCACGTGCCCAAAGAGGAGATGGGAGCCCTGGCGGTCCGGCTGCTGTCGCAGATCATCGCCGGTACGGCCAGTGCCGGCACCAAAATTCTAGTTCCTGTCCGGCTCGTCTGCCGGGAGTCCACCTAATGATCGCCACCTAACCTGGAGGAGTAACCATGACACGTTGCAAACAAGTCCTGTGGGGCGCCTTGATCCTTTTTCTGGGTATGGCCCTGCAGCCTGCTCTGGCCCAGATCAATACGATCAGCAACGGCGATTTTGAAAACGCCGAGCTCCCCGCCAACTGGTACAAGGTCGATGCCAACGATGCCGAGGTCGCCTGGGCGACGGATCAATACCGTTCACCGCAGCGCTCGCTCAAGATCTCCGAGATCAGCGGCGCCGACGCACCGGCCTGGCAATCGGCCAACATGGCCAAGCTGGAGTGGAATCCGACCACCGGCGTTCCCGCCAACATCGAGATGGTGATCGGCGGCTGGGTTAAAACCGAAAATATCAACACCTCCCCCGCCGCTGCAGCTTCCGAGATCACCCTCAGCTTCACCTTTTATGACAAGTCCAAAAACATGATCTTCGGCCAGCCCGTCACGATCCCGATTCCCCAGAGTCAGGCCAGCATCGGTTGGACGGAGATCAAGAACAGCGCTCCGGTCATTCTGCCGGTAGATGCCGACTCGATGATCATCACCTTTGCTTTTGGGGCCAATGCCACCGGCACCGTCTGGCTGGATGACCTCTTTATGAAGGTGGCGCCCGGCGCCAGCGGCTGGCTCGGCGATCTCTACAATGCCAATTTCGGCGTCCCGGCGGGCTGGTTCTTCTGGAAGGACCGGATGAGCGAAGGGGAGCAGGATTATGGCACCGTCACCATCACCGACAAGTACGCCCATCGTGGAAGTTATTCGCTGCTGGTTGCCGATGATGCCGCCAATCCCGCCGAGGTGGTCGCCATCTCCGACCGCAATGCAGTCGAGCCCGGCCGCTCCTACGGCTTCTCCGCGTGGGTCAAGCTGGAGAATACCACCGTCAATCCCAAACGGGATATCGAGCAGGCGATCTTTTTCACCATCACCTACCATTCCGGCGAGGCAGGTTGGGCCGAAGTGGGGGGCGAGGATTTTGTGGTGATCGACCAGTCCAGGGACAATTCGGACTGGCGGCTCTACTCCTTCACCTTCAAGGTGCCGGACAATGCCTCGCGGATCTCGGTGCGCGCCCGCATGCAGCATCAGGCCACGGGCAACACCTACTGGGATGATATCCGCATCTATCCGCTCGGCATCGCCAAGGCGAACCTGAACTTTGACGAATCCCAGCAGCCCGCCAACTGGTCCGGCTATGCCCACGGCGATGCGACGGTGGAATGGGCCACAGATGTCTGGCGTTCGGCCGAGCGTTCCCTGAAGATCAGCAAAACAGCCGGCAGTGCCGATCCCTTGTGGATCTCCGGCAACATGGCCAAGCTGCAGTGGAATCCGACCACAGGCATACCGCCCAACATCGAGATGGTGATCGGCGGCTTTGTCAAGACGCAAAACGTCAATGTCAATCCGACGAGTGCGGCGCAGGAGATTCAGCTTGCTTTCTCCTTCTATGACAAGGACAAGAACCTGATCTTCGGCCAGCCGGTGGTGCTCAAGGCGCCGCAAGCGCAGGCGAGCAGCGACTGGACCGAGATCAAGAATGAGGCGCCGATCGTGTTGCCGATCGATGCCGATTCGCTGGTCATCAGTTTCGGTTTTGGCGCGCAGGCCACCGGCACCGCCTGGCTGGACGATATCTTTATGAAGGTGGCGCCCGGTGCCAGCGGCTGGCTCGGGGATCTCTACAACGCCAATTTCGGCGTGCCCGAGGGCTGGTTCTTCTGGAAGGGCGGCATGTCAGAGGGCATCGGCGATGAAAAGGGCATCGTCACCCTCACCAGCAAATACGCCCACAGCGGCCTCTATTCCCTGCTCATCTCCGACAATGCGGCGAACGGGGATGAGGTGGTGGCCATTTCCAACCGCGATCCCGTGCAGCCCGATACCGAGTATCTCGTCTCGGCCTGGGTCAAGCTCGAAGGGGCCACGGTCAACACCACCAAGGACGTCGAAAAGTCGATCTTTTTCACCGTCACCTACCACTCGGACGAGGCCGGCTGGGCCGAGCGCCATGGTTCGGACTTTTTCGTCGTCGATCAGAGCGCAGCCGACCGCGACTGGGCGCTCTACACCTTCCGCATCAAAACCGAGCCGCTCGACCGGCGCATCTCGATCCGTGCCCGGCTGCAGCACCAGGCGACCGGGAATGTCTACTGGGATGATTTCCAGGTAATGCCGATCGCCCAGGTGGCCAATGGCATGGGCTTTGAAGCCGACCTGCCCGCCTACTGGACCAAGGTCAATGAGAGCGGCGCGACCCTGGCCTGGACCAGCGACGTGGCACGCTCGCCGCAGCGCAGCCTGATGATCCAGAAGGGCTCGGGCAACGAGACCCCCGCCTGGCAGACCAGCGCCAACATGGCCAAGCTGCAGTGGAATCCGACGACGGGTATACCGCCCAACGTCGAGATGGTGATCGGCGGCTGGGTCAAGACAGAGAATGTCACCGTCAATCCGGCGACCGCCGACGGCGAGATCCACCTCGTTTACACCTTCTTCGACAAGAGCAAGGCGGTCATTTTCGGCCAGCCGGTCGTCCTCAAGGTCCCTCAGGCTCAGGCGACCAGCGACTGGACCGAGATCAAGAACGATGCCCCCATCGTTCTTCCGACCGATGCCGACTCGATGAGCATCCAGTTCGCTTTCGGCCCTGCCGCCACCGGCACGGTCTGGCTGGATGATATCTTCATGAAGGTGGCTCCCGGGGCCAGCGGTTGGCTGGGCGATCTCTACAATGCCAACTTTGGCGTACCGGCAGGCTGGTTCTTCTGGAAGGACCGGATGAGTGAGGGCGAGCAGGATTACGGCACGGTCAGCATCACCCGTGATGCCGCCCATACCGGCGATTACTCCCTGCTCCTTTCGGATGAGGCCGCTAATCCGGCCGAAGTGGTGGCGATCAGCGACCGCAATCCGATCCTGCCCGGACGTCTTTATACCGTGCAGGCCTGGGTGAAAACCGAGGGCGTGACCATCAATACGACCCAGGATGTCGAAAAGTCGGTCTTTTTCACCCTGACCTATCACACCAACGAGGCGGGATGGGCGGAGGTTGGCGGCACCGATTTCTTTATCGTCGACCAGAGCGTGGCGGACAAGGACTGGACCCTCTACACCTTCACCGTCGCGCCGCCGGCCAACGCAACCCGCATGTCCATCCGCGCGCGGATGCAGCATCAGGCCACCGGCAAGGTCTACTGGGATGATTTCGCGGTGGTCGAGGGCAATGTGACCCGGGTTCCTGGCCAGGAAGCAGCCGTGCAGCCGGCGATTTACCGCCTTGCCCAGAACTATCCCAATCCCTTCAATCCCGAGACGCGGATCAGCTTCTCCCTGCCGAAGGAAGGCCGGGTCAAGCTGGCGGTCTACGATCTCCTCGGCAATCCCGTCCGCACCCTGATCTCCGCCAAAATGGCGGCGGGTGAACACCAGATCCTCTGGGATGGGCGCGATGAGAACGACCGGATGGCCGCTTCCGGGATCTATTTTTACATTCTCGAGACCAAAGACGCACGCATGATGCGCAAGATGACCCTGGTCAAGTAAAACCGCATGTGCCACGCACCCGGTTGGGTGCGTGGCACACTGCTTTTATGGGAGCCACCCATGCGACTTAAACCCGTTTTATGGCTGCTGGCCGCGACTGCTGCGCTGGCGGCGCCGCTGCTGGCCGGGACGACCGGAAAAATTGTCGGCCGCGTTGCGGATGCCGGATCCCGGGAGGGTTTGCCCGGCGCCAATGTCATCGTGGAGGGGACAAACCTCGGCGCCGTCTCCGATCTCGAGGGGCAGTACCTGATCCTGCGGGTGCCTCCGGGGATCTATACCCTGCGCGCCAAAATGCTCGGCTATACCGAGATGAGCTACGACCGGGTGCAGGTCTCGATCGACAAGACCACCACGGTCGATTTCAGTCTCTCCCAAACCGTCCTGCAGACCGGCCAGACCATCACGGTCACGGCCACCAAACCGCTGGTTGAACGCGACCTCACCTCCACGGTCGCCACGGTCAATTCCGAGATCATTGGCCGCCTGCCGGTCGATAACATGCAGGATGTTATCAATCTGCAGGCCGGCGTGGTCGACGGACACTTTCGCGGCGGCCGCAGCGGCGAGGTGGGCTACCTCATCGACGGCATCTCGATCAACGATGTCTATTCCGGCAGCTCCGCGGTGCAGGTGGAGAATACCGCTGTGCAGGAACTGCAGGTGATCAGCGGCACCTTCAATGCCGAATACGGCCAGGCCATGTCCGGCATCGTCAATGTGGTCACCAAGGAAGGCGGCGAATCGTATCACGGTTCGCTCACCAGCTATGTCGGGGATTATGTCAGCAATCACACCGACATCTTCTGGAATGTCGACGCCTTTAATCCGATCTCCAACCTCGAAGGCACCCTGAGCGGACCGGTCCCCGCCCTGCACAACCGGCTGACCTTTTTCGCCTCGGGCCGCTATTATGACAACGAGGGGGCACTCTACGGGCGCCGGGTCTTCCTCCCCTCCGACTCGGCCAACTTTCCCAGCAGTGATGCGCGCGACTGGTACATCGAGTCGCATGGCAAGGGCCGGCGTTTCACCTCGCAGCAGGATTTCGCGCACTATGCCGACAGCCTGAAAAATTCGGGCGATTACGTCGCCATGCGCCCGAGCCGGCGCTATACCGGCCAGATCAAGCTGGCCTACAAGCTCTCGGATGCCAACAAGCTCGAATATGAGGGGCTGGTGCAGCGGCAGAAATACCGCGAGTACGACCACCAGTTCCGCCTCAATCCGGATGGCGATTTCTGGCGCCATCAGCTCGGCTGGAACAACAACCTGACCTGGACCTCGGTGCTCAATCAGCGCAATTTCTTCACCGTCAAGGTGGCGCGGTTTTACACCGACTACAAGCAGTATGTCTTTGCGGATCCCTACGATGCGCGTTATGTCAATCCCAAGCTGCTCGATGCGGCCAGCGGCAATGCCTTCCTCACCGGCGGCGAGCAGATGTGGCACTTTTTGCGCAACACCACCACCAGCGTCGGCAAAGTCGATTTCACCTCGCAGGCGACCAACGAGCACCAGCTCAAGATGGGGCTGGAATACCGTCAGCATCGCATGTGGCTGCGCTCCTTCGAGATCCGCCTCAACCGCGATACCCAGTGGAAGCCTTATGTCCCGGCGGTGACGAAGAACATCCAGAACAACGACGAATACCTCCTCCATCCGCTCGAGGTATCGGCCTATGTGCAGGACAAGATCGAGCTGGCCTACATGGTCGTCAATGCGGGGGTGCGTTACGATTATTTCAAGTCGGCCGGGGTTGTGCCCGTCGATTTTCTCCAGCCCGCGGCCTCACCGCTGCGCACGCCTAAAACCAGCCAGCAGATCAGTCCGCGCTTCGGTCTCTCCTATCCCATCACCGACCGCGGCGCGATTCACATCTCCTACGGCCATTTCTTCCAGATCCCCAATTTTGAGTTTCTCTTCTCCAATCCCGATTTCGAGCTCTACGCCACCTCCGATTACGGCAGCACCTCGCCGCCCGAGCGGGTGCCCAACACCATCGGCAATGCCGAGCTCAAGCCGCAAAAGACCACGATCTACGAGATCGGTCTGCAGCAGCAGCTGGGCGCGGATCTCTCTCTGGAGGTGACCGCCTATTTCAAGGATATCCGCAATCTCCTCGGCACGGAGATCCTCCACACCACCACCGGCATCCGCTACGCGCGTTTCATCAACCGGGATTACGGCGGGGTCAAGGGATTGACCTTCGCCTTCGAGAAGCGGCTGACGGGGGGATTCGGCGCGACGGTCGATTACACCTATCAGATCGCGCGCGGGGATGCCTCCGACCCGGCCTCCGCCTTTCTCGATGCGGAAGCCGGACGCGAGCCGCAGAAGCAACTGGTGCCGCTCAACTGGGACCGCACCCACAGTCTCAATCTCTCGCTCACGGCCGGGGACGCCCGGGTCTGGTCCGCCAGCCTGATCGGCCGTCTTGGCAGCGGCCTGCCCTACACGCCGACCCAGCAGAATGTGCGCACGGCGGTCGAGAATAGCGAGCGCAAGCCCGCCTTTTCAAACTTTGATTTCTATGCCTACCGTAATTTCAAGGTGGGGGGGCAGAATCTCAATCTCTTTGTGCGCATCTACAATCTCCTGGATCAGAAAAACGAGCTGGATGTTTACAGCGATACCGGACGCGCCAACTACACCCTCTCGGCGCAGACTTCGGGGACGATCTTCGGCGTCAACAGCCTCTCCGAATATCTCGCCCGTCCCAATTTTTATTCCGATCCGCGGCAGATCCTGGCGGGTATCGGGCTTGAATTCTGAATCAAAACGAGAAAGTGATGAGTATGAATCGCCTGAAACTGCTCTGCTGCCTGCTTTTGGCCCTCTCGCTGCAGCCGCTCTGGGCCCAACGCAAACCGGATCCGCATGTCGGCGCCCTGGCCAATACGCGCTGGGGCACGATGGACGGCAACGTGGTGCGCACGGTCTTCGCCAACCACGGTGAAATCGCCAACTGGGATGAGCCCGCCTGGCCTTCCGGCGAATGGCCCAAGGGGAGCGGCCATACCTATGTCGACGGTGTGGCCCTCATCGTCGCGACCCCCATCGTCGATATCCGCGGCAAGCGGTATCACGACGTGGTCACCCGCTATCGTGAGGATATGTCGACCTCGCCCGATGGCATCCCCTGGGGCTTTGCCCCGCTGCCGGGCTATTTCAATGCGGATGTCAAGACCAACATCCATAATTATCCGGCGATGAGCAACGACCCGACCACCTGGCCGGCGACCTGGCCGGATCAGAATTCCGAGTGGGATGGCCAGTGGAACGGCTTTTTCGGCCGCGGCAAGACCAACGCGGATCTCGAGACCTATTTCGTATTCGACGACGATCCCGATGAAAAATATCTCTATTACCCCGATCCGGCGGATTCGTCGCGCCGCGGCCTCGGCATCGAGGTGGCCTCCCGCCTCTTCCAGTGGAACCAGGTGCTCGCCCAGGACTGCATCTTCTCGATCTATTTTATCACCAACGAGGGCAAAAAGGATTATGACAGCACCTATTTCGCCTTCCACATCGATTGGGGCATCGGCGGCCACGATGATTCCGCCGACGATGCCGGCAGTTATGACCTTGACCTCGATATCGCCTGGGCCTTCGACGGCAACGGCTACGGCAGTCCCAACAACTGGGCGCCGGTCGGCGTCGCCGGCTTCGCCTTCCTCGAGAGCCCCGGCATCTTTCGTGACAGCCGCGACAACGACCATGACGGCCTGATCAACGAGCGGCGCGACAGCGGGCCCGGGGTCTTCCTCTCCACCTATCCCTACGGGGTCGATGACCTCAAGGCCTTTCAGGACTTTTATCCCGACCGCGAGATCCGGCCGCATTGGTCCGGTGACGAGAACATCAACTGGGATCCCTATTCGGATCTCAACGGCAACGGCCAGTGGGATGCCGGCGAGCCGCTCAACGACGATCTCGGCGCCGACGGCCTCGATCCCAATGACAGCAACTATACGGGCCCCGATGCGGGCGAGGGCGACGGCATCCCCACCGCCGGCGAACCCGATTTCGATTTTCTCGACAAGGATGAATCCGACCAGATCGGTCTGACCGGCTTTCAGGTTTTCGTGCTGCACGAGTACAAAATGGAGAACGATGAAGCCTACTGGAATGGCCTGAAATCAGCGCCGCCGCCGCGCGAAAAGCTGGTGCAGAACACCAATCTGGGCATGTTCTTCAGCTCCGGTCCCTTTGAGCTGAAGGCGGGCGACACCCAGTTCTACTCCATGTCGCTCCTCTTCGGCGAAGACCAGGCCCAGCTGGCCCGCGAGAAAAAAACGGTGCAGCAGATCTACAACGCCACCTATCAGTTCGCCCGTCCCCCCGACAAGTCGCGGCTGACCGCGGTGCCCGGCGACCACAAGGTCGTGCTCTACTGGGATGACACGGCGGAAAAATCCTGGGATCCCTTCCTGCAGGCGCATGATTTTGAGGGCTACCGCATCTACCGCACCACCGATGCGGAATTCTCCGAGGCCCAGGTCATCACCGATTCCTACGGCAAGGCGCGCTTCCGCAAGTACATCGCCGAGTTCGACCTCAAGGACGGCATCAAGGGACTGCACCCGATCGACATCGAGGGCATCAAATTCGACCTCGGCGAGGATACCGGTCTGCGCCACTATTATGTCGATACCGATGTCGAAAACGGCCAGACCTATTATTACGCCGTGGTCCCCTATGACCGCGGCCTGGTGACCGTCACCTCGACCGGCGTGACCTCCGGTATATCCCCCTCCGAGGCTTCCAGCGTCATCCGCGTCAGCGCCGCCGGGGTGGTGGAGTACGTCGACATCAACTGCGCCGTGATCACCCCACGCGCGCCCGCGGCGGGGTACCAGGCGCCGCAGCTGGCGGGCGGGCTGCAGCACGATGGTCCCGGCACCGGCCAGCTCGAGGTGGAGCTGCTCGACGCTAATGCCCTGCAGGACAATGCCTCCTATGCAGTGATCTTTCATGACACCTCCGCCTTCGCGCTCAACCGCGGGGCGACCTTCGACTGCAGCAATATCACCTCGCAGACCGCACTGCTCGAAGGGGCACAGCTGGAGGAGGGCCTCGGCATCACCCCGGTGCTGGAAGGCATGGTGATCCACGTCAACGGCGACACCGCTTGTCAGGTCATCGAAACCGAGACCGGATGGGTCAAGGGCCAGCATGGCTGGAGCTTCCGCGTCGGCAAGAATCCCAGTCTGAGCGGGCGCTTCGTCCCCTATCCCGCCGATTTCGAAATGACCTTTTATGATCACATCGTCGACACCTCGCAGGCCCTCCTCTTCGGCCAGCAGGCGATCGCCGTGCCCTTTATGATCTATAATACCACCGAAGCGCGCGTGATGGATTTTCTCTTTGGCGACAAGGACAAGGATGGCCAGTTTTCGCCCGGGGATTCGGTCACCATCGTCACCGGTGTGCGTCTGGGTGAGCCGCTGCCCACCCCCAAATCCCGCTTCAAGGTGGCCTGGACCTTCTTTTACGATCCGGCGGCGGGAAGCAGCGACCGGCCGGCCGCCGGAGATATCTTCCGCATCCGCACCACCAAGCCCTTCCGCGACGGCGAAAGCTTCCGCTTCACGGTCCAGGGCGTGCGCGCAAGTGCCAGCCTGGCCAAGGATGGCCTGGCCGCCATCACGGTGGTGCCCAATCCCTATTGTGCCGCTGCCAGCTGGGAGCCGCGCAATCCCTTCCGCTTCGGCCGGGGTGAGCGCCGCATCTTTTTCAATCACCTGCCCGCCCGCTGCACCATCCGCATCTATACGGTGCGCGGCTATCTGGTCAACAGCATCGAGCACGACAGCAGCATCGACGACGGTTCCGAGAGCTGGGACCTGGTCTCCAAGGACGGGATGGATATCGCCTTCGGCGTCTACCTCTTCCAGGTCGACGCCCCCGGCATTGGCACCCATATCGACAAATTCGCGGTCATCAAGTGACATGCCATTGAACATTTTACGGAATCGCTTATGAAAAAGATCGTCATGATAGCTTGCCTGCTGCTGACAGCTGCGGCGCTCGTCGCCGGGGATGTCGCCAAGGTCGGCGTCACCGCCGCCCCCTTCCTCTCCATCGGCGTCGGCGCGCGGGCGACCGGAATGGGCGGGGCCTTTGTCGGCACCGCCGACGATGCCAGCGCGCTTTACTGGAACCCCGCCGGCATCGCCCGCAGCCGCGATATCCAGGTGCTGTTGATGCATACCCGCTGGCTCGCTGACCTGAGGTTCAATTTCGCCGGATTCACCCTCCCCCTGGGGGCCTTCGGCAGCCTCGGGGCCTCGCTGACCTCCCTCGATTATGGCGACATGGCGGTGCGCACCACCGACCAGCCGGATGGGACCGGCGAGATCTTTTCCTCCAGCGATCTCGCCATCGGCCTCAGCTATGCGCGCAGCCTGACCGACCGCTTCTCTGTCGGTTTCAATCTCAAGTATATCACCCAGAGCATCTGGCATGAGAATGCGGATGGTTTTGCCATCGATTTTGGCACCCTCTTCGTCACCGGACTGCACGGGCTGCGCATCGGCGCCTCCTTGAGCAACTTCGGCACCGACATGCGCATGGAGGGCAAGGATCTCCTGGTCTATCACGACATCGATCCCAACATCCTGGGCAACAACAACCAGATCCCGGCCGATCTCCAGACCGGGGAGTGGTCGCTGCCGCTGACCTTCCAGTTCGGTCTGGCCATGGAGCCCTGGAAATCGCCCCTGCACCGGCTGACGGTCGCGGCCGACGCCATCCACCCCAGTGATAATACCGAATCGATCAATCTCGGCATGGAGTACGGATTCCGGGAGATGCTCTTTCTCCGCGCCGGCTATCGCGATCTCTTTTTGCGCGACCGCGAGCAGGGTCTCACCCTGGGGGCCGGCCTCGCCACCCGGAATCTCGGCAATGTGCTGATCCAGCTGGACTATGCCTATGCCGATTTCGGCCGTCTCGAGAACGCCCAGCGCTTCTCATTCAGCATGGCCTTTTGAGGAGCGGCATGGAGGCCATCGTCATTGACAAACCGGGGGCGGCGCAGATGATCGCCACGGCGGCGATCGATACGGCCAGCCTGATCGCCCGGCGCATCCCGCTGGCGGAGGTGCCCGGAATCCTGGCGCTGATGGCCGCGGGCGAGGCCCTGGGCAAGGTGCAGGTGCTGCCATGATGGCACGGAGCTCCCTCCCCATGGCCGCCGCCTGGCTGCTGCTTCTGGGCACGGCTGCGGCTACTGCGGGCGGAAAGCCAACCGATCCATGGGAAACGTTGGCGGCTTCCTTCAGCGGCATGCGCGGCCAGGTGGAGGTGGGCGGACCCTGCGCCGGCGCGGAATTCCATGGCAGCCGGCCGCTGCCCGCCCGGATCAGCTTTTATTATCCCGTGGCTAACAGCATCGATCTCAGCACCGATTACTGGCGGCGCGGCGAGTCGCGGCCGCTGCGCTTTGAGCTCACCCATGACGGCCGGACCGACTCGCTCGGCGCCGCGCCATGGGCTTACCGTTATACCCCCTATGCGATCGAGTTTCAGCAGCGCAATCCGGAGTACCTCTGCTCCATCCGCTACCGCTTTTGCCGGACGCTGCCGGTGCTGGTGCTGCAGCTCGAGCTTACCAATGGCATGGACCGGGCGCGTTCCTTCGCGTTGGAGGGCACGCTGCAGTGGATCCTCCGCACCTGCCAGACCTATGCCTGGATGCGGCCGGTGCGCGTCGCCTGCACTCTGCAGAATCCCGCCGATTCCGGGTCCGGCTGCCTTCTGGCCACGGCCGCCTTTGATGCCCCCGAGACCGATTCGGCTCTGGTTTTCATCGCCAA
Source organism: bacterium (assembly GCA_035353815.1). GTDB lineage: Bacteria > Zhuqueibacterota > Zhuqueibacteria > Residuimicrobiales > Residuimicrobiaceae > JAKPUX01. The sequence goes on from DAOQAG010000010.1 coordinate 41,734, forward strand.
CGCCGGGGCGCTGCCCCAAGCGGCGGCCGATTCCGGCGCCCTTCACCTGAGCTACGGGAGAAAGCTGCAGCCGGGAGAAACGTGGTCCATAATCCTGCTGCTCGGCTCCTGCCGGCAAGGCGAGGCGGCGGCGGTCGCGGTCCGGGCCGCGCGGGACTGGCAGAGCGAGGTAACGGCCTATGAAGCGGAGGCGGGACGCTATGCGGCCGCTGGCCCGCTCCTCGAGGTGCCCGATGCCGGCCTGACGCAGACCGCCCGCTGGTCACGGGCGGTGATGGCGGCCAACCGCCACTATCTCGACGGCCGCGTCGTCCCTATGCCTTGTCCGGCGGAGTACAATTTCTTCTTCACCCACGATCTTTTGCTGACCGACCTGGGCGCCGTCTTTTTCGACTGCGGGCGCGTGCGCAGCGACCTGCTTTATGTGCAGAGCCTGGCCAAAGCCGATTCCATCCTGCCGCATGCCTTTTACTGGCGCGACTCCGGCTTCCAGACCGAGTTCTGTTCCACCGACAACTGGAACCACCTCTGGTTCATCCTCCTGACCGCCTCGTACCTGCGCCACAGCGGCGATGCCGGCACGGTGCAGCAGCTGGCGCCGATGCTGGCGAAAAGCCTGCACATGATGCTCGAAAACCGCGGCGCCGACGATCTCATGTACGCCTGGCAGCCCGACTGGTGGGACATCGGCCACTCATGGGGCGCCCGCGCTTATATCACCATCCTCACCATCCGCGCCCTGCGCGAGTACGCCTTCATGGGCGGGGAACTGGGCTGGCCTGATGCGGGGCTGGCGCGCGGCCTCGAGCTGGCGGACCGGCTCCAGCAGAACCTCGGCGAGCGGCTCTGGGATGAACCGGCCGGATTTCTCTTCAACGGGCTTGCGAACGGCGCCACCGACCGCCACTATTACGCCGGCTCGCTCCTCGCCGCCGCCTGGAGGCTTCTGGACGAGCAGCGCTCCGCCCGGCTGATGAAAACCGCCGCCGCGGAGCTGCTCGACCGCCGCATCGGTATCCGCATCGCCGCGCCGATGGATTTTGACCAGCATAACCAGCTGTATGAATTCCTGCCCGGCGAGGTCGGCGCCCGCGGCCTCTACCTCAACGGCGGCGTCTGGCCGCACGGCATTGTCTGGTACGCCCTCGGCTGGCTGGCTGCAGCCCAGCCCGATTCGGCCCGGGAGGTCCTGCAGCGCTACCTGACCCTCGCGGGCATCAACCGCTCACCCCTGGGCCAGCCGGCCTTTTTCGAGTACCGCAATGCAGACCCCGCCTCGCCGCGCTATGGCGAGATCGACAAGCCCACCTTTCTCTGGACCGGCGGCTGGTTCCTGCATGCCCTCTATCAGCTGGCCGGGATGCGGGAGAACGAATGGAATCTCGCTTTCGATCCTCGGCTGCCGCAAGGGTGGCAAAAGATCCGCTATGAGGCGATGCTCAACGGGCGCAAGGTCGAGGTGACCTGGCGCGGCAAGGGGCGGTGGTTCAGACGCATCCTGGCCGACGGGCGGCCGCTCTGTACCGCGGTCATGCTCTCCGCCGCAGCTGTTTCGCCTCAGCATCAGCTCCTGCTCGAGCGCGGCGAACCGTGCACCCCCTATCTGGCTGCCGCCACCTGCGGGGTAACCGCGGCTCGACTCGATTCCCGGGAAAGGCGTCTGCGGATTGGCGTCCGAGGGCAGGCCGGACAAACGGCCGGGTTGTCCGTCGTATCCCCCTGGGAGCCGCTACGGGAGGCGGTTGCCGGGTGGGATATTTCCGTGACCCGCTTCATCCGTGTGCGGGAGATCCACCTCCAGAAAAAGCTGACACAAGGCCACGAAGAGGTCGAGATCCGCTTCGCGCAGGGAGAGGAGTAGCCGCCGTATGCATCGGATCACCGCGAATAACCTGCTTCGATCCTGGCTGGTGTGGGCCATGCTGGCCCTGGCTGCGGCGGCCCAGCTCTGCGGCTGCCGCAGCGGTCCGCACGGCAAGGCCGGGCATGAGGGGCTGGTCTACTGGCCGGCGGCCAATGCCCAGGAGATCGAACTGGCCGGACTCGCCGCAGCGGAATGGAACGCGGCCCATCCCGACGTGCCGGTGACAGTGCAGCCGATTCCCGAGAGCCAGTCGACCGAGGAGGTGCTGCTGGCGGCGGTCGTCGGCAAGACCACCCCGGATGTCTGTTCGAACATCTGGCCGGGCGTGGTCGGCCAGTTCGTACGCGCCGGGGCCCTGGTGGCGCTGGATTCCTTTACCGATTTCGACTCCGTCGCCGTGGCCCGGCTGCCGGAGGGGCAGCGGGAGGCCTTTCAGTATGACGACGGCCGTCTCTACCAGATGCCCTGGAAGAGCAATCCGATCATGATGGAATACAACGTCCGGCTCCTGCAGGAGGCCGGATTCACGCACCCGCCCGCCACCTACTCCGAGTTCATCCGTGCCGGCCAGGCCCTGACCCGGGATGTGACCGGCGACGGCCAGCCCGATCAATGGATGCTCTATGTCGACATCAACGTCAAATGGTGGCTGCGCTACTTCGATTTTTACACCTTTTATCTGGCGGCCTCGGGCGGTCAGACCCTGATCAAAAACCGGCAGGTGGTTTTTGATAATGCGGCCGCGGTGGAGGTCTTGCGCTTCTTCCGCCGCTGTTTTGAGCTGGGCATCTTCCCCAAGGCAACCTTTCAGGGCGATACCTTTCTCGCGGGGCAGGTGGCCACGCACATCACCGGGCCCTGGAACATCGCCCATGTCGACAAGTTCAAGCCGGCGGGATTTGAATTCGATTATGCGCCGGTCCCGCTGCCGGACAGCAGCGCGGGACCGGTGGTGACCTATGGCGACCCGAAAAATATCGCCATCTTTACCACCTGCAGGAATCCGCGCGCGGCCTGGGCCTTTGTCAAGTTTCTGGTTTCGCGTCGGCAGGATCTGGCGCTGCTGCGGATCGCCAGCCAGCTGCCCATCCGCCGCGGTCTGCTGACGGATTCGCTCTACATGCCGTACTTTAAGGACAATCCCAAGATGGTGCGCTTCGCCGAACAAGCCCCGCGAACCCGGGGCGTGGACTCCGCTCCAGAGCTGCGCGAGGTTTTTGATGCCATCTCGCAAGAGTTCGAGGCCTGCTGTGTGCTGGGCCGGCGCACCCCCGAAGAGGCGGTGCGCCGCGCGGCAGAACGGGCGCGGCAGGTCCTGCAGTGAACATAGTCCAGCTGCAAGCGCATGCCAACCCCGGTCAACCGGGGCGAGTGATCTGTTCAAAGTCAGGTTTTTTACTCTCGCAGAACGCGGCCAAGCCGTATTCTTTTCCGATGAACCATGGGGAGAAGTCTGTTGAGAATCAAACAAAGCCGTCATAAAGCCGGGGAGAGCCGGGCCGGGCTCCTCTTCTCCCTGCCCTACTGGGTCTGGTTCGCCCTTTTCATGGCCTATCCCCTGCTCTTTTCCCTGGTCCTCGTTTTCCACGAATGGGACATTTATACGCCGATGCGCTGGGTCGGCCTGGGCAATTTCGCCCGTCTTTTCCAGGATGACCTCTTCTGGCAGGCGATCCTCAACACCCTCTTTTTTCTGGTCATCCACATCCCCCTGCAGATTGGGCTGGCGCTCCTCTTCGCGGTGCTGCTGAACGAAAAAATCCGTGGCCGCGGTTTCTTTCGCGCCGCCTATTTCATGCCGGTTGTGATCTCCGGCATCGTCATCTCGCTGTTGTGGCAGCAGCTCTTCTCCTACGAAAACGGCATTCTCAACCTCCTGCTCGCCCGGCTCGGCCTGGGGAAAATCCCGTGGCTGACCAGCCCGGAATGGGCGATGCCCTCGGTGGCGTTGATGGCGACCTGGAAAAACGTCGGGCTCTATATCATCCTTTTCCTCGCCGGTCTGCAGAACATTCCGGCATGGCTCTATGAGGCCGCCGGCCTCGACGGCGCCTCCGCCTGGCAAAAATTCCGCCACATCACCCTGCCGATGCTCAATCCGGCAGTGATCATGGTCCTGGTGCTCTCGACCATCGGCGGCTTCAGCCTCTTCATCGAGCCCTACGTACTGACCGGGGGCGGCCCGATGAACCGCACCCTCTCGGCGATGCTCTACATTTACAAGCAGGCTTTTTATTTCAACCGCATGGGCTATGCCGCCACCCTCGGTTTCTTCTTCGCCTTTATCATTCTGGCGGTGGTGCTGGTGCAGCGCAAGGTGGTCGAGCAGGAGGCCCTGGAATGAAACGCGCACTCACCTGGCTCATTCTGATTCTGGGAGCGGTCGTCTTCCTCTATCCCTTTCTCTGGATGGTGGCGGCGACCCTCAAACCGGAGATGGAGATCCCCAGCTTTGGGCTCCTGCCCTCGCGCGTCAGCCTGGCCAGCTATGAACAGGTCTTCGCCAAAATCCCCCTCCTGCGCGCCCTGATCAACAGCCTGGTGGTTTCTTTCTCCATCACCGCTTCGGTGCTCTTTTTCGGCTCCATGGTGGGCTATGCCCTCTCGCGCCTGCGCTTCCGCGGCCGCGAGTTGATGGTGATGGCGATTCTCTTCACCATGATGATCCCCTTTCAGCTCACCATGATCCCCCTCTACATTCTCATGGTCAAGCTCCATTGGACCGACACCTATCTCGCCCTGATCGTACCCGGGATGATGAGCGGCTTTGGCATCCTCCTCTTCCGCCAGTTCTTTCAGTCCGTGCCGCAGTCGCTCATCGATGCGGCGCGGGTGGATGGTCTCAGTGATATGCAGATCCTCTTCCGCATCATCTGGCCGCTCTCCCGGCCCATCCTGATCACGGTCGGGATCATCACCTTCATGAACACCTGGAACGACGTCCTCTGGCCGCTGATCGTCATCCGCGACCAGTCGATCATGACCATGCCGCAGATGGTGACCATCTTTGCGGTGAGCGGAATGGCGGAAGCACAGCTGGGCGTCAAGCTGGCGGCCGCGACTCTGCTCGCCCTGCCGGTCATCATCGCCTATGCCTTTTTCCAGCGCTACTTTATCGAGAGCCTGGCGAGCACGGGGCTGAAGGGATGAGCGCCTCCATCTGCATATGGGCCCGGCGGACGAACGCCTCCGGCACATGGGCCCGGCGAACGATCACATCCGCGTACAATCAAGCCCGGCGGACGAACCCCTCCGGCATAGGGGCCCGGCGGATGCTTATACTCGCCCTGCTGTGGAGCAGCTGCACCACGGCTCCGCGCAGCCTGGTCAATCTCGCCCATCTCGACCGCCTCTGCGAGGAGGTGACCATCGCCGGCCAGCCCTGCACCATCGTCCACATTTACAGCGATGCCCCGGACTATGGCTGGACCGATGCCGCCGGCGAGGGCATCGCCTGCGTCGACGATGTCGCCCGCGCCGCGGTGGTCTATATGCGCGCCGGCGATGCGCGCCACCTCGCGCGCATCCGCGGCCTCCTCCGCTTCGTCCTGCTGCTCCAGAACAATGACGGTACGTTTTATAATTTTGTCCACCGGGACCTGACCATCAACCGGGAAGGGCCGACCAGTGTGGCCTCCTTCGGTTTCTGGGCGGCGCGCGGCTACTGGTCGCTGGGGGAGGGCTATGCCTTTTTCAGGGAGAGGGATCCCGCCTTTGCGGCGGAGCTGCGCAGCGCCTTCCGGCGCTGCCTGCCCCAGCTCGAGGCACTCGCCCCGGCCTACGGAAGTTTCGAAACCGTCGGCGGCCGGGCGTGGCCCAGCTGGCTGCTCAACCATCATGCAGCCGATGCCACCTCCGAGTTTCTCCTTGGCGCCGCCGCTGTTCTCGCGGTCGAGCCAGATCCGGCCCTGCAGCGTCATGCCGCCCGGCTGGCCGAAGGGCTCTGCGCCATGCAGGCGGGCCGGGAGCCCCATCCGGCCACCGCATCAGGGGCAGTCTTTCCGCCTGAGGTTCGGCCTTCATCACAGCGTCCGGAAGAGGCCGGGATGGCGGGCGCCTTTTACTCCTGGCCGGGCATCTGGCATGGATGGGGCAATGCCCAGCTCCAGGCCCTGGCCCCCCTCTCGGCCCTGCTCGCCGATCCCGAGCTGCTGCGGCGGGCGGAGTACAGCGGCCGCGTCTTTCTCGGCCGGATGCTGGCCGGCGGCTGGCTGCATGAATTCGATTTCAATTCCGGCAAAACCGCCGTATATTCACAGATCGCCTATGACGTGCGCGCGGCCGCCCTCGGCCTGCTCGCGCTGCATCGGGCGACGGGCCAACCCGATTATGCCCGGCTGGCGGGGATCGCCGCTTCCTGGCTGACCGGCAACAATCTCGCCGGCGCGCCCCTCTATGACGCCGCCACCGGACGCGGCTATGACGGCATCGACCGCGAGGGCGTCAACCGCAATGCCGGAGCCGAGTCGACCATCGAGGCGCTCTTCACCTTGATCGAGATCGAGAAGGTCCCGACCGCCGCGGCCTGGCTGCAGGCCAGATCAAGTGAAAAGTGGGATGAGGCGGCGTGGCCGGACAGGCCGGAGCTGCGCCGCACCTTTCGCACCGCACAGGAAGCCCGCCTGCTCACCGCGGGGCGCGGGGGATTCACCCTGCAGCGGTTGAACCCTTAATCCAGACGGGATGCCTTTCATGCTGATCCCAGCCAAATACAAATTTCTCCTGCTGACCGTGCTCATCGGCGGGCCGCTCCTCGCCCAGGAGGAGATGATCCTGCAGCAGGGGCGTGACGGCTATGCCGGCTGCCAGGATGCCCACCTGCTTGCCAACAAACCCGGCTGGAATACCGGCGGCGAGGAGGGGCTGGAGGCCACCGGCAACGGCGGCGAGGCAGACGCCAAACATCTTGTGCTCCGCTTTGATCTGAGCAGTCTCCCGGCGGAGAGCCGGATCGACTCGGCCTGGATCGAGCTCTATCTGGTCAAACGGCGGACGCTGCAGAGCGCGCCCAAAATCCTGGCGGCGTACCGCCTCAACCGCTCCTGGAGCGAGGGCAGCGGCGACGATGCCGGCGGCTATGACGGCCGTCCCGCCGCTGCCGGCGAGGTCTGCTGGTCCCATGCCGCTTTCTCCGATGTGCCCTGGTCACTTCCCGGCGCCAACGGCGTGCCACAGGACCATGCGGCCCTTGCTGATGGTGAGCGGCTGATCGATCCCGCCGATCCGGCTGGGCGCTGGTACACCTGGCAGGTGACCGGCATGGTGCAGGAGTGGCTGAGCCGTCCGGACAGCAACTTCGGACTGGTGCTGCGCGAGCCGGCGGTTGCGGCCGGCACCGGTATCCTCAACTTTGCCTCCTCCCAATTCGCGGCCGATTCCCTGCGGCCCCGCCTCCGCCTGCTTTTGGCGAGTCAGAGTCCGCAGTCCATCGCGCTGGCGCTGACAGCGTCGGCTGCCTCCGGCGCCATTGCGGTCCGCTGGCCCTGCCGCGGCGACGCGAACAGCAACGGCTATGCCGAGATCGCCCTGGCCCGCGCCGGCGACGCCCAGTGGGGCGCCCGGCAGCGGATGGACAAGGGCGCCGGCGGTTACAGCTTTACCTTTGCGAATCTGACCTTCGGCCGCTACCACCTCCGCGGCTGGCTCAGTGATCCCGACGGCGTCCAGGGGGAGGCCATTCAGACCCTTTTCAATCTCGAGCTCGCCCCCACTGCAAGCCGCGGCGGCGCGCTCTACACCACCCTGCAGAGTGATAACAGCGTGCAGGTGGAGCTGACCTTCAGCGACGACGGCGACGGGGACAATGCGGCGCTGCTGGCCCACAAGCCCGCATCCGCTCTGCTCTGGCAGGAGGACGGTCCCATGGCGCGCGCAGCGGGACGGTTCAGCAAACTCCTCACCGGCCTGACGGGCGGCGAAACCTGGCTTCTGCGCGTCACCCTCCGCGACCCCGACGGCATCAGCGGCGACTCGGTTTTCACGGCGCAGCTGTACATCCCGCCGGCGACCGGCCCGGTGCGTCTGCTCAGCCAGGGTCATAAGCGGTTTGAAATCCAGTCCGGCGCCTTCACCGCCCTCTATGACAGCGCCCGCACCGGCGCCAGTCTGTGGCTCTCCTCCGCCCAGGGCCGGCAATACGTGGTCCGCAACACCATCACCAACGGCCTGCCCTTCGCCGTGCTCGATCCGGCACTTCTCGACAGCATCCGGATCGCAGGGAATGGGGAATGCGAATGCATCGAGGTGCGGATGCAGGGCCACTGGGGCAGCGTGCGTCACGAGGTCATTCTGACCGTCTACACCGGGTATCCCGGCCTGTTCCACTGGAAGTGCCTCCTCACCGGCGCAACCGGGATCAACATCCCCTATGGTGCGGCCGAATGCACCTTTTTCGACCGCGAGCGCAATTATGCGGTCAGTTCCAGCATCGTCTCCTGGGTCGAGCAGGCGCCCTTCGCTGCCGGGCTGACCAGCGGCTACGATCCCCTCGCCCTCCAGGGCACGCTGTTCTATTTCCAGAACTTTACCGAGCTGAACGATTACTTTGGCCTGCAGCGGACCTCCCCGCGGGAGTGTGTGCAGCTCACCTCGACGGGATTCGGCTTCGAGCGCCCGGGCGGCAACCAGCCGCTGCGCAGCGAGCCGGTCGTCCTCACCGACGCCTGGCTCTTTCTGGCGCCCGGCAAGCCGGCGACAGAGAGCGCGGTGGCGGAAGGTTTCCTTACGGCGCTGGCCGATATCTATGCCTCGATCTATAAACCCGGCCTCGAGGAGATCGACTGGCAGGAGATCGCCGGCAAGCTGCTGGCCGATCTCGGCGACGAGCGCTGTCAATCCACCGTCAACGGCCAAAAGTTACTCCGCTCCTATGTCGGGGTGCCGCGCCTCAACAATGCCGAGGCGATCAGCCAGCTCGACGTGCTCGTCGCGCTGCGCCGTTACGAAGCCGTGCACGGCGAGGTGAGCACCCTCGACGACCATCTCGCGGATAATCTCTGGCAGTTCTACAACCTGCGGCTCAACACCATGGTCAATGATGCGCCCAATGAAGGCGTGCAGGAAGGGGACAGCTGGTACGCGCTGCACATCCATCTCGGGCTGGCGCGGCTGGCGCGGCTGGGCGATGGCCAGGCGCGCACGCTGCTCTTCCTCTCGCTGCCCAAGCTGATGCGCTTCGCCCGGGCCGTGAACTATGAATTCCCGGTCTTCTTCCGCTACACCGATGATACGGCCATCTCCGGTCATGAATACGATGTCACCGGTGGTTATCTCTACCTCATGCTCGACGCCTGGCAGCTCAGCGGCAGCGAGGTGTACCTTCAGGAGGCCAAACTGGCGGCTGAGCACATTGCCGGCCACGGTTTCGGCTATGCCTATGAAGCGCACATGACCGCCGCCACCTGCGCCGCGCTGGCCCGGCTCTACCAGATCACCGGCGAGCATCGCTACCTCGAGTTGAGCTACATGCCCTTCGCCAACCTGATGGCAATCTCCTGGCTCTGGGAGTGCGATTACGGCTATGCCGCGGAGTACCGCACCTTTTTCGGATTGAGTCCCATGGCGGGAGCGGCCGTGATCACGCCCATGGAGCAGCATCAGAGCTGGAGCTATCTGCGCGAATACCGCGAGAGTGCAGCCGGCAACCTGCCCGCCAGCCTGGCGCGGCTGCTCGACGGATATATTGCCTATACCCCCACGGTGATGAAATACACCCTGCCGCCCTTCCTGCCTGCTGCGGCGCTGGTCATCGGGCCGACGGTCTATGATTCCTGGAATGTGGCCTCTTTTGACATTCCGGTGGAAGATCTGCGCGAGGGCTGGCAGAAATCGGGTTCGCTCGGCCAGCAGATCTATGGCGCCGGCGCGCCCCTGGTCTTTGCGGCCGATCTGGCTACCGGCATCGGAAGTGCTGAAGGCGCGCTGCCGCAACCGCAGCTGACGCTGCTGGAGAACTATCCCAATCCCTTCAATGCCGGCACGCGGATCAGCTGGCAGTTGCCCGAGGCGGGCCGCGGCAAAAAGGCGGGATACAGCTTGAGCATCTATGATATACTCGGCCGCAAAGTCCGGTTCTTGCCGGTAGATACAAAATCAGGCCGCGGCGAGACCTTCTGGGATGGCCGCGACGATGCCGCAGCGGCCGTCAGCGGCGGTGTCTACCTGCTCGTTCTGGAAGGTGGCGGCCGGCGGCTGGTGCGCAAGGTGCTGCTGCTGCGCTAGGAATCCGGAAAAAGGAAGGTCAAGCTGAAGATGCGCCAGGTCAAGCCGACGATGCGCCATGTCAAGCTGAAGATGCGCCAGGTCAAGCCGACGATGCGCCATGTCAAGCTGAAGATGCGCCAGGTCAAGCCGACGCTGCGCCAGGTTATTCTGCTGCCCCTGCTGGTGCTGGCGTGTGCGAGAACGCCGGAGGAGCCGGTCCTCGCCCGCGCCGGCGGCCGGGTCATCACCCGCGCCGAATTTATCGAGCGCGCCGAGTTCAGTCCAGCGCTGCAGTTCCAGGGGGTTGAATCGGCGCGGCCGGGTTATCTGCTGGGTCTGCTGATCGATGAAAAACTGGCCGCCCAGGCCGCGGAGACGGCGGGAACAGATACTACAGCCCTCCTCCGGCAGCTCACCGGATACATCGAGGAGATGGCCATGGCACGGGAGCTCTTCCGGGCGGAGGTCCGTGACAAGGTGACGCTGGACCCGGCCGAGATCGACCGCGCTGTCCAGCGGCAGGCGCAGATCCGCACTGTGGACTATCTGGTTTTCGCGGATGAAGCTCTGGCGCGCCACTATCAGCAGAGGCTCGCCGCCGGGGAAGGATTCAGCGCCGCGCTGCGTGCCCTTTATGGTGCCGCTGCGGATACCGCGGCCAACCGGCGGCTGATCCGCTGGGGAGAAAATGAGCCGGTGATCGAGGAGGCCGCCTGGGCCCTCGAGCCCGGCCAGACCTCCGGGGTCATCGAGGTCAACGGCGCTTTCATGGTGATGCGCCTGGAGGAGATCACTTCAGCGCCGGCGTTGACCGAAAGTGCCGTGGCGGAGCGGAGCCGCCGTGCCCGCACGGTGTTGCGCAATCGCCGGGAGGCGGCGGAGAGCGACCGTTTCATCGCCTCTTTCGCGCTCGCCAGGAACCTGCAGTTCAACCGCGGGCTGGTGGAGCGGGCTGCCGGCGTGCTGGCCGATCTGGAAGCACCGGGTGATGAGGGCGGCAGCTCTTTGCCGCCGGAACGCCAGGTCGCGGGGGAGGTCATCGCCGGGGCGCGCCAGGCGCTCGCCACCGAGCTCGCAACACCCCTGGCCACCTGGAGCGGCGGAGCGATCATCCTCGGGCAGCTATTGGAACGCTGGCAGGGGATCAACCCGGCCATCGATCAGGTCACAGCCCGCGCACGCCGCCGGGCAGTCGTGCGCAGCTTCAGCCTGATCATTCGCGATGCCATGCTGGCGCAGGAGGCGCGGCGGCGCGGGCTGGACAACTCCGCTGCGGTGCGCGCCGAGGTGCGCGTCTGGCGGGATCATTACCTTGCTCTGGCCTGGCTGGAGGAGAGAACCCGGCAGGGACGGTCGGCTGCCGCCGCGTTGCAGCAGCTGAGACGGGGAAGCATTGTAGAGGCCGACAGCGTCATGCTGCGCGGGATCGAACTCAGTGCCATCCCGCTGCTGGCGCTGCGTCCCGGCCAATACAACGCGCAGGTCGTCCCGCCCTGGATCACGTTTGAATGAGAATTTCAGGTACCAACACGAGCAAATAAACGAGGTCATCCCCTCGCGGCGATACATGGACCTCGCAGGATTCTGTATCAGGTACCAACACGATTAAACCAACGAGGCGTTCGTATGTCAACTGCTGATTTCAAGGAACTCTTCATCCGTCATCCGCAGAATCCGATCATCGTCACCGCCGACCTCCCCTATCAGGCCAATACGGTGTTCAATGCCGCAGCGGCGCGGGTCTCCGGGGAAACCGTGCTGCTCATCCGCATCGAGGACCGGCGCGGCATGTCTCATCTCACGGTGGCGCGCAGCACCGACGGGATATCGGGGTGGCGGATCGATCCACAGCCCACATTTCCGCCCGATCCGGAGCATTTCCCGGAGGAGCTCTGGGGCGTGGAGGATCCGCGCATCACCTTCATGGAAGAACTGGGCGAGTACTACTTTACCTACACCGCCTACTCGCAGGACGGCCCTCTGGTCGCGCTGGCCCGTACCAAGGACTTAAAAAGTTTCTCGCGTCTCGGCGGGGTGCTGCTGCCCGAGAACAAGGATGCCGCGCTCTTTCCCCGGCGCATCAACGGACGCTATGCCATGCTCCACCGCCATGTTCTGCACAGCGGCGCACATATCTGGATCGCCTTCTCACCGGACCTCAAGCACTGGGGCGACCATCAAGTTGTCATGCGCGCCCGCTCCGGCGGCTGGTGGGACGCCAACAAGATCGGCCTCTCGCCGCAGCCGATCTATACGCCCGAAGGCTGGCTAATCCTCTATCATGGTGTACGGGTGACCGGTGGCGGGGTGATCTACCGGCTGGGACTGGCTTTGCTGGATGCGGAGGATCCGCGGCGGCTGCTGCGGCGCAGCGAGGAATGGATCTTTGGACCAACGGAACACTATGAACGCCAGGGGGATGTGGATAATGTCGTTTTCCCCTGCGGCTGGACCCAGGAGGGCGACGAGCTGCGCCTCTATTACGGCGGAGCCGACACCTGCATCGCTCTGGCCACCGCCAGCCTCCGGGAGCTGCTCGACTACCTCCGCCGCTGCCCGGAAAAATAACCACCAGCGTCAAGGGCTACCCGGGCGTGTATCGGTCTACGCTGCCGGAGGCCGCGCCTGGCCGTTACCGCCGCCGCTCCGGCCGCAAGAGATGGCCCTCGTCGGCCGCATGCCGCTTGCGATCGAGGTCGGAAAGGCTCTGCCTCACTGCCCACCAGTGAAAGCCCGGTAGAGGCGTATCGCATGGCGGCGGGGATCGCGATAGTACTCCTCGGGAGAGAGATCCAGCGCCACCCGGCGCCGCGCCGGCTGCACGGCCGGGCGGGTGGCGGCGAAACGCTTGATCACCTCCGCGTGCGGCTTGAGCGAGCCGTCCGGCCGCACCAGCCCGAAAAAGCGCTCGTGCCAGGCCTGGTCGCAGGGCGGCCGGACATACAACCCGGGGATATAATCGGCATAGCACCAGATCATCGCCCCAAGGGCCCCCACCTCCACCAGTTTGGGCAGCACCGCTTCGATATAGGCTGCGAGATCCTCCTCTGAGGCCATGAACTGCCGGAAGGGCTGGCCATAACGCTGCCACTCGTCGACAAAAGAGGCCTGGCCCGGCGGCGCAGTGCAGCCGCCGAACTCCTCCATCAGCGCCGGTTTGCCGCAGAGCGCGCTCGTCAGGGCGCAGAGGAAGGGAACGAAATCGCTGTCGAGCGGGCCATTGGACCAGTCCGCATACAACGGATAGCCGTGCATCACCGGGATATCGACCTCGTCAAAGAGATCGTTCACCCGCAAGCCGTTATCCACCAGCAGGCTGGCGACGTGCAGGCCGCAGGTGACCGGATGGCCCGGATCGATCGCACGAATGAGGCTGGTCATCCGCTGGGTCCAGGCTCTTCCCCCGGCGGCATCGGCCGGCCAGGCAAAGAGATCCGGCTCGTTGCCGAGGTTCCAGACCTCGATGGCGGGATGCTCCTTGAGGCGCCCGACCACGGTTTGCAGCTGCAACTCGGCCGCCCGCAGAGCCTGTGGATCGGTGAAGGGATTACGGTAGCCGCAGTTGACCGCGCGCCCGCCGCTGACCACCTGCCAGATGCGCGGCGGCATCGGCTGGTCCGGCTGCAGCATCCATGCAGGGGTCCACGAGGGGCCGCTCATGTGGCCGGTGAAAAAGGTCACATTGAGCCGCAGGCCCAGTCCGGCAGCGATGTCGCAGACCTGCTCGAGATGGTCGAGGGCCTTATGGTCGACCACATCGGGAGCCGGTTGCCAGTCTTCCCACAGCAGAAAGAGACGTACCACCTCCAGACCGATCTCGCGGATGAGCGCGAATTCCTCCCGGACCTCCCCGGCGTCAAAATCCGTCCACCAGTACATGGCCTTGCGCCGCGGCCAATAATTGACGCCCAAAAGGAACGGCTGCTCCTGCATGGTTTACTCCTTTATTCTATTTACTTGTCTGTTTCCTCACCTGCCAAGCGCCGCATCCATCCTCATCGCAAACCGAACCGCCTTTTTAATGCTCCTCAATTACCCTTTGAGAGTTGAATACAGAGATATTCCATGGCGATGGAAACAGGTTCCCCCTGCGGAAATTTTAGCGCACGGGCGATGGCCTCCGGCCCCTGCTGTTTGATCCTTTCCTCCAGTTGGCTCCGGTTGTCGAAGCTCTGGAGCGCATGAAAATCAGCGCGCCGCCGGATGCCGGCCGCTGCGAGGGCGGTAAAGCTGCGTTCGATTTTCTCTTCTTCGCCGGTATGCCAGGCCCACTCCGAACCCGGCGCGTGGTCGAAGATGACGATGTCCGGCGCCAGCGTGCGGGCGTACGCGAGGGCAGCAGCAGGATCCGCCATTTCATGCAGGCTGAATTCAAAGACCACCACATCCGCATGATCGCGATGCACCAGGAAATCCTCGTGGTAAAAACGCATCCGTTTCAGCAGAGGGTCCCCATGAAGTTTCTGCTTCAGGGCTTCGAGTGCGGCCGGATCACTATCGACCGCCGCGATGGCGCGGGCCTGGCGGTAGAGATCGATGATCTGACCCTCGCCGGCGCCGGCCACGCAAACGCTCTTGTCCGCAAAAGAGTAGCAGCCCCGCAAATTGAGCACAAGTTGGTCTATATCGGTGGCCATTCAGCGGCTCCTTCCCCGTATGTCAACCATTCAGCACGACCGAACCGATCGGGAGATGCACTTTTAACCTGTTGGCGCCGGAACGGGCCGGCACTACACCGGTCCCCTGCCTGGCCCCATTGCCGGACTATAAAATTTGTCTTGTAACTGATCTCTCCGGGTAACTAAATTTAATACATGGAGAGCATATTTCAAAATATCCGGGAGCTGGTGGCGAAAATTCCACCGGGCCGGGTGGCGACCTATGGGCAGATCGCAGCCATACTGGGGATTCCGGGGGGTGCCCGCACGGTCGGCTGGGCGATGCACGGCTTGCCGGAGGGCAGTGAAGTGCCCTGGCATCGCGTCATCGGCGCCGGGGGGCAGGTCCGGCTGCCCGAATTCGAGGGCAAGGCGGTGCAGGTGATGCTGCTGCGTCAGGAGGGTGTGGATGTGGATGGGCGCGGCCGGATCGATCTGGAGAAATTTCAATGGGTGCCGGAATAACCCTTGTTCCTGCGCCACCCTCGTTCTCTTGCTCACCCGGACTCGCAGCGGCTGCAAGCGCCCACCCGCGCTCTAGCACCTACCCGCACTCTCGCGCCCACCCTTCGTCACGCCGGCTCGCAGGGAGAATCCGGGCAGGGACGAGAGGCCCACATGGCAGCGAGAGTTCGGGTGGGGACGAGAGGCCCACATTTCTTGCGCCTACCCGCGCTCTCGTGCCCACCCTTCGTTACGCCGGCTCGCAGCGAGAGTCCGGGCAGGGACAAGAGGCCCACATGGCGGCGAGAGTCCGGGTGGGAACGAGGGTCAGAGTCAGGGCAAAAGCCGCACCGAGACGATGGCCCGTGAGGGCATCAGCAGTGAAAAGCGGCCATCCGCAACCGGCAACTCCTCGAGCTTTTCCTCCAGAACCGTCACCCGCTCCGCGCGCGTCATCCTCGCGACAGAAACCAAAACCTCCAGCTCTTGCTCGGCATAACTGACCAGCCGCAGCACCATCCCCTGCCCGTCGGCAGAACGGCGGGCGTGCAGCAACTGCACCCGCGCGTCGGAGAACTCGAACCAGCGTCCCTCCCGCTGCTCCGGCATCACCAGGGCCGGATGCACCTCCACCCCCGCTTTCAATCCCTCGGCTTCCTGTTTGAGCACAGCAGCATCAAAGGCGGCAAAACTGGTTATTTGCCAGGTCAGGGAGATGAATCCGGGCTGGGCGGGCCGGAAATTGGTATCCCAGTAGTTGTTGAGCGGCCAGGCGAGAAGCAGGGGATTTTTCTCCCGCGCGATCGCCCGGCTGCGCCGGCCGAAATTGAATCCCCCCGCCTGGATCATCGGGGCGTCCGGGCAGAAGAGAGCGAGGCCGTACTCCTTTTCGTGCAGGGCGACGAACGACTCAACTGTGAACCAGTCACGGCTCGCCCCCGGCAGCTGCTCCGCGTCGAGCTCCACCGGCACGCCGGCGCTGTCGAAATGGCAGCGCCAGCCCGCCTGCAGCGGCAGGGGGAAGGCGAAGTAGAGCGACTCCGGCGTGCGCACCTCCTGCTCGTGAAAGGCGGCGTTCAGGGTGATGAGCGGCTTGAGGGCGTGGAGCATGATCCGCTGGGTGAAATTCTCCACTCCCGGGGCGGCAAAGCGCAGGATCAGGGTGATCCCCGCGGCGGTGCGCTCGACCTGGCAGCCGAGGCATCTTGCAGCGGTCTCAATGATCCGGCGCCAGTCGCTGTTCCAGCAGGAGACGTCGTACATCTCCTTTTCGAGCTCGCGGGCGTAATAGGCGCGCCGATCCTCGCGCACGAGCGGATCCGGACGTTCCCGCACGAACTGAAAGAAGGTATAAGGCGAGGAGGTATCGAGCAATTCGCGGTCATTGGTCTTGTCGAAAAGTCGCGTGATCCGTCCGGTGGCGGGATCGTACTCGACGCGGTAAAACGCCGACTCGATAAAGCGCATCACCTCCCTGTCGGCGGTCTTTTCGAGGGTGTTGAGATGGCGCGCCGCGCTCTCATGGACGATCTCTCCTTCCTGCAGGGACGGATCCGGTCCGGCGGCGGGCAGCTCTGCGAAGGGGATGAAGGCCCAGCCCCAGGGCGGCAGCTCAACCGGGCCATGAAGTGGCGCGGCGGCGGGCTGATTGGTGCGGGCCTCCCAGCCGAAGCGGGCGGTGCGCAGCCGTTTGCCCTCCGCGCGCCAGGCCTTGGGGATGCGCACGAACTCCCGCACCAGCCGGCCGCTGAAATTAAAGACGGCTATCCCCTCCTGGCGGTCCGCGTCCGCCGCATTGCCGGTGAAAGCCTCGAGGCGGTCGACGAGCAGGTACTCAGCGATCTCATGGCCCTGCCAGGCGTGGTGGTCCTTGATGGCAGCCTGGGCCTTGGAGAAATCGTTGTCCGGGTCCATCGAGTTGAAGGCGCCCCAGGTGTGTTCGTCGAAGAGGTTGAGCTGGCGCCAAGCTGCGGTGGCGAGGCCGGAGTAATGCGCAGCGGGTGCCGGCGCCTGAGTTTCGAGCAGATCGGCCCTGAAGAGCTTTTGCTTGGCATGGCGCGTGATGCGGGTGACATCGGCGGTGCTGGCACAGCCGAAATTCCAGTAATCGGTCCAGTCGCCGCGCAAGAGTTCGTACTGCCGGCGCGGCTGGAGTTGGATGCGTTCGAGCAGCTCATTGGGGGTGATGAAGCGGATCCGGGGCTGTAGGCCGCGGGCGTTCCACTCGCGGATCAGCCGGGCGACCTCGAGGTAGGGAGGCGAGTTGTCCCAGCAGACCGGCGTGGCTGCGGTGGTCAGATAGATGAAATCGTGGGCATAGTCCATGGCGGTGAGGTGCTCGAGGTAGCGCGCCAGCCCCTCCTGCATCCGCTCGATCGAGTTCTCCCAGGTAGAGAGGAGCTGGTCGAACATGGTATAGTGGGCCCCGTTCATGACCAGGATCTCGCGGCCGGAGGGGCCCTGCCAGCGGAAGACCGAGGGGCGTTTGGCGACCGGCCCGCCGAGGTGGATGTTGACCGCCATGATCAACAGCTCGATGCCGGCATCAGCGAGAAGGTCGACCGCGCTCCACGGGATGCCGTCGACGTCATGCTGGTTGGCGGTGCGGATGTCGGCGCCGAGGAGGCGGCGCAGTCTGTGGACCGGCTCGAGCTGTTTGACGAACTGCTCCGCTGAACAGAGTGGGGTGGTATTGAACTCGAGTCCCGAGAGTCCGATGCGGCCCTCGGCGATGAAGCGCTTGAGGCGGGTGACAGCGGCCGCATCGGCGCTTTCGAGCCATTTCTGCACCTGGGCGGTTACCTCGATGGTCCATTTGGGGGCGGAGAGCTGATCCCAGCCTGCCGTCGCCTCGAGGAGATCCAGGGCCTGGTCGATGAATTCGCGGTGCAGCTCCCAGACGATGGGCTGAGTGTGGGTGTAGCCGACATCGAGATGGCTGTGGTGGAGGACGAGAATTTCTTTGATCTGCATGCTGACACCCTTGTATCATAGTTTCCGGAACACTGCTGATGAATATTTTGCTCAAATTTGCAGGAAATTTAAATATGCCGGGGGCAAAGAAATCGAGTTAGGCGGTCTCTTTCATGAGCTGGATACCCGGCTATTTTTCCCCGTTCAGAGCCCAAAGCCCTATCCGGCATCCCCATCTCTTCTGGCCTGCCGGCAAATTAGCCAATCCGTCTCTGTAAATCAAGAAAATTAATAAAAAGTATGTAACCAGGTGATATCGGGGCGGGATCAACTTGCGCAGGTATTCAGGAAAACAACAGCGGTTTTCTTTTTGCCAGACAAAACCGGGGGCTGGTGCAACGGCCAGCCGTCACATATCTCTCATTTTGGGGCCGATCAACTCCACATCTGAATTATTCTTACTGCCAGGGTTTTCCAGCATCGAGTAAATATCCAAAACGGATGCAAATCCGCAGCGACGGCCACAATACGGCTTCCCTTCAAAAGCTCTTGCCAGGCTTCCCCACAATCCACAGGACCGCAGAAACGCGCATGCTGAAACTGGTCACTATGGCGGATCCTGATGCCGAATCATTCCGCTATGCAAGCTTGAAGAGTAGAGAAGGCAGCCAAACTCCCAACCCGATCCCGTAAAGCAGGTCAAACCAGATCACGGTCAACAGGTTCGCTGCATAAATGAGGATGACCAATGGCAAGGAGAGGATGGCCAGTGGATGATATCGTTTGGCTCCTTGCTTCGCATACTCCAGCAAAATTTTCGCATCCTGATTAGACGGGAAAGCATGCATGCCAATCGAAACGCCCAGCCACATCAGGAAATATGAAACCGGATGGGTAAGATGAAAAACCTGGATCGGCAAATAAGCTGGGAAGCAAATCAGAACACATAAAAGCGAATTGAGGGCGAAAGGGCCCATGGAAATCAGAAATGCTTTGCCGAAGCTGTTCGCGCCCTCATAAATCACATAACCGGCAGGATTCTCAGCCCTGAAAAAGCAGACATCCAACACCGCCACTTTGCACAGTTTACAGGCCAGCATGTGAGCCGCTTCATGCACTATGACTCCCGGAAATGTGGCAATTGAAATCAAAATTCCTGGAATAATAAACATGGCTATCGTTCCCGTGCTAATTGCCCGCTGTTCGGATAGAGTCTGTCAAATTCCTCTTTGGTGATTATTTTCTTTGTACTCAGCCTGTGGAGAATTCTTTGCTCATACTCCCTGAAATCAGGGGCATCTTTTGCAGCTGCTCTTGCACCATCCAGATACTGGATCGACTTTTGATAATATTCTCCTTGACTGGTCGTCGCATACTTGCAGGCATAGGCGGATGAGACGGTTGCGATTACCATGGGATTTTCTGGCAATATATCCTTCATCTCCAAGGACAATTTCAAGAATTCATCATATTCGCCCTCATCAAAGGCGATATCCATTCGGGCTTCCAACTTGAAAAAAGACAGATTCTGGTCGTTTATTTTGCCGCTGACAGCCTGGAAACACTCCAATGCAGAGTCTGCAATACCATTCTCAATAAAATTGATTCCCCGGTAATAGGTAGCTAAATCACGCAACTCTTCATCTTCCGGGACAAGGCCGGCAGCGGCATCCAGGTTTCGGTATGCCACGGCAATTTTGCCCTCCTCCGATGCCTTTAGTCCGACCTTTATCTTGTGAAAGCATTCATAAAAACGGTAATGCCATGACAGACTGGCGACCAGGACCAGGGCAAGGAGAATAGATGCATATCGCACCCATTTGGGAAACGGTCTGTGTCTCACGAAGGCTACACATCTGTGGCAGTAGGGAAGATTGGCAATTAATGAATGAGCTGCCCCGCCGTTGTCCTGACCGCAATTTACACAGATCGTCTGGTCAATACATCGGCTGATTTCGGCTTGTGTCAGGTCTTTAGACTCTTTTACGAACGCTTCCGCACAGGTGTCGCACAGAACCTGCCCTCTGATTTCGAACATCTCCCCAAGGGCAAAATCATTGCTGCAACGAGAGCATTGTTTTCTGGTCATAGCGCGGCTCGGTCATTAAATCCGTTTTCAATTCTTTATTGCATGTGCGCCATTTTTGACTGGGATGGACCCGACAATACAGAAAAAGCACAATCAGGCCACCAAGATATGGCGCAATTGTGCTTTTATCAGCGAAAGGATCATGGCAACTCCCTCCCTGGTTTGCCAGATACTCCTCTTATAAATCATATATAGCAGGAATACTTGATAATAGCAAGTATTTTTTACGGCTGAAACCACCGCGCCTGGCATTGAATGCGCCGCGATACAATCCGTTCCTGACATGAGCCGGATTGTCTTGGCGGGTAAGAGCACATGAGACACCTGTTGGCTCGCCGCCACACCATCGCCAATCATCGGGGGATGATCGCACTCTCCGCGGGTATCATGCTGCAGGCGCTGGCCGGTGGGGAGCCAGCCGGAGCGCAGGCATTCGTCAAGGCCGGCAAATTCCTGTTCCCGATCAATGGCCGGTGGCGGGGTAGGGCCATCGCATTGACCAGCATTATGATTTCTTCTTAAAAGAGGGTGTAGATAAATGGCGCGAGCGCTGAGCCCTGCGTCAAAACAATCAGCAGACTGAGAATTAGCATGACAAAGATGATCGGGCCCAGCCACCATTTTTTGCGCACACGCATAAAGCCCCAAAACTCACGAAGAATTGAAAGTTTACTCATGGCCATCTCCTTTTCCCTAAAACATATTTTCTGCTGACTTGGGATCAAAATTGGCCGGAGGTCGTTTGATCCAATACGTCGCAGCTTCTTTGTCCCAGCGCTCATCGAGCAAATCTTTGCCGAGCAATTTAGCGAGCAGAGAAATGGGTGTGAACAGGCCATAGAAAAGAATCGTCAGAATAACTCGGGTCATTACGAAACCCATGAGCACGGCAAAAGTCATCCATGTTTTATAGATCGGCTTTAGCAGAATCGGTGCTGCCACTCCCACGAACAGGATGCCGCCGCCGGCATATGCAAAGTATGGGAAGCTTGGCCGTTGCTTCCACAAGAGAAAGCTGGCGATCGCCAGCAAGAAGATACCGATGGTTAAGCCGAATTTGCGCAGCACGGGTTTTGTAATTTCTATCGATCGCATCTCTTCGCGTAGCATGGAAAGTTCCTCGATATAAAGTTCGCCGATACGCCCTTGTTCGACTGGCCGGCGTATCTTCCCTCTCAATCCAGCGCAAATTCTTTCTGCCAATCGATATCGGATTCCAGCGCCTTTTGCTCTTTCTTGTCCAGCAGGAAATTGCCCATGATCAAGTAATCGATGTTGGTACGCATGAAGCATGTGTAGGCATGCTCCGGCGAGCAAACGATCGGTTCGCCACGCACGTTGAAGGAGGTGTTGATAATGACCGGGCAATGCGTCTTGTCGTGGAAAGCTTTGATCATCTGGTAGTACAGGGGATGATCGTCTTGATGCACGGTTTGAATCCTCGCCGAATAATCCACATGTGTCACTGCCGGAATCGTGGAACGGACGATCTTTAATTTATCAATGCCCCAGGCTCCATTATCTGTTTCGCCGAGGCGCCATTTCTCCAAAACCGGAGCAACCAGAAGCATGTATGGACTCTCGCGATCAAGTTGAAAATACTCGGCAACATGTTCGGCCAAGACCGAGGGCGCAAAAGGCCGAAAACTCTCGCGGAACTTGATTTTCAAATTCATGAGGGACTGCATTTTCGCCGATCGGGCATCGCCGATAATGCTGCGGCTGCCGAGTGCACGTGGGCCAAATTCCATGCGCCCCTGGAACCAGCCAATAACGTATTCTTGTGCCACTAAATCGGCAATGGTTGTGGGAATTTCTGCTGCAGAAAGTTTTTTGTAAGGCAGCTTTTTCGTCTGCAAGAAGTCTTCGATTTCGGCATCGGTGAAATTCGGCCCCAGAAAAGATCCATGCTGAAAATCACGTTGACCTTGCCGCACCTGGCGCTTCTGGTCGAGATAACGATACCAGGTATAAAGCGCAGCGCCGAGTGCCCCGCCGGCATCACCGGCCGCGGGTTGAATCCAGATGTCTGCAAAGGGTCCCTCACGCAGGAGACGGCCATTGCCGACGCAGTTGAGTGCCACGCCGCCGGCTAACACCAGATATTTTGCGCTGGTTTGTTGATGGACATGCCGCGCCATGCGGAGCATGATCTCTTCGGTGACGTCCTGGATCGACCGTGCCAAGTCCATTTCGCGCTGCGTCAATTTGCTCTCCGGCTCTCTGGGCGGACCTCCGAAGAGCTTGGAAAAACGGTGGTTGGTCATGGTCAAGCCGGCACAATAATTAAAGTACGCCATGTTCATTTTGAACGAACCATCCTCTTTGAGATCGATGAGCTCGTTCAGGATGGCATTCACATATTTTGGCTCACCATAAGGCGCCAGGCCCATAACTTTATACTCCCCGGAGTTCACCTTGAAACCGGTGAAATATGTGAAGGCGGAATACAAAAGACCAAGGGAGTGCGGAAACTTTAACTCGGCCAGAAGCTCGATTTTGTTATCATGACCCATGCCATAACTTGCGGTGCACCATTCGCCGACGCCGTCGATGGTCAGAATGGCGGCCTCCTGGAATGGTGAAGGATAAAACGCTGAAGCCGCGTGCGATTCATGATGTTCGGGAAAAAGGATTTTACCCTCGTAGCCGAGCTCGTTCTTGATCCATTCCTTCATCCACAGCTTGCTCTTCAGCCACAAGGGCATGGCCATGATGAAGGATTGCAGCCCGCGTGGAGCGTACGCCAGGTAGGTTTGCAGCAGCCGTTCAAACTTGATGAACGGCTTGTCATAAAATGCGACATAATCAATATTTGCCGCGTCGACTTCACTTGCGTTCAAGCAGTATTGGATGGCATGAGCCGGGAAATTGAAGTCATGCTTTTTGCGGGTGAAGCGCTCTTCTTGAGCTGCCGCGATGATTTCGCCGTCACGCACCAGGCAAGCGGCACTATCGTGATAAAATGCCGAGATCCCCAGAATGTTCATAGCAGTTTTCCGCCGATTGAATTAAAAAACTCCTGAAGCGAAGAGAAACCTTTCAATGGCTTCCGCTGCGACTTGATTCCCATGGCGATTCCAATGTTGGTCATGCGGGAATGAAGTAGCTTCGCTGATGGGCGCAAAATACCCATCCAAGGGAAGATATGAAATAGCCTCTTTGATTGAGGTTTCTGCCAGGTATTCTTTTTTGAGCCCGGCTCGCATCGGCACGCTGACCAGAATAAATTGAATGCCATTTTCCCCGCATAAATCATGAATTGCTTTAATTAGCCGTCCCGTAAGACGAAATTTACGAGAAAGGCTTTCTTCACCATCCTCAGAACGTGCCAGTTTCGAAGATCCTTGCCCGCTCTGTCCAGTAATAGCCAGCAGATGTGAATAAATTCTTGCATAAAGATAGGTTTGTCCCAGCAACAGCCGATCAAACTTTTGCAGCAGTGTGGCACCTGGAACCGGTGTATTCTTTAATTGCAGTGTATCATTGAAGAGTTCGAAACATGGCTTATTGTACCAGTACTGCGCCGGTGTACTATTATCCTCAAAATCATTATGGCAGAAGAGCAGAAGCACGACGTCGGGTTTAAAGTTTAATCCATTTCGCCTAAGGTATAACAACTGCTGATCCGTGCCATAGCCGCAGACCGAGGTGTTGATGATTTCCCAATTCGGATGCTTTTTTTCCAGGATTTCGCTGAAGCGCTCATTGTATTCGACGCCAAATCCCCATCCAAAGGAATCTCCCAGAATGAGCATGCGCCGTTTTGCTGATCTTGGCAACGGATACTCATCATCACGCAAGCCTTGCGAATTGATGTTAACCTGTATGGAAAAATCGCGATGTACCAGACGTCCTCGTTGTCTCGGTCGGTGCGCCCAGCCGAGGAGAGGATCGTACGTCCAAAAATTAACCTCCGCTCGAGCAGGCCTCCATTCGGGGAATGCCATACGGGCTGCCAATTCTGCAATGATCAGGACTGTGATCACGCCCAAAAACGCAATTCCCCATAAGGTTGCTTTGGGATGTCTATTGAACCAAAATTCTTTTGCAGGGGGCTCTGTCATCTGCGGCAAAGGGTAAAGTTAATTTAAACAGTATTGATATTATTATTTTTATAAATGGCGAAAAACCTGCGAGCTACCAGACTACGAGGCCGACTTGACGACCTGAAGCGTGACCTGTAACTCGTCGATGCCACCCACTAAATAGCAGAGGAACCGCTCGCTAAAGGTGAGGTGCCGGTCCAACAACCACTGTACAACATGCCCGAACAAACGATATGGTTTAGGCCAACATTTTTCTTCCATGAAATATTTCAGGCGAACATGAATCACGTTAAAATGTGCCCCGCCGGTATAATAAGAGTACTCATTTTCACCAAAATAATCGAACGACTGGGAGGAAAAGGACCGTTGATGGGTTGGATCTTTCCAGGCATGGCGGCTGGAATAATGGGGTGTGCGAATAAAGATCGTGCCATCAGGAGAGGCGAGACGCCATGCTTCCTGGAGAATCGGGAGCGGATCTGAAAAATGCTCAATAACATGGTTTAAATAGATTCGCTCAGCGCAATTGTCAGGGAATGGATAAGGTATGACCTTCAAATCATGTACCATGTCCACGCCAGACAAAGGGAATACATCAATACCAAATGCTCCGGCAACTTTGTGGGTGCCGCAACCCAGGTCAATAACCATCGGCTGCCCAAGGACTTGTCGCGACTCTATCCATTGCTGAACTTTGGCACATGTATCAGATGGTCCAAACTTTTCGGTTGTATCCATGTTTACGAGGTGTCTCTCAATAGCCATGTTTTGTTCATATCATTGGATGATTTCGCACATGAGTCCTATTCTCTACAAGTTTTCATGCTCCACCGGGCTCCGCCCAAAATGACGTGGATAAGAGCGATGGATACATGTTATCTCCTCAGTCCAGTCTATGTCGCCAGAACCTGGCGTACCACATACTATACCCTGTACGCCATTACTGCCAATCGTTGTCTTCAATAGAGAATATGCGTATTCAGAAAAAGTTGTACTATCTGCGATCCATAGATGAACAGAAATTGTGATTTTGCCGGGGGTGGAGGGGGAAAAGGATCGAGGAAAGGATCCTCTGCCAGCAATAGCCAGCCGATCATTACCCCATTTTCGCAGCGTCATGCCCAGGCTGGCATCCGCCTCGCCCTCAATCTACTGGAAAATAACCAACGAAGGGTAATAAAGCAAGGGGAATTCCTGAAAAGACAAAAATGGGCGAGATCGAGCATCGGTGCGGAAAAATCGACACCGAGGATTTTGCCGTCGGCGCCGATCTTGTTCACGAGGTGCGGAAAATCATTGCCCGATCCTCAACAAAAGGCGATCACACTTTCGCCTTTTTTCAACGTGGAGGCCTCTATCACGCTTGCTTTCCATTGCTCAAAAGAATGGGACATCTTCTGAATATAGGCCTCAGGAAGAGAGCGGGTATATATTTTCTTGATGGATCGGCATTGACGTCCTATATCCGTTTCAAGGTGTTAAAATGCAGGTTCATGGCTTTAGGCTCATTTGTCGTTTCCGTCCAGGCTCAACATCGGCCTTGTGGTATCGTGCGCTTGCTGATCCATCCCGCCCCGGAATATGCCAGTTCATGACTGTGAATTGGTATATTTATTACACAACTTGTTATCAATTAATAAAACTTGACTAATATTCGCCATATTTGTATATTTATTGAACATCAATGTCTTTGCATCCTTCGTCGCATCCGCATCATTCCTGCCTATTGATCAGTTTCTGCACAGTTTAGGCGGTGGTTTCTTCGGTTGTCTTAAATCAATTCCAGCGCGTTCAAAATGATCTGGCATTGAGTTTGCAGGTGAGCAGCGCATCGTTCATTCGGCTTTGCATGCGAATGGAGAGAGCGAATGTATGCCACTACCAATGTTTTGATATTTCATAGGTAAAGCAGTTTCCTGAATACGACATTCCAGCCATTCGCCTGACTGCTTTCCTTGCGGAATCACATTCTGATGACAGCTGTCATCAGAATGTGAGCACCCTCACTGCTGTCCCAATTACAGGAGCTTGTATGTCGCTGCTATCGAAGCCGGTCGGAACCGGGGCGGAGAAAGTCTCGAGGAGTCACGCACTTGTTTTCCAGACGCTGGCCCTGCTGTTTTGCGCCCTCCTGATCTTCCTGCCAGAGCTGGCCCACGCTGTGGTCAATCTCAAGATCTCCAAGCTAGTCGATGACAACACCGTCGAGACCGGCGCCACGATCATCTATCGCCTGCAATACACCGTGGCCAGTACGACGGAGAATGCCGTCAATGCCGTCATCACGGATATCCTTCCGGCGCAGTTGGCATCCACAGCGACCGATGTCACCCTCGAGGGCGACGGCAATATCACTGCAGCGGTCTACACCGCGGCGACCCGGAGCGCCCGTTTTGTTTTCACCAACCCGCTGGCTGCGGGCACGACCGGTACCCTACTGGTCCGCTGCCATTTTCCGCAGGGCACCACCATCGACGGCACCGCGGCCGAAAATACCGCGACGTTCACGGCGGACAATGGCACGACCTCTACCACTGATCCGGTGGTAGTCACCAGCATCGCCTCCTTCAAGATGACACCGCTCAAAGACCGTACCTCAGGCGGTGCCCTGGATGCCCCGACCACCTATCGTCTCCGTCTGCAGAACCCCTCGCCGAATGTCGGCGGTCTTGACCTGCTGAATACCGTCCTGGTCGATACCCTTCCGGCCGGCGTGCAGTTCATCTCCGCGAGCAACAGCGGCACCTTCAACAGCAGCAACAATACCGTAACCTGGAACCTGGGCACGGTCCCGGTTGGCACCAGCTCCACAGCGGCGACCGTCACTGTCACCGTTGTCTTTCCCTCTTCCGTTTTTTCCAGCGGTTCGAGCGTGACCAATCGCATGTATTTCACCGGCCTTCCGCGCGGTCTGACTAACCCGGCATCAGGGACAACCTTTGTCACCAACAGCCTCAGCAACGCCACCGCCGGGCTCGCGTTCACCAAATCCAATACCACCGTCTCCAGTCTCGCCCCCATCGGGTCCAGCTATCAGTATCGCTTCAATGTCAGTAATTCCGGATATTTTGCGTTGGACAGCGTCCGCATCGAGGATACGGTGCCGTCCAAGCTGGATCTCACCTCGATCCAGGCCCGTGGATATTTGTACTACAAGACGAATCTCAATACCAGCTGGACACCCTACGGCACGACCTACTACAGTTCGATGACCACCATCCCCGTCGCCAGTCTTGCGCTGGCCAGTGGGGATTACGTTACGGCGATGCGGTGCGTCATCGGCTCGGTAGCCGTTGGCTTCGGCGGCTGGTCCGCGTCCAGTCAGCCCGGCTATACGGCCACGGTACTGGCGACCGACCGTTCCGGGAATGCGGTTGCGGCCGGTTCCACCATCCCCAACACAGCCACTGCCTATTACTTATACAGCGGAGTGACCTACTCGCGAACCAGCAGTAACACCGTTACCGTCTACAACGGAGCGATTCGGCCGCGAATTGAGAAGTATATGATCAACAGCGCCGGGAGTGCGGTATCCTCCCTCAGCCTCAAACCGGGGCAGACGGCGACCTATGAAGTCCGCCTGCGCAACAACCTGCCTGCGGTGGATGCCATGATCAATCCCGTCATCGCCGATCTGCTCGACTCCACGCTTACCTACGTGGCCGGCAGCTGGAGCGTCACTTCGGCCCCGACAGGAACTCCGGCGCCCTTGTTCGAAACCATCAACAGCTTCGGAACCGGCCGCGGCACGCTGCTGCGCTGGTCCTGGAAAGATGCGGCGGCTTACAGCCTGGCGCCCAATACGGAGATCCGCATCCGCTTCCAGGCGACACTGCGGAATGGTATTCTTCCCAATTCCAGCATCGGCAACACCGCTTTTGTCACCGGGTTTGACAATCCCACCTACAACCTGGGCGGCGCCGTCCGGACCCTGGCCGATGCCAATGATCTGGATGCTGATCTTAACAAGACCGAGCTTTTTGCCGCCAGCAGTGCAGTCGTCATAACCGTCGGCGAACTGGCCACGCTCGAGTCGGTCAAATGGGTTAAAGGCCAGTCCGATGCCGACTGGAGCCGTTATCCCGCTACCGGTCTGACGGTTCCCGGCGGTATGGCCGATTACAAACTGATCGTCAGGAACTCCGGCAATGTCCCGGCGACGCGTCTGGTTATCATCGACATCCTGCCGTTCATCGGCGATGGCGGCGTCATTGACCTCTCGGCGCGCAACAGCCAGTGGCGCCCCAACCTCGCCAGTACCGTGAGTGGACCTTCAGGGATCACGGTGTATTACTCGACCAGCGGCAACCCCACCCGCACCGAGGTGGTCCCGAATGGGCCTCCCGGCAGCGAGGCGCCGAACTGGAGCACGACCCCGCCAGCCGACATTACATCGGTACGTTCGCTCAAGATCGATTTTGGCAGCTTGATCTTGCAGCCGCAGGCGAGCGTGCAGTTAAACTGGAGCATGCGCGCTCCGGTCGGTGCGCCCGATAATGGTGAGATCGCCTGGAATTCGTTCGGCTTCGTCGCCTACCGCACCGATGATGGCTCACAGATTCTCCCCGCCGAGCCCTTCAAGGTCGGCATTGCCATCCAGCCCGGCCTTGGGGCCTCCTATGGCGACCATGTCTGGATCGATGCCAATCTCAACGGCGTTCAGGATGCCGGGGAGCAGGGCATCAACGGCGTTACGGTTGACCTCTATGAGGCCGGCAACGACGGCCAGCGCGGCACCGGCGACGACGTGCATATCGGCACCTCGGTCACGGGAGATAACGGCGACGCCCAGCCGGGATACTATCTCTTCCCGGAAATACCGGCCGGCAATTACTTCGCCAAATTCACCCTTCCGGCGCATCTCTTTTTCACACCGGGCGTCGGCAGCGACCTTGCTACAAACTCGGACGCCCAGACTACGACCGGTCTGACGCCGATCACCGCCATCGCGCTGGCTGAAAAAGACACGACCTGGGATGCCGGCGTGTACCGCGCCGATGCCTCTTACGGCAACCGGGTCTGGCTCGACCTCGACCGCGATGGAGAGCAGGATGCGGGAGAAAATGGCGTCGAAAATGTCCGGGTGATCCTCTACCGCGGCAATAACACGGTCGTCGATTCGACCCTGACCGACACCGACGGGCTCTATTCCTTCACCTGGCTGCATCCCGGCGACTATTACGCCCGCTTCCGCCTGCCTGCGGGCTATCTCTTCAGCCCGGCGGATGCCGTTGCGGACAGCCTCGACAGCGATCCCGATCGCACCAGCGGCTTGACCCCGTCCACCACACTGTCTGCCAGCGAGCACGACCCGAACTGGGATGCCGGCATTTATTTAAAACCAGCCTCCATTGGCGACCGGATCTGGCTTGATCCCGACCAGGATGGGCTTCAGGATGCGGGAGAGGCCGGTCTTGCCGGAGTCATCGTCCACCTCCTTAATGCGAGCGGCAGCGTCATCGCCTCGGATACCACCGATGTCAATGGCAACTACCTGTTCGCCAACCTGACACCGGGCGATTTCTCGATCCGCGTTGATAAGCCGGAGGGCTATGCCTTTTCGCCCCTCAATCAGGGCGGCAACGACGCCAGCGACAGCGATGTCAATGTCAGCAACGGGCTGACGGCCGTCTATACCTTGTCGCCCGATGAGCAGGATTTGACCGCGGATGCCGGTCTCTATGCGTTGGCGTCCCTGGGCGACCGGGTCTGGGATGACCGCGATCATGATGGCCTCCAGGATGCGGGCGAACCCGGCGTGCTCGGCGTAACCGTTCATCTCCTCAACTCCGCGGGCGCGGTGATCGGTGAGACCACCACCGACGACCAGGGCTACTATCACTTCCGCAATCTTCAGCCGGGAACCTATCAGGTTGAGTTTATCGCACCGGCCGGCTACAAGCTCACCCTTTCCGGGCAGGGTTCCGACGCCGCTCTCGACAGCGATGCCAGCACGGCGAACGGGAGAACCCCGATGGTCACGCTCCAGACCGGCGACGATCGCAGCGATCTCGATGCGGGCATCTTCCGCCCGGCGTCTGTCGGCGACCGCGTTTGGATCGATCTCAACGGCAATGGGATGCAGGATGCAGGCGAGGCCGGCCTTGCTGGCGTTACGGTATTGCTCTATGATGAAGCCGGCAACCTGAAAGGGAGCACGGCTAGCGGAGCCGACGGCGCTTATCTCTTTGATGATCTGCTCCCTGGCAGCTATGAGATCCGCTTCCAGCTGCCCGCCGGGTACCGCTTCAGTCCGGCTGGCACAGGTTCCGAAGAAGTGGACAGTGATGCCGAACCCCTGCTCGGCAGCACCGGGACCTTCTCGCTGCAGAGCGGTGATCACATCCGCACCTATGACGCTGGTGTGTTCCAGCCGGCTAGCGCTGGTGATCTGGTCTGGTACGATTATAACCAGAACGGCGTCCAGGATGGCGGCGAGTCCGGTGCTCCCGGCATCATCGTCACCCTCTATTCCGAATCCGGAACGGAAGTGAAACGGGACACAACCGATGCTGCAGGCGGCTATTTCTTCTCTGGTCTGATCGCCGGCCGGTATCTCATCGGCTTTGAGCGCCCCGATGGCACCCTCTTTACCCTCAGGGATAGAGCCGGCGACGACAGCCATGACAGCGATGCGGATCCGGCCAGTGGCCGCACAGCCGCGTTCGCCCTTGTCCCGGGCGAAAACAATCTGACACTCGATGCCGGTCTGATCCAGCTGGCCGCCCTCGGCGACTACGTTTGGAACGATGATAACAACAACGGTCTTCAGGAGCAGGGTGAGTCCGGTATCGCCGGCGTCACCGTGATCCTCTACAAGGCAGATGGCACGCCGGCCGATACCACCGCCACGGATGGCGCCGGCCACTACAGCTTCGACCATCTGCTGCCCGGCTCCTATTATATCGAGGTGATCGCGGCACCGCCTGTCATTTTCTGCCCCGCCGATCAGGGCGGAAACGATGCCCTCGACAGCGATGTCGCCAGGATCAACGATACTACCGGACGCACCCCGGTCACCGAGCTGCTGCCCGGCGAGAATGATCCATCCTGGGATGCGGGCATTTACCTGCAGCTGGCTTCCATTGGCAGCTACACCTGGTTCGATACCAATCGGGATGGCCAGTATCAGCCGGGCGAGCTTCCCATGGCCGGGGTACGCGTTCGGCTCCACACCGCCAACGGCACGCTCCTGGCCGAAGAGGTGACCGGTGCGGATGGTCACTTCCTCTTCAGCCATCTGGCTCCCAATGACTATTATCTCAGCTTCGCAGCGCCGGCAGGCTATGCCCTGACGCGCTTCACGGCACTCAACCAGAGCATGGTCAACAGCGATGCCGATGAATCCACCCGCCGCACCGCTTTGACGACGCTGGGTCAGGGAGAGAATGATCTGACCTGGGGAGCCGGTTTCTATGAACTCTCGTCGTTGGGCAACTACGTCTGGCATGATGTCAACCGGAACGGCATTCAGGAGGCGGGAGAGACACCGGTGGAGGGGATCTCCGTCGAACTGCGCAATTCCGGCAGCTCGGTCATCCAGACGACGCAGACCGACGCCGACGGCTTTTATTATTTCCCCGACCTGGCGCCCGGAGACTACAGCCTCCACTTCGTCCTGCCGCCACATTATATCTTCACGGCAGCGAGGCAGGGGCAGGACGGCCAGATCGACAGCGATCCGCTGCCCGGCACCGGCATCACCGCGGCCATTCCTTTGGGCCTCGCCGTCCATGACTCCACCTGGGATGCCGGCTTGATCAAGCTCGCTTCCATCGGCGATTATGTCTGGGAGGACGAGGACGCCGACAAGGTTCAGGACGATAATGAATTCGGCATCCCCGGTGTGCGCGTGGTGCTCAGCGATCCCCAGGGGCAGGTGATCGGCTCGGCCACGACCGACGAGGAGGGGCATTACCTCTTCGATGACGTCGTGCCCGGCTGCTACATCGTTCGGGTGGATTCAACCACGCTGCCGCGCAGCTACGTCACCAGCACCTTCAACTCGCCGATGAACGTCTGTATGGCAGCGGATGAACATCGCCGCGATGCGGATTTCGGCTACCGCTCGAACTATGGCAATATCGGCGATTTCGTCTGGTTTGACATCAACCGCAACGGCCTCCAGGATCCCGGCGAGCCCGGCATTCCCAATGTGCTGATGCGGCTTGAGGAGCTCAACACCGGCGAGAGCGCCAAAACCGTCACCAACACAGATGGCAAATACCTGTTCCGCACGCTCCTGCCCGGTCGCTATCGCGTCTATGTCGATGGTTCCACCCTGCCTGAAGGCTATTTCCTCACCTCGGCGCAGAGCGAATTCATCGTCACCCTCGAAGACCAGCAGCAATACCGTGACGCCGATTTCGGCTATTGGCGCGAAGATGCCGGCTGCAACAAGCTCGTTCTGGCCTGGTATGAACCGTGGTATGATCAAGCTGCGGCGGACTCCTCCTTGCGCCACTGGCGCCCCGATTACAAAGGCGGCATGGCGGATACCAGCCTGTTCGAGTTCTTCTCCTCGCGCGATCCGTTGAACTGGGAGTACGATATCCTGTTGGCCTGGGCTTCCGGAATCGACGGCTTCGTCGTGGACTGGTATGGCCGCTCGTCCTATGAAAACAGCGGCATGAAGGGATTACTGGCCACGGCCGATCGGCTGTGGGAACGCTATAACGGCCAGGGCTTCAATTTTCAGATCATCTGCTCGTATAACGAGCGCGCCGGCGGCGCGATCGATACCAACATGGTCTACATCGCCGACTCGCTGATGACCCAGCCTGCGTATTGGGGCACCCGCGAAGGCCGCCGCAGACCGCTCTTCATCTATAATCAGCCCGAGAGCAAGATCCTGCCGGCCCAATATCGTGCCGTGGCGGATACGACGCTGCCCAAGGACGCCTTCCTCGCCTGGAACGGCGTCGAAGATGAGGCCTTTGTGCCCATGGACGTCGTCTACCCGTGGGTGCAATGCCTGCCGGAGAAATGGGATGACCTCATCGGCAAGGATTGGGGCAAATCCTATCTGGATCAGTTCTATACCAGGGCCAATTCTCAGGCGGCCCAGGGCAATCTGCTCTTTGGTGTGCGCAGTGTCTGGCCCGGATTCGACGATCGCAGCTGGTCTCTCGGCGACAAGCACTGGATGTCGCGCCGCGATACCCTGACCTATCGCTGGACCTGGGAGGAGGCGGAAGCCTACCACGGTGCCCTTGAAATGCCCTGGATCCTCATCGAATCCTGGAACGATCACAACCGTGGCAGTGCCATTCAGCCCTCCCTGGAGTGGCGATACAATTTCATCGTCAAAACGCGCGATTATGTCCGCCGCTATAAAAATGATTGCCGCGACTATAACTTTGAGGATCTCGGGCTGCTCGTCCCGCAGCATATCCACCAGGCCCGGATCACGGCCCGGCTCCATCCGGATCAGGCCGCGACGATCACCGCCAAGGCTGAACGGGCGCTCGACCTCTTCTTCGCCCGCCGCCACCTCGATGCCATCTCCCTTGCCGACGATGCAGCGGGCCTGGCGCCCAACAAGGTAACCGTCATCGAAACCCCGCTGACCGGCATCAAGCTCAGCTGGAATCCGGTGCCGGGTGCTACGGGATACATTCTCTATACCGCGAACGACCGCAGCCGGTTCGCGCCCTGCGCCTTCGACCGGCCGGATTCGCTGCGGCTCGGCAATGTCACCTCCTTCACCCTGAAGCGTTCCAGCCGGGACAAGCTCTATCTGGCCGTCGTTCCGGTCAACGAGACGCTCAATCGCTACGCCAATGGCTCCTGGTTCCAGAATTCCCTCACCGGCGCGGATGTCGTCAACTCGGTGGCGGGCAACTACAACCCCGAAAAGGTCAAGCCCAATCAACTGGTTTTTATAACGGGAACGGCAACAGCCGAAAAAGAGGGGTGGGAGAAGGCGGTGGACGGCGTCACTTCCGGATGGAGCGGCACGGCTACGGTCAAGAGCCCGGAATATGGCAATGCCGTGCAATCCCCCTGGGCCATCTTTGCTTTCGCGGATGGCGGTCTCTACCGCTTCAACTATCTCGTGCTGCAGACCGACAACGGGACCGATGATGACAGCGAACCGGGACGTCAGGTCAGCCGTTTCCGCGTGCTGGTTTCCACAACCAGTACCGAAGATGCTGATTTCAAGGAGGTCTACACCACCCGCGTCAAGAGCGGAGAAGAGACCTGGTATGCCCTTGGCAGCAACGTCAAGGCGCGTTACATCAAACTGGTTCTGCTGGAACCGGTCTACAGCCCGTATCGCCAGATTGTTGAATTTCAGGTTCAGAACAAGGACCGGCAGGGGGCCGTGCCGGCTGGCGAAGAGACGGAGCTGGCGGAGCTCCCGCAGAATTTCAAATTGGAGCACAATTACCCCAATCCCTTCAACGGCGAAACGCGCATCCGCTATGCCGTGCCCGAGGCCGCGCATGTCACCCTGGCGATTTTCGATGTGATGGGACGGGAAGTGATGCGGCTGGTGGATCACGAACAGAGTCCCGGGCGGTATGAAGTCGCCTGGAATCCGCGGGAACTGGCCAGCGGCATCTATTTCTGCCGCATGATCGCCGGCGGTTACCGACAGACTCAGCGCATGCTCTATTTGAAGTAGCCTTTGCGGATAATGTTCCACAGGCGATGCCGGAAGGGAAACAGACCTTCCGGCATTGCTGTATCTGGATGGTCAGGGCGGCGAAAAAGGCCGTGAAAAAAATCAGAGGAAGTGACAGGTAATCCGGATGGATACCTTGTTTCCCTACAACTTGACCGTTGCGCCGATGAGCAAGCGCGGTACGGTACCAGCCAGGGCTGATGGACCGCTTTGTCCGCGTCCTGATAGCCAAAGCCTTTGCGGCC
Organism: bacterium; assembly: GCA_035353815.1. Classification (GTDB taxonomy): domain Bacteria; phylum Zhuqueibacterota; class Zhuqueibacteria; order Residuimicrobiales; family Residuimicrobiaceae; genus JAKPUX01. The sequence goes on from DAOQAG010000010.1 coordinate 76,828, forward strand.
ATTTACAGTCTCCCCATTCGGCGCGTACTCCGTGTCATGCCCGGAAAGAGCGCTTTTGGGATAGTAATCCAGACCGGCCGTGAGGGAAAGAATTCGGCAATGTCTGCGGCATCCGGAATTCACACGCTGGATGCCGGATAAACCTGAAGCAGCGTGCGCGGCAACCAGGGTGTATCCGGAGCGGCCTGCTGTCACGCTGCGCGCCGCAGCCGCGGCACGACCAGTCCTGCCAGCGCAAGCAGCACGATGCCGGCCGAGAGGACGACCATCCCCCGGTTCAGCCGCCGGCTCTTTGCCCACATGGTATAATCGTCAAGAAAGAACTGTTTGGCCGAGACCGGCCATTCGACCTTGACCGAATCGATGGCCTGACCATTGCTCGCCCATACCCGTCCCGGCATCACCACGCGGTTGAGATAGCGGGTATGGCGCACCTCATCATCAAAGTTCATCTTGGCCTCGATCACCTTGAAGGTGCTGTCGATCGCCGGGCGCAGGCTTTGAACCACGGGGGTGCCCAGCACCTTTGCACACACCCGGGTGATATCCTCCAGATCTTCGACATTCGTGGAATCCATCAAGGCAGTGCGCAGTTTGTCCTTGGCCGCGAGGAGGATGGCGGGCGTCAACTCGGGATGATGGAGTCTCCCGGCATGGTCGGACAGCGACTGAAAAAACTCTTCAAAGACGCCTGCCATCAGCCACTCTTCGACCTTGTCGTCATAGGTATCGTCGCTGTCCGGTGTGGCGATCCATGCGGCAAGATCCTTCTCGGTCAGGTAATCCGCCTTGGGCAGCAAAAGGAAAGGATTATAAGCACGATAGCTCTCACGGTACTCATAATAGGTATAGAACCAGCGGAATTTCTTCTCCACAGCCAGGTCGATCTTGACCCGATACGGCCGGGCGCAGGCCCGGGTATAGGTCTGCTGCAGCAGCTTGGCACTGCTGAATTTTTTCCGCGCGGTGGTAACGACTGTATTACTATCCTTGGTCGAGGTTTTTTCCACGATGCTCCAGGTCGAGTCGACCGGCAGGGTGAAAGCGCTTGCGGCGAGCCCATCTGTTTTGTTGTTCTGCACGATCGTACGCTCGATGCTGCCGTCGGCGAAGATTTCAGTGGTTGTTTCGATCTCTTTACAGCCGGGCAGCAGCAGTGCCAGCGCAAGTCCGGCCGCAAGCCCCAGGGTTCCTGTTTTCATGATCGAAATCTCCTATCCATGGGTGAGAATCTTGACGAAAGCATCGCGATGGCGGAGAATAAAGGCGATCTCCTCCGGCTGCCAGCCGCAGGATTCTATCAGGCGGGCCAGCTCGCGGGAACGTTCCTGCTTCTCCGCCCGCTGCTGCAGCGAGGTCATGGATCGGCTGGGCGAGCCGGCCCCGGACCCCTGCCTGCGGCTCCAGTCGCGCACGGCTGCGAGACAGGGACGGTTGCGTGCCAGAAAGCCCAGATCTTCGAGGCCGGGATCGAGGAGCGCCGGTGACACCCGCCTGGCTGGCGGCAGATGGGACTCCTGATGGGCAGCCGGGGTGAGCCAGGTCTGCCAGACAAAGAGGGCACAGAGGGCCATCACCCCGGCTGCCTGGGCCCACTGCCAGCGGGGATGGGCAAGGGGGCTGAGGAGGCGGGATGGGCGCTCTTTTTCATGACGGGCGATCCGGCGCAGGATCTCTGCGGTGGCCGGTGGACGGCCGGGTGCGTTGGCTCCTCGCCATTCTGTCATCGCCTGTTGCTGCGCTGTGATCGCGGCATAAAGCGACCGGCAGGAAGGACACTGGTGGCGATGCGCACGCCATTCTTCCTCCTCGGCGGCTGAGAGCTCGCCGGGGCGCATCAGATAGGCATACTTTTCGTACTGCTTGCACTTCATTCTAGGATCCCAACTTGTTCAATATCCTGAAGAGCGCCTTGCGCGCATAATAGAGATTGCTCTTGACGGCTCCCATCTTCAGCCCGGTGATTTTGCCGATTTCCTCCATTTCCAGGTCCTGCAGATCGCGCAGGATAAAGACCATCCGCTGCTTCGGCGGCAGGGCCTGACAGGCCCGCATGACTTTTTCCAGGATCTCCGGCTCATCTGTGCCTGTGTCGTCTTCCGGGTGAGTGTCCGCCGACTCGTGCATCAGGCCCTCCATCGCACGCCTGCGTCGCCGCCTGGATTTGAGTTGGTCATAACACAGGTTCACCACAATGCGATAGAGCCAGGTGGTGAAGAGCACCCGGCCGTCGAAGCGGCGGCGGTGGTGCCAAACGCGGATGTAGGCCTCCTGCACGGCATCACTGGCTTCCTCCGGATCACGGAGAAAGCGGCAGGCCAGGGAATAGGCGCCCTCCCGGGTCTTGTTCACCACCTCAGGGAAATGGTCATCGCACCCTCCGGCGCATTCTAAAAAAAGCAGGGTCAACGGGTCATGCGGTTCCGGTCCGGCTTGGGGCGCTTGACCTCCCGTTTTTACAGAGAGAATGGAGATAGGGGCCTCGTCCTGGTTACGCTTTTATCTCACCTATTATACGACGGAACGGTAAAAAAGTCAAAAAAAATCGCCGGCGGAACCCCCGGCAGGAACCGCTCGCTGCAAACCCTCTCGCGCGCAAGGAGCATAGCGTTTGAACCGGGCGAAGGCCCTGCCGAAGACCAGCACCAGCAGGCCGGCGACCAGGATGGGGCCGGTCGGGCCGGTGTCGACCAGTATGTTGCAGGAGCCGCCGGAGAGGAGCGAGGGGTGGGTGGCGGGAGCGAAGGGCAGGCGGATGGGAGCGAGATGGAAGGGGGCGGGCGGGAGCGCAGGGCGAGCGGAAGGGCGGGAGTAAGGGATGGCGGGTGGGAGCGAGGGATAGGCGGATGGGAGCGAGATGGAAGGGGGCGGGCGGGAGCGCAGGGCGGGCGGATGGGCGGGAGTAAGGGATGGCGGGTGGGAGCGAGGGATAGGCGGATGGGAGCGAGGGGTGGGCGAGAGCGAGCTACGACCTAATCATTGGGCTCGTTGACCGGCAGCGAGAGACCGGCCTCGGGCTTGACGTAGACAAGGACGAGGCGGCAGGGCCGGTCGCCCCTGTTGACAAAGGTGACCGCCTCCGCGGCCGCCGGGATGAGCATGGTCTCGAGATAGGCCAGAGAGGTGACGCGGCCGTTGGCTGAATGGACCTCCACCCTTTCACCCTCGACGAGGTTGACGGCGAAGCCCCTGCCCTCGGTTAGCAGAGTATAGCGGGCGGCGAACTCGGCGCGCAGGATAACGTAAAAGGTCCAGGGGTGGTTGTAGAGTTCATAGAGGCGGCTTTCTGCGCTCTCCTCGATCAGTTTGGGCCGGGCGACCAGGTTCCGGCTGACCCACTTTCCCCGCCGCTCGGGCCGGATGTTGGCGAATCCGCGCTCGAGGTTGATCGGCCGCAGCCTTCCCTCCAGGTCCCGCCGCAGATAGTCATAGAGCTTCATCGTAAAGATATAGGGCGTGGCGCTGATCTCCAGTACAAGGTTGCCACGGCCGCTGCAGTGCACGGTGCCGTTGGGAATGAAAAAGAGGTCGTGCGGTCCGGAGGGCTCGCTGTGGATCCAGGCCTCCACATCCAGTTCCTCTCCGGTCGCCTGCGAATGGAGCAGGGCTTGTTTGAATTCCTCGAGATCGGCATGCTCCTGCAAGCCAAGATAGACCCGGGCGCCGGGTTGGGCGTTGACGATGTAATAGCACTCATCCTGGGTGTAGGTCTCGCCGAACTCCTTTTTAATATAGTCCGGCCGGGGATGGACCTGGACGGAGAGATTGCCGCCGTCGATGGTGTCGAGATAGTCGAAGCGGATCGGCCATTCGTGGATGAATTGCGCGGCCGCACGCGGGCCGAGGAGGCTGCGGTTGTGGGCGAACATCAGGAAATCAAAGGAGCACTCAAGGAATCGGCTGCCGCTGCGAAAGACGATGCCGTTCTCCGGGACGATCATCTCGAAGGACCAGGCATAATTGGGTTTGCCCGGATCGAGATTCATGTGGCCTTTCATGAACTGCCCGCCCCAGGGTCCAGGGTAAAACCAGGGCCGGACCCGGAAAGGCGACCTGGAAATCTCCTCCAGCGCAGCGCAGAAACCGCCGCCGGTCATCCAGGAGGGGTCGTCCTCATCCTGGCCATCGATAAAAATATCGAGACGAGGCAAGAGACTGCGCTTCAGGCGGCTGAAGGCGGGCCACTCGACGAAATAGCAGCGCTTGTAGAACGCCTCACAATCGGCGGCATGGACGCCGACATTTCCGGCCGCGCCCGCCCTGAACTTGTCCTGGATGAGATCCTTGGGCAGGTCGATATACCAGAGCTCGTCCCAGAGTTCGACCAGGGAGGCCCCGCTGCCGGCGATGATCGTGAGCCGGCCGGCATTTTCGGCGCGACCAAGCGAGGCGGTGATGCGCAGCTCCTCCACCCGGAGCGGATCGAAAAAGATTTCCGGCCCGAACGGCCAGTGTTTACCAAAGAGGCGGTCCTCCCCGCCGAGGAAAGGCCGAAGCGTGGCCTCGCGGACGGCGGGATCGGCCAGGGCGGCATCGAAGCGGAGGAGTTCGGCGCGGATCTCCCGGCGCAACAGTTCGGCCTGCAGATGGGTAAGGAAACTATCCCAGGCGACCCCCGGAAAGCCGTCGATGACGAGCACGCGCAGCCCCACCGGGATTTTTGCGGCGATCCGGGCGGCGAGTCCGCCATAGCCCTTGTCGATCTCCTTCTCCGCCAGAGTAAAGGCGGGCAGGGTATCATAATACCCTTTCGGGTAGGCGGACGCATCATCCGGCAGGGGGGCCGTAAAAGGGGTCAGGGCCCCGCGGTCACTGTTCTTCATATCTTGTTCCCGTTGTGCAACATTGAGTAAAGGCCCTCTCTCCGTAGGCGGTTGGTCCTCATTGATCAAGAAAGGCGGCGCCGAGGCAGGCAGCGCGGTCCTCGAGCATGGCCGGGAGGATGCGCACATAGCCTCTGGGCACCATCCAGGCGCGGCGTTTGACGATCTCGAGCAGGCCGGGGATGATCTTTGCATGGCTTTTCATCAGGCCGCCGCCCAGGACGACGGTATTGACACCGTAGGCGTGCATGACGTTGATCACCCCGATGGCGAGATTGTCGATGAATTCTGCTTTCACATCGGCCCAGTCAGGACGGGCTTCCGCCTGATCGAAAAAGGTCTTGAGGGGGATGGCTTCGGCCGTCAGCTCGGGAAAGGCGGCGAGGAGGTGTTTTTCGAAATTGACCGCCGAGCAGTAGAGTTCGAGGCATCCCTTGAGGCCGCAGGGGCACTCCGGGCCGCGGCGGTCGATGCTCATGTGGCCGCCGAGGAGGCCACTGGCGGGATTGCTGGAGCGGAAGAGGCGGCCGTCGATGACCGCCGCGCAGCCGACGCCGGTGCCGAGGGTCATGGCGATGATCGAGGACAAGCCCCGGCCGGCGCCGAACTTCCATTCGCCAAAGGCGTAGGCGCGGGCATCGTTGTCAAAGGCGAAGGGCACCCCCAGGCGCGCGGCGAAACGGCCGCGCAGATCGATGCCCGCAAAAACGTCGGCCGCGCCGACATCGTTGATCACCCCGCCGGCCTGCACATCAACCATTCCCTTCATACCGAGGCCGCCCCGGGTCAGCACTTCGCCGGCGACGAAGCGGGCGGCCGCGTCGAGCAGGGCCTCCGGCAGCGGGGCCGCTGCGGCGAGATCGGCCACCTTTTCGACCGCAAATTTGCGAGTGTTGCCTGCCTCATCGAAGAGGCCGAACTTGACGTTGGTGCCGCCGAAATCGATGCCGATCCTCATGGCTTTTCTCCCGCCTGGAGAGATTTCCGGCATCTCGATCGTTTTGATGGGCCGACATCGATGCCGATCCTCATGGCTTCTCCCCGGGGAAGAACCAGATCAGGGCATCGATGAGGTGGCGCCGCCAGTTGCCCCAGGTGTGCCCCTCGGGGTACTCGCGGTAGACGAACTCGTAGCCTTGCGCGGCCAGCACCTTCTCGAACCGGCGGTTGGCGGCAATAAAGTTGGTCTCCGCGGCGGGCAGAAACGAGGCGCCGACCGTCTCCTCATAGGTGCCGCTATCGACGTAGAGGCGGACGGGGCGTTTCGGCGTGTCGCGATAGAGCCGGATCAGGGTGTCCCCTTTGAAGGAGAGATAGCCGGACTGGCTGTAACCGTAGCCGAAAACCTCCGGCCGCAGAAAGGGGATGTAGGCCGAGATCAGCCCGCCAAAGGAGTCGCCCGCCACCAGCCGGGCGCGGGGATCGTCGAGCGCGGCGTAGGTGCGGCCGATGAAGGGGACAAGTTCGTCGGCGAAAAAGCGGACGTAGGTGTCGTTCAGACCATACTCGGTCATGCGGTTAGGCATGCCGGGTTGAAAGCGGTTGGGGGGCGTGACAAAGACCGCGATCAGCGGCCGGATCCGGCGCGAGCGGATCAGCTGATCGAGCATCTGCGGCACCTGGGCGAACTCGACATAATCGATCCCGTCCTGGAGATAGAGGGCCGGGTATCGCTGTGTGGTAGCGTAGCCTGGCGGCAGATAGACATGAATGGCGTGCGGATACCCCAGCACCGCCGAGTCCATCTCATGGACCTTCAACCCGGCGGCGCTCCCCTTGCGGCCGGAGCGGTATTCGGCGAAAAAAGGATGCTGTTCGTAGCGCGGCATCGCCAGCTCGGAGAGTTCGCCAAAGCCGTTAAGCGATTTGGCGGGATTGAGGGGATCGACGCTCCAGAGGCTGTTTTTGCCGAAGACGAACCAGTACTCGAGGCGAGCACCGGCCGGCGCTGTGCCGCGGTGGTAAAAGAGATCGGTCCCGGCGACGTGCGTCATCCATGCCGCCTGCGTCCAGTTGTTCATGTCGCCGAGCACACCGACCGAATCCTTCGCCCCCCGGTAGACCAGCACATAGGCCGTATCGCTCGGGAAGAAGGGATAGGCGCCGGGCTGCAGATCCCTGAAAAACTCGTCCACCAGCTGCTGTTTTTGAGCCGCATCGCCGTTGCGCTCGATCCGGCTCAGGAGCCGTTCGAAACGGCGCGCCGGTTCATTTTTGCGCATGACGCAGCCCGCCAGCGTCGCCGCGACGAAGAGAACAACCATCCATTTTCTCATAGGCCTTCACTTGGTTGGGATTAATCCGTTTCGTGAGACCGCATAAAGCCGGCCCTGGTATCTGAGATTGTGAAGCTCGGCCCCGGGATCAAAGCCGGCGAACTGCGGCGTAGCACTAATACCGTTGAAGGTAGTCGCCCGCACTCCGAAGAGTCCTTCAATCACCGTCGTCAGATAGCTGCCGCTGGAGGAGCAGGCCCAGTCCGCGCCGTAGGGCCATTCATAAAAGGCCTTGCGGGCTCCGCCGGAATCGGGAGGTACGGCGGATTCGACGAAATGGCACTGGCCGAAGGGGCCCTGATTGGCCGAACGCGCCAGGCCTCTAAGCCAGGAGGTGGCGACATCGCCGCGGCCGATGCGGTAGAGTCCGGTGGCGGCGAGGGCCGGCCAGGCGGTGTAGGCGCCGTTCCATTGGTGGTCCGGCCGCACCGAGAACATCGCGTTGGGATCCCGTGGCGAAAGGGCGCGCATCCAGAGCGGGGTCTGCAGCTCCTCCACAAAAAAGCGCACCATCTCCTCCTTTTGCCGGGTGCTGAGATCGTCGGCGATGGTGGTGAGCAGGGTCATGAAATCGTAGCCGTGGCGCACCTCGACCAACTCGCCCCCGGGGAAGCGCGCGTTCCAGAAGCCGCCGCCGGTGTAGAGCTTCATCAGCTCGCCGAGCAGGGTGTCGGCTTCAGCGCGGCAGGAGGCGGCCTCCTGCAGGGCCCCGCGGTGTGCCCACAGCTCCGCCAGGGTGCGCAGGCTGAAGATGTTGCCGGCATTCAGGCTCGCCACCTCATGGAGATAGGTGCTGACGCACTCGAGCAGGTTATTGATGCCGCCGTAATCCGCCAGGCCGGCGGCGGTGCGGAACTGCCGGTAGTTGGTGGCGTACTCCTGCAGATAGTCGAAAATGCGCTTGCCGGAGGCGGGCAGGGTGCGATCCAGCCAGGCAAAATCCCCGTTCCAGCGCAGATAGTCGTTGGCGAGCCAGGAGAGGGCGAAATCATTGACGGCGTACCAGGGGCCGACGGTGGCGCCGGTGAGGTATTCGGTGCCGAAATGGGTATGGACGTCGGTCCCCATCCACAATTCGATGTACTTGCGCTGGACCTCGGGATCGAGGAGGGCGTGGACCTCCGAGCTGAGAAAGTAATCCCAGATGAAGGTGGTGCCCTGCCAGTAGCGCGGCATGAGGGTATCGTAGGCGCGGCCGATGACCGAGAAGGGATTGTCGCGGCGGAAATAGATCACGCCGAGGGCGGCCGTGTAGTAGAGGCGGCGGATCTCCGGATCTGCGGTCTGCAGCGTGGGGAGAAAGCCGGAGTACTCGCTGTTGCCGGGGGCAAAGGCCGCCGCAATCTGCTGGTCCCAGGCGCGACGATGCCCGGCGAAGCGATCATCGAGCCCGGCGTTGGCCAGGCTGTCGAACAGCGCCAGGGCCGCCTCGGTGTCGCCGGCGATGATATTGAGATAATAGAGAGTGACGGTGCCACCCGGCGGGATGGTCACCGTTTTCTCCAGTCCGGATCCGGCCGCGCGGTCGGCTGCGGGCCACAAGCCCTGGAGCGAGCAGGCCTCGCTGTGACGGGCGGTGAAGAGGATGGCGCGGTGGGACTCTGCGATGGAGATCCGGTTGTCCTCCTCCAGCGGCGGAATGTAGAGTTTGCCGCTGTCCGTAGTCCGGGTGATGGTGGCGGAGGTGCCGAATCTGACCTGCACCGTGCGCTCATCCGCGCCCGTGTGCTGCATCTCGAGGCGGAGGAGCAGTGCGCTCATGCCGAAGGGCAGGATCATCGTCGACCTGAGCTCCAGTCCCGCCATTTCGGTCTCGCGTTCGATCCGGTCGGGATACCAGGTGAAGGAGATGGGACGGTTGTGTGCGGCGAAATAGCAGCCATCGAGAAAGAGGGCGCCCGTCACCTTGTCCGAATTGGTAAAAGGCGGGAAATTGAGGCTGCGCACCCCGGTGATATCGAGGTCGGCCTGGCAACAACCCCAGAAATTAGTGATCCCCGGGGGGCTGAAAAGATCACCAAAGGAATGGACAAGCCGGTCGCTGCCCAGTTCGCTGCAGGTCGGAATCACGCGGGCCTCATTTCAGGCAAATCGTACTTGCACAAGATGGGGAAAATACTCTTCGAATTCGATATAGGTGATGTAGATCGTCCTCCCCCCCTCCTGGGCCAGCGCCGGGTGCTCCTTGGCCGCGTAGATCAGCTGCGGATAAGGCAAATGCGCAGGATGGGGAACCTGGACCTGATACAGATCGACCGGCTCGCTCCAGGGCCCCCAGGGCGCGGCCGCGGTATGGGCGACGATCCGGCCGGTGAGGTCGAGACTATGGACGGCCAGGTAGCAGCCGAGATAGCCATTCCAGGAGACCGACAGTTCGTTGGGCATGCCTTCGAAGAGGGGGATGGCCTCGCCAACTCGCCGCGACCAGTGCGGCACCGGACCATTGCTTCCTTCGCTCTCCCCGCCAGCCCAGGCTGCGGCGCCGGGGGGCGTCCCTTCCTCAGTGGCAAGGGTGCAGAGGTATTCGTAGCGTTCGCGGCGCTTGATGTCGCATTTTTTGACCCGCGCCAGATAGCAGCGCTGCACGGTGTCCTTGCCCTGCAAGGCCCCGTAGAGATAGAGGAATTCCCCTTCGGGATTAAGGATGGCGGCGGCGAAGTGCGGCTGGTTCTCCCGCCACCAGATGTCGCTGCCGTGGCTGACTATGCGGTTAAACTCCCAGGTTTCAGCGTCGCCGATGGCCAGACCCGAGCCGAGGATACGGAAATTGACCGGAAAGAGGCCTTCGGCGATCGTGACGACCTTGATAAAAAAGAGATAGATCCAGTTGTCGATTTCAACGCCATGCAGGCACCAGACGCGGACGCGGTCAGGGTCCTCATCGGCTTCGAGCGGGATCAGGGCTTTGATTTCGCCCTGGTCATCGAGAATGTAGCGAAAATCGCTGATCCCCTCCGGACCGACCTGGGAGGTGCTGAGGAGGCCGGTGTTGTTCACCATCCGTTCGATGCCCGCCTTGCCGCTCATATCGAGGGGGCCGACCGGCGCGCCATCCGGATACCAGAGGCTGCTGCCGGGACGCCGCGCTCCGATCAGGGTATCGCCAAAGAACCAGAGGAGCCCGGCGCGGGTCGGGATGGTAAAGGCCCCGTCCTGCCCCACCATATGGTGCGGATTCTGCCGGAACTGGGCCCCCAGGTCACGGCAGTATTCTATCTTGAGCTTGCTTTTCACGGTTCATCTCTCCCCGCGATGCCGATGCGCACCAGTTCGTTCGGCCCCAGCGTCAGGGTGAACACGCTGTTGCGCACCGGGATGGTTTCCTGCGGCCGTCCGAGCAGATCCAGCCGCGTGACTTGTACACCGGTCAGGAGGAGATCGGAGCGCACGGTCACCTCCTGAACGCCCGCCGGATCGCTGTTCTGCAGCAGCATTTCGAAACGATCCGGGGAGGAAGTGACCGGCCGCAGCGAGATCAGTTTGACCCGGCTGGTGCTAGCCTGGAGATAATGCCGGAGCGGCTCAGTCCGGTCGTAAAAACTGCGGCGGATCAGGGGAGCGGCCGCAACCTCCCAGCCGAAAACGGCCGGATCCGCCTCCGCTTGCAGCATCCGGGCCAGGCTGAAACGAAAGGTCACTATGCCCTGCTTTTCCTCGTTGCGGTTCCAGGATTCCGGAAAATTGTTGAGCAGATTGGCGATCGCTGTGCGGCCGGCCTTGACGGTATCCAGCACGAAGACTCGGCAGTCGGGCGAGGCCAGCAGGCAGGTGCTCCCGCCTGACTCGATACCGATGGCGCGGCGGATCGAGAAAGCCGTGTGGCCCACCGCACTGAAGCGCTCCTCCAACCCGGTCAGGCCGCCCAGGGTTTCACAGCGGATCTTTCCTGCCGGCGCTTTGAAGGGGAAGGCGAGGCCGTACTCCTCGGTATAGGCGGTCTGCTGCTGGCCGGAGAGATCCAGTTCCACCGCGACATCGATGCGGTTGAGATCATGCCAGAGCCGCATGCGGAGGGTGCGGAAGAGCGGATCCTGCCATGGCACGGCTATCTCTTCATAGACCGCATTTCGCTCCACTTCGGCTGCGCCACTCTGGAGGGCAAGCGGTGTAAAGGATTCGCCGAGCTGAAAGCGCTTACGCAAGGGGACCAGGGCGGGGAGCGCGGCCGCCGCATCGAAGAGCGGCGTCAGATTGGTCTTGTCGAGGAGCGACCAACCGTCATTTGTAGCGCTAATGCGGTAATATTTGTTCTCGATGACGAGTGCCGCTGCCAAATGGGCGCCAGTGTTTTGTGCCTCCGGGTGGGCGCGAGATTCCGGGGCACCGTCTGAGGCCTCGGGGTGGGCGCCAGTGTTTTGTGCCTCCGGGTGGGCGCGAGATTCCGGGGCACCGTCTG
>DAOQAG010000010.1:88422-104911 GCA_035353815.1 bacterium
TGGGCGCCAGTGTTTTGTGCCTCCGGGTGGGCGCGAGATTCCGGGGCACCGTCTGAGGCCTCGGGGTGGGCGCCAGTGTTTTGTTCCTCCGGGTCGGCGCCAGATTCCAGGGCGGCGCCCGGCTCCGGTGCCGCGGTCAGCTCGAACTGGCGGCTGCCGACCCCCGGCACCTCGGGCGCGATGAAGGTGAGCCGCGCGCCGCGGCGATACGCCGGAACCGCTTTGCCGCTGGCAAGGTCGAGCACCGCATAGCCGGCGCGATCGGTCTCGGGAAAATCAATCTCCACCGGCAGGGAACGCGTCCAGGTCAGGGTATTGAAGACGATCACCCCATGCGAGCTAAAGCTCTCCTTCGCAGCGGTGAGGCGGTAGAGCAGCCGTTCGCGCAAGGCCCGGGTGCGCATCCAGGCGCTGTGCACCGTTTCGGCGCGGACCGCATCGGTGTAAAGGTTCTCCTCGCGTGAACCCAGGCCATATTCAAGGCCGCTGCCATGGCCGGAAAAATTGAGCAGGCCGTCATAGACGGCCGCGATCTCATCCGCGCCGCTGGCCGCGGCGGGATTCAGGGCCGCGGAGAGCGTGGCGAGCAGCTCGACCCCCGGCAGCTGGTTCTGGACCTCGCGGTACTCGACCATGCGCCGCGTCTCCCCCTGGTAGAGGATGTCCCAATCGGAGGTCCAGTCGCCGCGCACGGTCCGCAGGTCACTCTGCTTCCGGGCATGGAGTGCCCGGCCGAAATCGTCCAGGGTGGCGATGATAAAACGCGGCCAGGCATAGTGCCGGTTCCATTCGCGCGCGTGCTCGTACTGGGCCAGAGCAATGCCGCTGTTGTCGGAAAACGCCCCGCTGATGAGGATTTGCTCATAGGGATAGCCGCGCCGCAGCAGGTTGTTCACGCGGTGCCAGATGCGGTTGGCGATGGCGGTGGTGTCGCGCTCGAGTCCGTAACGTGACCCCTCGGTGTAGGCCTCGGTGAGGTAGAGCAGCAGGGTATCCCGGCTGGAACCGGCCCAGCGAAAAACCTTGGGCAGGCTCTGCTGATACTTGTAGTCGGAGAAGAGTTCGTTGATGCCGTCGACGAGGACGCGGACGCCGGCCTTGCGCAGGTATTGCGGCAGGGCCCAGGATTGTCCCGGCACATCGTTATAGACCGCGGTAAAGTAGTCGAGGCCGTAACGCTGGTGATAGAACTCGGCAAGGCGGAAGGCCGCCGCCATCTCCGCTTCGCTCACCCAGCCGGTGTAGGGGTTGGTGTAGAGGGGTGAGACCGCGATCCGGCCCGACTTGATCAAAGCGATGAGGTGGTCGAACGCCGCAGCGGAGCGCGAGCAGCGGTAATTCTCCAGCTGCCACATCGTCTCAATGGTCCAGCGGAACTCCGGATCCGCTGCGCATTTTGCGGCCGCCTGGTCGAGGGTCTGCAGTTGCCGTTCGATGACCACCGGCTGGGGATTGGTATAGCCGATGTCCATGTGGGTCATCGGCATGAAATAGAGCTCGTATTTGGGCAGCGGTTTGAGCGAGACGCTTTTTTCCAGAGCCCTCCGGCCGCATTCGAGCCGAGCGGTGGTCTGCAGTGCTGCGGCGGGTTCGGGCAGCCAGAGTGAGCGCGCGTTGATCCCCAGGGCGATATCCGGCAGGACGATCTCTTGCCGCAGCGCCGGAATTTTCAGCCGCGCCGGCACCTTTTCCGGCTGGTCCGACTGGATCTCGAGCAGGTATTTTTGCAGCAGCTTCTCCCCCACCTGCCGGTAAAAAAAGGTCGGCGTCAGGCTGAAGCCGGCCGGGCCCGCCTCCGGCCGGAAGGGCAGGGAGATGCCGGAAAGAGGCTGACCGCCGGGCGCGGCCAGCCGGCAATAAAAGCCCCATTCGAAACGGATCGGATCAAAAAAGCTGACGGCGTGATTGCGGTGCGAGGTGGCGGTCACAATGAGCAGGCGGTTGCTCCCCTTGTGCAGCGTCACCACCGCGGTAAAGCCGTCGCGCACGGCGTTAACCTCCTGCAAGGAATGGTAGACGGTCGAATCGTTGAGCAGGATCCGCACGATGGTGTTGCCGCCAAAGTGGAGGAGCGCCCGCTGTTCGGTCGCGCTGCTGATCTCAGCCCAGGCATAGACGATCCGGGCATACCAGACCTTCTCGGCGGTGGCGAGGATTTTCCAGCCATACCAGGGATGGAAATCGGCATAGCCGCCCGCATCGGGCGCCAGGTAGAGCCAGGGGCTCTCCCCGCCCGTGGCAACGGGATTGGATTCCATCCTCCCGCTCCGCGGCGCGAGGCCCTTCTCGGCGAGAGGCGCCGCGTCCGACAGGTCGCCAAAGCCTGTGGTGCGGATCTCAAAAGGGCCGTTGCTCAGCCACAAGGGGAGGGTGCCATCCGGCCGCAGCGTCAAAGCCGCTCCCGCCGCAAGTGGCGCAGCCGGAGCCGGCAGAGCCGCCGCGGCGATCAAGACGAAGAAGCCCAACAGCACAGGTTTTCTCATCGGATATACATCATCTTTCTTGTTTCCCGCCAGCCCGGGCCTTCGAGGAGGTAAAAATAGACGCCACTGGCCAGGTTATACGGCTCCCAACGCGTCGTATAGCGGCCTGCGGGCATGCTGCACTCGGCGAATACCGTCTCGACAGCCTCGCCACTGGCATTGCAGATGCGCAGGCTGACCCGGCCCGGTTCCGGCAGCTCGAAGGCGATGGTGGTAACCGGATTGAAGGGATTGGGATAGTTCTGCAGCAGCCGGAAAGCCTCCGGCGCCTGCACGGGCACGGCGACTGCGCTGGGCAGTGCCGCCGTCGCCAGCTTGATAAAGCGCGGCCGGTAAATATCCGCAATTGTGAGATTTTCCGCAAAGCTCAGGGTGTTGACGTTATAGCTGATCAACAGCGAGTCCGTTTCCGAAAGCGAGGGATGCGCCTTGGCGTTGTAGATGAAGACATTCCCCGAGATATTGACCTCGGGACATTTGTAGATCTCGTTGTAAAAACCAAAGGGGCCGACGGGCGAGTCGCCGAGACGAATGGCCACTGTCGAGCCGAGCTGAAAAACGAGAGCATAGCGGTCCCCCACCTCGGTGATGCTGAACTCCTGCGAGAGACGGTCGGTGATCGCAGCGCAGGCCTCCGGATTGCCGGACCAACCGCGGCCATCCCAGAACTGCCATTGGCTGAAATCAAGGATATGCTCCGGCAGAACGCGGCTGGCGATGAGGCTCTTGCCCGAGGCATCGTCGCGCGGGCCATAAATATAGAGGTAGCCGTCGTAGTGGCGGTTGCCGCTGGCGCGGGTGTTGGGCAGAATCGCCTGCCCGAGCGCCGCGCTCAGCACCCCCTGCTTGACGAAAAAGGGCAGGTCGGTCTGCTGCACATCGACCGGATAATGGTTTTCGTCGAGGGCAAAGGAGAGGATGACCACCCCGTTCAGGGCGAAATCAAAAGCGCCGCTGCCGGTGGTATGGAGCCGGAGGGCAAAGACGTGGAACAGGCTGTCGATGTGAATCCCGTCCATGAGCCAGTAGAGATCATTGGGCGCCGCCGAGGCGGTGGCGGGTGTAAAAACGGCGCGCGGGGAGGTGCCGGAGCGGCCCCACATGAAGGAGATACTGTCCGCGGCAGGGCGGTTGCCGCGTAGCCAGGCGAGGGTGTTGTTGACGATGGTCGAATTGACCCGTTTGCCGGCCGCGTCGACCTGACCGATGAAGGTATCGCTGAAGAGGATGAGATGGTCCTGGCCGTGCGGCTGCTCGCTGCCGTCAACCGGGATCGAGTAGATGCCGTCGGAGCCGGTCCAGCCCGAGGAGCGTTGTAACAGCCGGTCCCATGTCTCCGCCCTTTCGACCTTGAATTCCTCTGGGCAAGCGGCCGCCGCCGGCACGGCGATGCGGTTGGGATAGGAGAAGGGCGCCCAGCTCTCCTGGCCGGAACAGAGCAGGCCGCCGGTGGCCTTGGTGACGAGGTAGCCCAACTTGAAGCAGCCCTCGGCCGCGCCGGTGCGCAGCCGCACCGTGATGGTGATGACCGCCGGGTTGGTGTGGGCGTAGCCCTGGTCCGAGATCAGACCCTGCCACTGCATTTCCCCTGCAAAACCGGCAGCCGGATAGCACTGTTCGAGTGAGTCGCTCCAGGCTGCGCTGGCTTCGAGATCGCCCGCGCCGAGGCTCGAGCGATAGACCGCCTCCAGCACCTGCCAGTCGCGGGGCAGGAGCAGGCCGAGCACGCCCTTGTGGGCATTGGGCTCCGGCACATCATTGGCGAGGACACTGATCTGCACGGTGATCTCGCTGTTCGGGTCCGCCGCAGCGGGCTGGGTGATCTGGGTGATCTTGCACCCGCAAAGCATCATGGCCATAAGCAGGGCTGCGCCTCTGATCGTGATCGTTCGTTTCAAAATACCAACCCCACACTGAATCGGTGCACATTATCGAAGACGAGTTCGGAGGGAACGAACGCATAGTCAAGTTTGAGATTCACCCCCGCCATCGCCGGCGTGACCAGGCCGAAGCCGCAGGCGAATTTGCCCTCGTCGGTGTTGAAGCGGTAACCGCCGCGCAGGTAGAACAGGTTGCGCAGTTGCAGCTCCGTGCCGAGATTGACCACCTCGACATTGTCGGTCGCATGGACCAGCTCGGCCGCGACGGTCAGGGCCATCTCCGCACTCTTGAACAGTTCGTCGCTGGCGTTGAGGCGGAAGAGCAGCGGCGTCCGGAAGCTCTGATCGACGATCTTCATATCCGGCCCGAAGTGCTGCAGGGCGAAGGCGAGGCGGAGGTTGCGGAAGCCGGTATAGTACAGGGCGCCGACGTCGAAGAGCACATTGTTGAGGCTGTAATCGTCGAGCTTTTCGTTGACATACTTGAGCTGGCCGCCGATGGCGAGCTTGTCGGTGAACATCCGCGCTACGGCGATGCCGAGCATGGCGTCCCCGGCGCTGACCATGCGGCCGGTGCCCTCCGGATGGGTGACGGTGGTCTCCTCGAAATCCGCGATGGCGAAGGAGAGGGCACTGATGGCCATGGTAAAGGTTTTAAAGGGGAGCGCGACCGCCGCGGCCATCTCCTTGCTGTTGACCAGCCAGGTGTTGTGCGAGAACGCGGCCTGGTATTCCGTCGCCCAGGCCAGGCCCGCCGGATTCCAGTAGACCGCATTGACATCCCGCACCGCGCCGGTGACCGCCTCACCCATGGCGCACTCGCGTGCGCCGACGCCGATCTTGAGAAACTGCAGGCCGCCCGATCCAGTCTTGGCAAAATCAAAGCCATAATCGTACTGGGCAAGAAGGAGCCCTGGCAGCAGCAGCAAGCCTGCAACGAGCAGTTTTATTTTCATAGTCGTCTTCTACTTTATAATGAGTAAGGTGCCCTTGGCATTTCCCACAGCGGATTCGACCGTCCAGAAATAGATTCCCGGCGCCGGGCGCTGCCGCGCATCCGTGAGCTGATCCCAGGTCTCCTCGCCGGAGACCGGACTGCGGTGCCGCAGGGTCTTGATCAGTTCGCCGTTGCTGGTGTAGAGCCGGATGGTGCACTCGGCGGGCAGATTGGTCCAGACGATCGAGTTCTCCGCGCCGCTGACCGGAAAGCCGGAGGTGATGCGGAAGGGATTGGGAAAGACCGTGACGTTCAGCGCAGTCGCCGCCGGGCTGCGGATGGCATAGACCGCGCTGGCGTTGCGGTTGGTCATGCCGCTTTCGTTGCCCTCCTGGTCCGCCGCGGTGACATAGTAGAAATATCCGGCGCCGAGGCTGATGGTGGCATCCTCCATGATCCACAGGTTCTTTTCGGCATTGAAAAAGCGGGTCATGTCGGTGGCGCGGCTCGGCCGGATCACGCGGATCTGTTCATAGGGGCCGATATAGGAGATGCGGCTGCGATAGACGCGGTATTCATAAAAATCGGCGGCGCCGGTGAGGGGATCCACCCAGCCGGCGTCGACGGGCTGCCAGTTGAGGGTGATCGACTGGTTCTCCGGCACCGGGATGATCTGCAGGGCCGGCGAAGGCGGCGGCACCGCCTTGACGGCATAGTTGTTTTTATAGAGCTTCCAGGCCTGGTCGATGCTGTCGAAGAGCAGATCCTCCCCGAGCATCAGCTGCTTTTGCGCCTCCAGCCCCTTGCGCGCGATCTCGAGGGAGATGCCGGCGACCGCTTCGGCGAGGACGATCCGGACCGAATCCCCAGCGGCCAGGTCATAGGGGCCCATGGCCATAAGCATGAAGGGAGAGAGATGGTCCGTATCGGCGGCCTGGAGGCTGCGATTTTGGCCGCTGAGGATGGCATATAGGTCGGCCGCCGAACTGCTGGTCAGGGTGAAGTAGCGTTCGTTGTTGAGGAGCTGGGCATAGAGCACGACCGCGGGTTGGGCCTGCCCCCCCCGGGCCGGCGCGGCCTCGAGCAGGGCATAGCCGGCATAGCCCGGGGTGCGCAGTTCGTTCTTGTCGTCCCAGTAATTGCCCACATCTGTCGGCAGGGTGTAGTTGGGTGTGTCGTCCCAGGAGTAGAGGGCCAGGAATTCGTCGTCAAAGCGGACGAAATCATCAGTGCGGTTGAAATCGTCGCCCCAGCCGTTATGAACGACAAAGTCCTGGTAACTCGGCCGGATCAGATAGGGGAAGCCGAGATAAAGGTCCGTGACCGGGCCGGTGTTGCGGTTGATAAAGGTATAGTCGAGGAGGATGAAATTGTTCACACCGGGATAGCTCCAGGCCCGGCTGGTGCGATGCACCTCGATCTTTTCCGTGGTGGTCAGCCGCATCGTGATACGCTGATCGGCCTCGACCGGATTGTAGCCGCTCTCTTCGAGGAAATTCTCCTTCACCTCCAGCGGCGCGAAGGTGCCGTTGTCGACATAGGTGAAGGGGCCGTTCTCGGTGAAGAAGAGGGCGCCGTTATCATGGCGGCCGCCGATCCAGAGGCCGGCGCCGAGCATGTAGGAGCGCTGGTCGTCCTTGATCATCGTCTCCGGGCCGCCGGGCCAGTCCATGCTCGGATAGTACTGGAAGCGGTTGGTGGGATCCGGGGCGCCGATGGTACCGTCGTCCTTCATGGTCTCCCAGAGCACCCCGCGGTCATGGATCCTGAACTCGGCTTTGCGCGCCTGGGCGAAGAGGGACAGGGGAATCAGCAACAGGCAGCAATATCTGGATTTCATGGCATGCCCTTTTCGGTTAGCCTTTTTCTATTCACTGCTTGGACAAAAGACGATCATCATGCAGAGGCGCAGAGCACGAGGAGCAGATATTTCTCTCACGGAGCCACAAAGACACAAAGGGAAAATATCTGCATGCTCTTCTGTGTGCCTCGGTTAATTAATCTGGTTCCCACCTGAAATCGGGGTCAGGTGGGAACGAAAAAAACGGACTCTCACCAAGGCACGGAGCCACAAAGAAAGCCAAAAAATCTGGCGGCCACCGGCCACCCCCTCTGGTGCTCAGCCTCATCCTCCGTGCCATTGTGAGAAACAGTGATCTCTTTTCGCTACGTCTCCGCGTCCTGACGCGAGGTTATTAAAATGAATACTTCACCCCCATGTAGATCCGGCGGGTTTCGAAGTAATTCTGCCAGCTGATATCATAACCGTCGGCGTCAACGGTCGAAACCGTGCCCTTTTCGATGAATTTCTTGGTGGCCTCGCTGTCGAAGAGGGCATCGCCGTAGGAGCGCAGGTTTTTCCGGTCCAAGAGGTTGGTGATGTTCGCGTACCAGCTCATCACATGGCTGCCCCGCAGGGTGAACTGCTTCTCGAGCTTGAGATCAAAGGTAAAGATGGCCGGAAAGCGGTAGTTGTTATAGGTGTCCGGCGGATCGGTGGGCGTGAGATAGGTATACGCCTGGCCGCTGTAGTAATTGAAGAGCAAGCTGAGGCTGCTCTCCTGGAGGAGGCGGTCGACCGTCCGGGCGCTGCCGGATTTGGGATAGCGAAGGTAGCTGTTGACGCGCAGGACATGGGGCCGGGAGTAGCTCTTCTCGACCGGGATGCGCTTGTTGACATCCGCGTCCCAGGTATAGGTGGCGTTGCCCTGGCCGTCATAGCGGATGACCCCGGGTGTCGCCCGGCCCTCCGTGGCGCGGGAAAAACTGTAATTGATGTCGAAAATGATGAGATCGCTGAAAAGGGTGTGCACCGCCGCCTCGATGCCGCGCGAGTCGCCATAGTCGCCCGCCAGATAAGTCTGGTAGGAGGCGTTGGGGGTGGTGACTTTGTTGAAGGGGTCCCAGCCGTAGATGTGATGGTCGAAAAGACCGACCCGCTCCTGGGTCTGGTTGAAGACATCCTTGTAATAGGCGACAAGATCGAGGACGGCAATCCCGGTAAAGCTCTGTTTGAAGCCGGCCTCGAACTGGATGGTCTTCTGCGGCTTGAGGGGCTGGTTGGTGAAACCGACCACCCGCTCGGCATCGCCATCGTTGGAGGCGATATGGGCCGGTTCGCGCCCCTCGGCAGCCGCGGCGGCGCGCTCGGCGGCGATCTTTTTGACGATGTACTCCGGCCGGAAATAGCCAATTTCGAACATCTGGTCCAGCGGCGGCATCTGGTAATAATGGCCGTAATTGAAGTGGAGCAGGGAGTTATCGCTGATCGGGAAGGAAACACCGAAGCGCGGACTTAACATGTTGTAGCGTTTGGCGGCCTGCCGCGGCTTGTTAAGGACGTTGTCAAAAGAGTACTTGACGTTGCCGTTGGCATCGATCTGATCCTTGTCGGGATCAAGGGCTGTATCATAAGCGGGATTGATGGCCAGATTATAGAGGGTCGTCGGCGCAAACCAGGTATAGTTGGGATCGAAATAGTCGTAGCGCAGCCCGAAGTTGAGGATCATGCTCTCGAACTCCATCTTGTCCTGAAGAAAGAGGGCCGCCTGGAGGGGATGATAGTTGGCCATCAGTCCGCGGTTCAGCCAGAGGGACTTGTCCCGGGTGAACGAGGGGACGCGATAGCTCTCCCGTTCGTCGAAGGTATTGTAGCGGAACTCGGCGCCGCTTTTGAGGAGATTGTTGCGGTCGAATTGCCAGTTGACCGTGCCGATCAGGGAGATATCGCCGGTGACCACATCGTTGTAGAGGGCCGGGGCATAGTGGTCGAAGGGCTCATCCTCATAGCCGTCATAGCGGTGAAAGCCCCACAGGGTCGGTTTCTGGCTCGCCCCGATCAGGCTGTAATCGCTGGGCTTTTCCCTGAATCGCGACCAGTAGGTGCCGAGTTTGAGATCGTAGTAAAGGCGTTCGCTGAGGAGACGGGTGAAGCCGTAATTGAGCATCCAGGTGGTGGTATGGAGCAGGGAGCCCCAGCCGCGGTAGTATTTAGCCTGATTGGTGAAATCCCCGTTCTCCTGCAGGGTGCAGTGATCGTCCTCGTTGTAAAAGCCCGTGAGCTTCATCTTGATGCTGCGGGGATTCCAGGCAAGATTGAACATCAGGTTGCGGCTGTCGCGCGAGTCGCGCGGATGCGGCAGGGTATAGGCCGCCTTTTTGAGCTGCAGCGCGGTGAAAAAGCTGACCGGAGCGCCATGCAGCCGGAAGAGCGGGCCGTCGAGGCTCACCGTGCCGGTGTAATCGGGGATCTTGCGATAGTCATAGACCTGGGCCTGGCGCGTTGCGGTCCACCAGGCGGGATCGAGGGAGCCGTCGGCCAGGGTATGCGCCCGGAACTCCTTCTCGGTTTTGCGGTCATAGAGATAGTTCCCGAAATGGTGCTGTCCGGCGAGGCCGTAATTGAGATCCGCCGAGCCGTGCAGCGCGTCGCCGCCCTCGCGGGTGACGATGCTGACGACGCCGGACTGGGCCTCGCTGTACTCGGCGGTGAAGCCGCCGGTCATCACCTGAACCTCCTTGATCGCTGGCAGCGGTATGTTGGTGAAGGAGCCGCCCCAGTCGGCGCGGCCCATAACCAGATTGCTGACGCGAGCGCCGTCGATGAACCACTTCACCTCATCCTGACTGCCACCGCGGACGGCGTAGCGGGTCTCTCCTTTGCCCGCCGAGCCCAGTCCGCCGGCGACCGGGATGGGGTCGAAAAAGACGCCGGCCTGCACCATCAGTCCCTGCTTGGTGTCCCGCATCGGGATGCGCTCGAATTCCCGGAGGCCGAGGTTCTGGATGCTGGCGGTGACATCCTTCTGGATCACCGGGGCTTCGGCGTAGACGGTCACCTCCTTGCCGAGGGCGATGGCCTCATCCACCATCCTGATGCGCAGTGTGGTGGTGAGATCGACCTTGACGATGACGTTCTCGATGATCACCGTCTGCTTGCCGATCATGCTCGCCTTGACCGTGTAGGTGCCGGGCGGCACCTGGAGGATGAAAAAGCTGCCGTCCAGCCCGGCGGAGGCCCCGAGCGTGGTCCCTGCCAGTGCGACATTGACACCAGGCAGGGGTGCACCGCTCTCCCGGTCGACGGCGGTACCGGCGATTTTGCCGGTTGTGCCCGCCTGCACGGTGACCACGCCCGCCAGCAGGGCGAGCAACAGCCCGAATCGATGTATCGTTGCTTTCAACGCCTGCCTCCTCAATTGGACGTCATTCCTTGATCCCGCTCATCGTGAATCCCTGAATGAAATACTTCTGGAAGAGAAAAAAGAGGACGATCACCGGCAGCATCATCAGCACCGAGGCCGCCATCAGCACCGCCCACTCCGGCTGCTGTTGTCCAGCCAGCTGCCCCAGTCCCAAAGCGAGGGTGCCTTTAGCCTTGTCGGAGAGGTAGATCAGGGGTGTGAGAAAATCGTTCCAGGTGAACATGAACGTGAGGATGGCCACCGTCGCCAGCGCAGGCCGGGCCAGGGGCAGGACGATCCGCCACCAGATGCCGAGCTCACTGCAGCCGTCGATCCGCGCCGCGTCGAGCAGGCTCGCCGGCACGGTCATGAAAAACTGGCGCATGAGAAAGATGTTAAAGGCCCCGCCGCCCAGGAACATCGGCACGGTCAGGGGCTTGAAGGTGTTGAGCCACCCCAGTTTGGTAAAGATGACAAAAACCGGGATCATCGTCACCTGCATCGGCAGCATCATCGTGGCGATGACAAAGTAGAAGAGAAAATTCCGCCCCGGCCAGGTGATGCAGCCGAAGGCATAGCCCACCAGCGAACTGGAGAGGACCACGCCGAGGACCGAGATGGCGGTGATGAAAACCGAATTTTGCAGATACTGGAGAAAGGGCATCTTGTCCAAAAGCCGGAGGTAATTCTCCGGGTGCAGCCGGCCGGGGAAAAAGGCGCGCGAAAAGACCTCAGCCTCCGGTTTGAGCGAGGTGATCAGGATCCAGATGAAGGGCAGGAGAAAAAAGAGGGCGATGACCGCCATCGCCAGAAAGAGGAGATAGTCCATGCGTTTCCGGCGGTTCAGGCGGCGGGCCGGAAGTCGAATCACGCCCGTCCCCGCCGCATCCATCATGCTGTCCCTCCTGCCGCTCATTTTGTCACTCCGCCGCTGTAGTGAAGCTGATTCCAGAAAGCCCGTAACTGATCCCTCCTGCCGCTCATTTTGTCACTCCGCCGCTGTAGTAGACCCACTTCCGGCTCACCCGGAACTGAATAAAGGTGATAATGCCCGCCAGCAAGAAAAGCAGCCAGGCCAGAGCCGAAGCGTAGCCCATATCAAAATCATCAAAGGCCTTGTTGTAGAGATAGAGATTGTAGAAGAGGGTCGAATTGAGCGGCCCCCCTTTGGTCATGACATAGGCCTCGACGAAGACCTGGAGCGCGCCGATGATCTCGAGAATGCACCAGAGGAAGAGCACCGGCGAGATGAAAGGCAGGGTGACGTGACGGAAGCGCGCCCAACGCCCGCCGCCGTCCATCTCGACCGCCTCGTAAAAGTGCTGCGGGACGTTCTGGATCGCGGCGAGAAAGACCAGCATCCGCCCGCCGCCGAGCGACCAGACGCTCATCAGGATGATCGCCGGCTTGGACCAATGCGGATCGATCAACCAGAGCGGTCCCTGCAGGCCGAAGAAGTGCAGGCCGGAGTTGACCAGCCCGTATTCGGGATTGAGCAGCCACATCCACAACACCGACAATATGACCCCCGATATGATCGAGGGCATGAAGTAGATGGTGCGGAAAAAACGCACGCCATGCACAGCCTTGCTGACGAGCAGCGCCAGCGCCAGTGAGCCAAGAATCACCAGCGGCGTGCGCACCAGGGTGTAAAAGAGCGTGTTCCAGACGGCGCTGTAAAAATAATGATCCCCGAAGAGCAACTCGCGATAGTTGCGCAAGCCGATGAACTGGGGGATGCGCAGCACATCGTACTGGCAGAGGCTGTAATAGAACGAGATCAGCACCGGATAGAGGCCGAAGACGAGAAAGCCGATAATCCAGGGCGAGGCAAAAAGATAGCCCCATACTGCATTCTTCCTGAGGGCCTTCATTCCGGAAATCCTGCGCTGCGGCGATGCGGCGATGCAGCGTGCCGCCCCCGGTCGGAGCAGCTGCGCCTGTGCGTCCATCCCCTCATTCGTGAAAAGTCTCCGTGGTCATGCGGGCGTTGACATAGGTATCATACTCGAGCGCCCGGTCCAACGCCGCCTGAATGGTGCGCTCCGCCTGCGCGAGCGCTTGCCGCGGCGGCATGACCCCGCGCAGGGAGCGCTCGCGCGCCAGCGAAAACTCGCGCCAAAAAATGTCATGGACCAGCGGCACGATCGATTTGGAGCGGGTCTGCTCCATCTGGCCGGTGAAGATGCGCACATAGGGGTTCATCGCCAGAAAGGCGGGATCGTTGGCGGCGAGGCGGTTGACCGGGAAAAGGGTCTCGGTGCGGTTCATCGCCTCCCTGAGCTGGGTCTCGCGGCTGACGACAAATCTCATAAAGGTCCAGGCATCCCGCCGGTTCTGCGCCCCGCGCGGGATCGCCAGCCACCAGCTGCCCGCTGAGGAGACCGAGGGCAAATCCCCAAAGCTGGGGATCATCGCTACGCCGTACTCGAGGCCGGGCTTGTAGCGGGCGATCTGGTCGACGAAGCTGTTGTCGTTGATAAAGAGGGCGACCTTTTCGGCGATGAAGCCCTGCTGGTCGCCGTAGCCAAAGCCGCCCATGAAGGCCGAGACCTCCTCGACGGTGTAGAGGTCAAAAAAATCGCGCTCCCATTCGAAAGCCGTGACCACCTCCGGAGCGGTCAGCGTCACCCGGGTGCCGGCGGGATCGACAAAGCGGGCCCCCAGTTCGAAGGCGATGATCAGCGGGGTTTCGATGGTGCCGTATTGGGGGATAAAGCCCATCTGCACGATGCGGCCCTCCTCGCGCCGGAGGAGCTTGCGGGAGCAGCGCTGGACCTCCTCCCAGGTCCGGGGCGGCCGCTCCGGGTCGAGTCCGGCCTCGCGCAGCAGCCGGCGATTGTAAAAGAGGGCATAGGAGCCGGTGTAGGCCGGGAGGGCGAAGGTACGGCCGCGGTATTTCATTTCCTGCCAGAGGGAGGGAAAGAACTGGGTGGTGTCAAGCCGGTCGCAGGCGATGGCCGGATCGAGGGCGATCAGGGCCTTGCGCGCCGCCCATTTGGGCACGGGCGTCACCAGGTTGACCACATCCGGCGGCCGGCCGCTGAGGATCGCGGTCAGGACTTTTTTCTCGTGCTCGTTCCAGGGGATGGGTGTGGCCTCGACATGGATCGACTCCTGCGCGGCGTTGAAGAGCGCAACGCAGGGCGGAATGTCCTCCTTGACGCCGGCGACGAACCAGTAGTTGACTTGCCGGTGCGCTCGAGCTGCCCCCTGGCCATGCAGGATGAGGGCGATCGCGCCGGCGCATAGCAGGATCAAGGCGGCTATGTTGGCGGTTTTTCTCTTCATTTCTCTCTGGCAGGAAGGGCCGATGAGGAAAACCTAACCTATTTTTAGGACAGATGCAAGCAAATAATGGGTGGGGGACGCCGATCCAGACCACATGCCCCAGGAAGGCAGGCTCCAGGTGCATTTTTTTAAGCTGGACTCTCGCTCGGGAGACGACTTTTTTCTGCTGGATTCTCGCTCCCGGGAGGCGACTTTTTTCTGCTGGACTCTCGCTCTCCGGATTCGTAATTTAAGCCCGGTTCATGCGGCACCGCCGCACCGGCCGGCACGGCACCCCAAGGGGCCACCCCGCCTGCTTTGGCGCACGGGAGTGCGGCTCACCTGACACCACGACTGCAACGGAGTGAGACTATGATGATGAGAATGGGCATGGGACATGGCATGCGCAGCATGATCGAAGCTACCGATGAAAAACCCCGGATCACCTGGCCATTGCTGAAACGGGTGCTGCATTATGCGCGCGCCTACCGCTTCCGCATCCTGGCCATCCTCCTTCTCATCCTGACCCAGACCGGTCTGATGCTCCTCACTCCCCTGATCATTCGCGATCTGCTCGATCGCACCATCCCGGCGGGTGATCTCCCCCGTCTGATCCGTCTCGCCCTGGCCCTGCTGCTCATTCCCGCGTTGGGGGGGATCATCGGAGTTTCACAGCGGCGTCTCAACGCTCGCGTCGGCGAAGGGGTTATCTGCGATTTGCGCCACGAGCTGTATGCCAACCTCCAGCGCATGTCACTGCGCTTTTTCACCAACACCCAGACCGGTGAACTGATGAGCCGGCTCAACAACGATGTGATGGGGGCGCAAACGGCCATCAGCAGCACGATCGTCGGGATTGTCACCCAGCTGGTCCAGGCCATCGCGGTGCTGACGGTTATGCTGACCCTCGAATGGCGGCTGACACTGATCAGCGTCATCATCATGCCCCTCTTCATTCTGGCGGCTCGGCTCCTCGGGAACCGGCTACGCGAGCTTGCCCGCGATCAGATGGAGGCCAATGCCCGGATGAACGCCATGATGAGCGAGACGCTGAATATCGGCGGCGCACTGCTGGTCAAACTTTTCGGCCGCCGTCAGCTCGAGATCGATCGCTTCGGCGAGCGGGCCACGCAGGTGCGCGATCTCGGCGTGCGGCGCGCCTTCACCGGCTCCATCTTTATGGCCATCATCGGCTTGATCAGCGCCGTCGGCACCGCTCTGGTCTACGGCCTCGGCGGCTACTATGTCATCAAGGGGGCGTTCACCGTCGGGACGATCGTGGCCTTCGGATCCTACCTGGTGCAGCTTTACGGCGCCCTCCAGTCCCTCTCCAATGCCCCGGTGGAGTTCGCGACCTCGATGGTGAGCTTTGAGCGCGTCTTTGAGGTGATCGACTTGCCGGCCGGCATCCCGGAAAAGCCGGGGGCGAGCGTGCTGCAGCGGGTCAAGGGGGAGATCCGTTTCGAGGAGGTCTTTTTCCAGTACGACAACAGCGAGAGTCAGATGCTCAGCGATGTGCATCGCTATGGCAGCATGGACCAGGTCGCCGGCGTGCTCTCGGGCAAGTTGGCCAGCAAGGAGGAGGAGAGTGCTCCGCGCAGCCAGGCGCGCACCAATGCCCTCGAAGCGATCAGTTTTTGCGCGGCACCGGGACAGATCGTCGCCATCGTCGGTCCGAGCGGCGCCGGCAAAACGACGCTCACCTATCTCATCCCGCGCCTCTATGATCCGACCGCCGGAGTGGTCCGTCTGGATGGTCAGGACCTGCGCGATGTGACTCTGGAATCACTGGTGGCCCAGATCGGCATGGTCACCCAGGAGGTGCATCTCTTCCATGACACCATACGCACCAATTTGCAGTATGCCAAGCTGGATGCCGACCAGAGCGAGCTGGAGGCGGCCTGCCGGATTGCCAACATCCATGATTTCATCCGCGAGCTGCCCGAGGGATATGACACCATTGTCGGAGAACGGGGATTCCGGCTGAGCGGAGGCGAAAAACAGCGGATTGCCCTGGCGCGGGTGATCCTGAAAAACCCGCGCGTCCTGCTTCTGGATGAAGCCACCAGCAGCCTCGACAGCCAGTCCGAGGCGCTGATCCAGGATGCGCTCGAGAAGGTCATGGCCGACCGCACCAATGTGGTCATCGCCCATCGCCTCAGCACCATCCTGGCGGCAGATCAGATCCTGGTCATGGATCGCGGCCGGATCGTGGAAACCGGCACCCATGATTCCCTGCTCAGCCAGGGCGGGCTCTATGCCACCCTGTATGAGACCCAGTTCCGCAAAGACCAACCCGAGTGAAGTCGGAGTTATAAAGGCGGGGCCCCGGCGTGGTCACCCGGCCGTCGCAGTCGAAACTGCTGCCACGAGACACGGAGCCATAAAGAGAGCCAAAGAATTTGGCGCCCACCCGCTTTCCCTGCGCCTTTGGGCCGCAGCGGCGCCGTGCGAGGTGCCCCTCCGCATTGCCCCCTTCCACCCCCCTTTCTGGGACTTGCGGACTGGCTGCCCGCCTGCGCCTGGAGGCGGCAATAGAACTGTCGCAGAAGCAGTAAAACGCATCAACTCTCGTTCCGGCCGGCGGCATAATTTCATCATCGTCTTCGTGCCTGCGCGGCAGGGATGGACATGGCCAAACATGATGTTATGAGAGGCCTCCTCTGATGAAGAAAACTCCCCATCATCCCGCATTTCACTTGCATCAAATCGATAGATTTTGTAACATCAATAAAA
>DAOQAG010000011.1:0-104834 GCA_035353815.1 bacterium
ACCCGGAAATAAGTTTCTCCTTCCTGTCAGGTTAAAGTCGAGGAATAACCTGGTGCTTGACATCGCATCTGACAAGAACAATTTTGCCTGACTAATCTTTTTTGCAAAGGGGTCATTTGATGAAAATTTATCTCGGAATTGATGTCAGCAAGAACTATGCTGACTTTGCTCTCATCGATGAGCAGAAGCAGCCCCTTGTCAAAAATTTTCAGTTGGATGATACTCCTGATGGCCATATCAGATTAGGAGAGTTCATTCACGAACTTTTCAAGCAACATCCCGATCTGACTGTCGTGGCCACGGCCCTTTCATTCATGTGTGCCATGGAGGGCATAAGGCACAATCCGATTATCAAAGATCTCTACGCGCACAGCCTGGCAAAAGGCAAAAGTAAAATGTCAATTATAGACATCTGCATGCACAAGTTGCTGCGCATCATTTATGGGGTGCTCAAATCCGGAAAGGCTTTCGACCCGGCCATCGATCAAGCCGACAGGACCAGCCCGACAAATCAAGCAAAATCTATAAAACAAGAGATTTGGCGCTTTCAGCCTTTAGATGAAAATGCGCCAGTCTCTGCTCGGCAAAATAAACAAAAGAAAGAGCAGAGCCAGTCTCAAGGTGAACTTGTCACCATATGCGAGATCAAGGCTCAGGCTCTTTCCCATTGCACTACTTGAATCCTGTAAATTATTAAAACTTTTCAAAGAACTTTTTAGGGCATCTCGATTGCCCCAAAAAGTTTTGCCTTGACTATTAAAGGAATAATTATTTCATGAGCACCATTTTACGCACGTGCGAAAACTCACCGCACTGGATGCGGTAGAAGTAGACTCCGGAGGTGAGGTCGCCGGCGTTGACCTTCACCTGGTAGCGCCCGGCGGGTTTGGATTCATCCACCAGCGTGCGCACCTGCTGTCCTAGCGCGTTGTAGAGGTCGATGTGAACGCGGCCGGGGGCTGCGATCGCATAGCTGATCTCGGTGACCGGATTGAAGGGATTGGGATAGTTCTGTCCGAGGCTGTAGCTGGTCACCGCCGCGGCCGGATCCCGTTCCACCGCGGTCGCCACCGCTGTGGTGTCGCCGATCCAGGTGGTCGTCCACTCCTCGACCGTCTGCCAGGCATAGTCGGTATCCTTGTCGGAGAGGGTCAGGTTACCCTGCCAGTCGCCGGAGGTCGTGCCGTCGTTGTCGTGGAAGACGAATTCGATGGGGATGCGCATGCCGCGTTGCGGATGGAAGCGGGTATCGCTCCCAACGAGAAGGCCATCCAGCGGCAGCCGGGCTTCGAGAATGTAATCGGCCGCGCCGAGAGAGGTGAAAAAATAGTCAGGATCGCCGTTCTGATAATAATAG
This sequence comes from bacterium, assembly GCA_035353815.1. Classification (GTDB taxonomy): domain Bacteria; phylum Zhuqueibacterota; class Zhuqueibacteria; order Residuimicrobiales; family Residuimicrobiaceae; genus JAKPUX01. The sequence goes on from DAOQAG010000011.1 coordinate 1,358, forward strand.
TTGGCGCCGCTGTATTCGTGATAGAGAATGTCCTGTTTGAAGACGAACTTGTAATCGGGCTCCTCGCCGCGCTCCGGGCCCTGGTGCATGGCGCCGTGCTGCTGGTAAAAGCCGATATACATTTCGAAGGCATCCCAGTTCCACCAGTTGCCCTGGGTGTTGGAGAAGGCGTAAACGTTGTCGAGCACATCGGCGGCGATGTAAAAGTAGTCATCATCCATGGCGAGGTAGACGCTGGCGGTGAGATCGTCGTCACTGGTGAATTCGCCGACGCTGATGTTGTTGACGGAGGGTTTGAGCACCCACGGCATCACGCCGGCGGTCTCCCACTCCGCCAGGTTGCCATCGGTGACAAAGTCGACCGGCGGATGGAGCGAAATGGTAGCGACGCCGCGAGCGGTGTTGGTGATGGCTCCGGAGGTGCCCATGGGACCCTCATTGCCATTGGCGTCCGTGGCCATGACCGCATAGTACCAGGTCACCCGGGTATCCTTGAGGGGATAATAGAGCCAATGGACGGCAGTCTGGGTGTTTTCGACCACGCCCTTGGCGACGAGTTCGACTTCGGGCGCCTTGACGTCGGTGATCGGCTGGGGGCTGGCATAGACCGAATAGGTTTCGCCCAATTCGCTGGCCAGATCTTCCCAGATGACGAGATTGTAGCCATCGGAGGGCAGCGCGGCAACGCCGGTGACCACCGCCGGCGGCACCCAGTCGAAAAGCGGACTGCCGGTCCAGATATCGTCCAGATAGACGGTCGTGCCGGCGAAGGCCTGCCCGGCGCCGGTGATGAAAAAGCTGTGGACCTTGGTGGAGTCGAAGACACCGGCGACCGAGGCGTTGAGATCGTTGTCCCAGACGCCGGCATAGCGGTTCAGTTTGCGCAAGGGTATTTTAACCTGTTTCCAGGTGCCATTAAAGCCGACCTCGGATTCCCGCAGGACCGTACTGGCGGGAAAGTTGTAATCGCCTTTGGCGGTGCCATCGTCGTCGGTGTCGGTAAAGCCGACCGTCAGGTCGCCGAGTCCCGCCGGGGCCTTGATCTTGAACTGGAGGGTATCCTTGGCCCAGTTGAAGACCATGTTTTTTGGATTCTCAAAATCAAAATTGACGCCATCCCAGCCGCTTTCGGTGACCCATTTGATCGAACGGGTGCCGCCGGTATAATCGTCCTCCTCGCTCAATGTCGCCGAGCCGCTCCAGCCGATATGCATGTTGACCCCGGCAGGAATGGATTTGCCATTGAACATGACCAGGTTGAGCGGCGCCGCGCCTTCCAACTGCACGTTGTCGATGTAAATCACGCCGTTGGCGGTGTCATTGGCGGTCTGATAGGCCGTGCCGTCCATCGAGAATTCGAAGGACCAGGCGCGGATCTTGTCGAGATCGAGCACCTTGTTCCCGGTGGCGGATTGGCCCCAGCGCGGATTCCAGAAGCCCTCACCGGTGGAGGGCATCACCCCGCCGACATCCTTTAGGGGGATCACCAGCTGCTTCCAGCCCGGGGCGCTGTCGAGGATATCGCTGTGGGCGATCCAGATTTCCTGCGCGGTCAGCGAAGTGCCATCCCCCATATCGTAGAGGATGAAGCGGAAGTCCACGTGACCGGGCTTCGAGCAAGGCTTCTCGACAGTATACCAAAAGCTGACGTCGGTATAGGGCGAAAAATCAAAGACGCCTTCTGCAGTCGGATGGATGCGCTGCAAGCCGATCCAGCCGCCATCGGCGGAGGTAGCGCGGTTCTGCCAGTCGATGCGGAGCGAGGCCGGGCCGGCATGCTTGACGTTGGTATCCTGCGTCAAGCGGACATAGGTCTTGGCGCCGCCTTCGTAGACCGTAAAGTAGGTGGAATCCAGGATGGTGTCAAAATCATTGAGGACGAACTGCGCGTGCAGATAGAGGGGGAACAACAGAAGGCAAAAGAACGCGTACCATTTTTTCATGGAACCTCCAACGGTTAACGGGTCGGTACTGCGAGGATCAAGAAGGGACAAAGATTGATTACGCACACTCTACTGCGGCGGTTTGGCCCTGCATTGTTTCCGCCCGCACGTTTCCATGCGAGATGAAATCACAGTTTCCGGGCGCGCAACTCGGCGATCAACTCCATCTGGATTTCCTGAATCTCAACCAGCCGCTGCCATTGATGCGAGAGCATGTGATCGATTTTTTGGTGCAGCTGCCGGATCTCCAGTTCGGCCTTGAGATTGACTTGATAATCATGCTGGGCATGCAGCCGGTCGCGGGCCTCCTGGCGGTTCTGGCTCATCATAATGATCGGAGCCTGGATCGCCGCGATACAGGAGAGCATGAGATTGAGCAGAATATAGGGAAAAGGATCAAAGGGCTTGATCAATAGGGCGGTGGAGTTGACAGCGATCCAGAGCAGAAGGATGCCCATGAAAATGCCGATGAAGCCCCAGCTCCCGCCCAGGGCAGCGATGCGGTCCGCCAGGCGTTGGCCTGCCGTCAAGGCGCCCGTGGGGCCTTCATCCGGATTTCTCGCCAGGATTTCCTGCTGCTGCAGGCTCTGAACCACCTGCTCATCGATCTCGCTGAGCTCGCCGCGGTCTTCTTCCAGCAGCTCGCGGACATACTCGAGCTGGAACTTTTCGAGATCCGTGACGCAAATCCAGCCCTCCTCCGACCACTGTCCAGTTTTTCGCAGAATGAGTGCGCCCACAACGGGGCGGACCAGAACCCCGGGTCGAAGATCGGCGTGGTGGTTGCGCCCGCAAATCTGGCACACAGGCGCTTTTTTGACGATGGACATAAGCGTATATCCTCTCAATGCCCGGGACCATGTGCGTTGCGGCTGCCCCAGGCCCACTGCAGGTCGAACAGTGGACCGAGCAGGTGCCACTGGGTGCCGAAGGGATATTCCCCGAAGGTCAGCTTGTATCCCAGCCCCAGCTGCATCCCGGCACTGCGGTTCCAGAGCAGCATAGCCTTGTGTTCCAGGGCCCAGTTCTCCTCGCCTTTGGGGGTGTAAAAGAGATCGGCGTCGGCCAGATAGTGCCAGCGGCGCCAGATACGGCCCATGCTTTCCAGTCCGCTGCGCCAGGTGAGATCGTGATAAAAGGGTTGCAGGCGTGGAAAAACCAGGGGGAGGTCGATGGTGGCCCGGCGGTCGAGCGGGCCTGAGCGGAAGAGGCAGAAACTCAAACCGGCTTTGGCGGTGATGAGATGCCCGCTGCCGATGGCATGCGAAACCAGGAGCTCGCTGCTCCAGGCGGCCATGTTGGGGATCGCGAATTCCGGCGAAAGGATGCCGCCGGTTCCCTCCCGGCTCAGCAGGCGCAGCAGCGGTGTGGGGTCATAAAGGCTGTGGCGGGAGGCGATCGCCCATGCCCCCGGCGGACGATGCGCCCATTTCACGCTCAGATTGGGCAGCAGCGGCAGGAGCAGGGGATGGCAGGAGAGCTCGATCCGCTCTGTCAGCCCGGTGCGCAGCGGCTGAAAAATGCCAACGCACCAGCGCCCCCGGGGCAGAGTTTGCGCCGAGCCGTTGGCGGCGGTGGACCATGTTTCGGTCTCTCCGGCGGCATGCACCGGCGGGCTGGCGAGGACGAAGCCGGCAAGGAGGAGCGCCCTGGCCAGCACAGTCAGGGGAGGATGCCGGCGGGTTCTCATCGCGGCACCACCCAGCGGGCGCTGACCGGGACATGGTCCGAGAGGTCAAGGATCTCCTGATGGGTGACGCTGCCCTGGGCGAGCCAGGGCCGATTGCTGAAGAGATAATCGATCTTGCGATCCCAGGTGGCGCTGCGGTCGGTCGTGTGGGTGAAATAGCGCGCCGGATGGGCCTGATAGTCGGCCCAAGGCACCGAGCAGAAGTAGGCGGAGTAGAGGTCGACCAGCCACTCCTTCTCGGGGGTGTAATTGCTGCCTTCCTTGTGCAAGGGATTATCACCGGGGCGGTGAAAATGCTCACCAGGGCAGCGGTCCTCATCGCAAAAATCGGTGGAATCCGATCCGGGCGGCAGCATGTTGAAATCGCCGCCGGCGATCACCGCAGCGCCCACAGAGTCGAGCTTGTCGAGCTCTGACTTGAAACGGAGGATGTGTTTGTGCTTGGTTGCATCGGTCGAGAAGGCATCGGCGTGGATGTTGAGCACCCAGAAATCGACGCCATCGGGTAGCTCCACCCGGGCTTTGAGGATGTTGCGACGCAAATAAAAGTAGCGGGTCAGGGCATCCTGGTCGCCGCGCAGGGGCAGTTGAATGCGCTCGGCACTGCGCAGCGGCCAGCGCGAAAGCAGGGCGCTGCCGGTGTCCATGCGGCCGAGGCCGTCGCTGGGGACATACTGCGCTTGCCACATCGAGGCATAAGCGCCGTAGGAAAAGTAGGTATGGTCCAGCAGCCACTGCACCTCATCGATATAGGCGGTGCGCTTGGACTTGACGTCGATTTCCTGGATGAGGAGGATGTCGGGCTGGAGCGCGTGGATCCGCTCGGCGATGCCCTCCATGGTGGTCAGCACTTCTGCGGCGGTCAGGATGACGCGGTCGCCGCAGCTGTCGCCGAACCAGGGGGTTTGCCGTCCTGCGCCGAAGCGGAGGTTCCAGGTCATCACGGTGAGGGTATCAGGGGAGGCCACCTGCGGCACAGGATGGGCGGCCGAGTAGAGCACCGCCTCTTCGCTCTGGTCGAATGCCGTCACCAGAGGCGAGCAGGCGGTCATGAGCAGCAGGGCCGTCAGGCCGAGGCCGGCCCAAAGGCCCGGGAGAACCCGCGGTTCCGGTCTGTTCATCTCGTCTCCCATCAGGTAAGGAATACGAATCCGGTCCATCCCCGCTTTCCTGAGCTTGGTGCACCAATCTAAGCATCCGCGGCGTTCAATACCACTCTTTTTTTCTGGTGGAGCTGAATTTTGCTGCATTCGCAACAGGATGGCGACCCTGAGGAGGGGGACCAGGCCAGGGCGGCCGACGGGCATAAACTTGTTGGTTTTTTCATCGGATTATTGTAAATTAAAAGAATTAAGTAACTTCGTTCTATTTTTGGATGCGCAAAATGACTGGCAAATACTTTCCTCGTTGCATCATCCTTCTCCTCATCGCCTCCGCACTTCAGGCCGGGCAGCCCTCCCGCTTTTTTTACCAGGGGTATCCGTACGGCAGTCAGTCCCTGATCAATCCCGTCACCATGGTGCTGCACGGAGGCTATGGCATCATGGCGATGGAGAACCGTCCCCATAAACCCCTCGATTTTCCCTACAAGAAGGGATGGGATAATCTCTGGTACAATCTTTCGCATCCCATTGCTGCGATAGAAGCCTATGGCTGGAACGATTTTATTACGGGCGAGATCGTGCCGTTCAGCATCAACTCCAAACACGCCCAGTACTGGCCCAACTATACCATGCACCTGTTCGGCGGCGGCATGAGCAGCCGGGTGATGACCGAATGGTTCGCGTATCATCACTACCCCCACCCCCGGCTTTTCTCCCTCGCCACCATGACCGCCTATCACCTGCTCAACGAGACGATCGAGAATGGCGATTTCAAGGGGTACAATGTTGATCCGATCGCCGATCTTTACATCTTTGATCCACTGAGTATTGTGCTTTTCAGCAGCGACCGGGTGGCGCGCTTTTTCAGCGAGACGCTGAACTATGCCGATTGGTCCTACCAGCTCGCCTTTGATTTCAGCCGCGGCACGATCGAGAACAACGGCCAGAATTTCAGCATGAAATGGCGTCTGCCCTGGTCACGGAAATGGCATCTTTTTTACAATTACGGCAATCATGGTGAGGGAGGATTCTCGTACAAGATCGACCCGGAGCGGTCGATCTCTTTTGGTGCGGGGCTGGTAGCCAAGAGTCTGGTGGGCGTGGACGACCGGGAAGGTAAGGATGTGCGCTCGCTGACGACCGACCTGGTCACTACGGCCGGACTTTTTTACGACCGCAACAACTCGCTGATGGCCTCGCTGCTCTATGCCGGCAAGCTGCGCAGCAAGATCCGCCTCAACCTCTATCCGGGGCTGATCCATCTCGGCCCCTTCTCCCCCGGTTTGTTCGCCCTGGTGGATCGAGACAACCACTGGACCCTGGGGCTGCAGGTGCGGCGGATCCCCTTCGGCTTCGCGCAGCGCCTTTAGCCGAACGCCCCCTCTTCAGATTCGTGCAGCCCCTCTCGTCGCGGGCCCCCATAATGATTATCGCAGCCCCTCTCGTCGTGTGCCCTCTCCTTGGGAATCACACAGCGCCTTGAGTCGCGCCTCCCCCCTGCGGATTCGCGCAACGCTTCTCGTCGCGCAAACCCCTTCTCACAACGTTTCCAGCTTGCTGGATCGCTCCCGGCTATTTCCCCGGCTGCGCTGGGCGAGGCCGGACTGGCGGTGTTCAAACCAAATGATCCGGGGCCAGCCGGCAGGAGAGTTCGCCATTGCCTTTTTCGATCTGGATGGTCGCGTGACCGATGTGGAAACGGTCATGCAATTCATGACTGATCCTCGTCAGCCAGTCGTCATCAACGGGTGGCTCGGGCATGATCAAATGGACCGTCAGGGCGGTCTCGGTGGTGCTCATCGCCCAGATATGAAGGTCATGGGCGCCGGTGACGCCCGCCTGGGCGCAAAGGAATTCGCGCACCCGCACCGGATCGATTTGCTCCGGGACTGCATCGAGGCTGAGGTCAAGGGCGCGGCGCAGCTGGCGGCCGGTGGTGATGGCGATGATCAGGGCGATGATCAGGCTGATGATGGCGTCGAGCCGTGGCCAGCCGGTGAGCAGGATGAGCACGCCGGCCACAATAACCCCGAGCGAGATGGCGGCATCTGCGGCCATGTGCAGAAAGGCGCCGCGGATATTCAGGTCCTGCTTTCCGCCGGTATGAAAAAGCCGGGCGGTGAGGCCATTGACGACAACACCGGCGGCCGCCACGGGGATCATGATCCCTCCAGCGACCACGGCGGGATGCATCAGGCGTTCAACCGCCTCGGCCCCGATGATCCCGACGGCGATCAGCAAAATCGTGGCATTCAGCGTTGCCGCCAGGATGGAGGTGCGGCGCAGGCCGTAGGTGCGGCGCGCTGTCGGGCGCCGTTCCGCCAGGCGGCTGGCACCCCAGGCCAGAACCAGGCCGAGAACGTCGCTGAGATTGTGGCCGGCATCGGCGATCAGTGCCAGCGAACCGGAGAAAAGTCCGAACCCCGCCTCGATCAGGACAAAGGCGCTGTTCAGACCGATGCCGATGGCGAAGGCGCGGGTGAAATTGCTGTGGGAGGGGGTCATCTTCAGGATACTCTTTTATGCATAGCTGCCGAAAAAATAGCCAACTCAGAGCTGTAAAGCAAGCAAAATTCATAGATCATGCAGTCAGGCAAGTTGATGCCGCAGCGATATCGCCGATTTGTATGCTTTCAGGAATTCCTTGCTTTTCAGGTCTGCGAAGGTTGTTTTTCGGCAAGTTGGAGGCGATCTGGGGATCCTAAAAATGGCCTGGTGCTGAAAACGGGGAAATGAGCTGGTATCAGGGGCCTGTCAGAGGATGATTTTCTCGTTTTTTGACCCCCAGAAAAATCAAAATTCCTATCAGCTCATCGCTTAACTGTTCAACGGATTTAATGGGGCAATCGCGAGAGGAGAAATGACAGCGAGCTTTTCTCATGCCCACCCGCCCCCTCTGGCGCCCACCTGCGCAAAGGAGAACCGTCTGCATGGTAAAATCACCTGCCGACAAAATTAATAGCGCATTTGTTCCCATTCTTTGGGATTATTGGATTTCCGCGATGGTTTTTTATCGCATTGCCTTGGGGCAAATGCCGACTATCGGACTCTTGAATCAGCAGTGGGCCTTGTTGCGCGTCTTTGAGAGAATGAACTGGTATGACATTTTGGATTGGTTTGATCCGGAATTTCTGAATGATCATTTGACTCCCGAGCTCATCAATAACCTGCGCTTCCCCGACGCACGAAGGAAATATGGAATCATACGAAAAATTTTACACGGAGAGCCTATATCCTTTCCAGGATGGGGTGTTGAAACTCATAAACGCGCTCAAGACGCCGTTTTATCTAACCGGTGGTACTGCGATAAGCCGGCATTACTATAATCATCGCTACTCGGACGATCTTGATTTTTTTTACGAATCAGGATGAGAGCCTCGCATCATGGATGCAATTGGTATTTGATCGACTGGTAGCGGAGAGTCGCAGCGGCGCCTTTTTCATCGACTTGCAAAAGGTGCTTCGCAGCAAGGATTTTGCACAGATTTTTTTACTAAAAATCTGCGATTAAATACCCGGCTGACGATTTGTTTAGATATAATTCGACCGGCGGTCACTCCTCCCTATATTCCCCCAATTAAACCTGACTTCGACAGCTGAAGGTGAATTATGGTAAACGTTCAGTAGAGTACACAGCTTCCTATCAGCAATTCCTATCAGCCGGCAATTCAAAACTTTCAGCCAGTCATTTCAATAAAGATTCGGACACCTCTTCATAGCCTAAAATCCTGAATGGCCCCCGATATCAGGAAAAACTGCTGAATCTGCCTCAGACCACATCAGGTCGCGACTCGATCATCCTCTGCGACCCGCAATCCATCGCTCTGGAGCCAGATTGGACTGCCCAGCAGTAAATGTAGTATGAACTTTATGGTGATATTTCGCAGAAGTAGTCATATTTCGACTATTTCCAAAAGATATATTGACTTTCTGCTGACAATACAGTATTTTTAACAGAAGCAGTCATTTAACGACTATTTCAGAGAAATAGAAGATATGAACAGACTGACAGCGCAATTTTATCAGGCTCCAACAGGAATATTTACCCAATCTGACGTGGCCGTTTCGGTTGACGGAACGGATTTCAGCCGTCACGGGCTGATCAAACGGGCGATGTCTGCCGGGGAGATTCTGAATATCCGCCGGGGCCTGTACTGCCTGGCTCCGGAATTCCAGAAAAAGCCGGTTAGCGTTTACAGTTTGGCCCAGCGGATTTATGGCCCCAGTTACATCAGCATGGAGACCGCCCTCAGTCACCACGGCTGGATTCCAGAGGCGGTCTACGCCTGTACTTGCGTGAGCTTTAGCAATAGTAAGGAATTCGAGACGCCACTAGGGGTATTCAGCTACAAGCGTGTTCCACAGCATATGTTCTACCTTGGCGTTGAACGCGGCAAAGATGAAAACGGCAATGTTTTTTTCATGGCCTCACCCGCTAAATCGCTGGCAGACTATCTTTATGTCCACCGGTTGAACTGGACGGGAATTGATGAGCCTATCGGCAGCCTGCGAATCGATGAGGATGAACTGGCCTATGTTACGGCGGAAAAACTTGATGCGTTATTGAGCAATTACAGCAATGGCCGGGTGATACGTTTTTTGACCGGCTGGCTTGGTGAGGTGAAATCATGAGCGTACAAATGATCCAGCAGCGTCTGTTGAACTATAACTGTAAATCGGATGTTGAGGAGCAACAGGCCATTCGCGAGATTACGCAGGAAGTGGTGCTGGCCGCTCTTGGCCGGGGCGACTTTTTTAAACATGCGCTGTTCCAGGGCGGAACCTGCCTGCGTATTTTCTACGGTCTGAACCGCTTTTCCGAAGATATGGATTTTATCCTGAGAGCTGTTGATCCCGATTTCCAATTGAAAGACCACATCAAACATCTGACCGATGAACTGGCGGCGTATGGATACAACATTGAAATAACCGACCGCGACCGGGTCGGTGCGACGGTAAAAAAGGCGTTTCTAAAAGACGACTCTCTCGGCAAAGTGATCGCACTACGTCACGCCAATCAGACCAACCCGTCGAAGAAAATCAGAATCAAATTGGAAGTGGACACCAACCCACCATCGGGTAGCGGTCACGAGTTGAAATATCTGGATTTCCCGTTTGTTTCGTCCGTGGCCGTGCAGGACAGACCCAGTTTGTTCGCGGGAAAAATTCACGCCCTGCTTTGCCGTGAGTATATCAAGGGAAGGGACTGGTACGATTTCATCTGGTACACCAGCAATCGCACCGGCATCAATTATGATTTTCTGACTTCGGCAATCAATCAACTTGGCCCATGGCAAGACCAATCCATCATGATTGACAAGGCGTGGCTGTTGAATGAGCTGGAACGGAAAATCACCGCAATAAACTGGAAACAAGCCATAGAAGATGTCCGGCATTTCGTGCGGGTGGCGGAACAGCCTTCGCTTGATTTATGGAGCAAGGAGCTGTTTTGGGGGCAGCTTTCTAAGCTATCAGATCGCCAAGGGGAAAACTGATAGTTGGTAGTTGATGGGAGTTGAAATTTGATTTTGCCAGGGTTAAAAAAAATCGAGAAAATCATCCTCTTTCAGGCTTTTAAACCGGACTTCGACAGGTTTCGGTGAATTTTGGCAAGCGTTCGGCTGAGCGCATTTAGGCGAATAGCGGCCAAAGCCAAGTTCAGAAATAAAAGAGGTATTTCAGCTTGACCACATTGATGCGATTGATCATGTGCAGGCGGTTGGGGAGGAGGTGGTTCTCCCGGTCGAATTCGTCGCTGCGATCCTGGACCTCGTTGAGGGCGAAATAGATCCAGCTCTTCGGGCGGAAGTTATAGGAGAAGAGGAATCCGCCGATCACCTGTTCGAGATGACCGCTTGAACGCAGATAAAGGTTGTCGACATAGAGGCGCAGATTGAGATTATTGACCGGGGTCCAGCTGCAGTAGGGCCGCGCGTTAAAGGTCACCTCCTCCAGATGGCCTGCGGGATTGCCTTCGCCATAGAGGTCCGCGGAGGTTCCGAGGGTGAAGACCTTGATGAGTTTCCAGTCGATCTCGCTGCCCACCCAGGTGTAGCTCGCCAGCCAGCCGCGGTTGAAATTATAGGTGCGGGAATAGCCGCCGTTCAAATGGGCTTCCCATCGGGGTGAGATGCCCAACCACGAAGAGAGCGTGGCTTCGTGAGAATTGTAGGTGATGCCCATGTCGCGCGAGCGGCCGGTGGTAAAGTTGATCTCGAAGCCCCAGTTATTGCGGAACTGCATGTTGTAGCCCACCAAAGCCATGCGGTCGGTGAAGGTATCGATCTTTTCATAGTCGAGGACGCCGCCGCCATAGATGAGCACCTGGCTGACCGCTCCCGATTGCGGGAGCCAGAGCGGACCGCCCAAGAGGGTGGCATTCCAGGTGCCTTTCCAGGGAACGAAACCCACCTCCTGAATATCGAACTTTTCCCCGACATACCGGGAGCGCACACCGAGCAGATAATGTTCCTTCGGGACCCAGAGGCAAAATGAGCCCGCATAGTCGCCTTGCCCGTTGCGGTAGGAGCGCGCTGCCTGATAGGAGAACTGCCAATCGGAAGCGCGGAAGGCGCCATCCAGGTCGATGACGCCGTTTTTATCCTCCGGCGTGTTCTTGCCCACATAGAGCAGTCCGACCGAGGAATTGCCCATGATCTGTTTTTTCAGGCGCAGCGAACTGAACAGGGCGGAGGGTTCGGTCAATGCGGCGCCGTCGTCGTGATACTCTTTTTCCCCGGTGGCGGCAAAAAATCCTCCATATTCCCATTCGTTCAGACGCCCGAAGATCTTGCTGCCGGCCAGCAGTGGCACCTCCCGGCCGTCCGGAAGTTTGCGGCCGATGCGGCGCGAATAAAAGAGTTCCAGCGGCGAATAGAAACCGGTGCTCCGCTGCTTGCCAGATGGCATAAAGACCTCATTGCCCTGAGTGAAGAAGGGGCGGCGCTCGGAGAAATAGGATTCATAACGGGAGATATTGAATTCGTAGGGATCGGCCTCGATCTGGGCAAAATCGGGATTGGCGGTGAACTGCAGGGTGAGCCGCTGCGAGGGATTGTAAAAAAGGTCGACGCCGGCGTTCGGAGAGAGGTTCCAGCCGTCTCCGGGCTGTTGTTCGGCTTTGGTCAGGCCGACAGGATAGATTTCGAGATTGAGGCCTTTTACTGAAGGCTGATTGTCGAGAAAGACGAGGCGGCCGAATTTGGAGATGCGCTGGCCCTCGTTCTGCTCATAGGCATTCCAGTAGAGGTCTTCCTTGCCGATTTCACTCCAGCGGTCGAAATCGAGGCCCCATTGGTGCAGCTTTTCGTCGTACTGGATCGACCGGTAGGGGATTTGCATCTCGACGGCCCAACCCCAGTCATAGATGCGGCTGGCGGAGAACCAGACGCCATCCCAGCTGTAATCGCGGTTGCGGGCGTCGTCGAGCAGGCGGCAGTCGGAGCGGCTGCCCCCGGCCGAGACGGCAAATTTGTAGGCCGAGCTCTGGTCGCCAAAGGTGTCGATCATCAGGGAGACGACGTCACCGGTAAAGTCGTCGAGCTTGCCGGTGTTGTGCTGGATATGCGCGGGATCGTCCTGGCAGAGGATCAGGCAATAGAGGTTTTCGGCGTCGGTGAGGAGCCGGGCGACGGTCTGGTGCAGCGGAGGACGGCTGTAATAAGGCTGCAGCTGAAAAAATCCGCCGGCCGAATCGGCGCTGTTCCAGGCGGGTTCGACGATGCCGTCGATGACGATCGGCTGAGCGGCCGTCCGTACCTGCAGGATTTTCCCCTGACCCCAGGCCACAGTGACCAACGCGATGGTGCAGAGAATAACGCGAATGAAAGGCTTTTTCATGGACGCTCCGGCGCTCGATGCTCCCGCCTGGTGATTTGGTAATTTTCATACGGCGGCATATGGACCGGGGTTTCAGGAAATTTTGCGTCCGGGACGGCCATTGCGGCAGAAAGGGGGAGGGGCAACCGCGCGACTGGAACCGGTGTGCCCCTCTGCCGGCTTGAGCGCCTCTCAGTCCGGCTGGTGCTTGATGAAGGTGCCGGCGCGAAATTCGGCGAAGGCAGTACGCAGCTCCTCATCGGTATTCATCACGATCGGGCCGCGCCACGCGACCGGTTCATTGAGGGGGTGGCCATGGGCGAGCAGAAAGCGCATACCCTCCTCGCCGGCACGGATCTGGATGGCCTGACCTGCATCGGAGAAAACCACGAGGTGGCTGCTCTCCACCCTCTGCTCCGCAGTGGCATCGAAGGCGCCGCTGCCGGCGAAGAGATAGGCGAAGGCGCGATGGCCGGCGGGAATGGGCAGCCCGATCCGGGCCCCCGGAGCCAGGGTCAAATCATAATAGCCCACATCGACGATCAGGTCGCGCATCGGACCCTGAACGCCCGCCAGGGTGCCGCTGATCACCCGGGCGTTGATCCCAGGTTCGAGCTCGACCGCAGGGATCTGGTCGCCGAGGAGGCTGTTGTAGCGCGGGGGCATCATTTTCTGCGCTGCCGGGAGGTTGACCCAAAGCTGGAAGCCGAGCAGAGGCTCGTCGACGTGCTGGGGCATCTCCTGATGGATGATGCCGCTGCCGGCGGTCATCCATTGCACCTCGCCGCTGCGGATAACTCCGGTGTTGCCGAGGCTGTCCCCGTGTTCGACCGCTCCGGTGAGCAGATAGGTGACGGTCTCGATGCCCCGATGCGGATGCCAGGGAAAACCCGCCAGATAATCATCCGGGTTCTTTGAACCGAAATGGTCGAGCAGAAGGAAGGGATCGAGATTGGGCGCTTCGGAAAAGCCGAAAGCCCTTTGCAGGCGGACGCCCGCGCCCTCCAGGGTCGGCATGCTGCGGGCGATCATCTCAATGGTGCGAAATGTAGTCATCGATGCATTCCTTCTCTAGGACGATGGCTGCGTAAGTTCCTCGCCGGCGGGCGGCGGGCTGACTTTTTCCAGCGGAGTGACGAGCACCTTGTCGACCCGGATGCCGTCCATATCCATCACCTCGAAGCGCCATTTGCTCCATTCGAAAAAGTCGGTGGCCACCGGTATGCGGCCAAGGTGCATGAGGACGAAACCGCCCAGGGTCTGGTAGCTGCTCTCCTCCGGCAATTCATCGATCTCGAAGAATTCCTTGAATTCCTCCATATAATAGAGACCGTCGATCAGGTAGGAGCCGTCAAGCCGTTTTTGCAGTCCCGGCCGGGCTTCGGTTTCATCGAGTGAGGGAATATCGCCGACGATGGCCTCAAGAATGTCGAAGATGGTGACAATCCCCTGCATGACGCCATACTCGTCGACGACGATGGCGATATGCTGCCGCTGCTTTTTGAAGGTTTCGAGGACGTTGAGGGCCATGGCGCTTTCGGGCACATAGAGCGCCGGCAGCATATGCTTGCGCAGATCGATCTCCTTGTCGGAGATCGCATTTTCGAGCAGATCCTTGGCGCGCACCACGCCGATCACCTCATCGAGGTTGCCTTCGCACACGGGAAAGCGGGAGTGCTCGCTTTCGAGGATCTTTTTGTAGGTTTCCACGGCGGTTTCGCCGGTCGAGAGCCAGACAACATCGGTGCGCGGCGTCATCAGGGCTCCGGCGCGCTTGTCGGCGAGGCTGAAGACGCTTTCGATCATGTCGCGTTCAGCCTCCTCGAACATCCCGGCCTCGATACCCTGGTCGATCATCACCTTGATCTCTTCTTCCGAAACCGGCTGCTCCGCGGCTTTGCTGATGCCAAAGAGATGAAGGATGGCGTCGGTGGACCAGGTGAGGAGGGCCACCGCCGGCCAGGCAATTTTGGCCAGCCGCTGCATGGAGGGCGTCAGGGCACCGGCGATCCGTTCCGGATTATGCAAGGCCACCTGTTTCGGGACCAACTCGCCCAGGATCAGGGTGAGAAAGCTGATGCCGAGCACGACGAGTACGAAGGCCAGTGTTTCGCTGTATTTGGCGATGGCTACGAACTGCTGCAGCCAAAGGGCCAGCTCTGCGGTGAATTTGGCGCCGCCGACGGCACCGGCCATGATGCCGATCAGGGTGACAAAGACCTGGACCGTGGAGAGGAACCGGGTCGGATTATCGAGCAGCTTGAGCACCGACAGCGCCCGGGGATGGCCCTCGTTGGCCAGCTGCTGCAGCCGGGTTTTGCGCACCGAAACCACGGCCATCTCGGACATGACGAGCAGGCCGTTGGCGAGAAGAAGAAGGAAGACAAGAAAAAGGTTGAGTGCCATGATGATCCTGAATGGTATTGGGATAGGAGATATTGAGCGGCGAATGCATGCGCCGGTCACCGCTCCGCGCCGGACGGCGGTGCGGCAAAGGCCTGGTCTCTCACTCCGGTGTGACCGGAAGCGTTAACTTGCGCTGTTCGGGCAGGGTGTTCTGCCTGAACAGGATGGCTACATGGCCGATGATGCCGGCCAGTTCGCTCTGAGTTTGCCGGGCGATGTCGGCGGCGAGCTCTTTGCGCTCCTCCTTGAGTTCGAGAAACCGCACCTTGATCAGTTCATGGTCGGTCAGAGCCGCATCGACGGCGGCCATCACCTCCGCGGAGAGGCCGTTTTTACCGATCTGGACGCACGGTTTGAGGGTATTGGCGCGGCCGCGCAGAAAACGCCGTTGAGCGCCGGTAAGGGTGGGCATGGGGTCTCCGTATCGAGCGTAATTATTGACATTATATTATAAATTACAGATATTTAGTCCAAGAGTCAAGCGAATTCTCGGCCTGGCGCAGGATTTTACCAGCTGGTCAATTATTGCGTTTCGCCTGCAAAAAAATGTAGAATAGCAAATAATAATATCTTACATTGAAGCGTGGTAGTATGAGGAGAGGTCAGGAAGCGAACAGAGCGACTGCACGAGGCCAAGCGCATGCAAAAAGCCCCTTATAAACCCATCCGGTTGCATCCACTCAAGCCGGTCCCGAGCGATATCGCCATCGCCCAGGCGGCGCAGATGAAAAAGATCGGCCATATGGCGCGGGAGGCCGGCATCCTCCCCGGCGAACTGGAGCTGTACGGAGAATACAAGGCCAAGGTGCGTCTGTCGATCCTCGAGCGGCTCGCGGCACGCCCCAATGGCAAATATATTGTCGTAACCGCGACAACACCGACGCCGCTGGGAGAGGGCAAGACCACGACCACCCTGGGGCTCTCGCAAGCCCTGGGCGCCCATCTACGGCAGCGGGTCTTTACGTGCATCCGTCAGCCCTCGCAAGGGCCGACCTTCAGCATCAAGGGCGGCGCTGCCGGCGGCGGCTACAGCCAGATCGTCCCGATGGAGGATTTCAATCTCCATCTCACCGGGGATATCCATGCCATAACCGCGGCCAACAACCTGCTGGCCGCGGCGATCGACGCGCGCATGCTGCACGAGAGCGAGCGCAGCGATGATGTCAAACTGGCGCGGATGCTTTGCAAACGGGGCGAATTTGCCCTCTCGCAGCGGCGCCGGATGGAGCGGCTGGGCATTCAGGCGCAGCGGCTCGAGGATCTCTCCGAGGAAGAGATGCGGCGCATCTTCCGTCTGGACATCGACCCCGAGCGCATCACCTGGAAGCGGGTGGTGGATGTCAACGACCGGCTGTTGCGGCGTATCCAGATCGGTCTGGGTGAGGAGGAGAGCGGCCAGGCGCGCATGAGCGGATATGATATTGCGGTGGCGAGCGAGGTGATGGCCGTGCTCGCCCTGACCACCGGTCTGAAGGATCTGCGCGAGCGTCTCGGCCGGATGGTGGTCGCCCGCAGCCGGCTGTACGAACCGATCACCGCCGAAGATATCGGCGCGGCCGGGGCGATGGCGGCGCTGCTGAAAGATGCGATCATGCCCAACCTCATGCAGACCCTGGAGGGCACGCCGGCTTTTGTCCATGCCGGTCCCTTTGCCAATATTGCCCATGGCAGCTCGTCGATCCTGGCGGATCGGATCGCGCTCAAGCTCGCCGATTATGTGGTGACCGAAGCGGGATTCGGCGCCGACATCGGCCTGGAAAAATTCGTCAATATCAAATGCCGCTATTCCGGCTTGAAGCCGGATGCCGCGGTCATCGTCGCCAGCATCCGTGCCCTCAAGATGCACGGCGGCGGGCCGACGGTGGTCGCCGGCAAACCGCTCGATCCCGTGTATGCTCAATCCAACCCGGCCCTGGTCGAAGCGGGCTGCAGCAATCTCGCCAAGAGCATCGACATCGCCCGGCAATTCGGTATTCCGGCCCTCGTGGCGATCAATACCTTTCCGGACGATACACCCGAAGAACTGGCCGCCGTCAAGCGCGCCGCCCTGGCCGCCGGGGCCCTGGGGGCCTACGTCTGCGATCACTATGCGCGCGGCGGCGCCGGGATCATCGAACTGGCCGAGGCGGTTTGCGCCGCGGCCGCGGGGGAGAACGATTTCAAATTCCTCTATCCGCTGGAGTGGCCGATCAAGAAGAAAATCCAGACGATCGCCACCCGCGTTTATGGCGCCGAGGGGGTCGATTTTACCCCGGACGTGGATCGCACCATCGATTATTACACCCGGCTGGGCCTCAGCCATCTGCCCATCTGCATGGCCAAAACCCACCTGTCGCTCAGTCACGATCCAGCGCTCAAGGGGGTTCCCACCGGCTGGCGGCTGCCCGTGACCGATCTCAAGGCCTCGGTAGGCGCGGGCTTTCTTTATCCCCTGTGCGGGCAAATGCGGACAATGCCGGGCCTGCCGACGCGGCCGGGATTTCTCGATGTCGATATCGATACCGAGACGGGCAAGATCACCGGGCTCTCCTGAGCGGGAGAAACCGCAGCACCAAAGGACATGATGTAACAAACCGGGCCTCCGGAGAGGAGAATGCCAATGAGTGAAAAGAGCAGCAACAAGCGCGAGGAAAGCATGGAACGGTACCGGGTGGAACCTGGACGGAAACTCCGGCTCAAGGAGGTGAACCCCAACGAGGACGCCCTTTTCCCCGAAGGCAAGAGTGCAGGCAAGGAGGAATTGCTCAAGCTCAACACCCGGCTCGAAAAGCTGCAGGAGCTGCTCTATGCCGAGCAGAAGCATCGGGTTCTGGTGGTATTGCAGGCGATGGATACGGGCGGCAAGGATGGCATCATCCGTCACGTTTTCGAGGGTGTCAATCCCCAGGGTGTGCGCGTCGCCAGTTTCAAAACACCTACGCCCACCGAGCTGGCCCATGATTATCTCTGGCGAATCCATCCGCAAACCCCGGGCAAAGGGGAGATGGTCATCTTCAATCGCAGTCATTATGAGGATGTGCTGATCGTGCGCGTGCATGGGCTGGTCCCCAAAGAGGTTTGGGCCAAACGCTTTGACCAGATTAATGCGTTTGAAAAAATGCTCGCCCTGGAGGGAACGACCATCCTCAAGTTTTTTCTGCACATTGACAAGGATGAGCAAAAGGTGCGTCTGGAGGAGCGCCGCGATGATCCCGAAAAACGCTGGAAATTTAACGTGGGCGACCTCAAGGAACGCGATCTCTGGAACCAGTATATGAAAGCCTACGAGGAAGCGATCAGCAAGACCAGCACCGAATGGGCGCCCTGGTATGTCGTGCCGGCCAACCGCAAGTGGTACCGCAACCTGGTGGTGGGTTCAGTGATCATCGAGACGCTGCAGCGTTTGAATATGGCCTATCCTGAGGCGGATTTTGATCCCAAGACGATCGTGATCGAATAACGGGCGGTTGGAACTGTGGCGAGGGCAATGGCAGTGCGGAGAATCGGTTTTTCTATTCTGTTATGGATCCTGGGCTTCGGGATGGCGGTGCGGGCCCAGGAGTATGTTTCCGTCGCGCCGGGCAAGAGTGACGGCGTCTATACCCTGCTGAAGCGTTACCGGCTGCCGGTCAGCCGCGAGTCGATCGCCCGCTTTTGGGCCCTGAACAGCGATCTGATCCGCGGCGGGGAATATCTGCGGCTGGGCCTGGAGTACCAGCTGCCGATCTACAGGATCTATTATGACGGAACGAGCATCCGCACTTCGCTGGGGATCAAGGATCGGGAGTTGGCGCGCCAGATCGAGGAGTATAACACCTCCTTGTATGCTGCTGGCGTACAAAAAAGTCCCTACAAGATCAGCAGGGAGTTCTGGGTGCCGGCGGACTGGATGCCGGAAGCCCGGGCGGCCGCCGAACCGGCGAGTTTTAGCATCTTCGGCCCGCGCTATCAGTCGGTGGAGCAGATCGATCAGGCGCTCAAGGGGTGCATCCTCTATCTCGATCCCGGCCATGGCGGCCCCGATCCCGGCGCGATGGGCCTGCGCGGGCGAGACCGGCTCTATGAGGACGAATACGCCTACGACATTACGCTGCGGCTGGCGCGGCGCCTGCTCGAACACGGCGCGAGCGTCTATATGCTGGTGCAGGATGAAGACGACGGCATCCGCGATGAGGCCATCCTCAGGTATGACGACCATGAATATTATCTCGGCCATGTGCCGATCGACCGGGAGCAGCTGCGCCGTCTGAGCGATCGGGTGGATATTGTCAACAGCCTGTATGATCGGTACCGGAAACGGGCGCGCCAGCAGCTGATGGTGACCATTCATCTCGATTCGCGGTCGCGCGGCCAGCGTATCGATATCTTTTACTATTATCAAGCCAATAACCCGGCCAGCAAAAAACTGGCCCGAACCCTGCTCGCCAAGGTGGACGAGAAGTATGCCCTCAATCAGCCGGGACGGGGGTATGAGGGCAGCATCTCGACGCGCGATCTGCATGTGCTCAGCCAGGCCAAGCCCACCGCCGTCTATATCGAGCTGGGGAATATTAAAAACAAGAAGGATCAGGACCGATTCATCATCGCCGACAATCGTCAGGCGGTGGCCAACTGGCTTTGTGAAGGAGTGATCGAATTTGTCCGCTGAGGCGATGCGGGCACTGCCTGCATCCCGCCCGCGCGGGCCGATTCGACCGCCATCGACAACCTGGGTAAGGCGGAACATACTCCGCCTGTGCAACGGACCGCACTCCGAGTCGGGAACAGGGCATGCTGATCTGGGTGGTATACGAATCCAAGCTGGGTAATACCGCCGCGCTGGCGCAGCTGATCGCCCGCGAGCTGGCCCGGGAACATCGGGTGCGGCTGCTGCCCATCGAGGAGGCCGGTGCGCCCCACGGTGTCGACCTGCTGATCATCGGCTGCCCGCACCACCGTCACCATCAGCCTGATGCCACCCTCGCCTGGGCCTTCAAATTGCCGCCACGGATTCTGCACGGGGTGCGTGTCGGGATCTTTGAGATCCGCTACAAACGCCACTTTTTTTGGCAAGGAGAGAGGTCTGCCCATCTGGTCTGGCGCCGGCTGCAGGCGCTGGGCGGCAAACAGCTCACGCGGCCGGTCAGCTTTTATCTCAACCGACGCTCAAGGGAACTGTCAGAAACGGAAATGGGGCGGGGGACCGCCTGGGCGCGGAGCCTGGCCCGGAAGGCTCTGGAGGGCGTACCCAAATCCCCTTTCATCCACGCCGGCGATCAGGTGTTGAACTGACCGCCGGATCACGGGGCAGAGGGTGGAGGCGAGCACTGTTTCGCAACGAAAGGAGAATCGAACATGTTTAAGGAATTCAAAGAGTTTGCCCTGCGCGGCAACGTCGTCGACATGGCGGTCGGTATCATCATCGGCGCGGCCTTCGGCACGATCGTCGGCTCGCTGGTGACCGATGTCCTGATGCCGCCCATCGGACTGCTTCTCGGTAATGTCGATTTTTCGAACCTCTTTGTGGTCCTCAAGGAAGGCGCGACCGCCGGGCCGTACGCCAGTCTGGCCGCAGCCAAGGCCGCGGGCGCCGTCAGCCTGAACTATGGTGTCTTTCTCAACGCCATCATCAACTTTTTGATCGTCGCTCTGGCGATCTTTTTCCTCATTCGCGGCCTCAACCGCCTGAGGAAGAAGCAGGAAGCTCCGGCGGAAGTGACCACCAAGGAATGCCCACAGTGCCTTTCAACCATTCCACTCAAGGCGAAACGCTGCGCCCATTGCACAGCCCAGCTGGAGTAAGCCACTGCAGTGGAGAGGCGGGCGCCAGCGCAGCCGACCGGCCGGACCTTGCGGCGCCCGCACTCCAGCAGAGAAGCTGGCCGGCCGCGTCGCGCCGGCCCCGATGAAATGTGCCATCCTGAATGCTCTCTTTAAGGAGAAGTTGAAATGATGCCAGCGGGCTCAACCATCCCGATCTGCGATCTGCACTGTGACACCGCCACCAATCTGCTCCTCGGTTCCGGATTGACCGACGCCGGGATGCAGGTCAATCTGCCCGCCATGATCAAGGGTGGCATCGGACTTGAGGTTTTCGCCTGTTACATTCCGCCGGCCATTCCCAAGGGCAGCGCTTATGCCATTGCGGAAAAGCTGATCCTGCATCTCAAGGCGGAGTTGGCGCGGCATGAGGAGATGGCCCTGTGCCTTTCGTTGGCGGAGATCCGGGCTGCCCGCGAGCAAGGCAAGATTGCGGCCATGATCGCGGTGGAGAACGGCAACGCCATCGATGCGGAACTGGGCAACCTCGAAAAACTGCACCGTCTCGGTGTGCGGCTGATGACGATCATCCATGCCGAGAGCAATGAATGGGCGATCAGCTCCAACGACGCTTCCCCGGCTTTTTCCGGGCTGAGTGCGTTTGGTCATGATGTGATTCAGGCCATGGACGATCTGGGGATCATTATCGACGTCTCCCACAGCCACGATACAACGGTGGAGGAGGTGCTCAAGTCCAGCCGCAAGCCGGTCATCGCTTCGCACTCCTGCGCCAAAACCCTCTGTCCCGCCGCGCGCAACCTTCCGGACGAACTGATCGCCGGGCTGGCCTATTCGGGGGGGCTGGTGGGGGTGAATCTTTACCCCGGTTTTCTCGACGGCACCTATAACCAGCAGATCACCGCCACTGCCGGCGACCTCTTCACCGAACTGGGCAAGATGGAGCGGGAGGCTGGCATGGATCTGGTCAAAATCGGCCGACTTTTCCCTGAATTCAGCCGCAAATTCGCCGCCGCCATGGGCGATCAGCTGCTGCCGCTGGAGCGCTATTACGATCACATTCTTTACATCACGGAGCTGATCGGCGCCGAATATGTGGCCTTTGGCTCTGATTTCGACGGCGTACCGATCCTGCCCGCCGGGGTTACGGATTGCAGCAGCATGCGATCGATCCAGCAGGGGCTCCTGGCGCGGGATTACTCCCTGGACGAGGTCGAGGCGATCAGCTGGGAAAACTTTATGCGGATCGTCGGGGCCGTCTGCGGCTGAGAGCCGCGCTGCCGGGGCATGTGGTACGCCCGGCCGACGAAAAAATCAGTTTGCTTCAATGCGAGAGTTTTTGTATTATAACACTGGAACAAGCTGATACGGTCTGCTGGATTCCATGCGGTTACGTTCAGCGCGGGGAGATCATCATGTCGCTTGTCTACATCACCCGTCACCTGCACTTCAACGCTGCGCACCGCCTGCACAGCGATCTCCTTTCCGCCGAAGAGAATCAAGTTGTATTCGGAGCCTGCAACAATCCCATGGGGCATGGGCATAACTATGAGCTGGAAGTGACCGTAGCGGGCGAACCCGATCCCGTGACCGGCATGGTGATCGATCTGGGCGAACTCAAGGCCATCGTCGAACGCGAGGTGATCAGCCAGGTGGATCACAAGCACCTCAATTTTGATGTCGACTTTATGCGCGGCCTTGTCCCCACGGCGGAAAACCTGGTTGTTGCCTTTTGGGCGCGGCTGCAGGGGTGTTTCACCGGCTGCCGGCTCTATGAACTGAAACTGTATGAGACGCCGCGCAATCTGGCCGTCTACCGAGGCGAGTAGACGCCGGTGCGGGCCTGATGCCAGAGAAGGAAGCGCACGTGGCTAAAAGCATTCAACCGCTGATCCAACAATTGCTGGGAGATCTGGGCGAAGATCCGCAGCGGGAAGGACTGTTGCGCACCCCCGCACGGGTCAATGAGGCCCTGCATTACCTGACGCGAGGGTACGAGCAAGACCTCACTGCGCTGCTCAATGAGGCCATCTTCAATGAGGAATGTGAGGAGATGGTGGTGGTGCGCAATATCGAGTTCTACAGCTTGTGCGAGCATCACCTGCTGCCCTTTTTCGGCAGGGCGCATGTAGCCTACCTCCCGAAAGGCAAGATCATCGGCCTGAGCAAGGTCCCGCGGCTGGTGGATATGTATTCACGGCGCCTGCAGGTGCAGGAGCGGCTGACCAACCAGATCGCCCGGACCCTGATGCAGGTGCTCGATCCCTATGGCGTCGCCGTGGTCCTGGAGGGCAAACATTTGTGTATGATGATGCGCGGGGTGGAGAAACAGAACAGTTTTGTCACCTCGAGCGCCATGCTCGGCGAGTTTAAAAACGACCGCGCCACGCGGATGGAATTTCTCAACCTGATCAAATCGTGGGAGTAGTATGTCGCAACTGGAATTAAAAGACAAAATCGTCTGGATTACCGGCGCCGGCCGTGGCATCGGCCGCTCCGTCGCCCTTTCCCTGGCGGCACATGGGGCCCATATCATCCTCTCGGCGCGCACCATTTCGGATATCGAGGCGGTCGCGCAGGAGATCACCAACCAGGGCGGCCAGGCGGTCGCGATGCCTTGCGATGTCCGTCACGCCGATCAGGTCCGGCGGGTGGTCGTCGCCGTCGAGCGGACCCACGGCCCGCTCGAGGTGCTGATCAATAATGCCGGCGTGGCAGTGTTCAACAAGATTGTCGATACCAGCGAGAGCGACTGGGACACGATGATGGAGACCAACGTCAAGGGCGCCTTCCTCTGTGCCCAGGCGGTGCTGCCCGGCATGATCGAACGCAAATCCGGCCACATCATCAATATGGTCTCGGTGGCGGGCCGGACCCCGTACTACAATAACGCGGCCTACTGTGCTTCCAAGTATGGCTTGCTCGGCTTTACGGATGTGCTGCGCATGGAAGCGCGCCAGCACGGCATCCGGGTGACGGCGCTGATGCCCGGGGCGACCGATACCCTGATCTGGGGCGAGGCCGCCGTTGACAACACCCGGATGATGCCCGCAGAAGAGATCGCTCAGGCGGTCACCGCCATCCTGCTCACGGGGGAATCGGCGATGATGGAGGAGGTCGTCATCCGGCCGATGCGTGGCGATCTCTAAAGCACCCGGCGCCACGCCCTAATCCCTATTCTTCCGTATCCCCTTTTCCCTGGAAAGGCCTCGTCTCTCTCATGAAACTGCGTTATTCAGCCATCCTGCCCGTGCTCCTGCTGCTCTTCCAGGCGGGAGTGGGCGCTGCCTCCAGGGCGTGGCAGCTGGAGACCATCGCGGTGGCGGAGATCAAGCCGGGCATGACCGGTTTTGGCAAGACGGTCTTTCAGGGGGAGAAAATCGACAGCTTCGGCGTGGTCGTCCTCGATGTGGTCGACAACTTTTATCCGCAGCAGGATCTGATCATCATTCGCCTGACCGGCGCGAAGGTGGAGCAAACCGGTGTGGTCGCCGGCATGAGCGGCAGCCCCATCTATTTCAACGGCCGGCTGGCTGGAGCACTGGCGCTGCGTTTTGTCGAGTTCCAGAAGGAGCCGATCGCCGGTGTGACCCCCATCGCCGCGATGATGCAGGCGCGCGACTTTGAGACGGAGCGCGTGCCGGCGCGGCCGGGAACCGCTCCTGCCGGCCAGACCTACCTGCGCGCGGTATTCCTCGGTGCGGAGAGCGAGTTCTGGACGCGGCTGCTGGCCCCGCTGCTGCCTGCCCCGGAGTCGCGCCTGGCGATGCGGCGCATCGATGCGCCGCTGTTGTTCTCGGGATTCTCGGAACAGAGTATGGCTGCCGCTGCGCCGCTTTGGGCCAGCCTGGGGTTCGCGCCAATGGCCGGGGGAGCCCCGGCCCCAGCCGCTACGGCGGCCGCGGCTGCACCCGCGGCCGTGCTGGAACCCGGCAGCGCGGTTTCCCAGGTTTTTGTGCGCGGCGATTTCAGCATGGACATGACCGGGACAGTCACCGCGGTCGACGGTGATCAAATCCTCGCCTTCGGCCACTATCTCTTCAATCTCGGCCCGATCCAGATGCCGATGGCGCGCAGCCGGATCCTGGCGACGCTGCCCAGCCTGATGGGTTCGAGCAAGCTGGCGCGTTCGCTGGAGGTCATCGGCACCATCCGCCAGGACCGGCTCAGCGGGATCTACGGCCAGATCGGACTCCCGCCGGCCTGGATCCCGGTGCGTGTCGACCTCAAGGGGCCGGAGAACAGTCGCGTCTTCCATTTTGAGCTGGCCGATGATCCGGCCTTGCGCAACCTGACCCCCTTTTTCCTGCGCACGGTGTTGTTTCAGGCCCTGGTGGCCGGCAAGCAAGGCGCTGAGCCCGCGACGGTGCGGCTGCACTGCACCATCGATCTGGCCGACGGCCGGAAGCTCAAAGTGGGCGATTTTTTCTCCTACCAGGAGCGGCTGGGTTTTCTCGGCGCCGGCAGCGAGATCGGTGAAGCGGTGGATCTGATTGCCATGAGCCTCGGCGCCCTGACCGTCAACCAGTTCGATCCGCCGCCCGTCCGCGCCATCGCCGTCACGGCAGAGATCGCGCCAGGTGAACGCATTGCCGCGATCACCGGCATCCGCCAGGACCGGCTCGAGGTCGATCCCGGAGATTCCCTGCACCTCGCCATGACCCTGCGGCGGAGCGATGGCCGGGAGATCAAGTTTCACCAATGCATCTGCCTGCCGCGATATCTGCAGGCGCGCAGTTTGAGCGTCATCGCCGCCGGCGCCGCCGGCCTGATCCAGGCCGAAGTGGCGAGCAATCCGGACAAGTACCGCCCCGATTCCTTCGCCCGGCTGTGCACACTCCTCGAACAGCGCCGCACCAGTGACAACCTCTACGTCCAGATCCGTGAAGCCGCCCCCGGCATGGCCGTCGATGGCGCGGAGCTCACCGGCTTGCCCCCGTCGGTCCTCGCGACCATGAGCGGCCGCGGCAACGAGCGCTATTTGCGCGACCGCGTCCTCGCCGAATGGGTGATTCCCACGGGATATGAAATCACCGGCATGAAACGCCTGAGCGTGCGCGTCGCGCAGCCCAGGCAGGGCGCGCCGGAGGCCAACCAGGCCAATTCTGACCTGCAATTTCTGGAATAAAGATGAAGACTAGAGTTCTCTCCCGGCCTCTTCTGGCCGTTGTGATGCTTGCAGCCCTCGGCTTCGGCCGACCAGCCGCGGCGGCGGGCCCCCTCTTGCACACCTGGAAAACCTTCGCCGATTTTATCCCCGGCAAACTTGAAAACCTCTCCCTCGAGAGCTCGGGCCGACTCACCCTCGCCCCGCTGACTCGCCTCCTCCTCGATACCGGCGAGCCCTACATCTGGGACATGGCCAGCGATCCTGAGGGCACCCTCTACCTGGCGACAGGTAACCAGGGGCGGGTTTACAGGATCACGGCCCGCGGGGATACCTCGCTCTGCTTTACCGCCGATGAGCCGGAGATCTATGCCCTTGCGCATGACGGCCGCGGCAGCCTCTATATCGCCACCTCGCCGCAGGGGCGCATCTACCGCCTTGACCGGTCGGGTACAGCGCAGCTTTTCTGCACACCTAACCAGGCCTACATCTGGGACATGCTCTGCGATGCGGAGGGCAACCTCTGGGTCGCCACCGGCGGCAAGGCGCAGTTGCTCTGCGTCAATCCCGCCGGCCAGATCAGCGTGGTCATGGAGAGCGAGGCGGAGCACCTGCGCTGTCTCACCCGTGACGGCGAGACCCTCTATGCCGGCAGCAGCCGCCCGGGGCTGGTCTATCGCATCCGCAAAAACAGCGCACCGTTTGTACTGTACGATACAGGTGTTGAAGAAGTGCACAGTCTGGCGGTAGTTCGCGACGGGACGCTCTATGCGGCCATCCAGAGTGCCGGCGCGCCGGCACCCCTGCCCACTCCGGTCGCCGTTACCGCGGCGCCCCAGGCCGGCAACGGGGAGAGCGAGGAACCGGACAAGAGCAGTGCTGCCACCGAAACGCCGCTGCCGGCGGCGGAGAATCCCCCCGGCTCCACCTCGCAGCTGGTGCGCATCGACGCCGATGGCTATGGCCGGCAAGTATGGCCGGTGGACGGAGACGAGGTCCAGGTCCTGCTTCCGGACGCAGAGGGCGGCCTTCTCGCCGGAACCGGCAGCGATGGCCGGCTTTACCGCATCGATCAGGCGGGCGAGATTTCCCTGCTGCTGAAAATCGCTGCCTCGCAAATTTCAGCGCTGCATCGCACTGCGGCGGGGGATCTTGTTCTGGGCGCTTCGAATATGGGGGTGGCCTATCGCGTCGCTGCGCCGGCCCGCCGCGGCATCTGCGAATCGCCGACCATCGATGCCGCCGCCCTGAGCAGCTGGGGCACGCTGATCTGGCGCGGTCAGGGCGCTGTCGCCTTCGAGACCCGTTCCGGCAACACCCGCAAACCGGAGGGGAGCTGGAGCGCATGGCAAGCTCCCCGCAGCGAGGCGGGCGTCGCGCACATCGTCAGTCCCCCGGCACGGTTCGTGCAATGGCGCGGCATCCTGCAGAACGGGGAGCAGGCCCCGGAGCTGCGCGAGGTTACGCTCTCCTATGCCCAGAAAAACCGGCGGCCCGAGATTGACGATCTGGTGCTTCTGGCGCCGGGCGATTATTTTGAAGGGGGCCAGGAACCCGGGGCCGCGGAGAAAGGTATCATCGAGCCGCCTGCTCCACCCAAGCGCGACTATAAAAAGGGCTTCCGCACCGCGGTGTGGCAGTTCGATGATCCCAACCGCGATCCACTCCTTTTTGCGCTCTGGTATCGCCGCGTCGAGGATCAGCACTGGCGCCGGCTCGCGGGCGCGATCGCCCAGGTCTGGTACAGCTGGGATACCACCCAGATGGCCGACGGCGACTACCTGCTGCGGCTCGAGGCCAGCGACAGCCTTTCGCTGCCGCCCGATCAGGGCTTGCGGGCGGAAAAAGTCAGCCCCGCCTTCCTGGTCGACAACACCGCCCCGCGCATCGAAAATGTGACCACCGGAAAAGAGGCCGGCCGGGTCGTGTTGCGTTTCCGGGTGTGCGATGCCGCCTCCGCCATCGCCCATGTGCGCGTCAGCATCAACGCCGGCGGCTGGCAGCCGCTCTACCCCGTCGACGGACTTGCCGACAGTCTGTGCGAGGAGTATCTCCTCCCGCTGCAGAGCGGCCTGGCATCCCTTGAGGTTTCGATCGAAGCTGCAGATCAGCTGGAAAACTGCAGCATGGCCCATCAGCAGATAAAAGGGTTTTGATGATCCACGGCAAAGAATGGCAGCCGCTGCGTGATTTTATCCGGGACCGGAACAGGCTGTTGGTTACAACACATATCAATCCCGATGGCGATGCCATCGGCAGCCAGATGGCCATGGCGCACTATCTGCGCAGGATCGGCAAGGAGGTGGTGCTCCTCAACTGCGACAGCATGCCGGAGTATTTCCATTTTCTCGATCCGCAGGGCGAGATTGCGCTCTATTCCGCACCTGAGCATGAGGCTGTTGTGGCCGGACTGGAGGGTTGCCTGGTCGTCGACATCAGCGACTGGGGCCGGCTGCGCAACCTGGGAGAGGCCTTGCGGCGCCACGCCATCCCTTTGGCCTGCGTCGATCACCACATCCCGACCGACCAGATGGGCGAGGTGCATATCTGCGTGCAGGAGGCCTCGTCCACCGGCGAGATCATCTATGATTTCCTGCTCGACTCCGGCGCCGAGCTTGCGCCGCCGATCGTCGATGCCTTGTATACCTGTATCATGACCGATACCGGTTCATTCCGGTTCACCAACACCACCGCGCGCACCCACCGCATCGCCGCCGACCTGCTCGAACGGGGCGCGCACTATCGGGCGATTTACGAGCAGGTCTATGAAAATAACTCCAAGCAGCGCACCCTTCTCATGGCCAGATTGCTCGAGCGGATGCATTTTGCCTGCGAGGACCGGCTCGCCTATTTCAGCCTCTCGCAGGAGCTGCTCCGTCAGACCGGCGCCCGGCTTTGGGAGACCGATGGATTTTCCGAACTCCCGCGGACCATCGCCAAGGTCGAAGTCAGCCTGATGTTCACTGAAACACGCGAGGGCAGCACCAAGGTCAGCTTTCGTTCCAAAGGCCGCGTCGCCATCAATGGCCTGGCGGCCCTGTTCGGCGGCGGCGGCCACAAGTTCGCTTCCGGCGCAACCCTGACCATGAGTCTGAACCAGGCAGTGGAGGTCGTGGTGGAAGAGGCCAAAAAACTGTTTAAAGAGTAAAAACGCATACACATACCCCGCATGTCGACTACTGGGCACGAAAATATAGATCGCTTCTACTCTCTTGCGGCGCATGCCTCCCTGATCTCCGATCCGGCGGAAATCTTTCGCCAGTCCCGCGCCTTGCTGCTGCGCATGATCCCCGCCGATTATTTCCTCATCTTTTATGACGACAAGCTCCGGGAATGCCTTACGGCCTCGTTCGCCTACAACATCCTGCCCATCCCGACTCTGGAGGAGATCACCATCCCTTACCAGGATGCACTGATCAAGGAGGTGGTGATCAGCCGGCAGACGGTGATCCGGCAGGACTGCATGGAGCCCCTGGTTCATGATGTCAGCCAGGAACTCATCGTGCCGATCATTACCCCCGAGCAGGTGCTGGGCGCTCTCTATTTTGCCCGGCTGGCCGAACGGCCCTTCACGGCCGAAGAGATCCGCCTGGCCGAGCTCTGCGCCTTTCTCCTCGTGGCTCCCATGGAACGGGCCCATTGGGAGCAGCGTTCGCGCCAGGCCCATGAGATCCTCAACAGTTTTCGCGAAAAATATCTCTCCATCCTCGACGCCCTGCCCTACCCGGCAGTGGTCATCGATCCCGAAGCGGACCGGCTGGAGGAGGTCAACCGCGCCTTCCTCGACTGGACGGGGTACGACCGGCGCCAGGTCTTTCTCTCCCGTTTTTCCGACCTCTGCCGCCTGCAGCGTGCCTTTGAAAACGGCGCGGCCTGGCCGCCGCACGCAGCGGCCGCACAGGTCGTCGGCCCGCACGGCACGCTGCCGGAGGTGCAGGCGCTCACCTCGCCGCTCAGCACCCAGGAGCCCGGCAAGCAGATCGTCACCTTCATCAGCGACTGGCGCCCGGCACGCCGGGAGGGGCCGCAACAGGATGCCGAACTCCTCATCCGCACGCTCGCCCACGACCTCAAGGCGCCGCTGCAGAGCCTCAAGGGATATGCCACCCTGCTGCTGGAAGAGCAGGGCGGCGATCTTCCTGCCGCCGCATCGACCTACCTGGAGCGCATGTCCAGCAACATCGAGCAGATGGAACGCCTCATCGCTGACCTGCTCGATCTCTCGCGCATGAGCAGCGGCGACTTTCCTTTCCAGGAGGCGGATTCCTTTGAGATCCTCAAAAGCGCCCTCGAATCCCTTTCGGGGCTGATCGAAAAGCGGCCCGTGAACATGATCATCGATTCCACGCTGCCGCGCATCATCTGCAACCATACACAGATGACCCAGGTCTTCACCAATCTCATCTCCAACGCCCTGAAATTCACGCAGGGGATCGCCATTCCCAGCATCGAAGTGGGCTGCAATGCCACAGATGAGGATTTCGAGTTCTACGTCAAGGACAACGGCATCGGCATCGCGCCGGAGGATCTGGAGCGCGTCTTTGACCTCTTTTACACGCGCGACGCTACAGCCGGGGCCAAGAGCACCGGGGTGGGATTGACCATCGTCAAACGCATCATCGAGCGGCACCATGGACGCGTCTGGGCCGAATCCATTCCGGGCGAGGGCACGGTCATCAAATTCACCTTGCCCCAGGTTTTGCACCGGCAGGTGACCCTTGCCGGGGAGTGAGGGCTGTGCAGCACGAGTATCAAATTCTGATCATCGAGGACCATCCCGAGCAGGCGCACCTGATGGAGCTGATCCTGAAGCGGCATGGTCAGCCCTTCGCCGTCCAGATCATTCATGACCCGGAGGAGGGGCTGGCGCGGCTGCGGCAGGAGCCGGCCGATGCCCTGGTCCTGGACTACAGCCTGCCCAAAATGTCCGGGCTCGAGGTGCTGCAGGTGATCAAGCAGGAGCACCCCGGACTGCCGGTCATCATGGTCACGGGTCAGGGGGATGAGCGCATCGCGGTCGAAGCGATGCGCCACGGCGTCTACGATTATCTGGTCAAGACCAAGGATTTTCTCGATCTCCTGCCGCGGGTGGTGACGCGCGCCATCGAAGAGCGGCAGCTCTCCTCGCGCCTCGAGCAAAGCGAACAGCGCTACTTCGCCCTTTTTGACAAGGCCAGCATCGCCATTTTCATCGCCGAAGCCGATTCCTACCAGTTGCGGCAGGCCAACGGCATGGCCCTCAAGCTGACCTCCTATCCGGTCGAGGCGCTCCTGGAAAAGAGCTTGCTGCAGATCTGCGCCAGCCGCTCCCTGCCGGAGGTTGAGGCCTTTCTCGCCCGGATCAAGCGCGAGGGCCAGGCCAACCTCGACCAGGTCATGTTGATCCGCCGCGATCAGCATCTCCTTCCCGTGGATCTCAGCGGCAGCCTGGTCTCGATCGGTGAGCGCCAGGTCATCCAGTGCTTTGCGCGTGATATCAGTGAAAAGCTCAAAATGCAGCGGCAATTGCTGCTCAGCCGCCAGCGCCTGATCTCGCTCTTCGACGGCATCACCGATCCCATCTCGGTCCAGGACCGCGACCACAATCTGATCATGGGCAACAAGCGCTATGTGGAGATGACGGCCGGCAACACGCCGGGGCTGACCGGCTGCAAGTGCCACAAGGCCCTTTTCGGCAGCGATGTTCCCTGTCCCAACTGTCCCGCCTTCGAGACCTACCGCACCGGCGAGTCCCGTTTCATCGAGATCATCCACCAGGGGCGGACCTTTGACCTCTGGACCTTCCCGATGGCCGGATTGGACGGCCGGCCGGAATTCCTCGTCGAGTACGCCAAGGATGTCACCGAAGAGAAGGAGATCGAAAAGCAGCTGATCAAATCCGAAAAGCTGGCATCGATCGGCCTGCTCTCATCGGGCATTGCGCATGAGCTGCGCAATCCCCTGAATATCATCGAGACCGCCCGTTATTCCATTGAGGACGGTCTCTCCCATCGCCAGCCGGAGATCGACCGCAAGCTGGAGATCATCAAAAAGAATGTCCGCCGGGCCTCGGTAATCATCGAAAATCTCCTCCAGTTTTCCCGGCATTCGGAATATGAGCGGGAACGCATCGATGTTGAAAAGCTCGCCGATACCACCCTTTCGCTGGTTGAAAAGGAGACCGCGGTGCGCAATATCAACCTCGAAAGGGGGTATGGCGGCGTTCCCAAGGTCTATTTCAGCCTGGACTCCCTCAAGCAGGTTTTTCTCAATATCATCTACAACGCCGTGCAGGCGATGCCGAATGGTGGGGTGCTGCGTATCGTCACCACGGCGAGCGCGGATGGCGGCTGGGTCGACGTCGAGTTTTCCGATAATGGCGTCGGCATCCCGGCTGAGAACCTCGACCATATTTTTACGCCGTTTTTCTCGACCAAGCGGGAGAGCGGCGGCACCGGTCTGGGGCTCTATCTTTCGTATGCGATCATCAGGCGGGAGGGAGGCGATATTCTCGCGCGCAGCCGCGAGGGAATCGGCACCACCTTCACCGTCAAGCTGCCGGTTGCGAAAAATTCCGGGCCGCCGGGGCGAGGTGAGTTAGCTGTTGACTAATTTAATCATTATTATTAAATTATAGCCTCAATCCGCCGTTCCCGACATCAACCAGGGTTTGAACAGGATCATTCGTGAAAATCGACAGCATTTTTGCACCCATCGAGGGGCTTTTGCACGATTTTGAGCACGCCTTCCAGGAGATACTGCAGTCTGAAATCCCGTTGGCCAATCAAGTTGTCCATTACATCGCTGGTCTCAAAGGCAAGCGGCTGCGGCCCGCCCTGGTTTTTCTTGCCAGCCGCCTGCACGGCACGGTGACTCCCAACTCCATGCGCGCCGCCATTGTCGTCGAACTCTTGCATACCGCCACCCTGGTGCACGACGATGTCGTCGATACCTCGGAGCTGCGCCGCGGCAAGCCGACGGTCAACTCGATCTGGGATAATCGCATCTCGGTGCTGGTGGGCGATCTGCTCTTCTCCCGCACCCTCAATGCCCTGCTCGCCCTGCACAGCCAGCCCGCTCTCGGGATCATTTCGGAGATGGCCAACCGCATCACCGAGGGGGAGTTGATGCAGGTCGAGCATGAACACGACTATCAGATCAGTGAGCCGGTCTATTTTGATCTGGTGGCCAAAAAAACCGCCGCCCTCTTCGCTGCCTCCTGCGAACTGGGGGCGCTCGCGGTGGAGGATGCGCCGGTTGCGCGGCAACGGATGAAGGATTTCGGGGAGAACCTCGGTATCGCCTTTCAGATCAAGGATGATCTGCTCGATTATGCCGGGGACGCTGCGGTGCTGGGCAAACCCGTTGCCAACGATATCCGCGAGAACAAGATCACCCTTCCCCTGATCTACGCGTTCGCCCATGCCGAGCAGGAGGAGACGGGGCGTATCGTCGCGCTCCTGGAGCAGCCGGACCTCGCCGATGATGATGTCCGCGCCATCGTCACTTTTGTCCGCGATCGCGGCGGACTGGAGTATGCGGAGCAGATGGCCCAACGCTATTGCAGTACGGCTGTTGCGATCCTCGAGTGCTATGCGCCCTCCGAGGTCCGCGACGCCTTGATGACGCTGGTCGACTTTGCGATCTCGCGTGAAAAGTAAAGCGGTCTCTCTCCCCGCACTTACCCTCCCCAGCGCAGCGATTCACCAGCTTTTGCTCTTCGCCACGCCCGGCTGCGCGTCGACCGTCGCACCTGCTCCGGTTGGCAGGCAGGGCCGGGCCCTGACAAACTGAAGTGTGCAGTAAACCATACCCGGAGGAACCATGCCGAGATCACTGGTCACCGGCGGCGCCGGCTTTCTGGGATCGCATCTGTGCGAATTCCTGCTCCATCAGGGACACGATGTCATCGCGATGGACAATCTCTTGACGGGCAATATCGCCAATATCGAGCCTCTCCAGTGCGAGTCCTTCAAGTTTATCAAACATGACGTCACTGAATATATCTATATCGCCGGCGCGGTGGACTATGTCTTTCATTTTGCTTCGCCGGCCAGCCCCCTGGACTATTTGCAGCTGCCCATCCAAACCCTCAAGGTCGGCGCCCTCGGCACCCACAAAGCGCTCGGCCTGGCCATGGCCAAAAATGCGCGCTTCCTCCTCGCCTCGACCTCGGAGGTCTATGGCGATCCCCTGGTGCATCCCCAACCTGAGGAATACTGGGGCAACGTCAACCCTGTGGGGCCGCGCGGGGTCTATGATGAAGCCAAACGCTTCGGCGAGGCCCTGACCATGGCCTATCATCGCTACAAGGGTGTGGACACCAAGATCGTGCGCATCTTCAACACCTACGGACCGCGCATGCGCCCCAACGATGGCCGTGCCATCCCGGCCTTTGTGCCCCAGGCGCTGCGCAACGAACCGATCACGATTTTTGGCGACGGCTCGCAAACCCGCAGTTTTTGTTTCGTCAGCGATCTTATCGAAGGGATTTACCGCCTGATGCTTTCCGACCAGCACGAGCCGGTCAATATTGGCAATCCCCACGAGATGACCATCCGCGAAATGGCCGAGGCGATCATCCGCATCACCGGCAGCGCCAGCCCCCTGATCTTCAAGCCCTTGCCGGTCGATGATCCCAAGGTGCGCCAGCCCGACATCGCCTTGGCGCGGCGCCTCCTCGGCTGGGAGCCCCAGGTCGAACTGGAAGAGGGCCTGACCCGCACCGTCGCCTGGTTTCGTCAGGTTCTGGGAAAGCAGTAAGGACCATGCCTGCAGATCCGAAAAAAATTCTCGTCATCCGGCTCAGCTCCATCGGCGATATTCTGCTGACGACGCCTTTGCTGCGCATTCTGCGCCGGCGTTTCCCTAAAGCCCGCATCGATTTTGTGATCAAGTCGCGCTTCGCCGAACTCCTGCGTCATAATCCTCACCTCAATGAGCTGCTGGTGCTGGATACCGAGACGGCCTTTGAAGGATTGCAGGAGCTGCGGCGGCGCATCCGGACGACGGGATACGATCTCGTCATCGATATCCATCAGAACTTTCGCAGCCTTTTTCTCCGGTTCGGCCTGCCTGGCACCAGGATCGTGACCCACAACAAGATGCTGCTGCGCCGCTTTTTGCTGGTGCACATGCGCTTGAATCTCTTTGGCCGGATTGTCCCCATCTATCAGCGCTACATCCGGGCGATGGCGCCCTGGGGATTGGAAGACGATGGCGCGGGGCTGGAGTTTCATGTGGATCCCCAGGCCGAGCGGCAGATAGCCCTGCGGCTGGCGGAACGCCCTGGTGCGCGGCTGCTGGTGGGACTGGCGCCGGGGGCCGGTTTTGCGACGAAACGCTGGCTGGCGGAGTATTATCAGGAGACCGCCCGGCGGCTGATCAGGGACTATAACGCCGATATCCTTCTGCTCGGCAACAAGGCCGACCGCGAGGTCACCGGAGCGATCGCCGCGGAGTCCGGCACAGGTGTCTATGACTGGGCCGGCACTCTGACGCTGCAGCAGAGTGCCGCCGCCCTGGCTCACTGCAATCTCCTGATCTGCAATGATACCGGTCTGATGCATCTGGCCTGTGCCCTGAAGGTCCCGGTTCTGGCGCTTTTCGGGCCGACCACCCGGGAGCTCGGCTTTTTTCCGGTCGGCCCGCGTGCGCAGGTCATCGAGCATACGGAATTGTCCTGCCGGCCCTGCAGTCATATGGGCGGCCCGCGCTGTCCCAAAGGCCATTTCCGCTGCATGCGCGAGATCCTGCCGGAACGCGTGCTGGAGCACGTCGGCCGTGTCCTGCAGGGCAGCGATCCGGACTGATCCCGTTTACCCCTTTGCGGCCGCGCCGATGATCCCCACCGACGCGGCCGGCAGGACAGCGATCCGGACTCATCCCATTTACCCTCTGGAGGTTTGA
Source organism: bacterium (assembly GCA_035353815.1). Taxonomy (GTDB): domain Bacteria; phylum Zhuqueibacterota; class Zhuqueibacteria; order Residuimicrobiales; family Residuimicrobiaceae; genus JAKPUX01. Next base: position 37,049 of record DAOQAG010000011.1, read on the forward strand.
ACGTGGAAAGCCAAGAACTGGCGCGGCGGGTAGCCCGCCTGATCTGGGAGAAAAAAGGCATCGATCCGGTCATCATGGATCTGCGCCAACTGACCAGCATCACCGATTTTTTCGTCATCTGCTCGGTTGACAGCGATCCGCAGGCGCGGGCGATCATGGACCATCTGGCGGAACAGCTCGGCACCGAGGCGGTGCGGCCCTGGCATGTCGAGGGTTCGACCGGCTCCAAATGGCTGCTCCTCGATTTCGTCGATGTGGTGGTCCATATCTTCCGTCCCGAGGCGCGCAATTTTTACGGGCTGGAACGTCTTTGGGGGGATGCCCCCATCGAAGAGATAACGGAGCACTCTTTTTCGCAGCAAGGATCGTGAGATGAAACCCAAGGAATATATACAGGAGGCGCTGCAGTCGGCCCTGACGGCGAGCGGTTTGGCGGGAGCGGATACCCCCTGGCTCGGCCTGGAGCGGCCCAAACAGGAGGGGCAGGGCGATCTCTCCACAACCCTGGCCATGACCCTGGCCCGGAAGGCGGGTATGGCGCCGCGGGCGGTGGCGGAGCTGTTGATCCGCCATTTGCCGCAGGATCCCGCCTGTATCGAAAAGATCGAAATCGCCGGCCCGGGCTTTATCAATTTCTATATCGCCAAACCGGCGCTGCAGCAGGCGGTGCTCGAGATCATCCGTGAGGGCGCGGCTTACGGCCGCAGCACCATCGGCGCCGGACGCAAGGTCCAGCTCGAATTCGTCAGCGCCAATCCGACCGGCCCGCTGGTGGTGGTCAGCGCCCGCGCCGCCGCCGTCGGCGATGTTCTGCGCAGCTGTTACCGCGCCGCGGGCTATGACGCCTCTAGCGAGTATTATATCAACGATGCGGGCCGCCAGATCCGCCTCCTCGGCGCCTCCCTGAGCGCCCTCTACATGAAGGAACTGGGCCATGCCGAGCCTTTTCCTGAAGATGGCTATCATGGCGACTATCTGCGCGATCTGGCCCGGGCCATTGTCGCCCGGGAGGGCGACCGGTTCGTCCCCCTGCCGCAGTTGGAACGCGCCGCCGAGCTCGGCGGGATGGGCATGGAAGAGATGATCGCCCGCCACCGCGCCAGCCTGGAAGGCTATGGCGTGCATTACGACCACTGGTTCCGCGAGAGCGGCTTGCGCGAGGCCAACGCCCAGCAGGTGGTGCTGGAGGCCTTTGCCGCCGCGGGGCTGAGCTATGAGGAGGAGGGGGCGCTCTGGTTTCGCTCCACGCAATTCGGCGACGAGAAGGACCGGGTGCTGGTGACCAGCGACGGGGAGCCGACCTACTTTCTCATCGATATCGCCTATCATGAGGACAAGTACCGGCGCGGCTTTGAAAAGGTGATCGATTTTTGGGGCCCCGACCACCATGGCTATATCCCGCGGATGCGCGCCGCCTTGCTGGCGCTCGGCCATCCCGCCGCGAGTTTTGACGTCAGCCTGATTCAGCAGATCAATCTACTGCGCGGCGGCCAGGTTTACAAGATGTCCAAGCGCGCCGGCCAGATCATCGAGATGGATGAGCTGGTCGAAGAGGTCGGCCGGGACGCCGCCCGCTTTTATTTTATCGACCGCCGCATTTCCCAGCCCATGGATTTCGATATCGATCTGGCCAAAACCCAGAGCGACGAAAATCCGGTCTATTATGTGCAGATGGCCCACGCGCGGATCTGCAACATTGAACGCTACGCCCTGGAGCAGGGATTGCAGGTTCCCGCCGAGGCGGACACCAGCCCCCTGGGCAATGCCCTCGAAGTACAGGTCATCAAAAAACTGCTCGAATTTCCCGAGGTCATCCAGCGCACCGTGGCGAACACCGAACCCCACCGCGTCACCAGCTATGTGCAGGAGCTGGCCACGGTATTTCACCGCTTCTACCATGAAAACCGCGTGGTCACCGAGGATGCGGCCCTTTCCGGCGCCCGCCTGATGCTGGCGCGGGCGACCCGCCAGGTGCTGGCCAATGCCTTCACCCTGCTGGGGATTTCTGCGCCCGAAAATATGAGATAGAATTGAGGAACACCCCCCATGAGTCTGCTTGTTGTCGGTTCCATGGCCTATGATGATGTGATCACCCCGGCGGCAGCGGTTAGCGATGCCCTGGGCGGTTCGGCGACCTTTTTTGCGGCGGCGGCCAGCTTTTTCACCTCCGTCAACCTGGTCGCCGTGGTCGGTGAGGATTTCCAGCAGGAGGAGATCGCCTTTCTCCGCGACCGCGGCGTCGATCTTGACGGGCTCCAGGTCGAGCCCGGCCAGACCTTTCGCTGGAAGGGCCGCTACCTCGAGAACATGAACGACCGTGAGACCATCTTTACCCACCTCAACGTCTTTGAGCAGTTCAATCCGCGCATTCCGGAAAAGTACCGCAACAGCGACTTTGTTTTTCTGGCCAATATCAGTCCGGAGCTGCAGCTCAGCGTCATCACGCAGGTGCACCAGCCGCGGTTCGTCGCCCTGGACACAATGAATTACTGGATCACCGGCACCCCCGGGCCGCTGCGTGAGATCCTGAAAAAGGTCGATGCCCTGGTGGTCAACGACTCGGAAATTCGCGAGCTCTCGGGCGAAGACCATATCATCCGGGCCAGCCGGGCGGTGCAGGCCATGGGACCGCGGACACTGATCATCAAAAGGGGGGAACACGGGGCCCTGCTGGCGCATGACGAGAATTACTTTTTCTGCCCGGCCTTTCCGGTGGAACACCTGCAGGATCCGACCGGCGCCGGTGATACCTTTGCCGGCGGCTTCATGGGCTATCTCGCCCGCTGCGGCCAGGTCAACGAAGAGACCCTGCGCCGCGCCGTCGTCTATGGCACAGCCGTGGCCTCCTTCGTAGTGGAGGATTTCAGCTGCAAGCGGCTGCGCGACCTGAGCCGCCGCGAGATCCTCAGCCGCGTCGACGCCCTGCATGCTATGACCCGTTTTGATACGGACGCGTTTGGTCTGGCGGAAGATTGATCGAGCTCTGCGACATCCATTACGCCTATCGCGATGAGACCGGCCAGCCTCGCCCGGTTCTGAACGGAATCTCGATGCGCATCGAGCCCGGCGAGTCGCTGGCGATCATGGGCGCCAACGGTTCCGGCAAAAGCACCCTGGTCAAGTGCTGCAACGGGCTCCTGCTCCCCGGGCGTGGCCAGGTCCGGGTGGAGGGCCTCGATACCGCGGATGCGCGGCAGCTGCCGGCCATCCGGCGGCTGATCGGCATGATCTTCCAGAATCCTGACAATCAGATCGTTTCCACGACCGTCGAGCGCGAAATCGCTTTCGGGCTGGAGAACCTCGGGGTGCCCGTCGACGAGATGCACGCCCGCGTCGATGCGATGCTGCGCCAGTTCGATCTCGAACCCTACCGCCTCAAATCACCCCACTATCTCTCGGGCGGCGAAAAACAGCGCCTCGCTCTGGCGGCCGTGCTGGCCATGCAACCCCGATACCTCATCCTTGACGAGCCGACCTCCCTGCTCGATCCCCAGCACCGCCGCCAGATCATCGATCTGCTCGGCCTGCTGCGCCAGCAGCAGGAGGTAGCCTGCGTTCTGGTCACCCAGTTCGCGGACGAAGCCCTGGCCGCGCAGCGTCTCGCCGTGCTCGCGGGGGGCCGGCTCTTCCTCGAAGGCGAACCGCCCGAGATTTTCAGCCGTGTCGAAGAGCTGCTTGCGGTCGGCCTGGAGCCGCCCCTGCCCTTTTTTTTGGACCATCTGCTGCAGTCATGATCTTTTTTACACCATTTGTTGATTTTTTCATTTTTTGCTCCTATATTGCATAAATTCTTGATCCGGTGTGTGTTGAATGCAAAGGACGGATCTGCTCCAGCCCATGAACGCCATCCTCCCTATTACCCATCTGGTCGATCCGGCTGTTCTGCAGCACGTGCAGGATACCTTTGCCGAACAACGGCGCCTTTCCATCCTTCTCTTTGACATCCACGGCGACAAGCTGACGCAGCCCTCCCGGCGTTGTAATCTGCCGCCGGACCATGCAGCGGTCCTTGATCCATTTCTCGATTTTATCCTCACCAATCCGCCTCATTTTGCCGACCTCGGCCTGCGCGACGGCAACACCCTTTTCGCCTCCTTCTTCAACGGCATTTTCCATCGGGCCATTTTCCCGCTGATGGTGCAACGCCAGGCCATCGGGGCGGTGCAACTGGTAACCGTGCACGATCTCGAGGCCTTCGATATCGGCCGCTGGCGCTATCTCCTCGACGGCTTTGCCTGGAACGATGCCAGCTATCTGGCTTTCCTCGATGCCCAGCCGCGCCCGCCGCTGAACGACCTGGTCCACCACACGGCCTGGTTCAGGACGCAGCTGACCGACCTGCTCGAGGGCGGCTACAGCCGCTACAAAAAGCAGCCCCGGGAAACCGAGCGGCCCACCCCGGGCCTGCCCGGATTGCAGGAGATGGTCACCAATCGTCAGGGTGATATTCTTGCGGTCTCCCCCGCCATTGCCGAGCTGCTCCATTATGAGGCCAGCGATGAGATGATCGGCCTGAATGCCATCGAGCATCTGACCATCGATCTGGACATCCAGGAGCGCCTCCGCGACATCCTGGCCCTGGGGGAGCGGGAGAGCCAGATCGAGGCCCTCATCCAGGCGAAAGACGGCCTGCTGCTGCGGGTGACGTGGCTGCTGGTATTGGACCAGGATGAGGAGGGGCATGAGGTCGGGCTGCGCTGGCAGATCCAGCGCAGTGCGGAGGTGCGCAAGAGCCGGGCGGAGCTCCTTCCCGGGTTGCTCAAGGAATTGAGCCGGGAACAGCGGGCCGCAGCGGAGGCGGCCGCGCTCAGGACTGCGGAGCAATCCACGCTCTGGGCGGAGCAGCAAAGCGTGAACCTGTCCGGGGAGCCAGCTGCGCCCCCGGCGGCAGAGTCCGGATCGGCCGCGACGGAGCCACCCCCGCCGCCGGATCAAGCCGGGCCTCCCCGGCCGCCCGGGCCCCATGAGGCCGCAGCGTCGCTGACACCGGAAATGCTCGGTTTCCTCGAGGAGCTGGTCTACCCCCTTTTTGCGGTGGATGGTGAGAACCGCATCCTCGTCTGGAATCAGCGGATGGTGGAGCTCCTGCGCATCTCCGCCCTGGCGGTGCAGGGCAGCGATTTCAGCAATCTCCTGGTGGGAGAGTCGCAGAAGCTGTGGCACCAGTGGCTCTTCGAGTTCCGCATCAATCCCGATCTCAAGGAGATCAAACCCGGCGGCTTGCTCTATGTGCTCGATAACAGCGGCGAGGTCTATGCGATCCAGCTGGAATTAGCCAAGGCCGATCTGCCCGCCGGTCAGGTGATCACCGCGACCATCCGCTCTTGCGAGCGGTCGGCTCCCCCGGCGCCCGAAAATCGGGCGGTGGAAGCCGCTACCGAGCTGGAGCCTGCGCCGGCGATGCGCCCGGTGGCGGCGAAACGGGAGGAGCCCGCCGATTCGCTGGAGGTGCTCAGTCATTTGCTCGAACGGCAGTGGCAGCCCCTGTATGAACGGCTGCGCGGGCTTGTACAGCCGGCGGCGATGGCGCCAGCCGCGCGGGACGAAGCCCGGATCCTGCTACAGGAGGCCGAAGCCCTGACGCGCTTCCTTCAGCAAGTCCATTATATCGCCGGTGAATACGAAATCAGCGCGGCACCGGTGCCCATTGTCCCAATTCTCCATTACGCGGCGAATACCCAGGAGCGCCTGTTTGCGCAAACGGCGCCGATCCACTGGCAAGTTGCGGACGAGAATGTGATGGTGGAAGGCGATACGGTGATGCTCTTCCATGCGATGGTTTATCTGCTCGATTATATCCGGAAGGTCATGGAGGAGGGAATGCCGCTGCGTTTCCGGATCCAGCCGGCGCCGGGACGCGCGGAAGGGGTGGGCGAACATGTCCGATTGGTTACGATCGAGGTGATGTATACCGACCATCTTTCACCCTGGCCGGCGGGCGAACACGGCAGCCCGGCAGTGGGCGGCTTCCGGGATTTCGGCCTGGCGGCGATGCAGGCGATCATCCAGGCCCACCACGGCGTGGCCCGGATGGTCCCGGCCGAATTCGACCAGCGCGCCTTCCAGCTCTATCTGCCTCTCGCCGCGCCGGTCCGCTCCTCCGCCGCATCGCCGACCGTCCTGGTTATCGATGACGAGCCGGGGATCCTGCAGATGAATGCCCTGATGCTCGGGCACGCCGGCTATACCGTGCTGACGGCGATGGAGGAGAGGGAGGCGCTGCGGCTGCTGCAGGAACACAAGTCGGAAATCCGCGCGGTGCTGCTCGACTGGCTGCTGAAAGAGGCGACCGGCCGCGACCTTGCGGCCAAGATCGCCCGGATCAGCCCGGTCCCCCTGATTCTCACGAGCGGCTTTCTCCCCGATCGCGAAATCAAGGAGGTGATGGAAACGTACCGCGCCCGCTTCGTGCAAAAGCCCTATACCACGAGCTTGCTCGTGCAAACCGTCGCCGCTGCGGTCAAGGGCGCGCCCGCCTGACCCTAGACCGCGAAACGGAAATTGATGATATCCCCGTCCCGGACGATATATTCCTTGCCCTCCAGCCGCAACACCGCCTCGGCCCGACATTTGGCCATGCTTCCCCGCGCGATAAAATCATCATAATGCACCACCTCGGCCCGGATGAATCCGCGCTCGATATCGGAGTGGATCACGCCGGCCGCCTGCGGCGCCAGGGTGTTGTTATGGATGGTCCAGGCGCGCACCTCATCCTCACCAACGGTGAAGAACGAGAGCAATCCGAGCAGTTCATATGAGGAGCGCAGCAGCCGGTGCATCGCCGGCTGCTGGATGCCGGCATCCTGGCGGAAGATTTCCGCCTCTTCGGCCGAGAGCTGCTGGATCTCCATCTCGATCTGCGCCGAGATGGGCAGCACCGCGGTTTTGGGGAGGGCGGCCCAGGCGCCCAGTGCTTCGACCACGGCGGCGCTGCGGCCGATCTCCTTCTCATCGATGTTCGGCACGAGAATGTGGGGTTTGAGGGAGAGAAACTGATAGCCGCGGATGAGAATCTCCTCGTCTGGCGCGAAATCGAGGGTGCGCAGGGGCTGGAGGTGGTCGATGGCCGTTTTGCAGCGCTGCAGCACATGCTCCTCCTTGACGTGGAGGTCGGTCTTGCGCACGCGCATCTCTTTTTCCAGCCGTTGCAGCCGGTTTTCGATGATGCCGAGGTCGCTGAGAATGAACTCCTCCTGGACCAGGTTGAAATCGCGCTGCAGGTCGATCGAGTTGAGGGGATGGGGGACGTTGTCGTTGTGAAAGGCTGCGGCGATGACCAGGATGGCGTCGGCGGTGCGCACCTGGCCGAGAAACTGGTCGCTGAAGCCACCCTTTTTTTGCTCTTCGGCGCTCAGGCCGCTGAGGTCGATGTACTCAATGGTGGCCGGGGTCTTTTTTTTCGGGGTAAAGATCTCGTCCAGCCGGTCGAGCCGTTCGTCGGGGACCTGGACGATGGCGCGCAGGGAATCGCGTTTGCCCGTCTGGGCGGCGGGATCCGCCACGGTGCCGGTCAGGGCGCTGAAAAGCGTGGTCTTGCCCGAGAAGGGCAGGCCGACGATGCCTATTTTCATGGGATTTATCCGTTTTCTTGTGTGCTAAACTTACATAAAATATAAACTTTCGCCGAATTATTTGCAAGGAAAATATCCGCCGTGCCGCTTCGGATCGCTCGCGCTGCGATTTTCCCCTTTATTAAGAGGATTTTATTTTGCATATTATACTCCTGTACGCAGCCAGCGAGGTAGAACATGTCATCCGAAAAACAAATCGGCGCCCGGCTTTGCCCCAATTGCCGCCGCCTGATCTCCGTCAACGCCAAAGAGTGCATTCATTGCGGCTGGAAAAATTACGGCCTCTCCGGATTCGGCACCGGCTTTGAAAAGATCATCCGCAGCCTGGGGGGATTGGTGCCGGTTCTGATCGGATTCACCATCCTCCTCTACTTTGCCAGCCTGATGCTGGACCTCTCCGCCCTCATCTCCGTGCGCAGCCTTTTCGGCCTGCTCGCCCCGAGCGGTGGCGCGCTCTACCGTCTGGGCATGACCGGTGCCGTCCCGCTCGCCCAGGGTCAGTGGTGGACGCTCTTCACTGCCATCTACCTGCACGGCGGAATCCTGCATATCTTTTTCAATATGCTCTGGCTGCGCAACATCGGCTATGCGGTGGATGAGTTCTTCGGCACCTCACGGGCCTTTATTATTTTCACCGTCGCGGGGGTGACCGGCTTTCTCGCCTCGGATCTGCTCCGCGTGCCCTTCACGGTCGGCGCTTCCGGCTCGATCTTTGGCCTGCTCGGCGCGCTCATCTTCTACGGCCGCCATCGCGGCGGCGCCTACGGCGAGGCGTTGATGCGCCAGGTCGGCAGCTGGGCGCTGATGGCGTTTCTCTTCGGCTTTTTCTTCCCCGGCGTCAATAACTGGGCACATGCCGGCGGTTTTGCGGGCGGTTACCTCTGCGCCATGCTGTTGAAATATCAGGAAATAGCGCGCGAGCGCACCGCCCACCGCATCGCCGCGCTGGGACTGGCGCTGATCACTCTGGCCGGCTTCTTCCTCTCCCTGTTCCGGGCGGCTTGAGCGGCTCTATGGGCACCCCCGGCCCGGCAGCGGCAATGCGCACTTCGGTCATCCTGACGACCCGGGACCGCTCCGGCATGGTGCTGGAAGCCCTCGCGTCGGTCCTGCAGCAGAGCCGTCCGGCGGAGGAGATCATCGTCGTCGACGACGGTTCAGAAGATGAGACGCAAAGCGCTTTGCAGCCCTTCCTGGAACGGATCGTCTATCTCCGGCAGCCGGGGCCGCGCGGCGTCGCGGCGGCGCGCAATCGCGGCATAGCGGCGGCGACGGGGCGCTGGCTCGCCTTTCTCGACTCCGACGACCTCTGGAAGCGGCAAAAACTCGCGCGTCAGCTGGCCGCACTGCAGGCGAACCCGGGCATGTCCGTCTGTTATACCGGCGAGGAGTGGCGCCGCGAAGGTCGCTGGATGAATCAGGGTGCGCACCATCGCCAACGCTCCGGCTGGATTTATCGCGACTGCCTGCCGCTCTGCATCATCAGCCCCTCCTCGGTGCTGATCGAACGGTGTGTCCTGGAGCAGATCGGCCTCTTTGATGAGAGCCTGCCCGCCTGCGAAGACTATGATCTTTGGCTGCGCATGACCAGCCGCTACCCCGTTCTTTACCTGGCGGAAAGGCTGATCGTCAAACGCGCCGGAAGCTGGCCGCAACTCTCGCGCCAGCACAGCCTCGACCGCTATCGCATCCTCGCCCTGCACAAAATGCTGGCGTCAGGAAGCCTGGCGGCGGCGGATCAGGCCGCCACCCGGGCCATGCTCGCCGAAAAATGCCGGATCTATGCCCTCGGCTGCCGCAAGCATGACCGCAACGCCGAGGCCGAATGGGCTGAAGACGTGGCCCGCGCTGCCGTAGATTCCTTACTTTTCTCCAAGGAGAACTCTGATGCGTAAATTAGGTCTCGTCCTGCTGCTGATCGCTACCCTGAGCGGCTGCTCCGGCCAGCAAGATCCTGAAATCAGCAAGGTCATCGGCTCGTTTCATGCCGCCTTCGATGCCAAGGATATGACCGCCCTGCGCGCCATGTGCACCAGGGACATGTTCTGGTATACCCTCAATGGCAAAATGCTCAACGCCAGCCAGATCGCCGACTATTTCACTCCCATGATGGCACGCTGGGAGACGGTCAAGACGACGCTGAGCGGCATGGAAATCCGCCGCGACCACCGGCTCGCGGTGGTGCGTTACCAGGGGACCGTCGCGATCACCAGCGGCGGCAAACCCTCGCAAGTGCGGAGCTTTTATACGACCGTCCTGGTGAAGGAGAGCGGGGGGTGGAAGATCTGGCAGCATCAAATGACCACGACCTATTGAGATCCACACTCTGCACCTGATAAGGAGCGCTTCATGAAGATCGGATTCATCGGACTGGGCATTATGGGCGAACCCATGGCCCTCAATCTGCTCAAAGCGGGATTTCCGCTGACCGTGTTCAACCGCACCGCCCGGCGGATGGACAAGCTGCTCGCTGCCGGAGCGGCGGGCGCCTATTCCCCGCGCGAGGTGGCGGCTAAAAGCGATGTCGTCATCACCATCGTCACCGATTCTCCCGATGTCGAGGAGGTCGTGCTCGGAGAGAACGGGATCCTGAGCGGACTCCATACCGGCAGCGTCGTGATCGACATGAGCACGATCTCCCCAGCTGTCACCCGCAAGCTGGCGGCCGAGATCGAAAGGAAGGGCGGGGAGATGCTCGATGCCCCGGTGAGCGGCGGCGATATCGGCGCCATCGCGGGAACCCTGGCCATCATGGTGGGCGGTAAAAAGGAGGTTTTTCAGGGCTGTCTGCCGGTTCTGGAGGCGATGGGCAAGAGCGTCACCTGGATCGGCGGCCATGGCATGGGCCAGACGGTCAAGCTCTGCAACCAGATCCTGGGGGCGGTCACCAACCTGGCCGTTTGTGAGGCGGTCGAGTTCGCCCGCAAGGCCGGTGTGGATCCCCTGGTCATGATCGAAGCGGTCAAGGGCGGCGCCGCCGGCTCCTGGCAGCTGGCCAATCTTGGCCCCAAAATGGTGGCCGGCAATTTCGCGCCCGGCTTTATGATCGATCTGCAGCAAAAGGACCTGCGGCTCGCGCTCGAGGCGGCACGCGAAATGCAGCTGCCCGCGCCGGCACTGGCGCTGGTGCAGCAGCTCTTCACCGGTTGTCAGGCGCACGGCGAAGGCCGGGAAGGCACGCAGGCGCTGGTCAAATCGCTGCGGCGCCTCGGCGGCAACCTCCAGTAGGGTGCTGCGATGCCGGCGGCAGCACTACGCAAAACCGGCGGACTGCCGGTATGTTTTATAAAGGGAAGCAGGATGTCGGGCAGCGGGATGAGCGGGTTGGTGAAAAGATGGGGAGCCGTGTCAGCGGGCCTGGCGGCGATGATGCTGCTCGAGTGTTCGCTCGAGGCACCCAAAGCTCCGAACTGGGATACCCTTCTGAATATTCCGGTGACCGACCATCGCTACACCCTGGCCAGCCTGATCGAGGAGGATGATAACTTTGTCGCCGGACCGGATCGCCTCCTCACCTTCCATTACGAGGCCGCGCTCGACACCACCCGGGTCGGGGAGTTTCTCACCCTCCCCGATCTCCACGAGAGTGTTACCCTTGGCCTCGACGCCTTCCGGATCCCGTCCATTCCGGTCATGGCCGATCGTTTCTTCTGGTCGCAGCTGAGCGCCGAGGCGATCCGCCTTGATGGCACCTCCGCTGTGATCGGACCGTTCTCCTTCAACTACATTCCCAGTGCGATTCATAGCAGCGAGGACCTGCTCTACGCCTCGCTGACCAGTGGCAGCGCGCGCCTCCACATCTACAACCGCCTCAATGTCGATCTCGAAAACCTCATTTTGACGCTGCAGAACAACGCAACCGGCGAGAGGCTTCTCTCCAGTCCGCTGGTGAGCCGCATTGCCAGCCAGGATTCGGCCGGCGTAACGGTCGATATCGGCGGCTGCACCATCCCGCGCCAGGCGTGCTGGCTGATCAGCGGCAACTCCGCCGGCAGCAGAGGCCGGACGGTCGCCATTGCGGCGAGCCAGCCGGTGGATGTGGTGCTCGAACTGCGTGATTTTGTCGTCGCCGCGGCAGAGGCGCGCATCCCCGCCCTGAATCTGGAGCGGAGCGATACCGTCACGCTGGCGGGCGTGGAGGGCAACGCCATCGATGCCGCCACCTTCCAGAGCGGCCGTTTGCTCCTCGAACTCGACAACCGCTCCCCCTTCAGCAGTCCCGCGCTGCTGATCGAGTTCCCCGAGATCACCTATCCCGCCACCGGCAAGCCATTGACGCTCAACCTGGAGCTGAAAGCCGGAGCCACGAGCCGCACGCTCATCGATCTGGCGGGGATGAGCGTCGATCTGGCCCTGCCGCCCGTGGGCTCACCGCAGCAGATCCGGATGGAGATCCGGGCCACGACCGCCGACATGCGCATGGCTTTTATCGAGGTCGGCGCCGCAACTCAGATCCGCCTTGCGGCTGCCCTCGAGGGGTTGCGCGTGGATCATTTCAGCGGCCGCCTTGCGCCCCGCGCTGTCCGCCTCGACAGCACCGTGCGCGCGCTGGATATTGCCGGCGCCTGGGGGGATCTGCAGGGCATTTCGCTTCGTGAAGCCCGCTTGCAGGTGGAGGTATTCAGCACCCTGAACCTGCCCTTGCACTTCCGCGGCATACTCTATGGATTCCGTGGCGAGCTGGCGGGTTCTCTTTTCCCGCTCGAGTTTGCGGTTCCCGCGGCCACGCCGTCCGGACGGCTCTATGCCCCGCCGCCGTACACTGCCAATAACAGCACGATCGTCGCTTTCATCAACCAGCAGCCCGACCGGATCGCGGTGACCGGCACGGTGGACGTCGGCGACAGCCTGGTCGACGGCAGCGTCCGCAGCGCGGACGCGGTGGCGGCCCGGTTCAGTCTCGAGTTGCCCTGCGATCTTGCCTGGGAGGCGCGGCAGATCGACGGCGATCCCGGCGCCTTGCACATTGCGTCAGCCGATGCGGGCGGGGATCCGTTCACCGAGGAGGATGGCGAGATGACGCTCTCGGCAGAGGCGATGGAGCGTATGCGCGCGGGCGAGCTGGAACTGGAGGTGGAAAATCATTTGCCTGTGGCCGGCGAGGTGACGCTCTACTTCGCCACCGACTCGAGCCGGCTCTTCACCCGGCCCGATCTGGCACTGGGACCGGTCGTATTGGCGGCGGCGGCGACGGATGCGGCGGGGCAGGTGACGGCCGCGGCAACTTCAACCAGCCGCATCGCCCTCGATCCGGCCGATATGCCGCTCTTCCGCAATGCAGGCGCCGCAACCAAGACCCTCTACTACAGCCATCGCGTCAACCTCGCCGGCAGCGGCGGGCGTAGCGTCCGGCTCTTCCTCGACGACTATGTGCGCATCAAGGCGCTGCTGCGGATGACGGTGAACATCGGGGGCTGAACGGCCCGGTGCGGCCGATCCGCACTCCCCGCCCCGCCCGTGCAGCGCCCGTTGCAGCGCCGGCCGCTGATCGTAAATCCGCCGCCGACCCCGTCCCTCATTTCGGCGGCTGCACCACCCGCGGAAGCTGTTACGGACCGTAAATCCGCCGCCGACCCCGTCCCTCATTTCGGCGGCTGCACCATCCGCCGGATCTCCTTCAACCTCTCCCGGATCGGCAGCTTTTGCGTGCACGCCTCCTCGCATTGACCGCATTCGCTGCAAAGCCCAAAGATCGGGCTCTTGCGGCTGATCCCCCAATGCCAGCCCAGACGTTCGGCGATATGCTCGGGTTTGCCCGAGAGCATATACTGATTGTAGCTGTCCATCATGCGGGGGACGGGAATCCCCTCCGGGCAATGATCGCAGTAGCCGCAACCCGTGCACAGGGCATCGAAGGAGGCGCTGAGATGGCTGCGGATGCCCTGAACTTCCTCCGCCGTCAGTCCACCCGGGTCCGCCGTTGCCGCAACGGCTTCCTCGATCTGGGCCTCCGTGCTAAAGCCCACCAGAGCAGTGGTGATGCGCGGATCATGGAGGAGAAAGCGCAGGGCGCCCTGAACCACGCTTTCATCGGGGCGCGTGCGCACAAAATCGAACAACCCGGGATGTTGCGGAATGATGCCGCCGCCGAGAGGATTCATGATCACCACCCCGCGCCCAAGCCGGGCCGCCGCGCTGATCCCAAGGTCGCGGTAGGCATAATTCATCACCGAATACCCGAGGAGGATCCCCGCGAAGGGATACGCTTCGAGCATCCATTCGATCTCCGTCCCGGTCATATGGCTGGAGACGCAGATATGGCGGATCAGCCCCTCCCGCTGCAATTGTTCAAAGGCCTGCAGCGCCCCCTTGTGCTGGCGTTTCTGGAAAGAGGCCTTGTCCATCACGCACCAGACGTGATAGAAATCGACCTGGTCCAGCCCCATGCGTGTCAATGAGGTCTCGAGCTCGCGGCGGATCTCGCCCGGATCGGCCTTGTTGGTCTTGGTGGCGACATAGAAGGGTTTGTCGCGACGCTGTTTTTTCATCTCCTGGAAGGCAACCCCGAAGAGTTCTTCGGAGCGGCCGTAGCCGATCGCGGTGTCGAAATAGGTGATCCCGAGGTCGTAGGCTTTTTTGATCAGGCTGGCGCACGCCTCGACGTCATTCTGATTGAGAAAGCGCATGCCGCCGAAGCCGATGGCGGAGAGTTCGATGCCGGTACTGCCGTAGGGGTGATAGATCATCGATTGGCCTGCAGGTTTTGATGGAGGTCCGGAAGATGATGGATTCGGTGTCGCATGGAAACTTAGCAACTTTTCGCTTCCGAACAAGTGCTTTTTTGCATCCGGGTGGCCCTGGCCGCAGGAAAAGCGGGGCAAATAAGTGTTGCGCATGTTCGAGGTGATTTGTAAATTCAATTCTTGATCAACCTGGTGAGTGTGCTTATGAAAATTACCCGGGCGATCCTGGCCGGTCTGCTCCTGGCAGCCGCGGCCGGTGCCCAGTCCCCGCAGATTCCCGCGTATGCCCGGCGCGACGATGCGCTGTCGGCTCATCTCGCCGCCATTGTCCGCGCGCTCGATCTCGATCGCGCGTTCGACACCGGTGAAGATGGTCTCGAGCAAATTTCCCTGGCGGTGATCGACCTTTCCGGCAAACAGCCGCGTCTGGGCGGGGTGCATATGGATAACTTTATCTACCCCGCTTCGGTATACAAGATGTACGTGGCCGCGGCCATCCTCGATCAGATCAGCCAGGGCCGCCTCGGGCTCACGACCCCCCATATCGTCCGGCCCGCCAATGCGGTCGACCGCTCGAAGGAGTGGACCAGCGATCCGCGACCGCTGCTGCAGGCGGGCGATACCGTGACGGTCAACTACCTCCTCGACCTGATGATCACCCGCAGCGACAATTCAGCCGCCAACTGCCTGATCGATATCGCCAGACGCCCGAGCATTGACTCGCTCATGCACCGCTACGGCTGGTTCGGCAGCGAGGTGACGCGCAAGTTTCTCAAGCGCACCTTCGAGGATTCCGGCTATGCGACGGTGCGCGGCACCGAAACCTGCGCCCTGCATGCGGCGGATTTTCTCGGCCGCATCGCCACCCGCCAGCTGGTCAGCCCCTGGGTGAGCATGCAGATGCTCTGTCTGCTCGGCCGGCAGCTGGACAACGCCAAACTGGCCGCCGGCTTGCCCCCCGGGGCCATGTTCTATCATAAAACCGGGTGGTATGCCAGCTGGACGCATGATGCCGGCCTTGTCGATGATGGCCGCGTCCGCTATGTCATCGCCTGCTTTCTCCCCTTGCCCGAAGAGTTGGCCCGCGCAAAACACCGGCAGCTGGCCGAACAAATCCACGCCCTGATGCTGAGCCGGAGATAGACGCCCATGCATCCCGCCCGTTATGCGACCTCGTTTCCCGGCGCCCATGTCGAATGCAGCCTCTGCCCGCATGCCTGCCATCTGACCCCCGGGAAGAGCGGACTGTGCGGCGTGCGCACCAACCACAACGGCACGCTCTATGCGATGAACTATGAGCAGGCCATCGCCCTGCATATCGACCCGATCGAAAAAAAACCGCTGTACCATTTCTATCCCGGCAGCCAGTCCTTTTCGATCGCCGCCGCCGGCTGCAACCTGCAGTGCTGGTTCTGCCAAAATCACGAAATCTCCCAGATCAGGCCCGGCCGGGATCCGGTTGCAGGCCGAACCGTCCCCGCCGGAGCTGTGGTCGCTGAGGCCCTGGCCAGCGGCTGCCGCACCATCGCCTGCACCTATACCGAGCCGACCGTCTTTTATGAATATGCCCTCGAGATCTGCCAGCTGGCACGCAGCCAGGGGATCGATACCGTCTGGGTGACCAATGGCTATATCAGCGCAGCACCGCTGCGGGAACTGGCGCCCTTTCTCAGCGCTGCCAACGTCGACCTCAAGGGCTGGGACGAAGGCTTCTACCACCAGGTGACCGGCGGGCATCTGCAGCCGGTCCTCGATACCCTGAAGCTCATGAAACAGCTCGGCATTTGGGTCGAGGTGACAACCCTGGCGGTTCCCGGCTATGCCGACAGCGAGGTCGCACTGCGCGAGATTGCGCTCTTTATTAAAAACGAACTGGGCCCGGAAACTCCCTGGCATATCAGCCGTTTATATCCCCAGTATCGCATGACGGAGACCCCGGCCACGGCCCTGGCCGTGCTGCAGATGGCGCGCCGGATCGGCATGGAAACCGGCCTGCGCTATGTTTACACGGGAAATGCGCCCGGAGATGTTGGTGAAAATACCTGCTGCCCGCGTTGCGGCGCGCTGCTGATCGAACGCTTTGGATTTGAAATCGCGGCCAACAACCTGCGTTCCGGTTGTTGTCCACATTGCAGCACCAGAATAGACGGTATCTTTGACAAGGAGGCTGTGTGAAACCATTACTGATGGCGTTGCCCCTGATCGGCGTCCTCGCCCTGGCTTGTGTCGCCACCGAGAAGACCCCCGCGGCTGCGGCGGTCAATCCCGGCAAGGTCCGGATTTTCCAGACCGCGCAGGAGAGTAACACCCGCATGGCGGATTTGGGGAGCGTGGCATTCGCTGCCTTTGGCCAACCGCTGGAGACCCAGCCTTGCGTTTTTATCGATCCCGGCCATACCTTTCAGACCATTACCGGCATCGGCGGCGCCCTGACCGACGCCGCGGCGGAGACCTTTTTCAGCCTCTCCGCGGCCAAACAGCAGGAGCTGTTGACCGCCTATTTCGACCCTGAGAAGGGCATCGGCTACACCCTCGCGCGCACCAACATCCAGAGCTGCGATTTCTCCAGCGGCAGCTATGACTATGTACAGCGTGGTGACCTCGAGCTGAAAAGCTTCAGCATCGAGCACGACAAGTCCTTCAAGATTCCCTTCATCAAAAAGGCCCTGGCGGCGGCCGGCGGCGCCATGACGCTCTACGCCAGCCCCTGGAGTCCGCCGGCGTGGATGAAGAGCAACGACGATATGCTGCACGGCGGCAAGCTCAAGCCGGAGTGCGCGCAAGCCTGGGCCGAGTGCTATGTCCGGTTCATCAAGGCCTATGAGGCGGAGGGGATACCGGTCTGGGGGATTTCGGTGCAGAACGAGCCCATGGCGACGCAGACCTGGGAGTCGTGCATCTATACGGCGGAAGAGGAGCGGGATTTTGTCAAGAACTTGCTCGGACCGACCCTGACCCGCGCCGGGATGGCCGGCAAGAAACTTATCATCTGGGACCACAACCGCGATCTCCTCTACCAGCGCGCCAGCACCCTGCTCAATGACCCCGAAGCCGCCAGGTACGTCTGGGGTATCGGCTTTCACTGGTACATGAACGATGTCTTTGACAATGTCAAGCGCGTCCATGAGGCCTTCCCCGACAAGAATCTGATCTTCACCGAGGGGTGCACGTATCCCTACAGCACAGATAAGCTGGGCGAGTGGCACTGGGGTGAACGCTATGGCGAATCGCTGGTGCGCGATTTCAACAACGGCGCGGTCGGCTGGACCGACTGGAATGTCCTGCTCGACGAGAAGGGGGGACCCAACCACGTCGGCAACTATTGCTACGCCCCAGTGCACAAGACCGCCGCCGGCGACCTGTATTACATGAACTCCTTTTATTATCTCGGCCATTTCAGCAAATTTGTCCGGCCCGGAGCCCGGCGGATCATCGCCTGCTCCAACCGCGACAAGCTGCTGACCACCGCCTTTGTCAATCCCGACGGCAAGGTGGCGGTCATCGTCCTGAATCTCTCCGATGAGGCCATCGCCTACAAACTCTGGAGCAACGGCATGGCAGCCGATGCCAGGAGCCTGCCCCACTCGATCATGACCCTGGTGATAGGATAATGCCCTCCCGATAACCCGAAAGGAACGGAAATGTCTGCATGGAGTGAAAAGATCGGCAAGTATCGCTGGACCATCTGTGCCCTGGTCTTTTTTGCCACCACCGTGAACTATCTCGACCGGCAGGTGCTCAGCTTGCTGAAAGACCGGCTCGAAGTGGAGTTCAACTGGAGCGACTCGGATTACGCCAACATCGTCGCCGTCTTCCAGTTCGTGTACGCCATCGCGATGTTGTTCGCCGGACGCCTGATCGACTGGCTCGGGACCAAGCTCGGCTATGCCCTCTCGCTGCTGGTCTGGTCGGTGGCGGCGATGCTGCACGCCCTGGCGCGCGGCACCGGCGGCTTTATGTTCGCCCGCGGCCTCCTCGGCTTCGGCGAGTCGGGCAACTTTCCCGCCGCGATCAAGACCGTGGCCGAGTGGTTCCCGAAAAAAGAACGCGCCCTGGCCACCGGCATCTTCAATTCCGGCGCCAACGTCGGCGCGATCCTGGCGCCCCTCACGGTGCCCTGGATCGCCAGCCACCTCGGCTGGCAAGCCGCCTTCCTCATCGTCGGCGGCATCGGCCTGCTTTGGCTCCTCTTCTGGTTCTGGCTCTATGAAGCCCCGCAGCTCAGTAAACGCATCCAGGCTGCGGAACTGGCCTATATTCATAGCGATGCCGAAGAGAACGCACCGGCCGATCCGGCGGCGAAGGAAAATATCTCCTGGTTCCAGCTGCTCAGCTACAAGCAAACCTGGGCCTTCAGCTTTGGCAAGTTCATGACCGACGGCGTGTGGTGGTTCTTCCTCTTCTGGCTGCCGGCCTATCTGAAAGCCCAGTATCACATGACCGGCACTATGGTCGCCTTTCCCCTGGCGGTCCTCTACAGCATGTCGACCGTCGGCAGCATCGCCGGCGGCTGGCTGCCGATGCATTTCATCAACAGGGGGCTGGAGCCCTATGCCGCGCGAATGAAGGCCATGCTCCTCATCGCCGCGATCCCGCTGGTAGTGCTCGCGGCCCAGCCCCTGGGCAACATCAGCTACTGGCTGCCGGTGCTCATCATCGGCATCGGCACTGCGGCGCACCAGGCCTGGTCGGCCAACATCTTTACGACGGTCTCGGATATGTTCCCGAAAAAAGCAGTAGCCAGCGTCACCGGCATCGGTGGCATGGCGGGCGGCATCGGCGGCATCGTCATCAACAAGTCGGCCGGCTGGCTCTTCGACGGCTATCGCAGCGCCGGCATCGCCCAGTCCTTCGCCCAGGCCCAGGCGAACAATCTCGGGGCCTTTGTGGAAAAGATCAGGGCCCTCTCGCTGCTCAACAAACACGGCGAGCTCGTCGATCTCAATGCCAAGGCGCTCGCTGATCTGCCCGGGGAGGTCGTCACCCAGCTGCAGGCGGTGGATGCCCACGCTTTCGCAAGCCTCAAGGCGCTTCAGGGACCCCTCGTCCAGGAACACCTGACGGTCGCCTATACCATCGTTTTCGCCTTCTGCGCCCTGGCCTATCTCTTGGCCTGGGCAGTGATGCATTTCCTCGTGCCGCGCTTCAAACGGATCGAGGACCTGTAATCCAGCAGCGTATGCGCCCCGCCGCTACGGCGGCGGGGCCTTTTCCGCTTCATTCCTCCAGACTCACCCGGCCGAGGCGCCAGGCGAGACCGCTGTTTTGAAAGATCAGCTCGAAAGAGCCAGACTCGCGGGTGCTGACATGAAAATGATAGATCCGGTCGCGGCCCTGCAATTCGCTCCAGATACCGTTGATCCGGGTGATGTGATAGGGCCGGCTGCGCCAGCGGAAGCGCATCGGCCGCATTTTTTGGCCGTCAAAGTAGCTGATCACCTCGACCGCCTCGTTGATGGTCTCGAATCGCATGGCTCTTCCAGAAAAGATGTAAAAAAGTACACCTAATAATAACCAATTTTGCCATGCGATGCAAGCGAAAAGTGCGCGAAAAACTGCTTGATATTAGCCTGCCGCTTCTCTAAATTGCACCATGTGCCATAGGAGTCCCGTTGCCGCACCGCCCGTTTTATTACAAATGGCTTCTCGCCGCCCTGCTCGTCGCCCTGTGCGTGACGCTGGGTTATCTCTTTCTGGCTATTCCCAATGTGGAGATGATCACAGCGGCCGTGTTTGCCTCGGGATTCCTTGCCGGCTCCCGACTCGGCACCCTGATCGGCGCCGCCGCAGCGCTGCTCTTCTCCCTTTTCAATCCCTATGGCGCGCCGACACCGCCGCTGCTCCTGGCGCAGATGACCTCCATGGCCTTGACGGGCATGGCCGGGGGATGGCTGCGCCACACCCGCTGGCTGACCTGGACGCCATGGATGCGCGCCCTGGCCTCCGGCGGCGCAGGCTTTGTCTTGACGCTCGTCTACGACGTGCTGACCACCCTCAGCTTTGCGGTGCTGATGGCCGGAGGGGATCTGCGCAAAATCTGGGCCTCGTTTATCTATGGCATGGCCTTTTACGGCCTGCACTTGTTGAGCAACACCCTGACATTCGCCCTGTTGCTGCCGGTGCTGCTGCAGCGGTTGAACCGTATCACCCTTGACTGACGGAATGCGGATGCGCACCTTGTGCATCGGGCTTGGCTTGCTCCTGGCTGCTGCTGGCGTCCTGGGGCAAACCCCCCTCGAACCCCTGTATGCCGATTCCACCCTGCGGATCGGCTCGGGCTATGGCTCGGCGGGCGATCTCTTCGCCCTGCTTCCCGGCGCTTATTACTTCGACCGCGGCAGCATCGGACTGCCGGCCCGGGGCGCCCTTTTTGCCGCGCCCTCCTCCCGGTTGCATCTGGTCTATGACCAGTTTCACCTCGATGATCCCCTGACCGGCCGCGCCGATCTCAACCTCATCCCGGTCGAAAGCATAGCCCGCCAGACCCTTTTCGCCGCACCGGCCCTCCGCCTCTTCCCCGAACTGGCCGCCAGCACCACCCTCGAAATCGCCGGCCGCGACCTCGCCGCCGATACCCTGCGCTCCCAGGTCGCCTATCGCACCGGCGGCAACGGCTACGATGATATCGACGTGCGCGCCGGACTGCGCTATTCGCAACACCTGCGCATCAATGCCGGCGGTGTGCTGAAAAACTATGCCGGCACCACTGCTGATGACCGCTACCGCGCCCAAAAAATCACCGTGGCCCTCTCCCGCACCCTCGGCCGGCAGTGGCAGGCGAATTACCGGCTGCTCTACAACACCAGCGATCTCGACCTGCCCCTCTTCTCGCAGCCGCTCCTCGCCCCCGGCCTCACCCATCCGCATCAGAAGGAGCGCCGCTACGATCATGGCCTGGAACTGCGTTATGCCGACCGCTGGCAAACCCTGATCCAGCTCACCGACCATCACCGCGAACGCTATGGCTACCGCCACAGTCTCTGGGACGAGAGCACGGATGCCCTGCGCCTCGATCTTCGCAGCATGGCCCACAGGAGCTGGCGGCATCTGGACGGGACGGCGGGTCTGGCCTTCCGCAGCACCAACCTCAAAAGCCACAGCTGGGGCGACCATGCCGCGAGCCTGCTGAGCGCCTGGGGGAGCGTTTCGGCACAGCCGGCGTCCGCACTTTTTGTCACCGGCCAGCTGCTGCTGCAAAAGGCGGACGGCGAGGCGGTCGCCCTGCTGCCCCGGCTGCAGCTGCGCTATCTCATTTCGCCGCTCTGGCAGACCCTGGCCTGGTACGAGCGCACCCGCTCGGCCGCCGCATTGGCGGCGCGCTACGAGCAGAGTCCCTTTGCGCAAGGCGATCCGGGACTCGATGCGGAGCGGGGGGATCAGTTCGGTTGGGGCGTGCGCCGCAGCACCTCTGCCCTGGAGCTCTTTGCAGCGGTCAGCGCCTGCCGCAGCGCCGATGAGGTTCTGCTGGTTTGGGATGCCGGGCGATCAGCCCCGCGTTACCGGAACCAGGCCGTCGCCTGGCGCTATGGCCTGGATGGTGCCGCGACGTGGCGGATCTCGAGCTGGCTGACCCTGTGGGGCAAAGCCAAACAGATGTTTTTTCAGGAGACCATCCCCTGTAACCAGTCCGAAACCGCCGCTGCCGGCTGGCTGCAGCTCGGGCATCGCCTCTTCCGCGGTGATCTGGATATCCGCTTCCGCCTCGGCTGCTCCTTCTGGGGTGCGCGGCGCGCGCCGTTGCCCTGGTATGTTGAAGATTCAGGTGAGCAGCAGCATCTCGCCGCAGCCGCTCTCCCCTGGCTGCAGGCCACGGCGGTCATCAAGGACGCCACCCTCTTTTTCACCCTGCAAAATCCGCTCGGCAGCGATGGGGCGGTGGTCGGAGCCTATCCCCAGCCCAAACGCCTCATCCGCTGGGGATTCGTCTGGAATTTTTATAATTAAGGCGATTTTGCCGGCCCCACTCTGCGCTCTGCTCTGCATCAAAACCGCAGCAAATCAAAATTCTGCTCCACATCCGATCAAATATGAAGAGCGTGCCCATCCGTCGCGGCCCCACTGCGGTAATGGACTGCGCAACGCGCATGCTGGACGGCACAAAGGTCTTGCTGCAGAGGGAGTGGCCATGGCAAGCGGGAATAGAGAGGTTTACCCGCCTTGACCGGTGCAAGCTCAAGGCGGGCAGAATGAGGATGGTTTTAGCGCGGGATCAGCCGACCGAATAGACCAGCTTTTTGTTCATGCCGAGCTTTTTCATGCGATAGCGAAGATTGGGCTCGGTGAGCCCGAGAGCCTGGGCGGTCTTGCGTTGGCTGCCGCCGAACTGCTGCAGGGTCTGCTGGATCAGGCTGACCTCCAGCTCTTCGATGGCTTCCGAGAGCGAGCTGATTTCGTGCACCGGGGCGGCCTGCACTGCGGCGGCCATATTGGCGGCCTGGGGCGCTTCCTGGAGGGCCAGTTCATACGCCATCTTGTCCAGTTCGATCAGATTGCCGGGCCACTGGTGGGTGACCAGGTGCATGACCAGATCGAAGGGCACCGCGGGGATGGGCCGGTTCATTTGCCCAAAGATCTGCTGCAAGGCCGCCTCGAAGATCAGCGGCACATCTTCCTTGCGCTCGCGCAGCGGCGGGATGCGCAGCGAACCGGCCGAGAGCCGCGCAAAGAGTTCCGGCAGGAAGCGCTGCGCATGCACGGCATCGTTGATCTCGGGGAGGGCGGTGGCGAGAACGCGAAGCTGGAGTCCGGCGGGCGGGGCGGTCAGCAAGGACTCGAGGTGCTGCTGGGCCGTGGCATTTACCATCTCCAGACCATCGATGATGAGGATGGCCTCGCCGCCCGCAGGATTCATCTCCTGGAGCCGGGTGAGCCAGGGCTGCAGTTTCTGCTCGAGCAGGCTTCCCTTGACCTCGCAGATGCGTTCCGCGTCGAGATGTGCTTGCGCTGCGATTTGCCGGGCGGCAGGCAGGATCTCGGTCCCCAATTCGCCGTAGACGAGAATGTTGTTTTTCGATTTGGCCAGCTGGATGATCTGGGTGCGGACAGCTTCAATTTCCGGCGAGACGCCGACGAGCGTATTGTTGATCAGGTTGGTACCGGAAAAGCGCATGGATCTTCTCCATTTACTGGGTGTTACCGGTGCACAAGAGCAGAACCGTTCTCTTCTGCTCTCTTGGTGGATTGGGCGCTGCAATCAGAGTAATCAGACTCAAGGAGCGGCCGTTGAGGCGCCGACGTGATCGTTGGGATTGATCGCCGCCGTGCTCAACTTGGGTTCGTTTAAAATCGTCCCGGCCTGGCTTTTGGCATATTTCTGTTCGACCAGGACGATCAGAATGCCAATCCAGAGGATCAGCAGGGTTAGTTTCAACGTTGTGTAGAGCGAGCCGGAGACCAGCGCCAGGGCCAGATAAACGAGACCGGCGCAAAAATGAATGAGGAGAGAGCGGTTCAACAGGTCGCGGAGCAGCGGCCACCAGCGCAGCAGGGTCCGGTTATAAAAGAGGACCGGCACCCGGGAGAGGTAGGCCGGGTCGAAAATGACCCGTTCGTAAAATCGTTCCTTTTCGGAATACAGTGCGCCCAGACGCAAGATGAGGATCATCACCAGAGCGATGAGGCAGCCGAGCAGGAAATACTGATCGATACCGTACACCTTGATTTTTTCGGTATAGGCGATATAGTCGGCGATGTTGAGGAAATGGATGAAAAAGAGCTGAAAGGCGAGAAAATTGATATAGATGGCATCGGGACGGTTGTGCCGGAAGGATTGGAGCCCATAGATCATCAGCGCCACGACCGGCAGGATCGAGAAGGGCAGCATCCGCCGGATGAAGGAGTTGAGCCAGCCGGCCTGATCGATACAGCGCGTGGTCGACCAGAAGGGCTCGAACAGGAACACGGCGGCCCCGAGACTGAGCAGGGTGGCGAGGATATGGGCGGTGCGATGCCAGCGCACGGGCACCGTATAATGAATGACCAGGAAAAATACCGTCAAGGCGCCGAAAAAGCGCACGGGAATCTGGGCATAGAGCCAGAGAAGGATGCATTGCGGGTTGGTGCCGAAGAGATAGTTTTTGCCGGCAAAAATCGGGACGACCGCGAGCAGCAGGGTGAAAAAATAACACGCCAGGCTGATGAACACCATCTTTTTATAACGATCGCGCCGGGCGATCGCGATGGCCAGCAGCAAGAGCAGGGTGTAGAGGGAATGGTTTGCCCAGCTCAGAAAATGCACCGGTGCATGCGGCAACAAGGTCACCGCCAGCCAGATGCCGTTCATCAGCATCCAGGTAAAAAGAAGTTTTCGCATCAGGTTTAAAGGCATTGCAACAGCTCGGCTGGTCCTTTACAGTGCAATGGCCTTGCATGCAGCACCCTGGATCAGGGGTGCTTGGTCGTATCGGGCAAGGGCCAGGGTGAATCCGGAGCCAAATAAATCTGCTGATAGCCATCCAGTATTAATTTATCACTTTTTTTGTCCTGATGCAAATAAATAATGACGTCTTGATCGTCAATTGTAACGATTTGTACCATAGCCTGGGTGACACCGCGGCTGAGTTCGCTGCTCGCCTGAAGAGTCGGCCATAACATCAACGCTGCAAAAAGGATAACCAGTAGTCTTTTCATGATGTTCTCCTAGAGTGGGATAGATTCCGGACCAGCCTGAGCCGTAAAAAAATAGAATAAAATATTTAATAAAACAAGGAAAAACGCGTTAAAATGGCTATGTAGCCAATAAAAATGATAATCCGCCAAATAATGCTTGACTTCGTTATTTTTATTTTGTATACTTACAGTAGAGGAGAGATCGACAGCCTGAGCCAACAAGTTGTGCGCTCTCCGACCGTACCATCCCGATGACGGGCTGTGGAAGTGTGGCGCAGAAAAGCCGGAGGCAGGGGTGGATGATGGGATTGCGAGTCTGTATCCGGGATACTTCAGGCAGACTCGATGTGGTATCCGGCCGACGGGATCTTGATTCGCGCATGGTCGAAGGTCATGCGCGGCATGGCGGAATCGGAGTTTAAAAAGAGAAAGGACCCCAACGGCTGTTCGCTCCTGAATCTGCGTTCGCCTGAAGGAATCAGAGACGGCCTCCCCCACTGTCTCTCAGGGCAAGTTGATCGCTTTGCGAATGGATCAATGCAGGTGTGGTTGGGTTCAGGCGGTTCCGCAGATGTGACAAAGCCCCTTTGGCCTTGCGGCCGAAGGGGCTTTTTTTATGCCTTGGGGAAAATTAACAGCCCGCTGCAGGGTGCCACAGGCAGCGGGCTGTTCCAGATCTCAATCGGTGGTTTCGTGGGAAATCTCGATCGGCTCCTCTTCAGGCGGGGCGGTGAAGCGCCCATAGCCCGCAATGCGGTGGATGTATTTGGCGCGATCGAGGATGGTGACCTTGCGTTCCTTGCGATTGGAGTTGGCTTCGAGCACATAGAGGCTTTCGCCCACCTTGCCGAGAAAGATGCCGACATGGGTGATGCCCTTGTAGCGATAGCGGGCACGGCGGGTGTGCCAGTTGAAGAAAACGAGGTCTCCGGGGGCCGGTTCTTCATTCTTGCCGACCAGGGTCAATCCCATCTCTCCCTGTTCCGCGTATTTATACTGGGTGGCGGCGACGCGGTTAAAGACCTCGTCCACCAGGCCGGCCCCGATCATGGCCATACGGGTGAGCATGCCGCAGTCGATTGCCCGTTTGCCATCGCCGCCGAGGCGGTAGCGCAGCCCGAGGAACTGGGCGGCATTGAAGACCAGTCGTCCGATCGGCCCCTGGGGTTCCTGGAGTTGCTCGCTGCGGCCTTCCTCGAGGGCCAGCAGGTAGCCGGCCGTATTTTGATCGATAAAGGAGCCATCGCAGCCGAGATCATAGACGAGCTTGAAGATGGTCAGGGACTTGACCGTGGCTTCGTCGTAGTGGCCGTTGATTTTAAGGGGGAGTTTGGCGTTCCATTGGAGCAGGGCGTGCTGCAATCGCTCCACCGGCCCATGCGGCGCCTCGTCGGTGGCGCCGCTTTTGAGTCCGCTGAACGGCTGGAAATAGGTGGAATCGGGACCGTTGATCGCCAGGGTTTTTTGCCGCATTTCGAGGCGGAAGCGCTCCATGGCGGCCGCGGCGACGATCTCCGGGGCGGTGCTGTCGGATTTAAACGCCAGAGGTGAGGCGGTGCGCAGGCTGTAGGCCGCGGTTTCTGCAGCAATGATTTCAGCGGCGATGTCCGCAGCCGAGCGTTCAGCCGGAATTGTGGCGGTCAGGATCCGGGCTAGCGCCGGTGCAGCGGCCGGGTTGGCCGATGTTGTGTCGCTCTGCAAGGCCTGGAGCGGTGTGGGCAAGGTACCGCGCAGGATCAGCACCAGCGCGACAGCGCAAACCGGTGAGGCCGGATGACGCTTGTTAAATGCCCTGCCGCTGCGGGCAAGCCGCCGATACAGGGAACGGGAACGCTTCGATTCGCAGTTGGACAAGGGGGTGTCGGGCCGATAACAATCCAATAGAGCCGCTCCTTGATGGGTCCGATGCCGATGTCTTTACGCTGCCGTACCCCGATGTGGCGTTGCATAAGAGACATGATTTTGTGACAACAGACAAAATTTACCAATCTTGTCCGTCAAAGTCAAGCAAATTGGTGCGCCCGGACCGTGCTGTGCCGCCGACACTGTAGCGCTTTTTCCCATTGCATTTAGAGGCAAAAATATGTACACTATAACAAACCCTGAGCATAGGAGTCTCTGTGATCACCCGAATTGAATTGGCGCAAAAGCCTCAGTTTCACGACGCCGCAGCCGATGCCCTTCTCGCCGGCGCACGCGACCTGGGCATCTCTGGGCTCACCGCCGTGCGTTCTTTTCGCGTCTATTATTTTCTCGGCGAACTCACCGCGGCCGATCAGGAGCGCATCGCCACCCGCCTGCTCGCTGACACGGTGACGGAGGATTATGCCATCAATGCGCTGTTACAACGCAGCTCCGGCGCGCTGTTCTGGTCGGTGGAAGTGACCTACAACCGTGGCGTCACCGACATGGTGGCCGAAACCACCCGCAAGGGGGCGCTCGATCTCGGCCTGCACACGGTCGAGGCGGTCAAAACCGCGCGCCGCTATGAGCTGGCGGGCCCCCTCACCGAGGCCGAGAAAACCCTCATTGCGCAAAAGCTGTTGATGAACAAGGTGGTCGAGCACCTCTGCCTCCCCGGCGAACGGCTCTTTTTCCCGAATGCCGATGCGCCTTTTGAACTGATTCATGTTCCGCTCCTGCAAGCCGATGCGGAGCAATTGCTGGCCATCAGCCGTGAGCGCGACCTCTTTCTCAATCTCGCCGAGATGCAAACGATCCAGGCGCATTTCCGCGGCCTGCAGCGCGAGCCGACCGATATCGAGCTCGAGATGATCGCCCAGACCTGGTCCGAACACTGCAGCCATAAAACCCTCACCGGCCTGGTCGAGTTCGACGGCCGGGTGATCGACAATCCCCTCAAGGAGACCATCTTCCGGGTCACCCGCGAGCTGGATCTGCCCTGGTGCATCTCGGTGTTCAAGGATAATGCCGGCGTCATCGCTTTCGATGACGAATTCAACATTTGCTTTAAGGTGGAGACCCACAACCACCCCTCGGCGATGGAACCCTATGGCGGCGCCAATACCGGCATTGGCGGCGTCATCCGCGACCCGATGGGTACGGGACTGGGCGCCAAGCCGATCATCAATACCGATGTCTTTTGCTTCGGCCCGGTCGATTGGCCGCATGAGCGGCTGCCCAAGGGGGTGCTCCATCCCAAACGGGTGATGCAAGGGGTGGTGGCCGGCGTCCGTGATTACGGCAACCGCATGGGCATTCCGACCTCCAATGGCGCCCTTTATTTCGACGAGCGCTACCTCGGCAATCCCCTGGTCTTCTGCGGCAACGTCGGCCTGATACCGCGGGACAAGTGCGAAAAAACAGTGGTGCCGGGCGACTATATCGTCGTCGTCGGCGGGCGCACCGGCCGCGATGGCATTCACGGTGCCACGGCCTCCTCCGGTGAGCTGCACAGCGAGAGCGAGGGAACCTGGAGCGGTGCCGTCCAGATCGGCAATCCCATCGTCGAAAAAAAGCTCGTCGATACCCTGCTGCAGGCCCGCGATCGCGGTCTCTATCGCGCCATCACCGACTGCGGGGCCGGCGGCCTCTCCTCAGCGGTGGGTGAGCTGGCTAAAAGCACCGGCGCCGAGATCGACCTCGAGTTCGTCCCGCTCAAATATCATGGTCTGACCTATATGGAGATCTGGATCTCCGAGGCCCAGGAGCGCATGGTGATCTTTGTCGCGCCGGAGCATCTCGAGGAAGCGTTGGTGCTCTTCGCCGCGGAGGATGTCGAGGCCACCGTGATCGGGCGCACCACCAGCGATCAGCGCATCCGCCTGCGTTATCATGCTACGGTCGTGGGTGAACTGGAGATGGCCTTCCTCCACGATGGCCAGCCGCGGATCGTCCGCAAGGCCGCCTGGAAAAATCCGCAGCACACGGAGCCCGATTTTCCGCAGCCCGCTGAACTCGGCACGATCCTGCATCGCCTCCTCGCCGCCCCGAATGTCTGCAGCAAAGAGTGGGTCATCCGCCAGTACGACCATGAAGTCCAGGGGGGCAGCGTCCTCAAACCGCTGGTCGGGGCGACCAATGACGGCCCGGGCGACGCTTGCATCACCCGCCCGCGTCTTGAGAGCCCGCGTGCGGTCGTCCTTGCCAACGGCCTCAATCCCCGCTACGGCCTGCTCGATCCCTACTGGATGGCCGCCTCGGCCATCGATGAGGCGCTGCGTAACATCATCGCGGTCGGCGGACACCTCGAGCGCACCGCGCTGCTGGACAATTTCTGCTGGGGGAACACCGACAAGGCGGACCGGCTCGGCGGACTGCTGCGTGCGGCGCAGGCCTGCTATGATATGGCCCGGGTCCTGGGCACGCCCTTCATCTCAGGCAAGGACAGTCTCAACAACGAGTACAAGACCGAGGATGGCAAGAGCATTGCCATTCCGCCGACCCTGCTCATTTCCGCCATTTCGGTCATGGACGACTGCCGCGGCGCCGTCTCGATGGATCTCAAGCGTGCCGGCAATGCGCTCTATCTTCTCGGCGCAACCGGCCGGGAATTGGGCGGATCGCACTATTATGACCTCATGGGTCAGAAGGGGGGAGCCGTTCCGCAGGTCGATCCCGCCCGGGCCCGGGCGCTCTTTACCGCCCTCGCGGCTGCGATCGCCGGCGGTCTGGTGCGCGCCTGCCACGACTGCTCCGAAGGCGGCCTGGGGGTCGCCCTGGCGGAAATGGCCTTTGCCGGCGGCCTGGGCGCCATGGTGACCCTGCGGGAGATCCCGCGCCGCCGCGGCCTGGAGCGCAGCGATTGGGCCCTCTTTTCTGAATCCAACAGCCGCTTTGTCGTCGAGGTGGCGCCCGAACACGAGGCGGCCTTCGTCCGGGCACTGGCGGGGCTCCCCTGCGCCCGTCTCGGTGAGGCGGCGGCCGCGCCGCGGTTGCAGATCCGCGGCCTCGGCGATGAGCCCCTGGTGGATGAATCCATCGATCAATTGAAGCATTCCTGGCAAGAAACTCTGAGGTGGTAAGGTGAAGATCCAACCCAAGGTGCTGGTCCTGCGCGCCGCCGGCTCGAATTGCGACATGGAGACCCATTTTGCCTTCCGTTATGCCGGTGCGGCGGCCGAGATGATCCATATCAACCGCCTGCTGCACGGCCAGATCCGCCTCGCGGACTATCAAATTCTGGCAATACCCGGCGGCTTCACCTATGGCGATGACATCTCGGCAGGCAAAATTCTCGCCAACGAATTGCAGTTCAAGCTCGCCGACCAGCTCGCTGCCTTCCACCAGGCCGGCAATCTGATCATCGGAATTTGCAATGGCTTTCAGGTGTTAGTTAAAGCAGGACTTCTGCCGGAGCTGAATTTCGGCGGCGAGCAGGAGGTCACACTGGTCCATAATGATTCAGGCAAGTTCGAGGCCCGCTGGATCCATCTGCAGGTGCCCGAAAGCCGTTCCGTCTTTGCCGCCGGCATCCGCGGGCCGCTCTATTTTCCCGTGGCGCACGCAGAGGGCAAGCTGGCGGCCCGCGCTCCGGCGGTGCTGGACCGGCTCGAAGCCAACCGTCAGATCGTCTTCCGTTATTGCGCAGCCGATGGCGGCCCGGCGGCCTATCCGGATAATCCGAACGGTTCGGCGCGGGATATTGCCGGCATCTGCGATCCCAGCGGCAGGATCCTCGGCCTGATGCCCCACCCGGAGCGCCATATCGATCCGACCAATCATCCGCAGTGGACGCGCCTTGGCGCCGCAGCCGAGGGCGACGGCGCTGCGCTCTTTCGGAATGCGGTGGCTTTTTTTGCGTGAGTCGTCTCGGGACCAGTCGCAGGGGTAACACCGGTTTTTGTTGGGAGGTCGTCATGACCGATGACATTGGACCCATGCTGAAAAAGTGGCGCTATACGCCTGACGATATCCATGTCCGCCTTATCCGTGGCGAGGATGGCCGCGACAAGCTGCAGCTGCGGCTCGACCTTGGCCTGCTGCAGATGGAACTGGATGGCCGTCCGGACGGCCGCCGGCCGCACCGTTTTGAGAGTTATTACAAATACTGCTTGCACCGCGCCAGGCTTGCCGAAAAGCAGGAGGGGCGCCATCTCGATCTGACGCCCATCGATTGCTGGCTGCTGCAGCAGGAGGCGGTGCAGTTCTATCACCGCTATCTGGCGCTGATGCGTTTGGGCGATTACCCGCGCGTCATCCGCGATACCGTGCGCAACCTGCATGTTCTCGACTTTGTCGGCCAGCACACCAGCAATGACGAGATCATCTGGTCTTTCGAACAGTACCGCCCGTTCGTCATCATGATGAATACCCGTGCCTGCGCCTCACAAAGCATGGAATTTCAGGACTTTGACAAAGCCCTGGAGCATATCCGGCAGGGCAGCACCCGATTAAGAAAATTTTACCGCACCCACAGCGCGCGCCTGGGCGAAGAGCGCCTCGAGCTTGATCTGCTCCAGGAATGGGCGGTGGAAATCAAAGGCAAACGCCCGTTGAGCGACCGTGAGCATCTGGCGCGCGAATTGCGGCAAGCGATCAGCAAGGAAGAGTACGAGCGGGCCGCGCTGTTGCGCGATATGCTCGGTGAATTGGAAAAACCGTCCGGACAAGAATGAGGCCGGACTGGCATCAGTCCAGCAAGAGGAGGAAGCATCAGGATGCTGCAAGGGAAACGCATTGCCATTCTCATCGGCCCCCAGTTTCACGACGAGGAGGCCACCATCCCC
The DNA here is from genome assembly GCA_035353815.1 of bacterium. Classification (GTDB taxonomy): domain Bacteria; phylum Zhuqueibacterota; class Zhuqueibacteria; order Residuimicrobiales; family Residuimicrobiaceae; genus JAKPUX01. The sequence continues at coordinate 68,600 of DAOQAG010000011.1, forward strand.
CGGGCCTGGCTGCAGGAGCGCGGCGCCGCCGTCGACCTGATCGGCCTGGAGCGGTCGGAGCTGACCGGCAAGTACGGCAAGATCACCCTGACCCCGGATCTGGGCATCGCCGAGGCCATTCCGGAGGAGTACGACGGCCTGATCATTCCCGGCGGCGGCGCACCGGAACGCATCCGTGTCGATGACCGCGCCCTGGCCTTTGTCAAGAACTTTTGGCAGACCGGCCGCCCTGTCGGCGCCATCTGTCACGGTCCGCAGGTGCTGATCTCCGCCGAATTGCTCGGCGGGCTCACCATGACCTGCTATGTCGGCATCCGTGACGACGTCAAGCTGGCGGGGGCGCACTATGTCGATCGCGAGGTCTGCGTCGACGGTCAGCTCATCACCTCGCGCAAGCCCGAGGATCTGCCCGCCTTCAACAAGGCCTTCACGGAGGCGCTGGCGGGCGCGGCGGAGAGCAAAATGGCCGACGCTCTCACCGCCCTGGCCCTGGCGATCAGCCGTGAGAAGGGGGCGCAGGAATTCTACGCCGGCGTCGCCGAGGTGCTTCACGGCGAGGCTTTGCGCAACAAATTCAGGTATCTCGCCCTGACCGAGGAGGGCCATTACGACCAGCTGGCCGATCTTTACGAGAAGATCGCCCACAAGCGCCCCGAGGCTGTCCTCATGGCGACCGAGATCAGCGGCAAGAGCGTCTCTCCGCAGATTACGGCTCTTGAAGCGCTCGATCTGGCCGTCGCGGCCGAACAAAAGGCCTATGAATATTACCGCCAGATGGCTTTGCGCGCCACCAGCAACCGGGCGCGGGAGATGTTTGAATATCTGGCGGCCGAAGAGATGGAACACAAACGGCTGCTCTCCATCGACAAGTCCCTCCTCCAGGGCGGTCAGGGACATTTTCAGTGGGCGACCCATTTTGATACACCACCAGGCATGGAAGATCTCTGGTAAAGCGCGCTGCCGGACGGCAACTCTTCTCATTCAGAAAGGACGCAATCGTATGAAACGAACACCTCTGTGGATTGTGCTGATTCTGTTGGGTTTGGCGGGTATCGGGTATTCCCAGTACTACGATGGCGGACTGGGCTTCTATGGGGAGGAAGGCGGACGCCTGATGGGGGGCTTGGGTTTTGCCAGCATCCGCGAGGGCGGTGAGACCAAAAATTATGTTTCGGTCGGCCTGCGTCCTGAATTCTCCTTTGGCAAATTCGGCGTGGGACTCAACATCAATCTCCTCTATGACGTCGACACCGGCGGAATCCGCACCCGGGACTGGAACAGCAGCTACGACTATTTCCGCATGCTCCGCTATCTGCGCTACGGCCGCAAGCTGGACAAGACCTATGCGCGCATCGGTACCCTCGACGCCGCCCGGCTCGGACATGGCTTCATTGTCAACTATTTTACCAACGAAGCCTCCTATGACGACCGCAAGATCGGCCTGGAATTCGATCTCGATTTCGGCCAGTTCGGATTTGAAAGCACCGTGAGCAACCTCGGCCGCTCGGAATTGATGGGCTTGCGCGGCTACGTCCGTCCTCTCTATGGTCTGGAGCTGCCGATCATCAGCAAATTCGCGGTGGGCGCGACCTATGCCACCGACTCCGATCCGGATGTCAGTTCCCGGAGCGACGATGGCATCAGTGCCCTGGGCTTCGATCTGGAGCTGCCGGTCATCCGCACCTCGGTCTTCACTACCATGTTCTATTTCGATTATGCCCAACTCAAGGGCTACAGCTCGACCGAAGGGGTGTCGCGGAATTTCGGCTCGGGACGGGCGCTCGGCATCTATTCCGGCGTGGGCAACCTTTTCGGTGTGATGGAGATCGCCGCCCGTCTCGAGCGCCGCTGGCTGGGCAAGGAGTTCATTGCCTCCTATTTCGATCCCTTTTATGAGATCGACCGCTACAAGATCGTCGGCGGTGACACCACCCACAAAGCCGATGCCCTGCTCGGGATCACCCGGGAAACCAAAGGGATCTTTGGCGAACTCTACGGCAATGTGCTGGGCAACAAGGTGCGCCTCCTGGGCATGCTGAGCCGACTCGATGACCAGCCCAAGAGCGGCCGGCTGCACCTGGCCGCGGATGCGCCCGATGTCGTGCCGGTGCTGGCTGCCCATGCCACCTATGACCGGAGCGAAATCGAGACGGTGCAGGATGTCTTCACCCTCAATAGCCACAGTGTCGCGCGCCTCGGACTGGGCTACAAGCTCAAGCCCTATCTGATCGCCTATGTCGATTACATCTGGACCTATGTGGAGACCAAAGAGGGCAGCCATATCTATCGTCCGCAGGAGCGCATTGAACCCAAGCTGGTCTTTTCATACAATTTTTAGCCTCACCGGTTGAGGCCATGATCAGGCGGGGGCCTGATGCAATGCGGGATGAGGGGCGGCAAACCTGGAACCAACCCGCCTCGGGGGCCGCAAATGCTGCAACAGGGTTTGCGGCAGCTGCGCCGGCTGGCGCAGCTGCCCATCGATTTTATCTATCCGCCGCTCTGCCTGCTGTGCGATGCCTATCTGCCGCCCGGCGATCTCCTGCTGTGCAAGGTTTGCTTCCGCCATCTGCCCCAACTTGAAGATCCCGATATTCCCAGCCAGATGCTGCGTACTCCCCTGGCGAAGCCGCTGCACTTTGAGCGCGCCGTCGCCCTTTACGATTATCAGCAAGCCGTCGGTCAGCTCATCCATTTTCTCAAGTACAGCGGCGGGAGGGCCCTTGCCGGCCCCTTTGGCGCGGCGTTGGGTCAGGCACTGCGGGATGGCGGTTACACGGCGCGGGCGGTTATTCCGGTGCCGCTGCATGCGGCGCGGCGGCGGGAACGCGGCTACAACCAGTCCGAGCTGGTGGCGCGGGCGCTGGCGGAGACGGCAGGGCTGGCCTTGTGGCCGGAGGCGCTGCAGCGGGTGGTCGCCACGTCGCCGCAGGCGCGGCTGGGGCGACGGCAGCGGCTGCGCAATCTCCGTGGCGCTTTCCGTGCAACCGATGCCGGGGTGTTGGAGGAAGGAGTCTTTATCCTCGTGGACGATGTGCTCACCACCGGGCATACGCTCGATGAGTGTGCACGGGTGCTGCAGGAGCACGGGGCGGCGCAGGTGATCGCGGCGACGATCGCCCGGGTGCGTTGAATGGCGCTTCGCCCCTGGTTTACGCCCGCAGCGGGGGAGCTTTCCCCGCGGGAGAGCCCATTGAACCGATTTTGCTCCTTGACATTTGTGCAAAATATGTTTAACTTTAGGTTCACATTTTAATTGATTATTGTATGAGGCAAGAAGATGGCTAAAGTCAGCACTCGTGAACTGTTCGATGCAGCCCTCAAGGGCGGCTATGCCGTTGGGGCTTTCAATGTCAATAATATGGAAATTATTCAGGGGATCGTCGAGGCGGCGGCCGAAGAAAAGGCGCCTCTGATCCTGCAGATCTCCAAGGGCGCGCGCAGCTACGCCCGTCACAATTATCTGATGCATCTCATCGAGGCGGCGCTCGAGCAGTACGATCTGCCTATCGCCGTCCATCTTGATCACGGCGACAGCTTCGAGCTCTGCAAAGCCTGTATCGATGGCGGCTTCACCTCGGTGATGATCGATGGCTCGCATCTGCCCTTTGCTGAAAATGTCAAGCTGATCCGTCAGGTGGTCGACTATGCTCATCCGCGCGGTGTGCCGGTCGAGGCCGAGCTCGGCCGTCTCGCCGGGATCGAGGAGCACGTCAGCGTCTCCGACCGCGATGCCATTTACACCAATCCGCGCGAAGCCAAGGAATTTGTCGAGCAGAGCGGCGCCGATTCCCTGGCGGTCGCCATCGGCACCAGCCACGGCGCCTACAAGTTCAAGAGCACGCCACAGCTCGATTTCGCGCGGCTCGCCGAGATCGAAAAAGCGTTGCCCGGCTATCCGCTCGTCCTCCACGGCGCCTCGAGCGTGCCGCGCGAGTTCGTCGAGCTCTGTAACAAGTACGGCGGCCAGCTTCCCGGCGCCCAGGGCGTGCCCGAAGAGATGATCACCCGCGCCAGCAAGACCAATGTCTGCAAGATTAACATCGACACCGATCTGCGCCTGGCGATGACCGCCGCGATCCGCAAGGTCTTCAGCGAGGTGCCGGCGGAGTTCGATCCGCGCAAGTATCTCAGCCCGGCCCGTGATGCGATCCGGGAAATGGTCCGGCACAAACTGCATGTTCTCGGTTGCGCCGGCAAGGCCTGATATTAATCGCGTCATCAACCCTTTCCAATCAAGGAGAACACTATGGCTATCAGAATGGGTATCAATGGCTTCGGCCGTATCGGCCGTCTCGTCTTTCGCGTCGCCATTCAGCGCAAGGATATCGAGATCGTCCAGGTCAACGACATCACCGATGCGCCAACCCTGGCCCATCTGCTCAAGTATGATTCGGTGCATGGCGTGCTGAAGAACGACATCCGCGCCGAAGGGGAGTATATCGTTTTCGATGGCAAAAAGGTCAAGGTCTCCGCAGAAAAAGATCCGGCCAACCTGCCCTGGGGCGCCGCGAATGTCGATGTCGTCGTCGAATCGACCGGCGTCTTCCGCAAACGCGCCGAGGTGGCCAAGCACCTCGAAGGTGGCGCCAAAAAGGCCGTCCTGACCGTCCCGGCCAAGGATGAGATCGATGCCACGATCGTCCTCGGTGTCAACGATGATGTGCTCAAGCCCGAGCACAAGATCGTCTCCAATGCCTCCTGCACCACCAACTGTCTGGCGCCGGTGGCCAAGGTTCTGCATGACAAATTCGGCATCAAGCGCGGCTTGATGACGACCGTGCACGCCTACACCAACGATCAGCGTATCCTCGACCTGCCGCACAAGGATCTGCGCCGTGCCCGCGCCGCGGCCCTGGCGATCATTCCCACCACCACCGGTGCCGCCAAAGCGGTCGGCAAGGTGATTCCCGAGCTGAAGGGCAAGCTGGACGGCTACTCCCTGCGCGTGCCGGTTTCGGACGGTTCTGTGGTCGATCTCGCGGTCGAGCTGAACAAGGACGTCACCGTCGATGAGGTCAACCAGGCGATGAAGGAAGCGGCGAACGGCAAACTCAAGGGTATCCTCGAGTACACCGAAGACCCGATCGTCTCGATCGACGTCGTCGGCAATTCGCATTCCTCGATCTTTGATGCCCAGTGCACCATGGTGCTCGAAGGCAAAAGCAATTTTGTCAAGGTGGTCTCCTGGTACGACAACGAGTGGGGCTATTCCTGCCGCGTCGTCGATCTGGTCGAAAAAATGGGCAAGATGTAACAAAAACTATTGGGATTTATTGATTATTTCTGTACATTATGTGCGGTGCCGGAGAGGGTTCTCCTCCCCGGCACTTGCCGGATAGGTAGAGATGATGCGCAAGCGGATAATCGCCGGCAACTGGAAAATGAATAAAAATGTCTCCGAGGCGTCGATATTGGCCCAGGCGGTTGTGGCGGCCATGACCGGGCCGGCGGAGGCGGATATCGTTCTTTGTCCCCCCTTCACCGATCTCACGGCTGTCGCAGCCGCGATCAAGGGAACCGCGGTGAAGCTGGGCGGACAAAACATGCACTGGGAAGAGAAGGGCGCCTTCACCGGCGAGGTTTCAGCCGCCATGCTGCTCTCGGCCGGCTGCACCTATGTCATTCTCGGCCACTCCGAGCGGCGGCAGTATTTCGGCGAAACCGATGCCACTGTCAACCGCAAGGCGAAAGCGGCCCTCAAGGCGGGCTTGATCCCCATCCTTTGTGTCGGCGAAACGCTGGCCGAGCGCCAGGGCGATCAGACCGCGGCCGTGGTCGAACGTCAGGTCCGCGGTGCCCTGGAAGGACTGAGCGGTGCGGAGGTGGCGGGAGCGGTCATCGCCTACGAGCCGGTCTGGGCCATCGGCACCGGCGTGGTCGCGACGACCGAGCAGGCGCAGGAGGTCCATGCCCTGATTCGCAAGCTGGTCGCTACGCTTTATGATGCGAGAGTCGCCGAGGCCCTGCGCATCCAGTACGGCGGCAGCATGAAACCTGATAACGCGGCCCAGCTGCTTGCCCAGAAGGATATCGATGGCGGGCTTATCGGCGGTGCCAGCCTGGATGCCCGTTCATTCCTGGAGATTGTTTACGCATAGTTGGGAGCGCGCATGTACACGGTTTTGATCATCCTTTTTGTTCTGGTCTGCGCCTTGCTGACCTTTGTCATTCTGATTCAGTCGAGCAAAGGCGGCGGGCTGGCGGGTTCGTTTGGAGGCATGGACACCATGGGAACCCTTTTCGGCGGCGGGCGTGGCAGTGCGCCATTCCTGCAAAAAGTGACCGCGGTTCTGGCCACGCTTTTTCTGATCATCGCCTTGATCATGGGCTTCATGACCCGGGGTGGTGTCAGCACCCAGTCTCTGGTCGAGCGGGAACGCGACCGGCTGAACTCGTCACCGGCACGGACGCTGCCGCAGGTTCCCGACCAGACGCCGGCACCATCGCCGAACAAATAGTATCCCATATTTCGAGACCTTGCAGCATTCAAGCCGAAGTGGTGGAATTGGCAGACACGCTATCTTGAGGGGGTAGTGCCCACAAGGCGTGCGGGTTCAAATCCCGCCTTCGGCACCAGCCCTTGCCAGGCAGGTGCAGGGACTCGGATCGCAGACAGCCCATCTCCCAAGGTGGGCTGTTTTTGCATGGGGCGATCATGAATTCAAGTGCAGGAGGTGCAGCATGCAGGACGAAATCACCCGCCGCGATTTTATACGCATCGGTGCCGGCGCCGGATTGGCTCTGACCCTGTCGCCCGGCGCCCCACCGTTATTGCAGGCCGCCCCGGCTGCTCCGGCCCTGGCGATCGCCCGCAACGGTGCTCCGGGCCTCCTGGTGCGCAAGGCGGTCGAAGCCCTGGGCGGCATGAACCAGTTCGTCAAAAAGGGCCAGAGCGTTCTCCTCAAACCCAATATCGGCTGGGACCGCCTGCCAGAGCAAGCGGCCAATACCAATCCCGAAGCTGTCGCCGAGGTGGTCAAGATGTGCTTCGAGGCCGGCGCCTCCCAGGTTCGCGTCGTCGATCGCACCTGCAACGAGCCGCGGCGCTGCTACCTGCGCAGCGGCATCGAAAAGGCCGCCAAGGCGGCCGGGGCCGAGGTCCGTCATATCGTCGAAAGCCGCTTCGAGGAGGTCAAAATCAGCGGCGGTGAACTGCTCACCTCCTGGCCGGTCTACCGTGACGCCATCGAATCGGATGTGATCATCAATATGCCCATCGCCAAGCACCACAGCATCTCCGGCGTTACCCTCAGCTTTAAAAATCTCATGGGCCTGCTCGGCGGCGACCGCGGCTCCCTCCATAACCATTTCATGACCAAGATCGTCGACATCAATATGGCGATCAAGCCCACCCTGACGATCATCGATGCCTGGCGCATCATGCTGCGTAACGGTCCCACCGGCGGCAGTCTTGCCGATGTTGCCGAAAAGCAGATCATCCTGGCCGCGACCGACCGCGTCGCCGCCGATGCCTGGGCCATGGGGCTCTTCAATGTCGATCCTGCCACTGTGGAGTATCTCCGCATCGCCGCCAAACGCGGTCTCGGTCAACTGGACCTCAAACGGGTGAAAATCCAGGAGATCAATCTGGGGGTTTGACCGGGGATGAACCATTTAACGACTGGAATGGGCCATGATGATCACCTTGCGCAGAATATCCCAACTGCTATTTTTGACGCTCTTCGTCGTCCTGTTCTTTCGGGCGGTCTTCCCCTACGCCGGCCCGCTCCCGGCCGATCTCTTTTTGCGCGCCTCTCCCCTGGTCGCACTCGCGGTGATGCTGGCCGGCCGGACCTTCATCGCCACCATGATCCTGGCCCTCGTACTGTTGCTGCTGACCATTCCCTTCGGTCGCTTTTTCTGCGGCTGGATTTGTCCCCTCGGCACGATCATTGACGGCAGCGATCATCTCATCCGGCGCAAACGCCGGCCGGGCGGACAGCGCGAGAGTCTGCGCTGGCGCTACTGGAAATTCTTCATTCTCGCCGGCGTGCTGACCGCGGCCCTCTTCTCCATCCAATTCATCTGGTTTTTCGATCCCATCGCCCTGCTGACGCGCACCTTCACCACGGTGATCTATCCGGTTTTCGCCTTTTCCTTCGCCGCGCTTTTCAATGCCGCTTTCAAGCTCCCGGTGCTCGAGGATACCGTCTATTCCCTCTATGACGCCGCCCAGTCGCACGCCCTGCTGCCGATCCAGCAGCCGCATTTCTTCCAATCCGCCCTGATCGTAGCGGTTTTTGCGGGCATCCTCGCGCTGGGCATGGTCTCGCGCCGGTTCTGGTGCCGCAATCTCTGTCCGCTCGGCGCCCTCCTTGGCCTTTTCTCCAAATTCCGCCTCACCCGGCGCCATGTCAGCGAAGCGTGCACCCGCTGCAGCCTCTGCCAGCGCGCTTGCAAGATGAACGCCATCGAAGATGACTATACCATCAACAATACCGTGGAGTGCATCGAATGCGCCGAGTGCGTCGCCGCCTGCAAGCCGCATGCGGTCTCTTACACCCTCGGCCGCAATCCCGGCCCGAATGAGGTCGATCTCTCGCGCCGACGGCTGATGCAAGCCTCCGTAGCCGGACTGGCGTCACTCGCCCTCTTCAAGACTGCTGCGATCAGTCGCATAAAAAAGGGCCTGGCCATTCGTCCTCCCGGCGCCCTGGTTGAAGAGCAGTTCCTCGACCGCTGCATCCGCTGCCAGGAGTGCGTCAAGATCTGCTCCTCCACTGGCGCCTGTTTGCAGCCCTCCCTGACCGAAACCGGCGCCGAAGGCATCTGGAGTCCGGTTGCGATCCCGCGCGAGGGCTATTGCGAATACAGCTGCAATCTCTGCGGCCAGGTCTGCCCGACCGGGGCGATCCAGCCGCTGGGTCTGCCCGAGAAGCAAAAGACCAAAATCGGCATGGCCTATTTCGACAAGACTCGCTGCATCCCCTGGTACAAGCAGGAGGATTGCCTGGTGTGCGAGGAGCACTGCCCGCTGCCGGAAAAGGCGATCCGTTTCGATATTCACGAGACGCGCGGCCCCGACGGGACGCTGCGTGTGGTCAAGTTTCCCTATGTGGATGAAGAGCGCTGCATCGGCTGCGGCATCTGCGAGAACAAGTGCCCCGTCGTCGGTTCCCCGGGCATCTTTGTCACCGCGGCCAAGGAGACGCGCCTCAGCGCTCCGGTCAGCAAGCGTGGCGCAGCCTCAGGAGTGTAACCGATCAAAAAGCGGGACCTGAAAAAGCTCAAAACGGAGATCTTTTCCCTGCCGCACTGGGCGCGCGAGGGCTTGTTCGCGTTCCGTGAGCGGCTCGGCATGACCGCCACAAAAGAGCATCCCTGGATGCGGCATTACGATGCCGGTGTTCCCTATGAGCTCGAAGTGCCCGACGTGCCGGTTTACCAGCTGCTGCAGCGTGCCTTTGCCGAGGCCGGCTCGAAACCGGCGCTGCTCTACTGCAACCGCCGCATCAGCTACAACCATCTCTACAGCCTGGTGACGCGCTTCGCTGCCGGGCTGCAGCGCCTCGGCGTCAAGCCGGGCGAACCGGTCGCCTTGTGCATGCCCAACATCCCCCAGTTCCTGATTGCCTATTGGGCGGCCCTTTATATCGGCGCCGTGGTGGTCCTGGTCAATCCCCTCCTGAGCGAGCGCGAAATGCATCATCAGATCTCCACGACCCGGGCCCGGGTGATGGTGGTGCTCGACCGCTTTCAGCCGCGGGTGGAGAGCTTGCGTGGTCAGAGCGAGGTGCGCCATATTGTTGTGGCTTTTCTCGAGAGCTTTATGCCACCGCTGCGGCGGATCGCCTTCCAGTTTAGCGAGCGGCTGCACCATGCCGAAGCGAGGGTGCGGCGCAGCGAGGGGACCCATTTTTTCCGGGAGCTGCTCAAACCCGCCCCGCTGACGCGGCCGGTTCAGGTGGACTCCCGCTCGGCCGCGGTCATGCTCTATACCGGCGGGGTGACTGGCACCCCCAAGGCGGCGGTGCTCAGCCACAACAATGTCGTCATGAATGCGCTGCAAGCGCGGGCCTGGATCAATGATATCCGCGACGGGGAGGAGGTCGTGATGGCCGCTCTGCCCCTGACGCACAGTTATGCCATGTCGGCCTGCCATCACCTCGCCATTCTCTCCAAGGGGATTCTGGTACTGGAGCCGCGTTTTGATGTCAACCGGATCTGCCGCGACCTCAAACGCTACAAGGTCACCCTGTTCCCCGGGGTGCCGACGATGTTCGGCAGCATCGTCAACCGCCTGATGCAGAAACCGCTGCGCCTGCGCACGATTCGCTCCTGCATCAGCGGCGGCGCGCCCTTGCCGCGGGCCATCAAGGAGCGCTTTGAGGCGATGACCGGCGCACGGCTGCTGGAGGGCTATGGCCTCACCGAGGCCAGTCCCGTCACCCACTGCACGCCGCTGCAAGGGGTCTGCAAGGAGGGCAGCATTGGACTGCCCTGGCCGGGCACCAACGCCCGGATCGTCGATCTGCACGACCGCCGCGTGCTCGGGGCAGGACGAGTCGGAGAATTGCAGGTGCGCGGCCCCCAGGTGATGCTCGGCTATTTCGGCGAGGAGGCGGCGACGCGCGAGGTGATCGACGCCGAGGGCTGGCTCAGTACCGGTGATATCGCCTTTCAGGATAAGGACGGCTATTTTTTCATCGTCGACCGCAAAAAGGAGATTTTTTTCAGCGGCGGTTACAATGTCTACCCTGCCGAGGTCGAACGGGTGCTGACCGAGCACCCTGCGATCGCCGAAGCCGCGGTGGTGGCCGTGCCCGACGCGCATTACGGATCGGCCGGCAAGGCTTTTTTGGTGCTGCACTCCGGAGCGCCGGCGCCGGCCACGGCCGAACTGCAGGATTTTTGCCGCGGCCGATTGGCCCGCTACAAGATGCCGCGGTCGTTTGTCTTTGTCGCCAGCCTGCCCAGGAATCTGGTGGGCAAGGTACTCAAATGCGAGCTGGCAGCGCTTGAAAGCCGTCAGGAGGAGCAAACAAGCGAAGGAAGCCATGGATAGCGATCTGGTGCGCTGCGAACTGCAGGCGGACGGCGCGGTGCGGATCACGCCGTTGGGGAGCCTCGAGGATATTTCCTTGCTTCCTGCCGTGCTGGCGGTTTTCGAGCGGGAATTTCGCAACAAGCATCTCCATTTCATCCTCGATCTGGGCGCGCTTTCGGCCCTTCCCGTCGGCTGGGTGGCCCTGGTTTTCGAGCTGACGGCGCGCAGCCGGCGCCGCGGCGGGGAACTGATCGTCGCCTGTTTGCAGCGCAAGGCCCAGGGCGACCTGCTGAATTTTCAGCCGGAGAGCTACCTGTGCCTCGAGGAGATGGAGATCACGATGCCGCCGGAGGTTCGGCTGGCGCCGGAAGCGGCAGCGTTGACCGTGACGGCCGCAGCGGCTGCGCTGCCCGAGGCCGCCGCGCCGGCGCCCTCTGAACCCCATCTCCGGCGGGGCTGGACGGAGAACGGCGAGCAAGTCGAGGTTATCGACATCCCCAGCCGCGTCGACGCCCTCTATCGCGCCTGCGATTTTGTTCTCGGGATCGCCGGCCGCCTCGGCTATGGCGAACCGGACCTCGCGCGCATCAAGATCTCGGTCTACGAGGCCAGTCTTAATGCCATCGAGCACGCGTACCATTCCGATGCCACCCGCATGGTGCGCGTCCGGGTCACCATTCGTCCCGACCGCATGATCATCGGGATCATCGATCATGGCGACGGTTTTGAAGCCAGCAGCAATGAGGATTTTGACGCCACCGCCGCAGCGGCGGCGCGCCGCACCGGCGGCATGGGCTTGCACATCATCCGCCGTTCCATGGACAAGGTGACCTACCTGCGCGACCGCAAGCACGGCAACTGCCTGGTCATGGAGAAAAAGCGGCCGGCCGCAACAGGCACGGACGAACCTTTGGCCGCCGGGCCGGACGCGGCGGCGGAGTGGGTGGGTGCAGCCGAGGAGAACGATGGCCCATGGCCCGGATCATCCGAATAGACCGGAGGAGGCAGCTGCGTCTCCTCCTCCTCTTTGTGCTGCTCATTGCCGCCGTCTGGGGGTTGTATGCCCTCGGCACCTGGCTGCCGGGGTGGCTGGCCCGGGCGCATCCGCCCGCAGAGACGGGCAATGCCGAGCCGGAGGCGCCCGATATCGCCGCCGTGACCACGCCGGCGGGGATCGTGCACCTCAAGCAGGCCCTCTTTTGCCTCGACATCCACAACCGCAAACCCGTGGTCGTCAAGTCTGCTTTCAACCGCCGTGTCGATTACATCTATTGTTACGCGGTGCTCTCGGCGCCACCGGAGGGGGTCACCATTCTCCACCGCTGGATCCTCAAGGGCCAACCGGTCTTTGAACGGCGGCTGCGGATCCAGGGCAAGAACTGCCGCGTCTGGAGCCGCCGCCATCTCCTCCCCAAGGAGCCCGGCGCCGGCCGGGTGGAGATCGTCGTGGAGGACGGGAATTTGCTCGGCGCCACGGTGTTTACATTGTTATAATCCGGGGTTCATCCCATGAGTGCAGAACAATTGCGTGAAGAGATCCGCCGCTTTCAACGGCGGAAGAAATGGTTTGCCCTGCCCCTGATTGCCCTGGGTGTGATCATGCTGGTCACCCCGGGACCCGGTCTGGCGGTGCTGCTCCTCGGCTTCATGCTTCTTTTCCCCCGCGATGGCGAACGGCTGCTGCGCTGGATCAAGGCGCGCTGGCGGCGCCTGCGCGGCAGGAGGGCCTGCGGGCCCACAACGGGTCAGAACGGTCCGATCACCCCGGATAAATGAATTGAAACTTTTTTCATACTGCCGAGTCTAATAGGTGATTTATTCATACTTGATCTAGCAGGAGGGATACACCATGTTTTTCAGCTTACGCGACATTTTGCTGCTGGCGCCGGCCCTGATTCTGACGCTTTATGCCCAGTGGAAGGTCAAAAGTGCCTTCAACCAGATGAGTCAGGTCCGCTCCGGCTCCGGTCTGACCGGAGCTCAGGTGGCCAAAACGCTGCTACAGCGCAATAGCATCCAGGATGTCGAGGTGGGCGCCGTGCAGGGAGATTTGACCGACCATTATGATCCCATCCACAAAACGCTCAATCTCTCCGAGCCCGTCTATGCCTCCGACAGCCTGGCCGCCATCGGCGTTGCAGCGCATGAGACCGGCCATGCCATTCAGCACAAGGTGGCCTATGCGCCGCTGAAACTGCGCCAGACCATGTACCCTCTGGCCAATTTCGGCTCCATGCTGGCCATGCCGCTCTTCATCATCGGGCTGATGGTCTCCTCGCTCAAGTTCCTGACTACGCTCGGCATTGTCTTTTTCGCCGCTTCGGTCTTTTTCACCCTGGTCACTCTGCCGGTCGAGTTCGACGCTTCCAAACGCGCCCTTGCGCAGCTTTCCGCCAGCGGCATGATCAAGGGTCAGGAGATCGATGGTGCCCGCAAGGTGTTGAACGCCGCTGCCCTGACCTACGTGGCTGCTGCAGCCATGGCCGTGCTGCAACTGATCCGCCTGCTCATGCTCCGCAACGATCGTTGATAATTTGAAAGGGTATCCTATGTACGGCAAAAAACGCTCCACCCTCTTGTATACCGGCATACTGATCGGTATCGTCGTTGGCCTGGTGATTTCCAGCAACTTTGACTGGGTGCGTCACAGCATTGCCAACGACCGCGGTGAAGCGGTCGCACTGGGTTCCAACGAACCCGTATCACAAGAACTGCTCGGATTGCAGAATCTGAGCAAGGCCTTCACCCAGGTGGCCAAAATTGCCAGCCCGGCCGTGGTGACCATCAACAGCAGTGCTGTAGTCAAATCAAATGTCCGTAATCCCTTCATGGACGATCCCTTTTTCCGTCAGTTCTTCAACGTGCCTGACCAGAAGCAAGTGATGCATGGGCTGGGATCCGGGGTCATTGTCAATCCCGACGGCTATATCCTCACCAACAACCATGTGGTCAAGGATGCCGATGAGATCACCGTCACCATCGACAAGGTCGAGCATGAGGCCAAGGTAGTGGGCAAGGATCCCGCCAGCGACATCGCGGTCATCAAGATCGATAAAAAGGGCTTGCCGACGATCAACCTCGGCGACTCGGACAAACTGGAGGTCGGCGAATGGGTGATGGCCATCGGCAATCCCTTCTCCGATGTGCTGGACAAGACCGTGACCGCGGGCATCGTCAGCGCCAAGGGACGTTCACTCGGCTCCGGCCTCGGCGACGGCACCCTGCGCTATCAGGACTTTATCCAGACCGATGCGGCCATCAATCCCGGCAACAGCGGCGGCGCCCTGGTCAATCTGCGCGGTGAGCTGGTGGGCATCAACACAGCGATCGTCGGGCAGGCCAACGCCGGCGTCGGTTTTGCCATTCCCATCAATATGGCGCGTTCCATCATGGAACAGCTGATCAAGGGCGGCAAGGTGCGCCGCGGCTGGATCGGCGTGCAGCTCGAGGACGTCGACGAGGAGAAAGCCGAGTATTTCGGCCTCGACAAACCCAAGGGCGTGCAGGTGGGCGATGTCCTGAAAGACAGCCCGGCCCTCAAGGCCGGCTTGAAACGCGATGACATCATCCTCAAGCTGAACGATCTCGACGTCACCTCGCGCGACCAGCTCATCGCCTGGGTCGGCAGCCAGGCCCCCGACACCCGGATTACGATGACCATTTGGCGCGACAAGGCCATCAAGACCATCACACTGACCCTGGCCGAACGGCCCGCGGACGAATCCATGGCCAGTGAGGAGGGCGGCGAAAGCGGCCAGATCGACAAGCTGGGCATCGAGGTCCAGGAACTCACCCGCCAGCTTGCCCGCCAATATGGCTATGAGGGCCAAGAAGGCGTGGTCATCTCCAGCATCGATCCCAACTCGGTGGCCGACCGCAAGGGGCTGCGTGAGGGTGATCTCATCCTCTCGGTCAACGATGACGCCACCCCCAATGTGCGCGCCTTCCGCACGGCCCTGCGCGCGGTCAAGCCGGGGGGCGTGGTCTACATGCGCATCATGCGCGAGGAGACGGTCTATACCGTCGCCCTGCGTCTGCCACGATCCTGATCTGTAAATTGTCAATAAGGCAGATATATCAGCCAAAATGGCAGAATGTAGCTGCCGCTCCTGAAACCACAGCGTACGCTCCCCGCGGAGCGTACGCTTGTTTTTTATGTACCTGGGCCATCCTGAGCGGCGCGGTCCGTTTTGGCACGCATGTTGCAAAGGTGCGGATGATTCAGAAGGACAATCCCGCAACCTTCCACATAGAGTTTCCCGAAAGGAGCACGTTTCATGGGAAAAATTATCGGTATCGATCTGGGCACGACCAATTCCTGCGTCGCGGTGATGGAGGCCGGCGAGCCGGTCGTCATCCCCAACAGTGAGGGCATGCGCACCACCCCGTCGGTGGTGGCTTTCAGCAAGTCGGGCGAGCGCCTGGTCGGCCAGGTGGCCAAGCGCCAGGCGGTCACCAACCCGACCAAGACGGTCTATTCGATCAAGCGCTTCATGGGCCGCCGTTTTGGCGAGGTCTCGCGCGAACGTGAGGAGGTCCCCTATACCGTCATCTCCGGCAGCAACGATGTCGCCAAGGTCAAGATCGACGACAAGGAGTATTCGCCCCAGGAGATCTCGGCGATGATCCTGCAAAAGATGCGCCAGACCGCAGAGGACTATCTCGGCGAGAAGGTGACCGACGCGGTCATCACCGTCCCGGCTTATTTCAACGACAGCCAGCGCCAGGCGACCAAAGAGGCGGGCGAGATCGCCGGCCTCAACGTGCGACGCATCATCAACGAGCCCACCGCGGCCTCGCTGGCCTACGGCCTCGATAAAAAGGGCAATGAAAAGATCGCCGTCTTCGACCTTGGCGGCGGCACCTTCGATATCTCCATTCTCGAGATCGGCGACGGGGTCTTTGAGGTCAAGTCGACCAACGGCGACACCCATCTCGGCGGCGATGATTTCGACCAGCGCATTATCGACTGGATCGTCGATGAGTTCGTCAAAAAGGAGGGGGTGGACCTTTCCAAGGATCCCATGGCTTTGCAGCGCCTGAAGGAAGCGGCGGAGAAGGGCAAGTGCGAACTCTCCACCACGACCCAGACCGAGATCAATCTGCCCTTCATTACCGCCACCGACAGCGGGCCGAAACACCTGAGCATGACCCTCACCCGGGCCAAGTTCGAACAGCTCTGCGATGATCTGTTTCAGCGCACGCTCGAGCCCTGCCGCATCGCCCTCAAGGACGCCGGTATGTCCACTGCCGAAATCAACGAGGTGGTTCTCGTCGGCGGCTCGACCCGCATGCCCAAGGTGCAGGATCTAGTGCGCGAGCTTTTCGGCAAGGAGCCCCACCGCGGCGTCAACCCGGATGAGGTGGTGGCCGTCGGTGCGGCCATTCAGGGCGGCGTCCTCGGCGGCGAGGTCAAGGATGTGCTGCTGCTCGACGTCACGCCCCTCTCGCTCGGCATCGAGACGCTCGGCGGTGTGCTGACCAAGATCATCGAAAAGAATACCACCATCCCCACCCGCCAGTCGCAGGTCTTTTCCACCGCGGCCGACAGCCAGACCTCAGTGGAAATCCACATCCTCCAGGGCGAGCGCGAGATGGCCATCGATAACCGCACCCTCGGGCGCTTTCACCTAGACGGTCTCCCGCCCGCACCGCGCGGTATTCCGCAGATCGAGGTCTCGTTCGACATCGATGCCAACGGTATCCTCAATGTTGCGGCCAAGGACAAGGCGACCAACAAGGAACAGACCATCCGCATCGAAGCCTCTACCGGCCTGAGCAAGGAAGAGGTGGAGAAGATGGTCAGCGACGCCAAGTCGCATGCGGCGGAGGACAAAAAACGTCGCGAACTGATCGACACCCGTAACCAGGCCGACCAGCTGGTCTATCAGACCGAAAAGAACATCAAGGAAAACGCCGACAAGCTCGACGCCACCTTGAAGAATCAGCTCGAAGCGGGCGTTGGCCGGCTCAGGGAGGCGATGAAGGGCGAGAACATCGAGGAGATCAAATCCGCCCTTGAGGCGCTCAATCAGATCTGGCATCAGGCGGCGTCCAAGATGTACGAGGCCGCCAATGCCCAGCAGCAGGCCGCCGGCGCGGCCGGAGCCCAGCAAGGTCCCTCCGGCAGCGAAGCCGCGGGCGACAAGCCGCCCAAGGCTGAAGACGCCGATTATGAAGTGGTCGATGACCAGAAGTAATCCGTCCGCAACCGCACATCGGCTTGGCCGGTACTCATCCCTACGGCACCAGCCGGGTAGATATACGATACACTGCAAAGGGGCGGATTCTTTCCGCCCCTTTTTTATATCATTTTTCGTCATGCGGCACGAGACATTGAGGCCGGGCACTCCTGATCTGCTCTGAATCGCAGGTGTGTGCTTCTCTTTTCTCTATGCCTCTGTGCCCCGGTGAGATAAATCGCTTACACATTCGAGGCAATCATTATGATCTCCATGGATAAACTCACGATCAAGGCGCAGGAGGCTCTCGGACGCGCCCAACAGCTGGCCGGCGAACGCGGCCAGCAGCAGGTTGAGCCGCTCCACCTTCTGCACGCCCTGCTCAGCGACCCGGAAGGGATGGCGCGCACCCTGGCCAAGCGCATTGGCAGCGATCCGGCGCTTCTTGTCAGCCGGTGTGACGAGGCGCTGGCCAAACTCCCCCGGGTCAGCGGCGGCGGGCAGATGTTTTACAGCCGGGCCACGGGCGAGCTCTTCGATGCTGCACAAAAGGAGGCGGGCCAGCTGCGCGATGAGTATATCAGCGTCGAACATCTGCTCCTCGCTCTGGCCGGTGACCAGGGGCCCGCGGGCGCTGTACTGCGTGAGAACGGCATTTCCGGCGACACCCTCCTGCAGGTGCTCAAGCAGGTCCGCGGCAGCCAGCGCGTGACCGATCAGACACCGGAGGACAAGTATCAGGCCTTGCAGCGCTATGCGCGCGACCTCAACGAGCTGGCCCGCCAGGGCAAGCTCGATCCGGTGATCGGCCGCGACGATGAAATGCGCCGCGTGCTCCAGGTGCTGAGCCGCCGCACCAAGAATAATCCGGTGCTCATTGGCGAACCCGGTGTCGGCAAGACCGCCATTGTCGAGGGCGTTGCCCAGCGCATCGTCCAGGGCGATGTGCCGGAAAATCTCAAGAGCAAGCGCCTTATGGCCCTCGATCTCGGCGCCCTGATCGCTGGAGCCAAATACCGCGGCGAATTCGAGGAGCGCTTCAAGGCTCTCCTCAAGGAGATCACCGAGTCGGAGGGGGAGTACATTCTCTTCATCGATGAGCTGCATACCCTGGTGGGCGCCGGGGCCGCCGAGGGGGCGATGGATGCCTCCAATATGCTCAAGCCCGCCCTGGCGCGCGGCGATTTGCGCTGCATCGGCGCCACCACCCTCGACGAGTACCGTCTCCATATCGAAAAGGATGCCGCTCTCGAGCGGCGTTTCCAGCCGATCCTCGTCCAGCCGCCAGCGGTGGAGGAGACGATCTCCATCCTCCGCGGCCTCAAGGAAAAGTACGAGGTGCATCATGGCGTGCGCATCCAGGACAATGCCCTGGTGGCCGCGGCCACCCTGGCCGACCGCTACATCAGCGACCGGTTTCTCCCCGACAAGGCGATCGATCTGATCGATGAGGCCGCCTCCAAGCTGCGCATCGAAATTGACAGCATGCCGGCCGAATTGGATGAGGTGGAGCGCCGCAGCAAACAGCTCGAAATCGAGCGCCAGGCGCTGAAAAAGGAGGAGGATCCGGCTTCGGCGCAGCGGCTGAAAGAGGTGGAGAAGGAGCTGGCCGAGCTGACCGAGAAACGGACCGCCCTGCGCGCTCATTGGGAGATGGAAAAGGCCGGGATCGCGGAGATTCGTGCGCTCAAGGAGGCGATCGAAAAGGCCCGGACCGATGCGGCGGCCGCCGAACGCGAAGGCCGTCTGGAACAGGCCGCTGAGCTGAAATACGGCCGCCTCATCGAGCTCCACAAACAGCTCGAGGCCGCCAACGCCAGGCTGATCGAGCTGCAGAAGGATCTGCGCATGCTCAAGGAGGAGGTCGATGAGGAGGACGTCGCCGATGTCGTCTCCAAATGGACCGGCATTCCGGTGGTGCGCATGCTCGAGAGTGAAAAGCAAAAGCTGCTGAACATGGAAGAGCGGCTGCACGCGCGGGTCATCGGCCAGGACGAGGCGGTCGAGGCGGTGGCCAATGCCATCCGCCGCAGCCGGGCCGGGCTCCAGGACGAAAACCGGCCCATCGGCTCCTTCATCTTTCTCGGTTCGACCGGTGTCGGCAAGACCGAGTTGGCGCGGGCCCTGGCGGAATTTCTCTTCGACGACGAACGCGCCATGGTGCGTATCGACATGTCGGAGTACATGGAGCGCCACGCGGTTTCGCGGCTGATCGGCGCCCCTCCCGGCTATGTTGGCTATGATGAGGGCGGACAGCTCACCGAGGCGGTGCGGCGGCGTCCCTATGCCGTGGTCTTGCTGGACGAAATCGAAAAGGCCCACCCCGAGGTCTTTAATGTGCTGTTGCAGGTACTGGATGAGGGTCGGCTCACCGACAACCAGGGCCGCACCGTCAATTTCAAGAATACGATCATCATCATGACTTCGAATCTCGGCGCGCAGCAGATCATGGAGCGTTCGCAGGAGATCAACGAGAAGAACCGTAAAAAGGTGCATGAAGAGATCGCCGCGGAGGTGCTGGCCCTGCTCAAAAATGCGATGCGTCCCGAGTTTCTCAATCGCATCGATGATATCATTGTCTTCCACGCCCTGCGCAGGGAGGAGATCAAGCAGATTGCGCGCCTGCAGCTCGCGCATCTTGAAAAGCTGCTCGCCCGCCAGGAACTGGGGCTGGAGGTCACCCCTGAGGTCGAGGAGTATCTTGCCGAACACGGTTATGATCCGGCCTTCGGCGCCCGGCCGCTGAAACGGCTCATCCAGCATGAGATGGTCGATGCCCTGGCCATGCGTCTTCTCACCGGCGACTTTCCTGCCGGTACGACGGTGCAGGTCTTCGTAAAGGATAAAAAACTTGATTTTAAGAGGAAAAATCCCTAAGTTAAAAAATTCAGGAACTTTCTTTTTTCGCACTCGTTAACAGTACATTCACAGGAGTACAGCAGCGGAGGAGATGTGATGAAACTCTGGTTTGGATGGATAACAGCCCTGGTCATGGTGGCGATCCTGGCAGGTTGCGGTGAAAAAATGACGGAAGAACAGCTGCGCGCCAATGCGGCAGATTTCGAGAGCCGTCAGCAGTGGCAAGCGGCGGCCGACATGTATGCGCGCCTGGTCAAAGCCTTTCCCAAGTCACCCCGCGCGGATGAGACCCTCTACCGGCTCGGAGTGCTCTACGCCAACAATCTCAAGGATTATCAAAAATCCGTACAAGCCTACAAGCAGCTCATTAGCAAGTACCCGAAGAGCAATTTTGTCATCCAGTCCAGTTTCATGATCGGCTATCGCTATGCCAACGACATCAAGGACTATGATAATGCGAAAAAGTATTATCAGGAGTTTTTGCAGAAATGGCCCAATCATGAATTGGCCTCCTCGGTCAAATGGGAACTGGAGCATCTCGGCAAAGACATCAGCGAGCTGGAACTTCAGCTTGGCACACCCGCCCCCGATGCTGCGACCAAAAAATAACCTGAACTGATATTTTCTCTGTGCCGCATACCGCGGCACAGAGATTTCCAGCCGATCGATGGGCGATCCGTCCGCTTTTGCCTCTTTATCGGCTTTATTATTGTCCGGAGGAATGCGATGCGCGCGATCCGTTCAGCTGCTGTGCTGATCCTGGCCGCGATGGTGCTGGCGGCCGGGCCGCTTCCGGCCCAATCCGGGGATGAGGGCATCCGGGTGTCCGCCACCGCGACGCCGTTGCAGGTGCCGCAGAACCGCACCGCGGTGGTGACCATCCGCCTCGAGTGGGCCGGCGATCTCAACCGCTATGAGATCCTCAAGTTCGACAATCCCCTGGTGGAAAACCTCGACATCATTGCGACTGCCAGCTCCAACCGCGTCCAGGTGATCGGCGGAGTGCAAATGGCCCGGCGGGAATCGCAATACACGGTGCGGCCGGACGGCCTCGGCATGGCCTATGTGGACGGCATTGTCATCCGCTACACCGACAAGACAACCGGCCAGGAATACCGCCTCACGACCAGCCGTCTCGAGCTCAAGGTGATCGATCCGCTCCCGGAGCCGGGCTCGTACCTCTGGCTGGTGCTGCTTCTGGCTGCCCTCGGGGCTGCCGCAGTGACCTGGGTGCTGGTACGCCGCATCCGCGCCCGGCGCGCCGAAGCGACGCGCCTCGCCCGCGAGCAGCAGCAACAGCAGATCTCCCTGGAAGAGAAATACAGCCTGCGGCTCAAGGAGGAGGTCGATCTGCATCAGCCCGAGCTCGATGTCAGCGGATCCTTCGCCCGCCTCTCGGGGGTACTGCGCCGCTATCTGGCCGAAAAGTACAGCCTGCCGCTGATCAGCGCTACCACCGCACAAGTGCGCGGCCTGATGCGCGAGGCCGAGGCCGATGAACGGGCGATCGACGACACCCTTGCCATTCTCGAACAAGCGGACATTGCCAAATTCTCCGGCGCCGCGCCGCAGCGCAGCGAGCTGGAGCGCGTCTATACCATTCTGGAATCCATGCTGGGCTCGACCAGCCGGTAACATGTAAGTGCAGTTTGGAACACAGCCATTTTTTTGGAGGAGTAATGAACATCGACATTCAAGCCATCCAGGCCAGGATCGAGCGCGAGAGCGCCTTTGTCGACAAGATCACCGCCGAAGTGAGCAAAGTGATCGTCGGCCAGACCTATATGGTCGAACGGCTGCTCATCGGCCTGCTCGCTGACGGCCACATCCTGCTGGAAGGCGTGCCGGGTCTGGCTAAAACCATGACGGTCAAGGCCCTCTCGGCGGCGATCAAAACCAATTTCCAGCGCATCCAGTTCACGCCCGATCTCCTGCCCGCCGACATTGTCGGCACGATGATTTATGACATGAAGAACAGCACCTTCTCCGCCAAAAAAGGGCCGATTTTCTCCAATCTCGTCCTTGCCGATGAAATCAACCGCTCGCCGGCCAAGGTGCAGTCGGCCTTGCTCGAGGCCATGCAGGAGCGCCAGGTGACCATCGGCGATACCACCTTTCCGCTGCCGGCACCCTTTCTCGTCCTGGCCACCCAGAACCCGATCGAGCAGGAGGGCACCTATCCTCTGCCCGAAGCCCAGGTGGACCGTTTCATGCTCAAGCTGTCGGTCGGCTACCCCGAACGCGCCGAGGAACTGGAGATCATGCGCCGCATGACGAGTGTCGAGCTGCCGGAGGCCAAGGCGGTGGTTACACCCCAGGAGATCATCAATGCCCGGCGAGCGGTTCATGAGGTCTACATCGATCCCAAGATCGAGAACTATATCGTGGATATTGTTTTCGCCACTCGCCGGCCGAAGGAGTACGGCCTCGATGAGCTGGCGGACCTGATCGCCTATGGCGCCTCACCGCGCGCCTCGATCTATCTGAATATGGCGGCCAAGGCGCACGCCTTCTTGCGCCGCCGCGGCTATGTGACGCCCGAGGACATCCGCTCCATCGCCATGGATGTGCTGCGCCATCGTGTCATCATCACCTACGAGGCCGAAGCCGAGGAGATCAGCGCCGAAGATGTCGTCCGCAAGATCATCAACAAGGTCGAGGTGCCCTGAGCGGCACTCGCCCTGAACCGGGGTAGGGCTAACGAAGAACGATCATGATCCCAAAAGAAATACTCAAAAAAGTCAAGCGCATCGAGATCCAGACCCGCGGGCTGGTCAATGATGTCTTTTCCGGCGAATACCATTCGGTCTTCAAGGGGAGAGGCATGGAATTCTCTGAAGTGCGCGAATACCTTCCCGGCGACGACATCCGCACCATCGACTGGAATGTCACGGCGCGGATGGGCCACCCCTTTGTCAAGATCTTCGAGGAGGAGCGCGAACTCACGGTGATGCTGGTGGTCGACGTCAGCTCATCCTCGGCGTTCGGCACTGTCTCGCAGATGAAGGGCGAAATTGCCGCCGAGATTTGCGCTCTGCTTGCCTTTTCGGCGATCAAGAACAACGACAAGGTGGGCCTGATCATCTTTTCCGAAGGGGTGGAAAAATTCGTTGCCCCGAAGAAGGGCAAGTCCCATGTGCTCCGCGTCATCCGCGAGGTCCTGTACCATCAGCCCCAGGGGCACAAGACCGATATCGGTCAGGCGCTGGAGTATCTCAGCAAGGTGAGCCGGCGGCGCAGCGTGGTCTTTCTCATCTCCGATTTTCTCTCGTCCGGCTATGAAAAAGCCTTGCAGATCGCCAACAAGAGGCACGATATTGTCGCCATCTCCCTGACCGACCCGCGCGAACTGGATCTTCCCGACGTCGGTTTTATCGAACTGGAGGATGCCGAGACCGGCGAGACCTGGCTGCTCGACACCAGCGACGAGGGGACGCGGCGCGCCTTCAGCAAGCGTGCCCTGCAGGGCAAGGGCAGCCGGGACAAGATCTTTCGTTCCATGAACGTGGACCAGGTGCAGATCGACACGCGTATTTCGTATGTCGAGCCGCTGATCCGGTTTTTCAAGATGCGTGCCAAACGTTACCGTTAATCGCACGAGGAGTGCCATGCGCAAGTTCCTGTCCGTCCTTTTTATCGGTTTTTGGCTTGTGTTCGCCAACGGCTGCAGCTCAGGCAAGCGTCCGGCCAAGGAGGCCGAAAAGGTGCGCGAATTCGCAGCGGACCTGGTCAACCGTTCTCTCTATGTGCAGGCGATCGGCGAATATGAGAGCTGTCTGCGCGAGTATGACCTTTCCGATGTCGAGGCGGCCAATCTGCAATACGCCATCGGTACCATCTATTTCGAGCGCTTGCATGATTATGCCAATGCCATGACCTGGTATCTCAAGCTCAAGCATTTCCATCCGGAAAGCCCGGTGGTTGCCGAAGCCAACAAAAAGATCGTCGCTTGTCTCGAGCGCCTCGATCGCAGTGCGGATGCCCGCCAGGCCCTGGATGAGACGGTGCAGCTCGACCCGTCGCGCGCGGAAAAGTCGCGGCCCGGGGCCGTAGTGGTGCGCATCGGCAGCCGCGAGATCACCCTCGGCGATCTCAATTTCGAGATCGATCAACTGCCTCCCAGCGCCCGTGATCAATTCCGCAATCCACAGGCCAAGCTGCAATTTTTGCGCGAGTATGTCGCCACCGAGCTGCTCTACGATACCGCCAAGCGCGCCGGCCTCGATAACGACCAGCAGGTCGTCGACGGCGCCTTTCAATCCAAAAAAGCCTTGATGGTGCGCCGCCTCATGCAAGACAAGGTGGCCAGCAAGATCCATGTCGATGCCGGGGATGTGGCCACCTTTTACCAGGCGCATCAAGCCGATTATGCCGAAAAGGATGACAAGGGCCAGGTGATCCGCAGCAAGAGCTTCGACGAGGTCAAGCAGCAGGTGACCCAGGACCTTTACCGTGAAAAGTACCAGAATGCCTTTCAGGAGCTGATCGGCGGGATGATGCAAGCCGAGGGCGTGCAGTTCTTCGACGACCAGGTAAAATAGCATTTCGCTCTCACAAAGACACGAAGAAAGCATTTTCATTTTTATATTTTATTCTTGGTGTCTTTGTGCCTTCGTGAGAGCCACTTTTTTTTATTCTCACCGAGTCACAAGCCACAGGGAAAGCTTGTATCGCACACTTTGTGCCTTGGCGACTTGGTGAGAGACTCTTTTAAAATGAGCCCAAGGTTTATGTCAAGACGACGTACAGTATTCATTTTTATCAGCCTCCTCCTGGCGGGAGCGGTGCACGCCCAGGAGCAGGTGACGATCGACTCGAAGGTCGACCGCGCCAAGATCCTGATCGGCGATGTCGTGCGCTACAGCTTGCGCGTCTCACATGTGGCCGATGTCACCGTCGAGATGCCCGCGCCCGGCAGCAACCTCGGTCAGTTCGAACTGCGCGATTACAAGGTTCTGCCGGCGCAGAAAGCAGCGGGGCGGACGATTCTTGGCGCCGATTATCTGATCTCCACCTTCGATACCGGCGAGTATGAAATTCCCGCACTGAGCATCACCTATCGGCTCAAGGGCGACACGACGCGCCATATCCTCAAGAGCGAGCCGATCAAGATCCAGGTGCAGAGCCTCAATCCGAGCGAGGCCGGCGACATCCGCGATATCAAACCGCCGCTGGTGCCGCCCCGGGACTGGAAGTCGATCCTGCTCAAGGTTCTGGCGGCGCTGGTGCTGGCTGCCGCCGCGGTGGCGCTCTGGTGGTATCTCCGCCGCCGCCGGCAGGGCAAGGGGATCCTGCCCGAGCGGCAGACGCCGCCCCGGCCGGCGCATGAGATCGCCCTCGAAGCCCTTCACGCTCTGGTCGCCAGTGACTGGCTCGCTGCGGGCAAGCACAAGGCCTGGCACAGCGAACTGGCCGATATCCTGCGCCGCTACATCGAGGGCCGCTATGGCATCGATGCCCTCGAAATGACCAGCCGCGAGCTGCTCGGCGCCCTGGACCGCTACGGCCTCGAAGAATCCTGGCGGCTGCGGCTGCAGGAGCTGCTGACCCTCTGCGACATGGCCAAATTCGCCAAGTATATCCCGGAACCGGCCGAAACCGAGGGCCTGACCGCCAGCGCCTTCGCCTTCGTCGAGGGCACCAAGTTGACCTGGACCGAGCCGGAGCCGCAGCCGCAGCCTGAAGCCGCCGCCGAACCGCCGTCCACGCAAGGGGAGGGCCACTGAGATGTTCCGATTCGCCAATCCCGAATTCCTCTTCCTGCTCCTCCTCTTGCCGGCCCTGGCCTGGTGGTATCTGCGCCGCAGTCTGCGCGGCCGGTCGACGGTGCGCTATTCCGACATCGCCCTGATCAAGGAGGTGGGTACCTCCAGCCGCAAACGCTACCGTCATCTGCTCTTTGTCCTGCGCCTCGCAGCCATCGCCCTGATGATCGTCGCCTTCGCCCGGCCTCAGGCCGGCAGTCGTGAGGAGGAGATGATCACCGAGGGCATCGATATCGTCCTTTCGATGGACATCTCCAGTTCGATGCTCGCTGAGGATTTCCAGCCCAAGAACCGCCTCGAGGCCGCCAAGCTGGTCGCCGCTGATTTCATCAAGGGGCGCACCAACGACCGCATCGGCATGGTGGTCTTTTCCGGTCAGAGCTTCACCCAATGCCCCCTGACCCTGGATTACGGCATCCTCCTCAAGTTCCTCGAGGACATCCATGTCGGCCAGATCGAGGATGGAACGGCTATCGGCATGGGGCTGGGCACCAGTATCAACCGGCTGCGCGACAGCAAGGCTAAAAGCAAGGTAGTCATCCTGCTGACCGATGGCCAGAACAACCGCGGCGAACTCGATCCGCTCACGGCGGCGCGCATCGCCAGGAGCTTCAATATCCGCGTCTACACCATCGGCGCCGGCAGCAAGGGCGAGGCACTCTATCCGGTCGACGATCCCATATTCGGGCGGCGCTATGTGCGCATGCCGGTCAACATCGATGAGGAACTGCTGCGGCGGGTGGCGGACATCACCGGCGGCCGCTATTTCCGCGCCACCGACAAGACCAGCCTCGAAAAAATCTATAAAGAGATCAGCGAGATGGAAAAGACCAAGATCCAGGTCAAACAGTATACCCGCTACCGCGAGCTTTTCTCCGGCTATCTGGCTGCGGCGCTGCTCCTGCTCGCCCTGGAGGTGCTCCTGGGCAATACCATCTTTCGCAAGATACCCTAATTTCCGGAATCCACTATGCTGCGATTTGCAAATATCTATGCCCTGCATCTGCTCTGGCTCATCCCGGCTGTGGTGCTTTTTTATGTGCTGGTCTTTCGCGCCAAAAGCCGGGCGCTGCAGCGGTTCGGCAACAGCGAGCTGATGAAAAAGCTGGCGGTCAACGCCAGTCATGCCCGGCCGGTCCTGAAGGCCGCGTTGATCGTCCTCGCCTTGATCGTCGCCATTCTCGCCCTGGCCCGGCCGCAGATCGGCACCCGCATCGAGGAGGTCAAGCGCGAGGGGATCGATATCATGATCGCCATCGACGTCTCGACCTCGATGCTGGCCCAGGATGTGCCGCCGAGCCGCCTCGAGAAGGCCAAGCATGAGGTCGAAAGCCTCCTTGGCCGGCTGCAGGGCGACCGCGTCGGCCTGATCGCCTTCTCCGGCACCGCCTTCGTCCAATGCCCCCTGACGCTCGATTATGGCGCGGCCAAGCTCTTTCTCGACATCCTCGATCCCGGACTCATCCCGACGCCGGGCACCAACATCGGCCAGGCCATCACCCGGGCCTGCGAATCCTTCGACCAGAAGGAGCGCAAGCACAAGGTGCTGGTCATCATCACCGACGGTGAAGACCACGAGGGTGATGTGATGAAACAGACCGAGGAGGCGGAACGGCAGGGCGTGATCATCTATACCGTCGGCATCGGCTCGCCCAAGGGTGATCCGATCCCGATGATGACCGACTATGGGATCTCCTCCGGCTTCAAAAAGGACCGTGAGGGCCAGGTGGTGATCACCAGGCTCGATGAGGTGACTCTGGAAAAAATTGCGCTCCAGACCAATGGCAAGTATTTTCGCGCCAGCAGCGGCGAGGATGAACTGCGCAAGATCTATGACGATGTCGACAAACTCGAAAAAAAAGAACTGGGGTCCATGCGCTTTTCCCAGTTCGAAGACCGCTTTCAATATGTGCTGATCGTCGCCATTCTCCTCCTCACCGTGGAGTGTTTTATCCCCGAGCGGCGGCAGCGGCGCGACTTTTGGCTTAAACGTCTTTTCAAGTGGTGATTTCGATGAACCGAATTGGATTAATTCTATTGGCCGCCAGTGTTCTTGCTGTCGGGGGACTCAGGGCCCAGCCCGGACGCGGCAAGATCGTTCAGGGCAACAAGCTCTATGAGGAAAAACGCTATGACGACGCCCTGATCAAGTACCGCGACGCCCAGACCCAGGCGCCCGAAGCCGCCGAGGCGCCCTTCAATATCGGCGCCGCTGAATACAAAAAGAACAAGTACGAGGAGGCGCTCAAGGAGACGCAGGCCGCGCTCAAGAGCGACGACAGCCGCATCCAGGCCATGAGCTACTACAACATGGGCAATGCCCTTTTCCGCCTCAACAAGCTGCCCGAGGCGATCCAGGCCTATACCCAGTCCCTCAAGCTCAATCCCACCGATGAGGACGCCAAGTACAATCTCGAGTTCGCGCGCAAAAAGCTCAAGGATGAGGCGCAGAAACAGCAGCAGAATCCCCAGCAGCAGCAACAACAACAGCAGCAGCAACAACAGCAGCAGCAACAGCAACAGGACCAGGAAAAAAAGGATCAGGAAAAGAAGGATCAGCAACAGCAACAACAGCAGCAGGAGCAGCAGGAACAGCAACAACAGGAACAGCAACAACAGCAGCAGCCCAAACCGGACGAAATCTCCAGGGAAGATGCCGCCAGGATCCTCGATGCCCTGAAGCAGGATGAGCGCAACCAGAAAGACACCCGCAAGATGCAGGCCCCGGGCCGGATCACTGTGGTCAAGGATTGGTGATCCCGTGCCGGGCTTTCGCAAAGAGAGAAGAATTCTTATGACGCCAAGAAATTATATTGCGGTGCTGCTGCTCTGGTCGGGCGCCGTGATGGCCCAGCCGCTGACCATCACCGCTTCCGTGGATCAAACCAACCTGACTCTCAACCAGCAGCTGGTCCTGACCATCGAGTTGTCCGGTGAGGGTGCCAACAGCGTCAACCGCGTCGATCTTCCGGATGTCAGCGAGTATCTCGCGCTGCTCGGATCCGGCGGCAGCTCGCAGAGCATTCAGATCGTCAATGGCAAGATGTCGGTCCAGAAGAGCTTTACCTATTTTTATAATGCCAGTAAGGAAGGGACCTTTACCATCCCCCCGGTCAGCGTCTCCGTGCGCGGGCAGAGTTACAGCAGCCGGCCGATCATCATCACCATCGGCAGAGCCGCGGCCGCCGCGCCCGGGAGCTCCGGCGCTGCGAGCGCCGCGGCGGGGAGCACGCCGCAGCCCTTGCCCGCCAGCGAGGCCTCGGATGAGGAGCTCTTCATCCGCGCCCTGGTCAACAAGCGCCAGGTCTACCAGAATGAGCCGGTGATCGTCACCTTCAGCATCTATACCCGCGTCAACGTCTCCGGCTATGCCCTGAGCAAACTGCCCGAGTCGGCCGGCTTCTGGAGCGAGGAAATTCCCTTGCCACAGCAGCCCCAGACGCGCAACGAGGTGATCAACGGCCGCAAATATGTCGTCGCCGACCTCAAAAAAATGGCGATGTTTCCGACCTCGCCCGGACGGGTGCAGATCGGCAGCCTCGGCGTCGACTGCGACGTGCGCGTGCAGGCGCGGCGGCGCAGCAATGACATTTTTGACAGCTTTTTTGACGATCCCTTCTTCGGCCGCACAGTGCGCAAGAGCGTGCAGTCGCGCCCGGTCAGCGTCGAGGTCCTGCCCTTCCCCGAGAGCGGCAAGCCGGCCGATTTCAGCGGCCTGGCCGGATCCTTCGAGATCAAGGCCGCCATCGACAAAAAAGAGGTGACCACCAATGAAGCCATCACCCTCAAGGTGGTGATCTCCGGCACAGGCAATATCAACACCATCCCCAAACCCCATGTCGTGCTGCCGCGGGATTTCGAGCAGTATGAGCCCAAGGTGAGCGAGAACATCCAGCGTACCGGCGACCGCATCAGCGGTAGCAAAACCTTCGAGTACGTGCTGGTGCCGCGCTTCCCCGGCGAGCAGCGCATCCGGCCGATCACCCTCAGCTATTTCGATCTCTCCAGCCGGCGCTACGCCACAGCCTCCACGCCCGAGCTGATCATCCCGGTCGCCAAAGGCAGCGGTGACGCCTCGACCGTGCCGGTGGGATTGAGCAAGGAAGAGGTCAAGCTGATCGGGCAGGATATCCGCTTCATCAAACTGGGGACACCGGAATGGCGCCGCAAGGGAGGCGCCTTTTACCGCAGCAGCTGGTTCACGCTGTTGTGGATCCTGCCGCTGCTGGCGCTGGCGGCGGCCTTTGGCTGGCGCCGTCATCTCGACAAGCTCAGCGGCAACGTCGCCTATGCCCGCAGCCGCCGCGCCAATCGCATGGCCATGAAGCGGCTGAGTCGGGCTGAAGGCCTGCTGCAGGTCGAGAAGCAGAAAGAGTACTTTTCCGAGATCGCGCGGGCGCTGCTGGGTTTTGCCGCGGACAAACTCGATCTCTCCGAGGCCGGGATGGTCACCAGCGAGCTCGAGAGCCGGCTGAACCAGCGCCGTGTGCCCGAGCCGACCATCCAGCAGTATCTGCAGCTGCTCAAGGTCTGCGATTATCAGCGTTTCGCCCCTTCTGATGTCACGATGACGCAGATGCAGGGGATTTACCGCGAGGCGAAAGAGGCCATTATCAACCTGGAAAAGGCGATCTAGCTCATGTACAAGCACATCATGATATTCCTGCTGCTGGCCGGGGCGGCTCTGGCCAATCCCACCGCCCTGCAGTATTACCAGCAGGGCAATGCGGCCATGCAAAAGAGCGCCTATGACGAGGCGATCAAAGCCTACGAGGCCGCCCTGGGAACCGGTTACGAGTGCGCCGAGCTCTACTACAACCTCGGCAACGCGTTTTTCCGCCGCCAAGAGCTCGGCAAGGCCATTTTGAACTATGAGCGCGCCCGGGCCCTCAAGCCGGCCGATCCGGATATCGCTTTTAATCTGGATCTGGCGCAGCTGCGGGTCGTGGATAAAATCGCCGCGCCGCCGCCCTTTTTTGCCGGCAAAGTGTGGTCGGGAATCAAGCACCTGCTGAGCGCCGGACAGTGGGGCGTGTTGGCGGTGGTCGTGTTCAATCTGCTGCTCGCCACCGTGATCATCCGGTTGCTCGTCGGGCAGGGTGGTGTGCGCGCCGTAGCTGGATACCTGTTCCTCCCCCTGCTGGTGCTCTTTTTGCTAGCCGGCTCGCTTTTCTGGGCCACCGCGCACGATGCGCGGAGCCTGCGCTACGGCATCATCATGCCGCCGAAGGTGAGTGTCCTCAGTGCTCCGGCCAGCGATGCCACGCAGGTCTTCGATCTGCATGAAGGGACCAAGGTGCGGGTGGCGGACCGTTCCGGGGCCTATGTCAAGGTCATCCTGCTGGACGGCAAGGTCGGCTGGTTGACCCGGGACGGGGTGGAGGAGATATAACTTCCAGACAATGCCCCTTGATTTTGCCCCTGTCGTGTGCCTGCCAGACCTCCCCTCTCTGCGCTGCTCCCCGGCAAAACGTGCCCAGGAGCAGCGACGTCAGACCCTCCTGAAGTTGGCGCCCCAGCCGTCCTCGCACTGCTAATTCCGAATTGCGGAAGGGAACATTTTTATAAAAAATCCGTTACATACTATGCAACCTGTGCGAAGGCCAGATGTGAAGAAAATTCTTTGCTTTTGGCCCCTGGTTATGCTACATTACGTCAAGTCATCTATTCCCGTGCCTTGTTTTCAGGAGGCCTTATGAAACATGCTCTACTCAAATCCTCGCTCCCCGGATTATTCATCCTCATACTGGCGGTAGCCCTGTCCGGCTGCTACACCCAGCTGGCCCGGACGCCGGAACCGACGGTCCGGGACGAACAAGCCTATGATACCGAGACACCGGAGCAATCCGAATACAGCTACGATGATACGACCGCCGATGATACTGCGGACTATGACTACAATGCGCCGGATACAACGATCATTATCCACCGCGGTGGTGACCGCGATGTCTATGTCAGCGACTGGATGCCCTCGGTCTATATCGACGCCTGGTGGTACCAGCCCTACTGGTATTACAGCAGCAACTCGTGGTGGCGCTGGCATCACCGCTGGGAACCCTGGTTCGGCTACAACGATTTCTGGGGCGACCCCTGGTACTGGCCTTCTTTCAGCTATTATGGCGGCTGGGGCTTCTATGATCCCTGGTACGGCTATGGCTGGGGGTATTACGACAGACCCTGGTATGGCGGCCATCATGGGTATGGGGGCTGGAACGATCATTACTGGGGAGACGATCATCAATACCGCAACTGGGAACGCCGGCCCTTCGGCGTTGGCAATTATGCGGGCGGAGGCTACTCCCGCGTGCCGAAAGAGACCGGCGGACAGGGCGCATCGCATGATATGCGCCGCCCCTCCAGCAGCGAACGGATACGGCGTAATGGTGGCGCCGGCAACACCGGCCAGGGAAGTGTGACCGATACCTGGGACAAACCGGATACCCGGCGTGAACCGGTGCGCCGCGACGGCAGCAACACGGTAACCCGCCCCACGGGCGGCAGCGATGCATCGACCCCCTCCGGAGAAATCCGGCGCAAACCGGTCGACCGCTCGGAGGGCAGCTCCTCCGGAAGCGGCAACCAGAGCGGCACGGTGGAGCGCAGAACACCTCCACGCCGGTCGAGCGGCGATGGCTCGGCGCAGCCCGAGGTGAAGCGCACGCCCTCCCGGCCGGAGCAGTCCCCCCGCATCGAACGGCGCGGCTCGGAGCAGAAATCGACCACACGGAAACGGAATACGGCCAGCAGCTCTAACGAGCGGATCTACCAGCGCAGCAGTGAACCCCGCCGCTCTTCTGAAGTGACCGCCTCCCGCCGCGAAAACAGCGGCGCCGAACGCAGCAGCTATACGCGCCGCAGCAGCTCTTCGAGCGAACGCCGCAGCGAAAGCCGCTCCTCTTCCAGATCCAGTAGCGGCTATTCGCGCAGCAGCAGCGGCAGTGGCAGTAGCAGTAGCAGTAGCTATTCGGCCCCTGCGCCCCGCAGTTCCAGCAGCAGCGGCAGCTCATCCCGGAGCAGTTCTTCCGGCAGCAGCTCCCCCAGGGGGAGCTCATCTGGCGGCTCTTCGCACCGGCGCTGATCGATCCAGCCTGGCAAGACCGGTGAATTCGGATTTTTGAACCCATTGGGAGATCTGTCATGAGGATATTCAGTCAAGGCGTGATGAGAACGGTATTGTTTGCAGGTTTGCTTCTGACCTCCGCGGCGTGGGCCCAGGACAAGGTGCTGACGGAGGATTTTTTCAGCATGGGCAATGAACTGGGCGTCGGTGCCCGCGCCATGGGTCTGGGCGGCGCCTATATCGGCATCGCGGATGACTATTCCGGCATGTACTGGAATCCTGCAGGCATCGGCCAGATGAAACGCAGGGAGTTCAATATCGGTTTTTCGCAGAATAATGTCAAATCCGCGGCCGACTTTCTCGGCAGCAGCGAAGAGACCGGTGACAGCTTCACCCGGCTCAATTCGGTCGGTCTGGTCTTCCCGGTGCCGACCGCGCGCGGCAGTCTGGTTTTCGGCCTCGGCTATGACAAGAAGCGTGACGACGACGGCATGGTCGATATCGGCGCACTCTCGCCCGATTCCCTCTTTGAATCCAATTCCATCCTCGACGAAGGCAGCCGCAACCAGTTCACCCTCTCCGGCGCGGTTGAGGCAGGACCCAATCTTTTCATCGGCGCCAGCATCAACTTCATCGACGGCAAGAGGGATCACTCCGCCGAGTTCAAGCAGGAGGATATCTACGACCTCTACTACCTGCCCGGCGATACCGCCGACCCAACCGATGATTCGGACTGGACCTCCTATGGCACGATCAACGCGCTGAACAGCGAAATCGATGCCACCAACGTCAAGCTCGGCATGCTCTATCGCTCGGCCAACATCTGGCGCTTCGGCGCCACCGTAACCATGCCCACGACCTACAAGATCACCGAGAACTGGCAGTGGAGCGAAGAAGAGGATTACGACGCCGCGCATGACCCCTATACCAACAGTGATGAAGGCAGCTATGAGTACCGCTATACCGAACCTTATGCCGTGGCTGTCGGCTTCTCTGCACGGGTGCTCGACCTGGCGCTGCTCTCCGCCGATGCCGAGTTCAAGGACTGGACCCAGGCCAAGTTTGAGGACGATCCTCCCATCTCGGGGATGAACCAGTCCACAGCCAATCGCGCGATCAAGCGCGAGATGGAGGCCACGACCCGGCTCCATGCCGGCGCGGAATTCAACCTGCCGGGCACCAACCTGCGTTTGCGCGGTGGTGTATTCAGCGATCCCTCGCCCTATAAGGACAAAAATATCCGTCCGGACCGCACCTATTATTCCGGCGGTGTCAGCCTGATGATGGACCGGCAGGCGATGCTCGACCTCACCTATGTGCGCGGAAATTGGCAGGAAACGAGTTATAATTCTGAAGCTGCAGGACCGATCGCCCTGGATCGCACCCTGCAAAAGGTGGTCGCCACACTGTCGCTGCGTTTTTAGACCGACAAAGCGTATCGGGATCGGCGGGACGGACCATGACCCGCATGCTGCGCCCCGCAACCTCGATGTGCCGTGGCAGGATCGTCAAGGAAGGGGAGTGAACCACTCACTCCCCTTTTTTTAATTCAGAGGAGGGCCTATGACTGTTGGCAAATCGATTGGATTGCTGGTACTATTGGCAGGGCTCAGTGCCGGTTGTGCTTCTCACAACCGCCTAAAACCGCCGCGTGTGGCGTCGGAGATTCCGCTGGATTATCCCCTCTCCGCGCAGCTGCAGCGCCTCGAGGGCGAAGTCAGCCTGACGGTTTTCGTCAACGCCACGGGCAAGCCTGAGGAGGTCTCGCTGAGCGAATCGTCCGGCTATGATATTCTCGACGAAGCCGCCTTGAAATTCGTGGAGAAGCTCAATTTCAATCCCGGCACCCTCGATGAAAAGCCGGTCGGCGCCTGGACCCGGCTGGTGCTGCGCTACAAATTGACGGAAATGGCCTTCGAAAAGGAACGCTGGATCGCCGATGTGCTGATGCTGCAAAGGGATATCGCCAAGGAGGAGAACACGGAGCAGCGGGAGACCCTGCTGCGCCGGCTTTATACGTTATACGTCGGCTGCATGACCTACGTGGAGAGCAATGACGATCCGGTGATCAATACGACCATTCGCATGGCGGTGGCGCGGGAGCGGGAGGTGCTTTGGCAGCCGTTCTGGGACCATTATGCGGCACCCTTTGTTCTCTTCGACGACTTTTTGCAGCGCTATCCGCAGTCGGAATCCGCTGAACAGGCGCGCCAGGATCTCATCCGCTACATCATGGATATGGAGATGAAAATCCGCCTGAAATCCCTCAAGTCGCGGCGGATTTCAGAATCAGCGGGGGAGCTGCTCGATCTTCTTGAGCGCCGGCTAAAGTCCCTGCAACCGGAGCTGCAAGTCCAACCCTGAGCGCTGCAGACGCTTGCGCTCGCGGTGGAGGCCAGACGCAGCCCATCCAGTGCCCGGGCTGCAAGTCCAACCCTGAGCGCTGCAGACGCTAGCGCTCGCGGTGGAGGCCAGACGCAGCTTTCCAGTGCCCGGGCTGCAATACTGTCAGGCAGCAGTGGACTTGGGGGGGGGGACCGTATCAATAGCAACCAGAATGGGAGGCTTTGTGAAACGTGTGGCTGCGGGTGTGCTCTTGTTGCTCTGCGCCCTTCCCCTGCATGCTCAGAAGAGCGGTGCCGTGGAGGTCGGGGGCAGTTTTACCTTTCATTCGAACACCGATGCCGACGAGCGCAATTACAGCGAACTCGGGCTGGACGGGCTGGTGTGTTATTATCTCGGCAAGACCATGGCCATCGACATCGAGCCGGGTATCCGCCTGGGACTGGCTCCCGATTCGACCGACATTTCGACTCTGTTTCTTGGCAGTCTGCGCATGAAGCTGTGGGATCTTTCGCCCTCCGGGTACCGCAAGAATGACATCTACCGGATGGATCTGGGGATCAGCTCATCGATTTATGCCAATATTGGCGCCGGCGTCTGGACAGAGGGCTTTTCCCTGACGCAAAAACCCGGCGAGACCTATGCCGGGCCGGCGCTCATGGCCGGGGTGGGTTCATTCTCCCGCTTCGGGCGGTTTTCGACCCTGCGAATCAAATTCCAGTTCATCGAGCTCTTCCCCAGCACCCAGGTCTATACCAAGCGCCGGACCATCGTGCAAGTCGGCGCGGGCTTCGGTCTGTTCATCCGCAACTGACCCGCGTGCAAGCCGGCTCGCTTTTACATGTTTCTCCGCAACCGAGCCGCCTGGGTTTTCCTGGACAGCCCCCAAAATCTGGGTCCCACGCGGCTTTAATATAATTAAAAATAGTGGGCTACTGGTGGTAAAAGCTTGTAAAGTATACGGCACGAGATGTCAGGTGGGAACAAGATTTCGGGGGGGGCCACTGCCCGCGGTGGTGGGTTGCTTGCCGAGTTC
>DAOQAG010000012.1:0-103967 GCA_035353815.1 bacterium
TCATGCGGTTTTTTCTGCCTGCTTGCGTGAGGGATGCCCGGTTTGTCTAAGTGAACTGCATCAGATAAGATACAATCCAATCAAGCCGACGACAAGCCCGATAATGATGTTGGTCAATTTTCCAGGAGGAAAGTCTTGCGTGGGACGGAGTCGATGTTTGCCCAGAACCTTTTGCGTTCTTTTATATTTCCAGGATTCTGCCGGCACCGCCCTGGGTGTATGTCCCTGGAAAGTGTTTCTCGAGATCAGCTACATGCTGGGTACAGTGCGTCGGGCAGATCAAGCCCATCTTTGCAAAGAGATGGAACTGATCAAAACCATGGAGGCCGCCCACGATGCCGTAGATCGTGCCAAAAGGTGAAGATGCGCCCAAAATTTTCTCCATCGCCGGATGAGAACAACCGGCGATGACCAGAAGCCCTTTCTCCGTTTCTACAGCCAGCGATTGTTCGATCTGCTCCAGTTCCCCGGTGGTGATAAAGTGATCATGGATTTTCTGTGGCTTGTCGTAGTAGCGCACCTCTTTGGCCTGGCGCACACCGCGAAAAGAGACCGGCGCATGCAGAACGACCTTCCCGTTCTCGTTCAGGAAATGGGACAACCCGCCGATGTGGTCAAAATGGCCATGGCTGATGAAGAGATCGCTGATGCTCATGGGATCGATCTTTAAAACCCGCATATTACGCAGCAGGATCTCGCCGTTGGCTCCCGTATCGAAGAGGAGGGTGCGGCCATAGGCCTCGATCAGAGCGGCGAATCCCCAATCCGCTTCCAGGTTTTCCTCGCAAGTTGTATTGTCATAGATGATCGTAACTTTGACCAACTCGTTCTCTCAGTCTGTTGAATGCAATGACAGTGACTTTTGTTTTTCTGGGTTCTGACGGAATGCGAATAAAACGGGATGAGACGGGAACATGTGGCCATCCAGGTCTTGCCAGCAAAGCGATTCGTCAGTCTCAGAAGGGCTGTTGTATGATGGTAGAATTACCCTGGCAGCGGCTCGTTCGGCGTTTACCAGGCGGAGAGAGCCTGGCAAACGCCGAAATTACCTGAAGGGGAACTATTGATAGGCGTTTAATGGTCGCAGGTGTTATCGCCGGTCTGGAGCGCGCCCGAGAGGTAATCAAGAGCGATTTTATCAGGATTTGCGGCCGCTGCACCGACGACCACCTCAATCTGATGATCGGCGAAGAGCATTTGAGCACGCTGGCCCATACCGCCGGCGATAATGACCGCGGCGCCGCGCTCCGCCAGCCAGCGCGGAAGCAGTCCCGGCTCGTGAGGCGGGGGGACGACATCTTCTCTGCCGGTGATGCTTCTGGTGGCCGGATCGACTTCGATGAGGGCAAATTGTTCGCAGTGGCCAAAGTGGGCGCAAAGCTGGCCGTTGGCGATCGGAATGGCAATCTTCATTGTGGATTCTCCAAGCGTGGTTAGGATGACTTACTCAGGTCGGCGATGGGTTTGATGATTTCCTGCATGATCTTGGCTGTGGGCGAACTGGCATAGGTATTGATGAAGGCTTTGCCTTCGTCACAAGCCAGGGCGATCTGCGGGTCGATGGGGATGGAGCCGAGGAAGGTGACCCCCATCTCTTGCGCCATGCGCGCACCACCGCCCGATCTCAGGATTTCAGTGCTCTTGCCGCAGTGGGGACAGACAAATCCGCTCATATTCTCCACGACCCCGAGGACCGGCACCTTGAGCTGACGGCAGAAGGTGATTGATTTGCGCACATCCACCGCCGCCACTTTCTGCGGGGTGGTGACGATGACCGCTCCGGTCAGTTCGCCGATAATCTGGCAGACCGAGAGCGGCTCATCCCCGGTTCCCGGAGGCGAATCGATGATCAGATAATCCAGTTGGCCCCAGGCCACGTCCTTGATGAACTGCTTGATGGCACCCATCTTCAAAGGACCGCGCCAGATGACCGCGTCATCCTGGCTCTGCAGAAAAAAGCCCAGCGACATCACTTTCATGTTGCCCACCTCGGCGGGAAAAAGCTCGCCTTCGTGGCCCTGAATGGTCTCACCTTCGAGACCGAGCATGGTTGGGATGCTTGGACCGTGGATATCCACATCGAGCAAGCCGACCTCATAGCCGGCCAGAGCCATGGCCGCAGCCAGATTGACCGCAACCGTGCTTTTGCCCACCCCGCCCTTGCCGGAGAGGACGACGATCTTGTGTTTGATGCGGCAAAGGCGTTCCTGAATCTGCTGCCGCTCCGCAAATTCCTGATCCCCTTCGTCGGGTTTTCGCTTCAGGGCTGAACAATCCTTGTTATCACACGTTTCGCACGAAGAGGCACTTTCTTGTTTCGATCGCTCCGCAACGCTATTTGAATAGTCGTTGCAGGCGGCTGCGAGCGTATTGGCTGCCAGTAAAGCGCAGTGTTCCTCCTGCTTCGGCAACCCATCCAGAGCGGCCAACAGGATTTGTTGATCGATAGCCAGAGCCTCATCGATTGTTTTGCCAATGGCCAGGGAGGTCGCCATACTGCCACTGGCGATCGAAGCCTTGCATCCATCGGTGATGAAGGATGCATCAATGATTCGCTCCCCCTGCACATCGAGCCAAAACTCCATGGTAGTTTTGCACGGGCCGGTGAGGCGGGCGTGGCCAGTATGATAGGGAAGACGGCCATGATGACGGGGGCTGTTTGCATGATCGGCCGCGATGGCAGATAATTTTGTATCAGGTGTAGCCATTTCAGTGCTCCTGCAGCTGTCCGGTGAATTGAATCGTGTCCGTTGGAATTTTATTGTAGTTATGTAATGAAAACTGATTCGCTACCCATTCAACGTCTTGATCTCTGTTGGTATTCCTCCGGATGATTATATCCGTTCAAAAAGCAGCGTTTCTTCCGCGCTTTCGGCCGGACGAAACAACCCCTCCTGGGTCATCTGCGCCCTGACCTCGTCATCACGGAGACGGTGGTCTTTGATGGAGATTAGGCCGTTAGGTTTAAGCAGTCGGTAAAGTTCTCTCAAAACCCGCTGAGGATCTTCTACATCATGCAGGATGTCATACAGGAGCACCCTGTCGATGGTTTGATCCGGCAGATCGCCGGTTTTGCTGCCATGAAGGGGGTGAAGATTGGCAAGCTTGAGCCGTTTGCGAGCTTTTTTAACCGACTGCAGTGCCAGGGGGTGAATATCGACAGCATAGACCTCACCGAGGGGGTCTACAACTCCCGCTGCTGCCACGGCGAAACCTCCTGGCCCGCAGCCGAAATCGAGAACCTTCATGCCTGTTGCGATGCCGGCCCTTTTTAATATCGCGGCAGGCGGATTGAGCCGGTCGCGCAGCCAGAACTCGATCGCCATGAGCCGAAAATTCAGGTTGCTTTGCATAGCTATTTCAGTTGCTCCCAAACCGCGCGGATATCTTCCGCCGCCGGGGTATCGGTTTCAACCACACTTTTGGCCTGCATCATCGCCTGGGTGACGCCGGGGTCGTAGCGGATGCGGCCCACGATTTGTGCCCCGCTCAGGCGGGCCTTGCTTTCGATGCACTCGGTCATCTCCGGATTGAGGTCCCATTTGTTGACGCAGACCGCCGCAGGAAGGTCAAAATGGCGCGCCAGGCCCAGTACGCGTCCAAGGTCGTGCTCTCCGGATACCGTGGGCTCCGTCACCACCAGTACCTGGTTCGCACCAGTCAGTGAAGCGATCACCGGACAGCCGATCCCCGGCGGACCATCGGTGATGATCAGGTTGTAGCCCTCTTTCTCGGCCAGTTCACGTGCCTGCCGACGCACCAGGGAGACCAGCTTGCCGGAGTTTTCTGCCGCCACCCCGAGACGGGCATGAACCATGGGACCGATGCGCGTATCCGAGATCATCCACTCGCCGCACAACCGTTCCGGAAAATCGATCGCCCCGGTTGGGCAGTAATGAACACACAGGCCGCACCCCTCGCAGGCGGCGGGGTCGATTGAAAAGAGCGCAGGACCGGAGGCGCTCCCCTTCATGCGCACCGCATCGAAACGGCAGTAGGCCAGGCAGAGCCCGCAGCTGATGCAGTCGGCCGGCCTGATGATCGCCTCACGGCTGCTGTAGAAGGGCTGTTTTTCCCGGATCCGGGGCGGCAGCAGCAGATGCAGGTCCGCCGCATCCACATCACAATCTGCCACAAGGGCATGGCCGGCCAGGAACGCCAGGGAGGCGGTGAGGCTGGTCTTGCCTGTGCCTCCTTTACCGCTGATGACCACCAGTTCCCGGATCATGGCCGCCTCCCCGCCGCATGCGCAGCCAGAGTCTCCAGGCGCTCCCTGAGCGCTGCCAGACGGGAACGCAACTCGGGCACGGCCTCGCAGGCCATCTGCCCGCGGGAGTAGGCCTCGGCTATGCGCCGGTCATCCGGAATTTCCAGCAGGAGCTCGATTTTTTCGCGCCGGCAAAATTCCTGTACCCGGTCGTCGCCGATGCCCATGCGGTTGACCACCACCCCGAAGGAAAGCCCCAGGCTGCGCACCATATCCACGGCCAGAGTCAGATCGTGCAGGCCGAAGGGGG
This sequence comes from bacterium, assembly GCA_035353815.1. Taxonomy (GTDB): domain Bacteria; phylum Zhuqueibacterota; class Zhuqueibacteria; order Residuimicrobiales; family Residuimicrobiaceae; genus JAKPUX01. Next base: position 4,518 of record DAOQAG010000012.1, read on the forward strand.
TGGGCTCGGTCACCAAAATGACATAGTCGGCGCCCCGCACGGAGGTGACCACCGGGCAGGAGGTGCCGGGGGGAGCGTCGATAAGGATGGGCAGGGCCGGATTCACTCCCTTTTTGACGGCATGGATGAGCGGCGGCACCGCAGAAACCCCCACATCGATCAGCCCCTGAATGAGCTGGATGTTCCCTGTGCGGCTGCGACGTATGACGCCGATGCGCTGATCCCTCTCCTTGATGGCTCTCTGCGGACAGACCAGCATACAGCCGCCGCAGCTGTGACACAACTCAGGAAAGACCAGTGCCACCTGCTTGGGGACAATAATGGCGTTGTATTCGCAGAACGCACTGCAGGCGCGGCAGCCGTCGCAGAGGGTTTCATCCACAACCGGTATGGGGACGGTAATGACCTCCTCCTCAATCGCCCCGGCAGGCAGAAAGAGATGGAGATTGGGCTCCTCGACATCGCAATCCAGCAGCTGCAGCGGCTCCTTGTAGGTCTGAGCAAGGTTGACGGCGAGGGTGGTTTTTCCGGTTCCTCCCTTGCCTGAGGCAATGGCGATGATCATCGAACTCCCTTTGTCAACTCCAGTGCCCTTCCGCATTGGCCTCATCGGCGGGCTGGAGCTTCCCGGCCTTGTAGGCATTCAGGGCCTCCTGCACGGTGGCAGCGGTTGTATTATAGACCGCCACCCCGGCTGCGGAGAGGACCCGGAAGGCTTTGGGCCCGCAGTGCCCGGTCACCAGGGCATCCGCCCCGGCGCGCAGAAGGGTCTCGGCGGACTGGATGCCGGCACCCTGCGCGGCGCTGAGGTTCTGGGCGTTGTCGATGATTTCAAAAGAGCCGTTTTCCATATTGTAGAGCAAAAAGCGGGGCGCGCGACCAAAACGAGGGTCCAGCGGCGCATCCAGAGTTACACCGGAGGTGGTAAAGGCAATTTTCAAACAGATCTCCTTGTCCAATAGGGTGGGGAGAAAGGAAAAGAGAGCCTTTCCCCCCTGTTCAGTCATTCTTCTGCAGGTTTCTCAAGGGCTTCCAGCCGCTGTCTGATGGCATCCAGTTCCGCCTGCAGGGCTTCGGCCTCACTCTGCAAGGCCTGCCTCTCGCTCTCCGCACTGTAAGCGCCGGGCGCCGCAGCGGGATAGCCGTACGGGCGCCAGCCGGGTTGTCCGGTGGCGAAAAAGCGGTTTCGCCATCCGCGTCCGCCACCGCCACGACGCCAGAAGCCGCGGCCTAAGCCGGCCGCCCGGCCGCGAAAACCGCCGCCGCTGACAAATCCCGGGGCATCATAACCTGCGCAATAGCCGGCACTGCGGCCGGTTCCTGGACCCCAACCCAGAGGTCCGGTACGATCTCCACCTGGCATGGTTACATCCTCCATATCATCATGTTAGGCGCGGGTCATCGCTGTGCCGCACTTGGGACACAGCTTTTGTGCGCAAGGCACGCCGCGCTCGTGGGCTTCACGATGGCCGCAGGCCGGGCAAAGGCACTCACCGGCCGGACCGGCGGCCTTTTGGCCCCCCATGCGGCCGCGTCCACCCCTCCCTTTGTTGCCGCCGCCTTGTCCTCCGCCTCCGCCTTTTCCGCTTCCTCTGCCAAACATATTGGCCTCCTCTTGATGGCTGTACATCTCCAGCCCGTGGCGTCCATAACCCCGTCCGCACCCTGGCATCGCAAAACCGCTGCTGCGCAGCAGCCTGCCTTGCAACCAGGCTTCAATCACCTGGTGCAGTTCGCCGGCTACGAAAGGGATCACCTCGATGCCATAGGCCATGACCATCGCCCGCAGGGGCTGCGAAATCGCGCCGCAGATCAAAACATCCACATGCAGTTCCGCCAAGGTGAGCGCGATCTGCACCGGAGACTCGGCATGCAGCTGCGCCTCGCTCTCCTTGCTGATCTGCGAGCCCTCCCGATGGACGAGATACAAATTACGAGTCACATCAAAGACCGGTGCGATGCGGCTGTTCCATGTGGCAAAAGCGGCGATCATGCTCCTCCTGCGGTACGATTCTGTTTCTTGTATTACAAGAATCGTACCAGCGTTGGAGGAACGTTGACATGATGATAATTAAAATAATTACAATGATTAAAAAGATATGGCGGATCGGACGGATGACAGAAGAAGTAGCAGTTATGCAACTTTAATAAAATACAAGCAGCATTATTGCAGCCCGACTTGTCGTGCACCGCGTCCGGCGGGGGTCGATACGGAGGAGCGGTTGTCCCTCCGGGCGGGCAGGACAAGCCCAAGTTTCTTGATCTTGCGGAAAAGGGTGGTCTTGTGAATTCCGAGCCGCCTGGCTGCGGCGATCCGGTTATACCCGCTCTCTTCCAGGGCCGCCTGAATGGTGCGAGCCTCCAACAGCTCCCGCGCCGTCCTCATTTCCAGTCCGGTCTCAGAGTGAAAGCCAGGGCGGGTGAACTGATCGGGCAGGTGGTTGATGCCGATCTCTCCTTCGCGGCAGAGCACAAAAGCGCGCTCAATGACATTCTCAAGCTCGCGCACATTGCCCGGCCAGTCGTGGGCCATGAGCAGGGAGAGAACCTCCGGGGCAAGGCCGTTGATCTTTCTGTTCTGCAGATTGTTGAAGCGGCTGATGAACTGGGCGGCGAGCAGGGGGATATCCTCCTTGCGCCGCCTCAGGGGGGGTAGCTCGATGCGCACCACGTTGATGCGGTAATAGAGATCCTCGCGAAAGCGGCCCTGACGGGTCTCCTCGGTCAGATCACTGTTGGTGGCGGCGATGATGCGGACATCGGCCGTCTCGGAGCGAGTGGCGCCGAGCGGTTCATAGACGCGTTCCTGCAGCACCCTCAGCAGGCGGACCTGCAGGGCCGGGCTAATCTGGCCGATCTCATCGAGAAAGAGGGTGCCCCCTTTGGCGAGGGCGAAACGCCCCGGCTTGTTCCGCGTCGCGCCGGTAAAGGCCCCCGCCTTGTAGCCGAAGAGTTCCGATTCCAGCAGGGTGTCGGGCAGGGCGCCGCAGTTGACCGCAACGAAGGGACCCTTGCTGCGCGGGCTGAGTGCGTGAATGGTCCGTGCCAGCAACTCCTTGCCTGTGCCGGTCTCCCCGAGAATGAGGACGGTGCTGGGACTGGCGGCGATGGCGGGCAGCACCTCGAAAAGGCGCTGCATCAAGGGGCTGTGACTGATCAACTCGCCGGCGCGAAAGTGGCCATCCAGTTGTTGGCGCAGCGCCTCCAGCTCACTAAGATCCCGGAAGGTCTCCGCCCCGCCGATAATTTTCCCCTCTGCATCGCGGAGCACCGCTGTTGAAACGCTGATCGGAATCCTCTCCCCGCGCGCGTTGATAATATAGCCACTCTTGCCAATGATCGGCTTGCCGCTGCGCAGGGTCCGCCGCAGGGCGCACTCGCTTTCGCACATGCTGCAGCGGAAAACCTCCGAGCAGAGCTGGCCGATGGCCGCCCGGCGGGGGGTGCCGGTGATCGCCTCCGCCGCCCGGTTGAAGGAGGTGATGCGCCATTCCTTGTCGACGGTGAAGACCCCGTCGGAGATGCTCTCAAGGATGGCTTCCGTTGAGGCGGTGGGCAACAACATGATGTCAGTGGCCTGCTTTTTGGCCATCTCCCGCTTCTTTATTTTATTGATTTTTATTATGCCCTTGTATATTATAGAAAAATCAGCCCAAAGTCAAGCGGCAACTTGGCAGGGCACCCCCCGAAATCTTGTTCCCACCTGACATCTCGCTCTATATACGCCCTGAAATCTTGTTCCTACCTGTCACCTTGCGCTGTATACCCCCTGAAATCTTGTTCCCACCTGACATCTCGCACTGTATACCCCCTGAAATCTTGTTCCCACCTGTCACCTCGCGTTGTAAATTTTACAAGCTTTTATCACCGGTCGCCCACTATTTTTAATAATATTAAAGCCGGGTGGGACCCAGATTTTGGGGGGTGTCGAGGCAACTTGGCCGGCGCATCCCGCCCACCAACGGCAGTTTTCACTTGTGTTTTTAAGACGATATCTCTAAACTGTGGATGTGAAAGTTCGTCCAGAAAGAATCATAAAAAGGAGAGTGGCATGCCTAGCCTGATGCCGGGCAGACACGGAACGAAAGAGGCCTTTGGCATCTCGATCATCAGGGAGGAATTGGGGTTGACCGTTCCGCCCAAGGCATTGGCCCACTATGGGCTCGAAACCGATGGCGAGGTGGTGCTGACGACCACCCACCGCGGTGAGGGTGGCTTTGCCCTCCTCATACCCGACCTCGCTCGCGCAACCGTCTTCGCCGCTTATCTGGCCAGGCTGACTCAGCCGGAAAAAATCTACTGGTTTTCGGAAAAGGCATACACTGCGATGGTGCTGAGGGAGGGCAGGCTCTTTCTGACACCTGAAATCCTGCAGGCCTTTCATCTTGGTGTGGGGACCAGGCTGATGGTGGTCAAGAGCACCACGGTGGCGATGAGTTTCACCCCGGTGGAGATTTGGCAGGCCAAGTTCCTGCAGCGGGGGCTGGACGAGGCAGTGCGCAACATGGAACTTCTTGAAGAGTTCTGACCGGTCCGTTAAGTTTTTTGCAAAAGAATCCCTCTGGCCCCGGAAACCACACGGCCAACCCGCAGAGTGGAGCTGCGTCGCCTTTTCCAGCAGGCTCGGTACAGCACTCCGCTCTCACTTTAAATAACTGATGCGCAGCCAGGCGATCTCCTTGCCGGCGGTGATGACGCATAAATAAACCCCTGAGGCCGCCGCTTCCCCGCTCGTCATGCTGCCGTCCCAATGCAGGCTGTGGCTCCCCGCCGGCTGTACCCCGTGCCAAAGCTCGCGTACCTGTTCTCCGCGCACATTGTATATCGTCGCGATCACTTCCCCCGCCACCGGCAGATCGTAGCGAATGAACGTGCCGGCGTTAAAAGGGTTGGGATAGTTGCCGTGCAGGGTCAACCGTCCGGGAAGATTTTGCACCACCTGCACGGCCGGGAAGTATTGAGACTGTCCGTCGCGATCGACCTGTTTGAGCCGGTAATAGAGCAGCTCCCAGGCGGAAATCTCGTCAAACCAGCTGTAATCGTTTTGCACGACCGTAGTGCCGCTGCCGGGTACAAATCCCAAGGCTTCGAACGTGCGCCCGTTGAAGGAGCGCTGCACCTCAAAGCCGAGATTGTTGCTTTCGCTGACGGTGCGCCAGGTGAGCAGTACGCCTGCCGACTGAACCGCGGTGGTGAAAGAGAGCAATTCCACGTCCAGTATTTTGCTGTTGCCCTCAAAGAGGCGGAGGTAGCTATCGGTGGAGGCTGCGGCCACATCGGTGATGCCGTTGAGATTGACGTCGCCGATGGCGGCGAGACTGCTGATGCCGCCTGTGGCCGTGTAGCTCCAGAGCTTTTGCCCCTTGGTGGTGCCCCCGCTGCTGATGCAGAACACTTCATCGGCATCGGAACCAAAGACCGCCTCGGGATAGCCATCGCTGTTGATATCGCCGATCGCTGCTGCCGATAAAACCGTCGAACCGAATTTCACCCGCCAGATCTGCTGGCCGGTGGCGCCGGAGAGGGCGTAGCCATAGTCATCGGACGATCCGGCCAGCACATCCATTTTGCCGTCGCCGTTGATATCTCCGATCGCCGTGACGCATACGGCATCGGCACCGGTGGTGAAGCTCCAGATGGGCTTGCCCGTCGCTCCGGAGAGGCATTCAACCCGGTCCATGTTGCTGCCGAGCAGGAGGTCGGCCTTGCCGTCCCCGTTCACATCCGCAACGGGTGCGATCGACCAGACCCGCGCCCCGGCATCGTAGGGTGCGGCCCATACTGCTTTGGCGGCGGTGCCGCCCTGCTGACCCTGGGTGACGCCCGCACCAGAGAAGCAGTAGATAAAATTGTCGCACGAGCCGGCGCATTCCTTCTTACCGTCGCCATTGAGGTCGGGCATGGCGATGACGTTCCAGAAATCGGCGTCGCTGCCGTACTGCCAGAGGATCTTGCCCTGCTGTGCGGCCGCTCCGGAAATGCAGATCAGGTTGTTCATAGCGGTGCCCACCACTACATCGCCGATCTGGTCGCCATTGACATCCCCCAGTGCGGCGACCGAATGGATCGTTGCCGAATCGGCGCGCGTCCAGAGCTCCAGGCCGCCGTCGGCAGGCCTTCCTGAAATGCAATAGACCAGATTATCCCGCGATCCCGCCACCGCATCGGGGTAGCCATCTGCGTTGACATCCCCAATCCCCTCCACATCGGTGATGGCTCCCTGGGCCCGGCAGGACCAGATCTCCCGCGCATCATCCGGACCGCCGCCGGAGAGGCAGTAAACCAGGCTGTCGGCCGAACCGGCCAGCAGATCGGGCCTGCCGTCGCCGTTGACATCGGGAAAGGAGGCGACCACGGTCACCGGACCACCCGTCGAATAGTCCCAGAGCAGTTGGGCCGGGATGGACTGGGCTCTTGCAATGCCGGCGACCAGCGCTGCCAGCAAAAAGAAGCTACTCATTTTCGCTTGCATGGATCTCCTCCTTAATCTCCCCAACCATACCAGAAAAAGAGGCCGATGCGCAGATCCTGGTAATTCCCTTCATAGGGATTTTCGTAGCGGCCGGTGCGCGGATAGTATTGCCCCCACAGATATTCCACGCGGATATTGAGGTCGATGTCGTTCCAGGGGGTGAAGCGGATGCCCGGCGCGGCAGCGGCATGGTTGTTCCAAAAGTCGGCATTTTGATCATAATAGGCGTAGACGACGCCGTAAAGGTCAAGCCGCGTTTTATGCAATCGCAGCAGCTGCAGCCCCAGCTTGCTTTCGACATAGCCGATGAGGTTCTGATCGTCCTTGTCAAAATAGTTGATGTCGGCATAGGTTTCGCTCCAGGGGGTGATGGGGAGCGCGCCCCTGGGCGCCCAGCCGCCGGGATCCCACCCGTGCCAGAAGATCAGCCCCCCGCGCCAGTCTTCATAGGAGGGGGCGTAGGGCATGGCCTCCTGGTCGTAGACAATGTACTCTCCACGGACATACTCGCCGTAGAGCGCAAGGTAGACCTTTTCAAAAAAGCGCAGACGGGTGCCGAGCATCACTTCGCCGCGGTTGTTCCAGAAATCCTTGTTGGCATCGCTGCCGTAGCGGATCTTGATGTAGGTGTCCCACACCCCGATGCCGGAAAGGGGGCAGCGCAGCCCCTCGTAGAGCTGGGCCATGGTGGCCGTGTTACGCCCCTCGCGGCGCTGATAGATGGTTTCGTCGTAGGCCTCGGCGAAGAAACGCAGCCCGGCCTCCTGTGCGGTCGATTCCGTGAACGTACCGGAAAACAGAAGCGCCCACAGCAAGGCGAGGCCGTAAGCCGAGCGCCCGGCTGCGCGGGCAGGATCAGGATGAAACCGTTTAACCTCCCTGGTGCAGAGTCTCATCCGGCTGCCGCTCCTTCCTCCGCCGTCTCCTCGACCTTGAAGCGTTCGGTCTTGTCCCACACCCCGACGCGGTGATGTCGGGCATCGAGGACGAGGGCTTTGAAGACGATGTAAAGCCAGAGCTGGCAGTAAGTGAAGTACATCGCGACCGTGAGCAGGATGTTGGTGAGCGAATCCTCCCCCTCATAACTGAGAACGACAAAGATTTCCAGGGTGAAGAGGGCAAAGGCCGAAATCCAGACCGCAAAGTAGGGCCCCGGCACATTGAGGGCGACCAGTCCGGTGCTGCTGGCGATGAAAAGAAGCAGCGAGATGACAGTCGCCGCCAGAAAGAGATAGTAGAGCGCGAAGAGGTAGATGAACTCGGTGACCAGGAACCGGCTGCGGGTTTTAAGCATCGGGCCGGTGAATTTTCGGATGACATAGTTGTTGCCGCGCACCCAGCGGGTGCGCTGGCGGCTCCAGACCCGCAGGATCTCGGGCTCCTGTTCCCACGTGACGCTGATCGGCATGAATTTGATCTGCCAGCCTGCCTGGTAGATGCGCATGCTCAGCTCGGAATCCTCGGTGATGGCGCGGTTGTCCCAGCCGCTGACTGCCGCAATCACCGATTTTCTGATGATATAGTTGGTGCCGGGCAGGATGGCCACGCGCGAAAGATGGAAGCGGCCCGCCTGGAGGATCCACTGGAAGGCGATCGTTTCGATGTTGACGAAGCGGGTCAGCCAGGTGCGGTGGCGGTTGACGCAGCGGAATTTGCCGATCACTGCTGCCAGCCTGGCATCCGCCTGGAGGTGGAGGGCGAGGTGGCGCAGGGCGGAGGGTTCGGGCATGTTGTCGGCATCATAGATGGCGATGAGCTCGTGGCTACAGTGCTGGAGCCCTTCGTTGAGGGCATAGGCCTTGCCGTGCCCGGTCTCTCCGGCCGGCAGACGGACCAGTTTGATGCGGGGATCGGTCTGGGCGCGCGCCAGGATAATCTCCGCCGTGCGGTCGGTGGAGCCGTCGTCGATGATCACCAGCTCGAGTTTATCCGCCGGATAATCGAGATCGAGGATGGTGCGCATGGTCTTGGCGATGACCACCTCCTCGTTGCGCGCCGGGATCATGATCGAGACCGGCGCCGGGTCACCGCCCTTTGCGAGCAGCTCCGTATGTTCCTGCTGGATATGGTGGCGGTAGCGATAGCCCGCCAGGGTGAGCACCAGCTGATAGACGATCATCCCCCAGATAATGACGACACTGCCGAGGAAGAGCAGATCGAGCGCAGGGTGCATGAGGGGCAGCACAGATTACCTCCAATTCAGGGCGAAGAGATGCGGCGCGACGATAGCGCGATCGGGAACCGAGGATACGGACAAGGACAGCCCCGTCCGATGGTCTGAAACCTTTCAGGCCGCGGTTTTGCGGTGACGCCTGGCGTTTTTAATATAGAGAAAACCGAGAACGATCCCGAAGAGGAGGCCGCCGCCGGCGATGAGGCCGGAAAGGGCCAGCGAAATCTGTTTCACCACCTGCGTGGTCCGGCTGGTGGTATAGATTTCCGCCCGGTGCTCCCCGGCGGGCAGAGCGAAAGCGTAGCCCAGTTCCCCGCGCATCATGGCCGGCGCTGTTTTGATGCCATCGACCTCGATGGCATGCGGTTTTTCGCTCAGCACCAACCAGTTGGCCGTCTCCGAACGGTACCGCAGGCGGATGCCGCGGACGATCCGCTGCAGTTCGAGCAGTTCGCCGGAAAGGGCGATCAGGCGGCCTTCCGCCCAGAAGCCCTTGAAGAAGGAACTGGTGCGGTCGATGGGCTCAATGGTATGACGGCCGGCAGGGAGAATCAGGTGACCGCGGTGGTAGGCCGGCCATACCGAACCATCCACCAGCACATCGGGGTGCTGTTTGGGATCGAGCAGCAGGCTGACGGAAGTGGCAGCGTCTATACACCACTGCGCAACGGCGAGAGACTCCCGCGTCGCTGCGGCCAAAGCCAGCGGCAGGTAACCGCTGTCCACTTCGTAGAGACTGGCCTCCGAGTTGAGCGGGAGACGGGCGCCGCGCTCCTGCCCCTGCTGCAAGGTTTGGTAGAGCTCGAGTCCGGTGATCTGCGGGGTTACCAGGCCGGGCCGCTGCGGCCGGTCGACGAGATTGAGGGTGGCCAGCGGAATCCGGCCGCGGCTGCTGGCCGCCCCGCGATCGATCATCGCCGTGTATTCTTCCGGTCCGGCGGGATTGGCCAGGGGGGGCTCCTCGAGCTGCAGAGTGAAGGGGAGCTCGTCGGCGAGGGCGGCGATGGCAGCGGTGTTGACGCCCACGGCCGCCGCAGCCGCCGGGGCCATGGCGGCGTCCAGGGTGGTCACGATGATCTCCCAGGAGGCCTTTTTCTCCGCCTCCACCTGCAGGAAGAGGGTGACAAAGCGGCGGATTTGTTCATTTACCATCTCCTCGCGCAGGTGATATACGGCCTGCAGGGCCCGGGCGTCGCGCTGCCAGTACCGGCGAGAAGAGGGATCGAAAAGGAGCCCGGGGTCGTAGCCGTGGCGCCGCGAGAAATCCTCGCGAAAGCCCCGGTTCATCGGCGTGAACCAGCGCGGTTCCGCCGGGCCAGCCGCCGATACATAATAGAGTTCAGCCAGGTTGACGCCGTCCCAATCGTGCGCCAGCAGCATATTCCGTAATTCCGCCATTACCGCCTCGCGGCAGGCCGGCAGATTGAGCGCCATCGGACGCCGCCAATGTGCCCCCGAGGTGTCGGCGTCTGCGCCGAGGGCGTTCTTCTCCCGCCACTCCGGATGATCAAGCCAGAACCGGTCCGAGATATGGGGCAGCTCGAGCCAGAGATAGACGCGCATGGCATTCTGGTGCGCCAACTCGATCAGGCGGCCATAGTCGTAGGTATAGTCGCGGTAGCTGTGCCAGCCGGCGGCATAAATGGTTCGCACCCCGTTCTTGCGCCACATCTTGATCAGATCCTCGATGCTGATCTCCTCGCGCGAGCCAGGATCGAAAAAGATCTCGACAGCCTCGCGGCGGACCAGGGGTTTGAGGCCGAACTGGTAGCGCAGCATTTCCGGCAGGAAGGGATAACGGCCGTAACCGCCCCGGGTCTCGGGATCGAAGAGGGTCCCCCAATAGAGGTAGCGGCCTTGACCGTATTCGCCGCCGATCACGGCCGGCTGGCCTAAAGCGGGATCGGAGGCGTAGGTGATGTAATCGAACTCGGTCTCAAAGTCATTCAGGGTGTCCGGCACGGCCCAGGTGATCGGCACGGTGGGATAGTATTCATCTGTCACCGCTTTCATCAGCCGGCTCCGCTCGAGCGGCAGAATGCCCAGAGCAGCGCTGAGCTGCGAGGGACGCTCGAGGATGATGTTGGCGCCGTTCTGGACGCTGCGCACCAGCAGGAGGATCTGCTGTTGACTGAGGGCTGATGCCGCGGCGGCCGGGACGACGATGAGGTTGCTCCCTTCGGGCACGGCGAAAAACTGCCCCACATCCAGCCTCAGGCCGTCGATACCCACACTGCCCAGTGCCTGTGCCCAGTTATCCTGGTCGCGCAGCAGCCGCGCCGGGGCGTCGGCATGGTGCAGCAGCACCGTGCGCGCGGGAAGTTCATCGGGCACGGCCAGGGGTTTGCCGGCGCCGATATACCCCTCCAGCTTCGGCACACGCCGGGCAATATTGGCGGCCAGATGGGCCAGGAGGCCTTTGGGCCTCCCCGGCGCCGCTGCAGCCACATAGATCCATCCCTCCGGCACAACCACGCTTTTGCGCAGGGTGTCGCTGCGCGGGGCATCGGAATAGCGTTCATCGCGGATGGAGCCTTGCTCATCGATGTAAAATTCGCGCAAATAAGCGGAGGTGAGGGGCAGCTCGATCCGGCCGCTGCCGGTCACGACCCGGAAGCCGGGTCCCCTGACTTGCTGGCTGGTATAGCGGGGATCAGTGAAACGATAGCCCATCTTTTTCAGGCCGGGAACGATCTCCTTGAGCACCGCGATGTCGCAAAAGGGGTGGAAAAAGAAGCTGGCGACGCCGTCGCGCAGGGCGAGATTGTTGCGCGCCGCCTCGAGCAGCGGTCCGGAGCGCTGATCGCTGAGCGGGATATAGCCGAGGTTTTCCGGGATAATTTTTCCGCCCGCAGTATGCTCGTAAATCAGCCAGGGGAGGAGCTGATCGGAGCCGTGCAGATCGATGGTCTGGCGGCGTTCGTAGGCGGAGCTGAAATAGGTGTTGATGACCGAGTAGGCGAGCTGTGAGGCACCATAATGGGGCGTCTCCCAAGTGGCCGGCCAAAGTTCGTTGCGGGCCATTTCCTGCAGGCCGGTTTCGATGCGCTCACGGACATACTCGCGGGAATCGGAAAAGAGCGGCTCATTGTGCATCATGTCCCAGAATTCGTAATCGGCCGTGGTCTCGCCGCGGTATTGATGGGTGTTGCCATGCATCACGATTACCCCGCCCTTGCGCACCATATAGCGGATGGCCGCCACCAGTTCGGGCTGATCGGAGAGGGAGGCGGCGGTATTGCTGGCCGGGTCGAGATAAAAGGAGACCAGAGAGATGGCAAAGGGCACCGCTTCGCCGTGGAGATAGTCGGCGATACGGCGCAGGGAGGCGGCGTCGGAAAGGGGGGAGATGTCCTCGATACGCACCATCGCCAGCCGCCGGCTTTGGTGCGGCTGCCGGAGGAGATCGTGGAGCAGGTCGGCGAAGACGATATAGCTGCCCCCCTCGCGTACAAAGGCGGTGGTGAGGTCGGCGAAGTACCAGAGGTTGCGGCTGTGGAGGGCATAGGGCAGACGCTCCGCGCCCTTTTCCATCCAGGCCAACACCCGGACGCGCGCGCTATCGGTGAGGACAATCCGGTCGAAATCGGGATCCTGCCGGGGCAGCAGTGCCTGCTTGTAGCGCACCCGGTTCCAGGTCGAATCGGCCGTACCACCCAGATAGCGGATGCCGTGATCCGGCAGGCCGGGCTGCTCCAGATACTGGCCGAGACCGAAGTGGACCCAGGCCAGGGTGCCCTGGAACCCGGCGGCCTCCTGGAGAAAAGCCTTGGGGAGGACGAATTTGGGGTCGACACCGATATAAAAGAGCAAATCCTTGCCGGCCAGGCGGCCCGGCGTGTAGGGCTGATCTGCACCGAGGAGGAGTATTTCAGTCTCCGCCTTGAAATGGCTGAGCAGACTGGCCACCTGCCGTGCATCGTTTTCGCCGATGGGATCGCTCACCACCAGGATCCGGCGGGCCGGCTGCCAGGCAAAACCCGCCGCTACGTCGCTCCAGGCCTCGTCGCGTTCGATCTGGTGGGTGTCGTAGAGGTCGATGTCGGGCAGATCCGCCCGCCTGGCGGCCCGCATGCTCTCCTGCAGCTTGGGGCCGTCGACGCTCTGCTGGCCGAAAGGGGTGAGTTCGAGATGCACCAGGGGGCGGCTGCGCCCTGCCACCTGTTCCCGGATGGCTGCTGCCGCTCCCTCCACCCAGGCCGGATTGAATCGGGCTGGATTATGATAAAGATCGGCCCATTGCTGCCACATCAGCTCCAGACTGACCCAGTCGGGTTTGTGCGACGCTTCGAGCAGGGCCTCAAGATCGAAGCCGGTATAGCCGCGCTGCTCAGCCGGTGTGAAAAGGCTGCCGTCAACTTTGGGGCTGACCACCGAGGTGACGCAGGCGAGTTTGTAAAAGTCGTGGATGGCTTCCATACTGGCAAGCAGAGTTTTGGTCAGGCCGAGGGCGGAGGCGTCGCCAAAGCCCAGCGCCTCGATCTGCTGCTGACAGGAGGCGCAGCCGCAGTAGGCACCCTGCCAGCGCACTACCGGCTCACCAATATCAATGCCCGCCAGTCCATCATAGTGTTCGAGCAGATCGCGGATCAGCCCCAGCCACCAGGAGCGCACCTCAGGGTTGGCCGCGCAAAGGGGGTAGCTCTCTTCATTCAGGCGATAATCGCTGCCGTCCGGATTCTTGACGCGCCATTCAGGGTGTTGTTCCCAGGCGGGCTTGTGCTGGAAAGCCGGCAGCCAGGCCATGACCCGGATCCCCCGTGCGCTGCACTCCTTGAGAACATATTTGAGCAGGTCCTGGCGGCCGTAATCGGCCCTCTCGTTCAGTTCATGGCTCGTCTTGTACTTGGCGCCATGAACCGGATCGTAAGCCTTGTAAAAGATGACGTTGACGCCGTGCGCCTGCCATTCTTGCGCAAGCTGCTGTGCCAGCTTGTTGACCCGGACCGGGGCGTTGTAGTAGTAGGATGGATCAAAACGCACCGCATGGATCGATTCCGGAACAGGATCGAGATGAAGTGCTTCTGGTGCATCCGCTTCAGCCATGGCCGGTAATGTGATAAAGAATGTTAAAACAATTAGTAAGATGTAACTATTTTTCACCACGCTCTCCTGCTCTGCTTGTCCTGACCCAATCCGGTATTTTTAACAACAATCATACCATGAGTGCCGGAATGAAGGGACTCTTTTAGTGGTATGTGCGTCGCCCGACATTCTGAATTTGTCTTGTGATTCCTGAAAAATCTCGTAGATTATAGCGACACGCTCTGGCAGCAGCGCAATTTTAACGCGCCTTTTCTAAACAGGTGGACCGTGCATGATGATGAAGGCTGCATTTCATACAAAATGGGCCGCTCTGCTGGCCCTGGTTCTGGGCTTGATGCTGGTGATATCGGCCCTGGTGGAATTGCGCAGCACCCGCCAGGAACTGACTACTGCACTCCAGGAGCAAGGCCGAACGGTTCTGGTGCTGGCTCAACGCGGGCTCGAAAATGCCGCGCTTTCCTGGGAGGCTGTTGAGGCTGCACTCGAGCAACGCCTGCTGGACAATGCGCGGCTGATCGCGCAGTTGGACCGCGCCGGCTGCCTGAATCAGAATATCCTGCAGCGGATTGCGCAAGAAAATGGCCTCTTCCGTATCAATCTCTTTGACCGCCACGGCCGCCTGACACTTTCTAGCCATGCCACAGCCGGCCAGCCGACCCTCAATGCGCCACGCCGCTTGCTGCAGCCCGTCCTGGGCGACAGCAGCAGTGCACTGGTGCTGGGCTTTCGGCAGCGCTTCTTCGGAGCCGGGGAAAATTTCGCGGTGGCCAAACACCGCAGCAGCGGCGGCGCCATCGTCGTCAACGCTGACGCTGCCGAGATTCTTGCCTTCCGGCGGACCATCGGCGCCGGCTCCTTCATCAAACTGATGGGTGAGAGCGGCGATGTCCGCTACGCGGTGGTCCAGGATTCGAGCGGCATTTTGCTGGCTTCTCCCGGCGTGCGGCAAATGAGCGCTCCCGATTCTGATGCGTTCCTTAGGCAACTGCAGCTGAACACCACACCATCGTCCCGATTTACCTTTTACCAGGGCGAAGAGCTGTTCGAGATTGGAGTGCCGGTGCGGATGGCCGAAAGCGGTACTGCCTTCATTCGTATCGGTCTCTCTGCGGCCTCCCTGCACCAGGCCTACCGGGCAGCCTTGTGGCGCACCGGACTCTCCACGCTCTTGCTGCTGCTGACCGGTCTCCTGACTGCCGGAATGCTGCTGCGGGATCTGCACGAACGCCGCCGTGCGGAAGAGCAGCGTCAACGCCAGGAGCGGATTATGGCCCTCAGCCATCTGGCATCGGGGGTTGCTCATGAAATCCGCAACCCGCTCAATGCTGTCAGTATGGTGGCCCAGCGGCTCCAGCGTGAATTCACTCCCGCTCAGGATATCGCGGAATATCAGCAGCTTACCGGGATGCTGGTCACGGAGAGCCGGCGTATCAACGAGATCATCAACCAGTTTCTCCAGTTCGCCCGTCCCGCTCCCCTCAACAAGGTGTGCACGCGTCTTGATGCGCTGGTGAACCACATCGCCGCTCTGATGCAGGGCGAGGCGGCGCATTCCGGCATCACCCTCTCCAGCCACTGCCGCGAGGTCCGCGAAATGCAGGCCGATCCAGACAAACTGACCCAGGCGCTGCTTAACCTGGTTCGCAACAGCCTGGCGGCTTGTAAAAACGGCGGGCATATCACGCTCTCCTGCGAACCGCAGGGGGAGCGGATTCTTATCCGCATCGAGGATGATGGCGCCGGCATCGCACCGGAGCACCTCGGGAAGATTTTCAATCTCTATTTTACCACCCGGGAAGAGGGCAGCGGCCTCGGGCTCAGCATTGTCCAGCAGATCATCGCCCAGCACGAGGGAACCATTGAAGTGGAGAGTGAACCCGGTCAGGGCACCCGCTTCACCATCAACTTGCCGGCGCGATGAGCCGGTGACACCATCTTTCAACTCGACCGATATCTAACACAAGGAAACGCAGATGACTGTCACCATCCTGATCGTCGATGACGAAGCGGCACAGCGCAGTGCCCTGGCTGGTTTTCTGGCAAAAAAGGGTTATACCATACTGCAAGCGGAATCGGCTGCAAAAGCACTCGAAACCGTCCGGTTTCAGACCATTGATCTGGTGCTCACGGACCTGCGTATGCCCGGTATGGATGGCGCGCAACTGCTGACGGAGCTAAAAAACCTCAATCCTGAACTGGAAGTGATCCTTATGACCGCCTTCGGTACGATGGAGGAGGCGGTGCAGGCGATGAAAAACGGCGCCCTTGATTTTATTACCAAGCCGATCGATCTCGGCCAGATGGAACTCTCCATCGCCAGGGCCGTGGAGCGCAAGCACCTGATCAGGGAAAACCAGCGGCTGCAGCAGCTGGTGGCGGAACGCCTGAGCTTTAACGGCATCCTCACCCGCTCCGAAGCCATGCAAAAGGCCCTCAGCATCGCCGCCCGCGCTGCTGTGAGCCGGACCACGGTCCTGATTCTGGGCGAAAGCGGTACAGGCAAGGAATTGGTTGCCAAGGCAATTCATCTGGCCTCACCGCGCGCCACCAAACCCTTTGTCGCGGTTAATCTGGCCGCCCTGCCTGAATCTCTGGTTGAAAGTGAACTCTTTGGCCATGAGAAGGGGGCCTTCACCGGCGCCGACCGGGTGCGCACGGGCCGTTTCGAAGCCGCCAACGACGGCACCCTTTTCATCGATGAGGTCGGTGACATGCCCCTTCCAATCCAGGCCAAGCTGTTGAGGGTGCTCCAGGAGCAGGCGTTCGAGCGCCTCGGCAGCTCCACACCGATCAAGGTGGATGTGCGCCTGATCGCTGCCACCAATCGCTCTCTGGAAGATCTGGTCAAGACCAGGGCCTTTCGCGAAGATCTCTACTACCGCCTCAATGTGGTGCGTATCGAATTGCCCCCCTTGCGCGAGCGCAAAAGCGACATTCCCCTGCTTGCCGAGCATTTTGTACACCAGTTTGCTGCTGAGAACAACCGCCCCATGCAGGGATGTACGCGAGAAGCCATGGATTTGCTGATGAAATATCCTTTTCCCGGTAATGTGCGCGAACTGCAGCATCTGATCGAGCAGGCTGTCGTTCTCAGCCGTGATCAATGGATCGGTGTGGAAGATCTTGGCCTGCCAGCCGCCACCGCCGTTGCGGCCGCTGCTGATATCCCTGGCGGCACCTTCACCGATAGGGTCGAGGCCTTTGAAAGAGGGCTCATCCACGCTGCACTCCAGGAAGCCAGCGGGGTGCAAAGCCGGGCGGCGCGCGCCCTCGGCATCAGTGAACGCCATCTGCGCTACAAATTGCAGAAGTATGGAATGAAATAAATCACCATCGCCGGCAAAGCTCACCCCGCGGGCTGGCGGTGCCAGCAGATCCGGCACAATAAATGGATGAACTCAATCACCATCCCCAGGCGAGGTTCACCCCGGCATAATGACTCGTATAATTGTAATACAGATCGTTCGAATGGTTATTCAACCATGAAAAATTGATCGTGAGCAGCAAGGGCATCCCCTCTGCTCTCATTCGCACGGATTTTTGCCACTCCAGTGTCAGCAGGGTCCGTTGATCCTGGCGCAGCCGGCCATCCGGGAAGGGTTCTCCGAGCAGATCGGCCGCCTGGCGATCATCGAAGTTCCGTTCCTCACGACGGCTGCTGAATGTCAGACGCATCGCCCAGGGCAGTGTATGCCGGTAGGTAAACAGAACAGCGGCGCCGTGATAGGCAAAATGATCCTCGAACAATTCCTCGTCTGTAAAATAAAAGTCTTCAAGATTGCGCAGGTAGCGCGTGCTGCTGGTGAGGTTGTGGCGCAGCTGACACTCGGCGCTCAAGCCGATTCCGGGCGTTATGCCCTGAGCCGCCCGCAGGAGAAGAAGCAGCTGTTGGCTTTTGCCAGTGCCAACCGTCACGACCTCCGTATAATTGGCCTGCTCCGGTTGTGTTGAACCGGTATAGGACTTCTGCAGCCAATCCGCTTCGGCGATGAACGTCGTTCCGGTCGCAAAGAACCAGCTGCTGCGGCCGTAGAGCAACATGCGGGAATGGGAAAAAGGTGCAAGCTCGGGGAAACGTCGCAAATTCCAGGAGCCTCCGGTATAGAGAAACCAGCGCGGCTGGAGAAGATATTTAAGAGAGCCGTAGAGTTGGAGCTGTTCCTGCTCATAGAGTTGATAACTGGAGCGGTGAAACCGCTTGCCGACATTGACACCGGCATCGAGGCGATGTTGCCGTTCGCCCAGCAAGGTATACCCGGCGGCGCCCAGGGTATGGCTGTGGTTGTCGCGGTCCCCGTGGGTTTTAAAAGCCGTATAGCTGCCGTCATAAAAGAGACGCAGGCCATTTTTTTCGCTCAGCCAGTCCCGGGTGATGCCAGCGTTGAAGGTGGAATGGTAGTCCGGCAAGGCGGCGAAGTTGGCATAGGCATTGGAGCTGAAGCCGCTCTCGGATTCCAGCGAGACGCCGATCTGGCCAAGGGCTGCGGTAAATCGGAACAAAACGAGCAGCAGAAACAAACGTGTATGCATGCGAGTCCTCGGGAGAAAAAGGGCGGCGGCAGGATAGATACCGCCGCCCGATTCACTGGTTGCAGGGTGTGACAGAGGGGTCTGGCTGCCGCTAGTGCGCCTTATTGGCCTTTATTGCCGGCAGTGCCCTGACCGGCCTGGTTGCCAGGACCTTTTCCGCCCGGGTTACCGGGAGTGCCACCGGTTTGTCCGGGCGTCCCTTTGCCGAATCCCCGGCCGCCGCGAGCGCCCTGGCCCGCTTTGGCGCCGGTGCCGTCCATCGGCCACACCCAATCGCTGTCTTTGCAGTTAGCGATGCCGTCACCATCCGCATCGCGGAGATTGTCGTTGATCCCGTCACCATCCTCGTCGACAAATCCGTGGAAACGGCCGCCCCGGCCCTGGCCTCGGGTCAGTTCGGTGCTGTCGTTCTTTCCCTTGCCGGCGCCGATGCCGGTGCCATCGGCTGGTTTCTGGTAATCGGGATCCTGCCCGTTGGGGATGCCATCCCCGTCCGCGTCCGGTGCGTTGTCATTGAGGCCGTCGCCATTCTCGTCGACAAAGCCCTTGGTGCCGACGCGGTTGCCGCGGCCGCTGCCCGACCGGGTGGTGTCGCTTTTAACCTGGCCTTTGCTGGCGCCGATGCCTGTGCCATCGGCTGGCTTCTGGTAATCGGTGTCCTGCCCGTTGGGGATGCCGTCCCCGTCTGCATCGGGGGCGTTGTCATTGAAGCCATCGCCGTTTTCGTCGACGAAGTGGTTGCCGTGCTGGACCGGCGGGGTCGTGGTTTGTGCCTGGGCGAAGGCGAAGAGGAACAGCACAGCTGCTGCCATAAGGGTGACGATGAATCTCGTTTTCATGATGACCTCCGTGATACGGTGATGAGTATGCGGGTTTGTGATCGAAAGTTCGTTTTCTCGCCAGGCTATAGCAAATGGTATGCCAGAAACAAATATAATTATAAGTATAGTAATATCAATAATAAAATAACCTTGACTCTGCCGGTAGTGCTACGAGGAAGGTGTCTCTGTCGACGATTTGGTCGAACCAGCGACCATCCCGTCGCTATTCCAGGCACCGCTGCAGGCGATCCATTGGCATCATTTCCCTTGATTATCATCCAAAAAATTGCTAATCTCTTTGCAAGCTTTTACCCAACCAGAGGAGCATGCGTATGTCCAATTCTATCCCCGATCCGGGCGCCATTTCACGGCGCAAGTTTTTGATGGGCAGTGCTGCCGCAGCTACGGCCCTGACCATGGCCCCCAAAGAGGTTTTCGCCAAAGAGAAGAAAAAATCACCCAGCGACAAACTGAACATCGCCTGCATCGGGGTGGGCGGCAAAGGCAGCTCGGACATCACGGATGCAGCCACCGAAAACATTGTCGCCCTCTGCGACGTGGACGACGAAAAATATGCCGATCTTTTCAATCACTGCAAGGAGAACCGGCCGGAAGCCCTGCCAATGCTGGAAAAAGCCAAGCGCTACAAGGATTACCGCATCATGCTCGCGGAGAATGAAAAGATCATCGATGCGGTCACGGTCAGCACCCCCGACCACAGCCATGCCCCGGCCGCCATGCTCGCCCTCAAGATGAAAAAGCATGTCTGGGTGCAAAAGCCCCTCACCCACACCGTCCATGAGGCCCGGCTGCTGGCCGAAGAGGCTGCCCGCCAGGGCGTGACGACCCAGATGGGGAACCAGGGACACGCCTCCGAGGACGCCCGGCTGATGAATGAATGGATCTGGGACGGCGCCATCGGCGATGTGCGCGAGGTCCATGTCTGGTCCAACCGTCCGATCTGGCCTCAGGGGGTGGAGGCGCCGACCGCCATTCCCTCGGTACCCCCCTCGCTCGACTGGAACCTCTGGCTCGGCCCGGCCGCCTGGCGGCCCTATCATCCGGACCTCTGCCATTTTGTCTGGCGCGGCTGGTATGATTTCGGCACCGGCGCCATCGGCGATATGGGGGCCCATATCATCGACCATCCCTTCTGGGCCCTCAATCTTGGGCGCCCGCAATTCGTCCACGCCTCCTCCACGGAATTGAAATCGACCTCCTATCCGGCCGCAGAGATCATCACCTATTATTTCCCGGAGCGCCCCGGTCATCCCGAGGCGGAAAGCTATGGCATCCAGCCCAAAATCGGCTTCCCGGCGGTCAAGATGGTCTGGTACGATGGCGGATTGACTCCACCGCGCTTCAAGGAACTCGAAGCCGGCCGCAAAATGGGCTCGGGAAAGGGCGGCGTGATCTATTATGGCGACAAGGGCATCCTGATGAGCAGCGAGTATGGCTCCAGTCCGAGGCTCATCCCCGAAACCAGTATGCAGGCGTATACCCGTCCGGAGAAAAAGATCCCGCGCGTCAAAGGTCATATGGAGGACTGGATCGATTCCTGCAAGGCCGGCAAAAAGTCCTTCACGGATTTCAGCTATGCCGGTCCCCTCACCGAGACCATGCTCCTGGGGTGTATCGCCGTGCGCTGCGCCAAAGAGGCCAACATGCTCCTCGAATATGATGCGGTCAAGGGCCAGTTCACCAATTATCCCGATGCCAACGCGCTGCTCACCAAGAGCTATCGCGATGGCTGGGGCCTGTAGGGGTAGCGGATCATGAAGGAGAAGAATTCCAGCACGGATTCGACGGTCCCCGCAGCAAAATCCGGAAAAAAGATCGGCCGGCGGGATTTTCTGCAGGGGCTGGCTGGGGTGCCGGTGCTCGGCGCTTTTACCCTGGCAGCCCTGAAACAGGAATCCTATCGCCGGGCGGCTCGAGCCCGCAAGGCCGCGGCCGCCGGCGGGGGAGAGGCCCCTGCCGAGCTTCATGTCGCGCTGATCGGGGTCGGCGCCCAGGGGAGCGTCCTCCTCAACTCCATGCTCAAGATCCCCGGCCTGCGCTTCCAGGCGGTCTGCGACATCTGGACCGACTACAACCTCAAGCGCGCTGGCAACCTGCTGAAAAAGTACGGCCATGAAGCCGCGCTCTACCAGGACTACCGGGAGATGCTCGATAAGGAGAAGGGGCTGGATGCGGTGGTCATCGCCACCCCCGATTTCTGGCACGCCGAGCATGCGGTCGCCTGCCTGCGGGCGGGATTGAACGTCTATTGCGAAAAAGAGATGTCCAACTCCCTGGAGGGCGCACGGCAGATGGTCCTGGCGGCTCGCGAGACCGGCAAGCTGCTGCAGATCGGCCACCAGCGCCGCAGCAATCCGCGCTACCGCTTTTGCCACGATGTCCTGCTCAAGGAGATCGCTCTGATCGGCCGGCCGGTGACGGCCTTCGGCCAGTGGAACCGCTCGGCCGCCCCGGAACTGGGATGGCCGAAAAAGTACGAGATTCCTCAGGCCCAGCTGCGCCGCTACGGCTTTGACTCCATGGCCCAGTTCTGCAACTGGCGCTGGTACCGCAAACTGGGCGGCGGCCCGATCGTCGACCTGGGCTCCCACCAGATCGATATCTTTTCCTGGTTCCTGGGCGCCAACCCCAGCTCAGTCCAGGCCAGCGGTGGCACCGACTATTACCCCAAAGCCACCCATGAATGGTACGATACCGTCATGGCGACCTACGAGTACGCAACACCGCTGGGCATCGTCCGCGCACACTACAAGACCCAGACCACCAATGGCAGTCTGGGTTACTTTGAGCAGTTTATGGGCGACCAGGGGACCCTGCTCATCTCCGAATCGGCTGGCATGGGCTCGGTCTATCGGGAAAAAGCCAATGCCCCGTCCTGGGACGAGTACGTGCGCAAGGGTTACCTTACCGAACCCAAACTGGTGGAAGTCAAGGCCGAGGAGGAGAGCGACGCCCTCGACGTCCGCGAGACCATCTCCCCGGACGAGCACAAGATCGCGCTGGCCTTCAATGATCCTTACCACAAGCCCCATCTCGAGAATTTTTTCAATGCCGTGCGCGGCAAGGGAAGCCTTAACTGTCCGCCTGAAGTAGCCTATGAATCGGCTGTTGCCGTGCTCAAGGTCAATGAAGCGGTGGAGGCCAGAAGAACGCTCGATTTCAGCCCGGAGGAATTTCGCATCTGATGAAAGAGACTCGCTTATCCGGCCTGCAGTGGACTCTCCTGACGGCCCTGCGCATGGTCATCGGCTGGCATTACCTCTATGAAGGAGTCGCCAAACTCATCAAGGGGAACTGGTCGGCCTATGGCTTTCTCATGGAGTCCAAATGGATCCTGGCGGGCTTTTTCCACAGCCTGGCCGGGAACAGCGCTGTGCTTGCGGTCGTTAATACCCTGAACATATGGGGCCTGATTCTCATCGGCCTCGGCCTTATCCTTGGCCTCTTCACCCGGCTGGCCGCAGGCGCAGGTATCCTGCTCATCCTGCTCTATTATGTCTGCAATCCGCCCTTCGTGGGGCTCTTTTACAGCATTCCCATGGAGGGCCATTATCTCTTCATCAACAAAAATCTGGTCGAGCTCACGGCTTTGCTGGTGCTGAGCGTCATTCCCACCCAGCAGGTCGCCGGACTCGACCGGCTGCTCTACAAACTCTGGAAAAAGTGATCGATTACGTTAGTGGAGATGTATGCCATGAAGTCTGTTAAAGTATCTGCCCTTGTCCTCGGGGCCCTGATTCTCACCCTCACCATCGCGGCCGCGGCACAGGATCTGAAACCGGTCGCGATCAAGCTGCCCAAACCGAAATTCGTCGGCACCCCGCAAAATCTCAAGGTGCCGAACCTTGAAAAACCCCTCGGCAAAGCGCGCGAACCCTTCCTGGCCCCTGCCGGAACGGCCAATGTGGCCCTGCACAAGCCGGTCACTTCCAGCGACATGCAGCCGGTCATCGGCGAACTCGAAATGATCACCGATGGCGACAAGGAGGCGGAGGACGGCAGCTATGTGGAACTCGGCCCCATGGTGCAGCATGTCACTATCGATCTCAAGGCCCGTTATACCATTTATGCGGTCTTGCTCTGGCACTACCACAAGCAGCCCACCGTCTACTTTGATGTGATCGTTCAGGTCGCCGATGATCCCGCTTTCAAGAACGGCGTCAAGACCATCTTCAATAACGACCACGACAATACTGCCAAACTCGGCATGGGAACCGACAAAAACTATATCGAGACCGCCGAAGGCAAGCTGATCGACGCCAAGGGCGTTCAGGGACGCTATGTGCGCTGCCTGAGCAATGGCAATACCGGCAATGACCTCAACCACTATACCGAGGTAGAAGTCTACGGCCTGCCGGTACAATAAATCCGCTCTTTCCGGTGCTTTTGGCGGGTGAATGGCCCGGTCGACAAAGACCTCAATCCCTCTGCCGAGGTGTAAGTCTATGGCTTGCCGGTGCAGAACATTCGCCCGCTCCGGATCCTTGACCGCGTAAATTAACAAATGCCCTTCCTCACAGGAGGGCATTTGCATTGGGACAGAATGGCTGCAAAGCGAACCGAAATTATCCTCTGGCTTTTCGTCCTGCTGCTGGCGGCCGGACTGCGGTTGCCGCATCTCGCCCGGCGGCCGATGCATACCGATGAGGCCGTGCATGCCATCAAGTTCGCCGCCCTGCTCGAGGAGGGCCACTATCTCTATGATGCGCGCGAATACCACGGCCCGGCCCTCTATTATTTCACCCTGATCCCGGCCTGCCTGCGCGGTCAGACCTCCCTGGCGGCACTGGATGAGACCACATTGCGTCTCGTCCCGGTCTGCTTCGGCCTCGGACTCGTCCTCCTGCCCCTGCTGCTGCGACCCTTCATCGGCGGTGCCGCCACCCTGGCCGCCGCATTCGCTGCTGCCCTTTCCCCCATGCTGGTCTTTTACAGCCGCTATTATATCCAGGAGGTGCTCCTGGTCTTTTTCGCGGCCCTCACCCTGATCTGCATCGGGCGCTATCTGCTTAGGCCGCAGCGCGGCTGGATCCTCGGCGCCGGCGCGGCCCTGGGCGTGCTGCACGCCACCAAGGAGACGGATATCCTGATCCTGGCCGCCGCGGCCTTGGCGGCGTTCATGACCGCAGGGCCGCGGCACCTGCCGGGTAGCCGGCTTCGGCGCGATATCCTGCTCGGGCTCGCCGTGGCGCTCGGCGTTACTACGCTGATGTTTACCGCGGGCTTGTCTCATCCTGCGGGCTTGCTCGACAGCTTTCGGGCCTATGGTGGCTATGTACAGCGCGGTACCGGCCAAACCGTGCACATCCAGGGATGGTCCTATTACTTCCGCTTGCTCTTCTGGTGGCATGAGCCGGGCCATCCCTGGTGGAGCGAAATCTGGATCGTGCCCTTCCTGGCGGCAGCGATCTGGTCCGCCTGGCCTTCCAGGAAGGATCGTTCGCCGGAATCTATTCTTAGACGATTCATGATATATTTTACTTTAATTCTCACGATCCTGTTTTGCCTGTTGCCCTATAAAACCCCCTGGAATGCTCTGGGATTTTACTACTCCGCCCTGCTCCTTGCCGGCATTGGCTGGGCCTGGTTGGCCAAACGATCGAAGAGATGGCATATTATAGTACTTGTTTTCATCGGTGCCTCCGGTCTGCTGCTGTTGCGCCAGGCGCTGCAGCTCAACGGCGATGCAGAGTGCGATCCCGGCAACCCCTGGGTCTACGCGCATCCGGGTCCTGATGTCGCGCGCATCACCGCGGCCGTGCAAGCCGCCGCCCAGGCCAGCCCGGAGGGCGCGCAAATGCCCCTCCAGGTCAGCGTCATCGGCAGTGAGTATTGGCCCTTGCCATGGACCCTGCGCGCGCTCGTCAATATCACCTGGCTGGATCGCCTGAATCCCGGCCGACCGGCGGCGCCGGTGGTCCTCATCTCCCCGGACCAGGAGGCCGCCTTGCTGCAGCAGCTCTACGAAACGCCACCCCCGGGAGAACGCTCCCTCTATCTGCCCCTGTGGCAGGAGTACACCGAACTCCGGCCCGGCCAGGAGATCCGTGGCTATATCCGCAAGGATTTGTACGATCTGCTCGAACCAGCGGCTCTGAGGGCTGCCGGAGAAGCCGATGCGAGATGACCGCAGCGCCGCAGCCTGTAGCGCAGCAGACCGGAGCGCCGCAGCTCACAGCGACGCAGATCAGAGCTTTGCAGCTCACAGCGACGCAGACCAGACCGCCGCAGCCCGCAGCGAACTCTGCTTTTCCTGCAAGGCGATGGGCACGGAATTCGCCATTCAGATCAACCATCCGGATGGCACCTATGCCGGGCAGGCCGCCTGGGAGGCCTTTCGCCTGCTCGAAGAGATCGAGGCGGAGCTGAGCCGTTTCCTGCCCAACAGCGATATCACTCGGCTCAA
Source organism: bacterium (assembly GCA_035353815.1). GTDB lineage: Bacteria > Zhuqueibacterota > Zhuqueibacteria > Residuimicrobiales > Residuimicrobiaceae > JAKPUX01. The sequence goes on from DAOQAG010000012.1 coordinate 29,987, forward strand.
CCTGCTGCCGCCGGGTCGGACCATGATCCTGGGCGGGCATGCCATGGCCTGTCTGCAGCAGGCGTGCGCAGTTTACTCGGCGACAAACCGGGCTTTTGATGTGACGGCGGGCATTTTGAAGGATCTCTGGCTGCCGGATTCGACCTGGGCGGGGAGCCTGCGCCGTTGGGCCAGGTCAAACCAGATGGCGCTGGGCATGGAACATCTGGTGATCTCCGCCCCGGAGGGGACCATTGGCAAGGAAGCACCGGTGCAGGTGGACCTCGGTGCCATTGGCAAGGGCTATGCGGTGGAGCAGCTGGCGCAACGGCTGGAAGAATGGGGAATCAGCGATTTTCTTATTCACGGCGGGCGAAGTTCGGTGGTTGCGCGTGGCTGCGCGCCGGGGCAGGCCGGCTGGCCGGTGCGCATGCAGCACCCGCAGCGGCGTGGGGCCGTGTTGGCGCGCTTTGAACTGCGGGATCGGGCACTCGGCGCGTCGGGAATTGAAAAAGGGCGGCATATCATCGATCCCCGCAGCAAACGGCCTGCATCCGGCGCCCTCGCCGCCTGGGTCATCGCCCCCGAGGCGGCGCTGGCCGACGCCCTCTCCACGGCCTTTATGATCCTTACCGCGGAGGCAATTGACGAGTGCCTGGCGGCAAGGAGGGAAGTGGGGGCCTGTCTTCTCTGCGCCGGCGTGGCCGAACCGCAATGGATCAACTGGCCGGCGGCGCGCTGATCCGGGTGGCTCCGCTGCTCGGGGGCCGGCTTATTCCAGTTTTACGTCAAGCCCGGTTTCGTGATAGCCGCGCTCGAAGATCTGATCATCCCGGAAAAGCGCCCACTGCGGAAAGCGCGGCAGCGCCTTCGCCATCTGGTAGAGCTCCAGGGCGCTGTTGGCCGCCAGAATGGTCACCATGTGCTGCGGGTTCTCCGGATTGGGAAGCACCACGGCCAGCCCCTCATTGGTGGCGTTGTAGGTTTTGCCCTGCCACGCGAACAGCCCGTTCCCGAGTTCCAGCCCGCACCTTTCTGCGATCGCTTTAACCCACGCATTATCCGCGGCACCCCCAAGAAGAAGGACATCGTGTTGCGCCATCTCTGTGCAGGAGAATTCGCAATCCTTGCGCACCGGCAGGATGGTCTCGGTGATGCGGTCGGCCGCCGCCCTGGCAAAGCGCAGCGCGAGGGTATGGTTGGCTTCGATCTGGCGGCTGCTGCCATAGACGACCAGACTATGGTCCCAGTCGTCATAGAAATTGCTGAAGGTATAAAAGCGCTCCTGTGCGACGGGAAAGTCGTTCCCCGCATTGACGGTGAGTTCCAGGGGCTGCTCCTGCAGCTCCCAGCTCCATTCGTGATGCGCGCCGCTCACCAGGATCTTCTTCCAGATCGTCTTGTCTGCCGTCTGGATGCGCACCGAACCGGCGAGACGGTAGGGATCGCCTTTCTGCTCGACGGTCAGCTGCAGCCGCCAGAGGCTGTCGGCCCGGGAGACACGGCACGACGGCAGCAGTTCGGGAAGATCCTCCCGGCCCGTCCATTGCGCGATGACTTGAGCTGCTGCGGCGCCGCCCGCCTCACGCGCCATCTCGCTAAAGCGCGCGGTCGAGACCTCCTGGCCCGCATAGGCCTCATGGAGGCGATTCATCAGGAGCGAAAAGGCGCGATTGCCCAGCTGCAGGCGCAGTTGATGCAGAAGAACCGTGCCGCGGCTGCGCGGGATGTAATAGTATTTGGTCTGGTGATAATCCTGGCGCGCCTGGGCCGGAACGAGGGAACCCTCCCGCGATTGCGTATAGAGCAGGCGGCAATGCAGCTCGGCCAGGTCGTTGGAAAGCTGCACACGCGCCTTGCCCGTATCCTTGGGCAAGCTGTTGAGCATCTGCCAGTAGGCGGCAGTGCCGCTGATCAGCCAGTTCTCGGCCGGTGAAGCCGGAAAGAGGGTATTGGCCCAAAGCAGCTCCGTCGGAAACCGGTAGAACGAATCGACCTCGGCGCTCTCGAGACTTTTTTCGCGGTTCTTGGCCGCAGCCTGCGGTTCCAGAGCGGCGATCATGCGCGTCAGGGTCAGCGGGGCGAAGGTGGTATAGCCGAGGGAGAGGCGCGGTATGGCCATCGGCAGATCGGGAATGCGGCCGTTCTCATTGATGAACTGTTCACGGTAGGTCACCTTGCCATAGTGGGCCATGAACATCATCTGTTCCGCCATCGCGGAGGTTGTGATCTTGCCATCGCAGGCGTGGGGACGGTTGGTGGGGGAGGAGCCCAGCAGCTCCATGCTGATCCGGGCATCGATACGGCCGAAGTGCTGCTGATAGAATTTGTAGAAGGAGAGATCCCGGTCCCAGGGGCGGAAGCTGAGATCGAAGGGGGCGTTGTCGGGGTTGGCGATGTACTCCTTGCGGATATCAAGGGATTTGGGATTGTTGTCGCTCCAGTACCAGTCGTTCTGACCGTCGTAAAATTGCTTTTTGGAGCTGCGCCAGAGGGCCGCGGCGCGGGTGCCGAGGCAGAAAACGGCGATCTCATCGTTCTTGCAGTCGCCGATGAGCCAGTCGTTGGTGTACATGCCGTTGTTGCGCGTCGAGAGGAATTTGACCACATCATCGATCGACCGGGCATACTGTGCGGCCAGGCGGATGCGGTTGGACTGGGGGGTGCCTTCGGGATTCCAGGGGGTCTGGCTGACGGTGGTTTCACCGATCATGATGCCGGCGGCATTGATATAGAAATCGGCACCGGAATGGATGCCACCGGGAAAGGTCTCAAAGACCAGCCGCTCGCCCTTTTCGGGCACAAGATCGACAATCACGTCCCACTCCGGTCCCATGTAGCCGTTCCACATGAAGAGCTGGCCGAAGACAATGCGATGATCGGCCGTCGCAGAGGCGTTGGCCAGAAAAGAGGAGCACTTGTGCAGTCGCTCCGGGAGATCGAGCTGATCCTCCGGGCCCTTGAAACGTTGGCCGCTGAGTTGGTGCGGCGTGGCCCGCACGGCATCCCAGGCATAGGAGAGGTCGATATAGGAGTTGATGGTCACAATGTCGAGCAGCTCGATGGGACGGTCAAAAAGCATAACTCCCGCTCTTTTGGCGCCCTCCGCGATGCCCTGCATCTCTTCCATGAACTCGGTCTCGTATTTGCGCAAGAAGAGTAGATCGACCTGGCTGCGCAGGTCGCGCCACGCCATGGCGGGATTGTCTTTGTTGCGGCTGATCGCCAGCTTGTTGATAAAGGTTTTGATCTCCTGGGCAAGGAGCGTGCCGTACTGCAATCCGCGGGCGTAGGGAGCGCCCTCGATATGGAGGAAGGTCCAGCCCTGCTCTTCGAAGCGGAAGGCCTTTCCCTGCCAGCGGATGCGTTCCGCCGGGATAAATGCCGTAATATCGTCGACGGCCGTGATCTCGATATCATCGAACCAGGCCTCGCCGCTCGCACTGCCGCGGTAACCGAGGCGCAGCTCGACCCGGTCGCTAGCCTGCGCGGCGAAGAAGAGCGCCTCGCTGCGCTGCCACTCCTGATCCCCTCCAATCGGCCGCGACCAGGCGGTGATGGGCATGGCGGCCATGCGCAGGCAGGCCGGGAGCGGCGTCGGATACTGTTGCGCCGAGTCGGTGTGGACGCCCGTGGTGCGGATCCAGCCGCTCAGGCGATAGAGCTTGCCCACCTCGAGCGCCACTGGATCGGACAGGACGGCCGACTGCTGCGGTGCAGCATGGCGGAGGTGCAGGCTGGTGGAGCCGCTGTGGGCCACGCCCGGATCCAGGCTGCAGCTGGCGCGGGAGAGGGAATCGGGTTGCCATCCGCTGATCTCCCCCTGGATGTTTCTCTCAAAACCGGGATTGGAAAGCGCCGGCTGTTGTGGCGCCGCGGCGGCAAGGCCGGATGAGGGGAGTGCAGCCAGCCATGCAGCCGCAAGAACAAGTATCGGGAAAGAACGCGCAGTGCGGGCGCGGATCGGGATCATGGGACCTCCAGGTCGAGTGGCGGATACGGGTATGAATGCAGAATGTACGCGATTCATCTCTGGATTTCAAGATTTTTTTGTCCGGCAAGGAGATTCATCTTGATAATACTGGCATTTATCGCTAATTTATCAGATTAACTTGTGCCACCCATCAGTCACAGAAAAAGCACATACTATCGAAGGAGAGCGGCATGGCCAGCAGCAGCGGCACGCGTGCGGTACCAGCACCGGGAGCGGGGAATGAACAGAGCTACAAGGGGCCTTTCGCGATGATGACGGTCCTCTTTTTTATGTGGGGATTTATGACCGTCTGGAATGATATCCTCATTCCGCGGTTCAAGGAGGCCTTCACCCTCAATTATTTTCAGGCGATGCTGGTGCAGTTCGCCTTTTTTGGCGCTTATACCATCGGCTCTCTGATTTACTACACCATCTCGATGACCTCCGGCGATCCCATCAACCGGATCGGCTACAAGAACGGCGTCGTCATCGGACTGATCATCTCCGCGCTGGGCAGCGCCCTCTTTTATCCCGCCGCCCTGATGCTCTCCTACACCTTTTTCCTCGTCGCGCTTTTTATCGTCGGCCTGGGATTTGCCATGCTGCAGATTGCCGCTAATCCCTATGTCACCATCCTTGGCCCTGAACGCACGGCCCCCAGCCGCCTCAATCTCTCGCAGGGATTCAATTCCCTGGGCACCACCATCGGCCCGGTCATCGGCGGCTATCTCATCTTCAAGGTCTTCAACCAGCCCGGCATCCACGGCGCTGATGCCGTCAAGACACCCTATCTTTGCTTCGCAGCGGTTTTCGTCCTCCTCGCCGTGGTCTTCAAATTCATCCATTTGCCCAATTTCGCCAATGCCGAGCCACTCTCCCAAGACGCCGGCGCCCTCAAGCATCCGCACACCGTGCTCGGTATGATCGCTATCCTGATGTACGTCGGCGGCGAGGTTGCCGTCGGCAGCGCCATCATCAATTTTCTCGGCACACCCCGGCTCGGGAGCATGCCGCACGAAGCCGCCAGCCGCTACCTCTCCTTCTACTGGGGAGGACTGATGATCGGCCGCTTCATGGGCGCCTTTGCCCTGAGTGATATGGAGAAGCGCAAGAAGAATCTTCTTGTCGCCGGCATTCCCGTCCTCGCCTTTTTCGTGATTCTCGCCCTTGCCGGTTGGCATGAGGCCCTGCACTATGGAATATTCCTGCTCATCCTGCTCGGCGCCTTTTATCTGGGCGAGAACAGCGCCCACCGCATGCTGGCCCTTTTCAGCGGCGTGATCATTGTCCTGCTGCTGATGGGCATGACAGCCAGCGGCACGACCGCGCAGTGGACCATTCTCGCTGTCGGCCTCTTTTGCTCGGTGATGTGGTCGAACATCTTTTCCCTCGCCATCGAGGGCCTCGGCGCGCTGAAAAGCCAGGCCTCCTCGCTCCTGGTCATGATGATCCTGGGCGGTGCGCTGCTGCCGCCGCTGCAGGGCTGGATCGCCGATCGGGCCGGGATCCAGTTCTCCTTCATCGTGCCGATGGTGGCCTTTTCCTACGTCGCCTTCTATGGAGTGTACGGCTGGCGGGCTGGACGCGACCTCAAGGCCTAGCGGCCTTCAGGCGGTGAACTCGCGGCGCAGCGCACGCTTCAGGTGCAGGGCTTCGCGCAGCAGGGAGAAGGGCAACCTCTGGAGACGCAGACGGCTGTCGCGGTCTGCGCTCCAGGTCACCGGAAATTCCCGGATGACCAGGCCTGCGTGCACTGCGCGCAGGATGACCTCGGCGTCGAAGAGGAAGCCCTGCGAATGACAGGCCCCGTAGAGCATACGAGCGGTCTCACCTGCATAGACCTTGAGACCCGCCTGGGTGTCGGTCAGGTCACGCGGCAGGCCGAGCAGGCGGGTCATGAAATGGCGGAAAAGAAAGGCGGTGAAGCGGCGGGGGAGGCTTTGCGGACGCAGAATACGGCTGCCGGGGAGGCGACGCGAGGCATGGGCGATCCGGCAGGCGCCGGATTCGATGAGCTGGAGGCCGCGCCGGATCTCTTCCCAGGGCATGCAGCCGCCGCTGTCCATGAAGAGAACGATATGGCCCTGTGAAGCCGCCATCCCCTGGCGCACCGCATAGCCCTTGCCGCGATGGGGCGAGAGCGGCAACACACGCAGCGCACACCCCGTCAGGGGAGCACAGGCTGCTGCGGCTGCGGCCGTGCCATCGCTGCTGCCATCATCGGCCACCAGGATCTCGCACCGGTAGCCATGACGAAGACAAAAGGCTGCGGCCGCGCGGAGGTCGCCGCCGATCTTCCGGCGCTCATTCCATACCGGGATGATAATCGAAAGATCGACGCTGCTGGCGTCCTCCGCACGGCCGGGCATCAAACCATCCAGTTATAATTCCTTGACAAAAATATTGCGAAAATGGACCGGGGCGCGGCTGTCGTGGTTCTGCAGGCCGATGTAGCCTTCCGGAGCAAAGGATTTGATCTTGCCACGCGGCTCGGCCATCCAGTCGTTCACCAGCACGCCATTAAGCTCGACCGTGATCCGGCTGCCGATAAAGCTGATCTTGTAATGATTCCACTGGCCCGGTTCCTTGAAGGTCAAGGCTTTTGGTGCTTCGGCATCATAGACAGAGCCGGTCTGGTGGATCCCGGTTCCGGCATCATCGATCTGGATTTCAAAGGATTTGTAGATATAGTCATCGCTGGACGGCAACTCAGGGACGCGCAGGAACACGCCCGAATTGGTAAAGACCTCGTCGCATTTATAATCGAGCTCGAGGATGAAATCACGGTATTTTTTGGCACTGTACCACAACAGGCCCATGCCGCCCTGGCCGGTCAGCTCGCCCTTCTTCTCATCGAGGAGGAAATGGCCAGGGCCGTAGTGATTCCAGCCCTGTTTGGAATAGTTCCCGCGCCAACGCGGCAGCAGCTGCTGATACTCCTGGAAATAGGTGATGCTTTTGATGTATTCCAGCCCTTTGGCGATATTGGGCGAGGGATTGGCGGACTCATCCTCGCGCTCGTGCTCGATCGAGAGATAGCCGTCGTAATCCTGCAATGTCAGCTCGGCGAGGATGTCGTGGATATTGGCCTTGCCGCTGCCGAAGGGGACGTCTTTGGCCTTTTTGGGATCATTGAAGAGGTCGATATCCTTGAGGTGGGCGTGCACGATGCGGCCGCGCAAGAGCTGCATCGCCTTGATCGGCTCCCAGCCGGAGCGCATCCAGTGGGCGCTGTCCATGCCCGAGCCGATGCGCTGGTCGAGTCCCTTGACCTTGGCGAGGACCGTGGTTGGCAGAGCGAAGCGGCTCGGCAGCGGATGATTGTGGACGGCGATCTTGATATCGTACTCCTGCACCATGCGCTCCAGGGGCTTCCAGTCGCTGAACTCGGGCTCGGTGTTGATCACCTCAATGCCCATCTTGCGGGCGAAATCGAAAATCTGACGCATGGACTGTTCGGTGCTGTCAAAGTGGACCACGCCATAAGCGACCAGGGTGAGGCTGTTTTTCTCCAGTTCCTTTTTCACCCAGGCGATCTGTTCATCACTCATGGTATGGGAAAAAACCGCTTGTTCCGGCAGTTCCTTGCTCAGCCGCTGCCCGGGATAGGCTTCCACGTAGCGGATGCCCAGCTCACGGGTCTTGTCGAGGGCCTCGGCGAAGGTGAACTTGCGAAACGTGTAGGTTTGCATGGACATCTTGAACTTTTTAATGCGCACCTCCCGGTAATCGCCGGCTTCGTCCTGGGCGAAGAGGGAGAGGGAGAGGCCGAAGAGCAGGGAGAGCAATAGGGTACAATTGAGTTTTACCATCACGTTATCTCCAATCCTGATGCATCAACCAGACGATTATTTTTTTCCCGGATTCCACTGCCCGCGGGCCACAGCAGGAATATACTCCTCGATGCCGGGCGGTGGATAGGATATCATTTTCTCCTGCTCGGCGCTCATATAGGCCGCCATCAGCAGCGTCGTCACTTCGAGCCCGTCTTCGAAAGTCTCCTCCGGGCGTTTGCCGGCGAGAAAGGAGTCGACCATGTGGCGGTCCTCGATGTCATAGCCGTACTCGTTGCCCTCATTGGCAACCACCGGCATCAGGCCCATCTCGGCATTTTGCTTCTCGACCAGATCCTCGCCCGACCGGCCCGCGACCTCGCGGCTGAAAAAGACCTTGAGGCCGGTATCGAGGGTGTTAACCTGCATCGAGTATTCGGGGCCGAGCAGTTCCATCGAGAGGCGCAAGCCGGCGCCGACGAAACACCACGACGTGGTGGTTTCGACGACGACCTGGTGCCCCTCCTGATCATGGTATTCGATCAGGGAGCGGGCAAAATCCTCGGAGGGGCGGTTGGCATAATCCAGCTTGCCCTGGCTATACTCGGCCAGGTGGCGGGCATAGTGCGGCCGCTGCCATTTGAGGCAGTTGGTGTAGGCGGTCACTTTTTTGGGAATGAGGGCATTGCGCGGTGCCCCCGGCGGCGTGAGCAGATAGCGGGCGGTCTCGACCGAGTGGCACATCATGTCATTGAGCACGCCGCCGCCCTGCAGCTCGCCCTCCCAGAACCAGGGCATATGCGGTCCGGCATGTTCCTCCGAGGCGCGGGCGAGATAAGGACGGCCAGTGGCCGCGGCACCGCGCTTCCAGACGATCTCGCGGCCGCGAATGACCGTTGGCGAGAAGACCTGGTTCTCCAGGTAACCGTCGAGCAGGTTGGCCTTCTTCACCAGATCGACCAGCGCCCGCGCCTCCCGCACATTGCGGCCCAGCGGTTTTTCGCATGCCACGCCGATCAGCTGGCCCTTGCCGCTGAGGACGGCAGCGGCGATCTCCTCCATAATCTCGACCCGGGTGAAATTAGGGGCGCAGATCCAGATGGCATCGATGGCGGGATCGGCGACCATCTCGGTGACACTCTTGAAAATCTTGCCTTCCCCCAGGCGCAGGGTCTTGACCAGGGCCGCGGCCTGTTCGGCTTCAGCTGCGGTTTTAGCCACGATGCCATTGATATCGGCATCGCGCACCCCCACCCAGGAACGGATGTGGAACTGCGCCACGAATCCGCCGCCAACAAATCCAACCCCCAGAACTTTTTTTGCCATGATATTCTCCAGGATTAATAGGGTTCGTCACGCCTGATGAACAGGAGCCTGCTGTTTGCGGCTGTCCACCCGGAAGAATATCAGGAAGGCTAGGGCGCAAAGGATGGTCAGAGCGCAGGGCACCAGGAAGACATGGGTCCAGTTGGTGACGCCTTCCGGGCTCGTGAAGAGAGATTTGATCCAGCCGGCAAAAAGGCTGCCGACATAGTTGCCCAGACCATAGGTCACGAGCGTGATAAAACTCTGCGCTGAATTGCGGATATCGCTCGGGGCAATGGTGTCAAAATAAATAAAGGCGGCCGCAAAGAAAAAGACGAAGCAAAAACCGTGCAGGGCTAGTGAGGCGATCACCAGCCAGGCCGGTGAACCGATCGCGAAAATGATATAACGCAGCGGCCAGGCGAGAATGCCGATGGTCAGCACGGTGCGGATGCCGTATTTGGGGAGGGCCCAGGGCAGGAGGAAGGCCAGCACCAGGATTTCGGCCGCCTGGGCGATGACCATCACCGCAGAGACCGAGTTGGAGGAGACGCCGATCCCGGCATCCGGAGAGGTCAGGAAGGGGGCCGTCAGGACATAGTAGAACATCAGCTCGGTGGCCACGACAAAGGCGATGATCGTGAAGACCAGAACATTCTTGTCCCGGAGCATCTTGAGGGCTTCAATAAACGCCCAGGGTTTGGTCGTGTTCTTCTGCGGCGGCGTGTGCGGCAGCGTGAAGGATTGCAGACCCATCACCAGCGAAAAGAGACCGGCCAGCAGCAGAGTATCGGCTCCATGAGCGGCGCCAAGATAGCGCCATCCGGCGAGCATCAGACCGGCGACGATCCAGCCGATCGTCCCCCACACGCGCACCTGCCCGAACTCCTTTTCCGAATTCTGCATATTGATGAAGGCGATCGAATTGGTCAGCGCCATGGTGGGTGCATAAAGCAGGGAGTAGAGAAAGAACATCCACATCATCGCGGAATAATCGGTTAGCTGCGAGATGTAGATCAACAGGCCGCCACCGATCAGTTGCAGCACGGCGATGACCTTCTCACTCGAAAAATAACGGTCGGCGAACTGGCCGCCAATAAAAGGGGCAATGATCGTGGCCAGGGGCAGCAGACTGTAGATGACGCCGATCTGCATCCCGGTGAACTTGAGCGTATCTCCCAGATAGGCTGAAAGCACCGGTGACCACGCCCCCCAGATGGCATACTGTAAAAACATCATAATTCCCAGACGAACCTTGACGCTCATGCGAACCTCCATCGTTTGGTGCATTCCTGAACCATCACAACAGGTGAATTAGCCTTTCGGCTTCGGATGATGCGGTACTCTTCTGCCGGCGCCGGCTTGTTCATCCGGCTGCCGGCTCAAGGCGGCGGTCAAGCGGCTGCCTGTACCCCACCCGGATTACGGCCTCCGGCTCTCTCAGCTGGCGACCGGCTTGACGTTATAGCGGGTTCTCGGCCAAACCATTTTGGAAATCTCGCGGATCCATAGCACCGTGCTCGATACCGCGATGCAGATGATCCAGTCCTTGAAGCTGAGCGGGACTGTCCCGAAGGCTTTTTGCAGGAAGGGCACGTAAAGGACCACCGCCTGCAGCAGGGCCGAGAGCAGGATCGCCAGCCAGATCCAGAGGTTGCTGAAGAGATCCTTGAAGGCGCTGTCATAGCCCGAACGGCCGTTGAAGACATTGAAGAGCTGGAAAATGACCAGGACCGTGAAGGCCATGGTCTGGGCGTAGGGGACACTCCCGCTGCCTTCGATCCATCCGCCGGGCAGACAATAGTCCATGACCAGAAGGGTGCCGATCCCCATGACCAGGCCGACGAGAAGAATGCCGATCCACATATCGCGGTTGATGACGTGGGTCAGGGGATCGCGGGGCGGGCGCTTCATCAGGCGGCGGTCGGCCGGATCGACTCCGAGCGCCAGTGCCGGTGCGGCATCGGTCAGGAGATTAATCCAGAGAATCTGCACGGCGAGCAGCGGCGCCACGACAGATGAAGTTCCCTCCGCGTGCAGGCCGATCGCGCCGGCTAAAATCACGCCGAAGAACATGACGAAGACCTCTCCCATGTTGGAGGAGAGCAAATAGCGCAGGAATTTTTGGATGTTGGCAAAGATCGCCCGCCCCTCCTCGACCGCCGCGACGATGCTGGCAAAATTGTCGTCGGTCAGGATCATGTCGGCGGCGCCCTTGGACACATCGGTACCGGTGATGCCCATCGCCAGCCCGATATCGGCGCTCTTGAGCGCCGGAGCGTCATTGACGCCATCGCCGGTCATGGCGACGATCTCGCCGTTCGCCTTGAGGGCACGGACGATGCGCAATTTGTGCTCGGGCGCCACCCGGGCGTAGACCGAGGCCTCCCGCACCACCTCCTCGAGCTCGGCGTCGTTCATTTTTTGCAGCTCCGCCCCGGTGACGACGCGGCTGCCCTCGCTGCTGATGCCCAGCTCACGCGCGATCGCTGCCGCCGTTGCCGGATGATCCCCGGTGATCATCACCGAGCGCACTCCGGCAGCACGGGCGACCTGCACCGCTTCGGCAGCCTCGGCGCGCGGCGGATCGATCATGCCGATCACACCGAGAAAAACGAACTGGCTCTCGACCTCATCGTCGCTCATCTCGCCGGTCACCTCGTCGAGGCGTACCGTGCGGAAGGCGACACCCAGGGTGCGCAGGGCTTCGCTGGCCAGCTTGTTGACGGCAGCGAGGATGTCCACGCGGCGCTCCGGCGTCAGCGGCTGCGCTTCATGGCCGACGCGCAGGTGCGAACAACGCGCGAGCAGCACATCGGGCGCTCCCTTGCACACCACCATGTAGCGGTCCTCATTCTCCATGTCGCGATGCGCTGTGCTCATCAGTTTGCGTTCGCTGCTGAAGGGAACCTCGCGCACGCGCGGGAAGCGCTCCGAAAGCTCAGCCTCGTTCCATCCGGCTTTGCGGGCGGCCACCAGCAGCGCCCCTTCGGTCGGATCGCCCTGGATCGCCCAGCCATTCTCGCTGTTGCGGATCAACCGGGCGTTGTTGGCCAGGTGCGCAGCGCGCAAGGCATGGCGCACCTCATCCCGGTGCGGGCCGTCACCCAATGGCTGGCCAGCGCATTCCAGGCTGCCGGCGGGCGCATAGCCGACCCCGGTGAGGGAGACCTCGCCGCCGGCGGTCACCACCTTGCGCACTGTCATCTCGTTCTTGGTCAGCGTCCCGGTCTTGTCCGAGCAGATCACGGTGGTGGAGCCCAGCGTCTCAACCGCGTTGAGCTTGCGGACGATGACATTGCGCCGGGCCATGCGTTCCATGCCCAGCGAGAGGACGATGGTGGTGATGGCGGTCAGCCCCTCCGGCACGGCGGCCACAGCCAGCGAGACGGCCAGCAGCAGCACATCGACCAGATCGACCCAGCTCTTCAGGTCCTCGAAGGCGAGAATCGTGGCGATGATGACCAGGGCGATGCCGATGATGACGATGCCGAGCATGCGCCCGACCCCGTCCAGTTCGCGCTGCAACGGCGTGCTCTCTTTTTCCGTCTCCTGCAGGGTCCCGGCGATTTTGCCGATTTCAGTCTTGCTGCCGGTGGCGGTGACCACCGCCCGGCCGCGGCCGCTGGTGACGGCCGTGCCGCTGAAGAGCATGTTGAACTGGTCGCCGATGCCGGTTTCGGTATCGAGATGGGAGTTGTCCTTGCTCACCGGCGCGCTCTCGCCGGTGAGGGCGGCCTCCGCCACCTTGAGCGCCACCGATTCGAGCACCCGGGCATCCGCAGGGATGGTGTCGCCCTCCTCGATAACCAGCAGGTCGCCGGGTACCAGTTCGCGGGCGGGAAGAATTTTTTGGGCGCCGTCGCGGAGCACACGGGCGGTGGCCGCGGACATGGCGGCCAGGGCGGCGATCGCCTGTTCGGCGCGGGCCTCCTGGAGATAGCCGAGAACGCCATTGAGGATGACCACGGCGAGGATGGTGATGGCTTCGAAGGGGATGACGGTATCGCGTTCGATCAGCCAGGCGATGAAGGAGATGACCGTAGCGACGAGCAGCAGCACGGTGAGGGGGTCGCGGAACTGGGCGAGGAATTTTTTCCATGCCGGCTCGGTCGGGGCCTCCGGCAATTCATTGGCACCGTAGGTCTGTAATCGCTCCGCAGCGGTGCTGCTGTCGAGGCCGCGTTTGGGATCGACGCGGAGGGTTTCAAGGGTATGCGCGGAGGTGAGGCGATAGGGGAGAAGCTCGGGAAACAGCAAGGATTCAGACATTTCCATTCCAGGGATAAGCGCAAGAAAGATTTGCCGCGGGAGGATCTCGGGTGGATCACGCGGCTTTATTTTTATAATATAGCGGTCTTTGGTGCATTTTTCCAAGAAGAATTTTTGGGAAACCAGTAGAGGGGGGGAGATACCTGGAGGTAAACCGGCACGCCGTGTATGGGGGGACAATTGCGGCGCGAAAAAAACGAGAACTGAAAAAAGTGCTTGACAATGCCCGCGTGAATTGCTATACTTAATTGCGCAAACGTTTGTTCTTGAAATGCGGCCACTTTTGTCGCGAACAAGCACAGCAACCGGACTCCTCCTCATGTCCACTACCATCACCGATATCGCCACCCAGGCCCATTGTTCCGTCTCCACGGTCTCCCGGGTGCTCAGCAAACAGGCGAAAAAATACCGTATCAGCCGGGAAATGGAGGAGCGCATCCTGCAGGTGGCCCAGAAGCTGAATTACCGGCCCAACCATCTCGCCCGCGGGCTGCGTCTCAAGCAGAGTCAAACCATCGGCCTCGTAGTCCCGGACATCTCCAACCCCTTCTTCGCCTACGTCACCCGTATCATCCAGACCTTCGCCTATAACGCCGGCTACAGCCTGATTGTCTGCAATACCGACGAAAACCTCCAAACCGAGATCGACCAGATCGAGCTACTGCGCAGCAAGGGCGTGGATGGCTTTATCATCATGCCCGTGGGGGTCCGCTATTCCCATCTCAAGGAACTGTTGGATGATGGCATCCCGCTGGTGCTCCTCGATCGTTGTTTCGATGAAATTCAGACTAACTCGGTCATTGTCAATGATTATAAAGGGGCTTTCGAGGCGGTGGAACACCTGCTCTCCGAAGGGCATACGCGGATTGCGATCGTGCAGGGGCTGGCGGAGACCCACACCAACCGCGCCCGTTTGCGGGGGTATCTCGATGCCCTGGCCAAATACGGCATCGCGCCCGATGAAAACCTGATTGTCGGCGATGATTTTCGCAAGAACAATGGCTATATCGAGACCAAAATTCTCCTGCGCCTGGAACAGCCTCCCAGCGCGATCTTTACCACCAGCGACCTGATCACCCTCGGCGCTCTACAGGCCATTCAGGAAGAAGGCTTCCTCATCCCGGAGGATATCTCGCTGGTCTCGTTCGATGACACCGATTTTGCACCCTTTTTATATGCCCCCTTGACCGCCGTCAGCCAACCCAAGGAACTGATGGGCGAGATCGCTGTCAAACTCCTCATCGAGGACCTGAAGAGCAAGGGGCAAAAAGAGAAAAAGCGTATCGTCCTGGAACCACAGCTGATCGTCCGCAAGTCCGTCGCGCACTGTCCTCCAATCGTCCACTGAATCCATAGACCTGAATCCAGACTGAAAAGCAAAGCCGGACCGCGAGTTGAGAAAACCCATTCAGGACATGACGCCATATCTGTTGCACAAACGTTTGCACATCAAACGCTTTGAGGCCCGATCATGAAAGCTCGATTCCACCTTGCCACCCTGGCCCTGCTGCTCGGCGCTGCCGCCTCCTTTCACTGCAGCGACGACAACGCCGATCTCCTCGCTCCCTATGCCGGCAGCCGCCCCTTCCACTGGCTGCGCGTGACCAAAAACAGCACCCCCGACCTGCAATGGCTCGGCGGCCGCATCGCCGCCGCCGGCGTCAACAAGGGCCGTAAAGCCGCCCTCGACCAGAGCCTGATCTGGCTGCGCACATCCGATGCCAATTCCATCGGATCCTGGATCACCTTCGGACAGAACACCGACACCGCCCGCATCCTCCAGTACGGCGGCACTCCCGCAACCGCCCTCACCGACTCCGCGGAATACACCTTCTGGCTGGCCGACAAGGCGGCTTTCGCTGCCGGCCTCGATAGCAGCCATCGCGATGCCAATAACTTCATCGATACCACCTTCGTCATGAGCGTCCTGGTCAAGGGCAAAATCGGTGGCGAAAAAAACGCCCTGGGTAAGGAGATCGTCAACATCACCATCCAGCGCAATGAGACCATGCTCGAGGACAGCTATACCCTCTCCTGGACTCCCGCTGATCTGCCTTTTCGCCAGATCGCCGTCCGCACCAATTCCCTAGGCGGCTTCACCGATCTGATCTGGCATATCGTCACACCCGATTCCCTGGCCGATAATATCTATCCCCCCCTCAAGATCGGCCAGGCCCCCTTGGGCAGCGAAGAGGCCGTCGCCTGGCCGGAAACCGGCTTCGTCAAGAACAAGGTCCAGATCCTGTGGATGACCAACAGCAAGTGGAAGGTCAATAATTTCAGCCCCAGCGCGACCGGATACGCCTGGCTGAGACTCTACCCCTTTGAATGATCGGTATATCACGAAAGGCAAGCGCGTGAAAAAATGGAGTGCTCTCGCATTTGTACTGGGTCTCGCTCTCTGGTGTCAGTGCGGCAAGAAGGAACCTGCGATTACTGCCGGCAAAACCACCGTCACCTTCTGGCACAGTTTCGTCTCTTCAACCGTCCCGGCGCTCAATGAACTCATCGCCAAATTCGAGCAGGAAAATCCGGACATCCAGATCCGCGCCCAGTATATCCCCACCGGCGACGCTCTGATCCAGAAACTCATCACTTCGGTGCAAAGCAAAACCGCCCCCGATATCTCCTGGGTCCATTCGGACTATCTCGAAGACCTCGTCGAGGCCGGCGCCATCTACAAGATGGCCGAATTCATTGACGGTCCGGACGGCTTGAGTCCAGCTGAAATGGCCCAGATCTACCCGGCGCTGATCCAGTATGCCTCCTGGCGCGGCACCCTCTACAGCCTGCCGATGGAGGCGACCAATCTCGCCCTCCTCTACAACAAGGACCTCTTCCGCAAGGCCGGCCTTGATCCGGCCCAACCGCCCCGGGACTGGGACGAGCTGGTCGCCTGTGCGAAAAAACTTACCACCGACACCGACGGTGATGGCAAACAGGAACAGGTGGGCTTTTTTCTGCCGATCTTTCCCGCCACCGGCCCGCTCGGCGGCTGGATGGTCTGGCAATGGCTGCCTTTCCTCTGGCAAGCGGGCGGCGAGATCATCAATCCGGAGCAGACCGCGGTCCTTTATGACGGCCCGGCGGGCGTGGCGGCCCTCACCCTCTGGCAAAACATCTACCAGGAGCTGAAGCTGAGCACCTACACCACCGACTATGACGTCGCCTTCGCCTCGCAGCGGCTGGCTATGGCTCTCGACGGCCCCTGGAACCTGCCGCGCTACAAAACGCTGCTGCAGAATTTCGACTGGGGCTTCGCCCCGCTGCCGCAAGGGCCGAAACAAAAGGCGACGATCATCGGCGGCGAATATCTGACCATTTTCAAACAGAGCAAGAATCCGGCGGCCGCCTGGAAATTCATCAAATGGATCATCCAGCCGCAAAATCAGGCCTATTGGGCGATGAAGTCGAGCTATCTGCCCATCAATCGTAAGGTTCTCGAGGTGCCGGAATTCCAGGCCTATCTGGCTGCGAATCCCAATTTCAAGGTTTTTGTCGATGAGCTGGAGTACAGCATGGCCTCGCGTCCGATCGACTACAATGGCTTGCAGATCACCCGCCATGTCGCCGAAGCGTTGGAGCGGGCAACCGTCGGCAAGATCGATCCGGCCACGGCCTTACGAGAATCGTCCGCCAAGTCGAACGCTCTGCTGGCCGCCAGGACTCAAACCGGCAGCGCGAGGCCCTGATCGCATGGCACCCAGCCGGACCTACACTGCTTCGGCACGGAAAAAGGAGGGGCTCAGCGCCCTGCTCTTTCTTTCGCCGACCCTGGTCATTTTTTCGACCTTCGTCCTCTTTCCGGTGCTCTTTTCGTTCTACCTGAGCTTTCATCAGTGGAACATGTTCAGCGCGCAGCAGGCGTTTGTCGGCCTGGCCAATTACACCCGCATGTTCCGGGATCCGGAATTCTGGTCGGTTCTGAAAAATACCCTGATCTACACCGTCGGCACCGTGCCGCTGAACATGGCCCTTTCGCTGCTGGTCGCTTACCTGCTGAACCAAAAGCTCGCCGGCAAGAAATTTCTGCGCACGGCGTTCTTTGCACCGGTGATCATCTCGCCGGTCGCCGCAGCGGTGATCTGGCGCTGGATGTACGATCCCAATTTTGGCCTGGTCAATTATTTTCTCACCCTGGTGGGGATCAAGGGGCCCAACTGGCTCAACGAGCCCCATTCGGCGATGTTCGCCTTGATCCTCATGGCGGTCTGGAAAACCCTCGGCTTTAATATGGTGCTCTTTTCGGCCGGACTTCAGGGCATCCCTGATACCTATTACGAAGCCGCGGAGATCGACGGCGCCGGGGCCTGGACGAAATTCTGGCGGATCACCATCCCCCTGCTCAGCCCGACGACCTTTTTTATCATGGTGATGTCGATCATCGGCTCGTTCCAGGCCTTTGATGTCGTCTACGTTCTCACCTCGGGCGGCCCGATGGGGGCGACCAAGGTCCTGGTCTTTTATCTCTACGAGCAGGCCTTTAAATTCTTCGAAATGGGCTACGCTTCGGCTGTCGCCTATTTCCTCTTTCTGCTGCTGATCGTTCTGACGCTGCTGCAGATCCGCTTGATGAAATCCAAAATTTGACGGAAGCCATGCCCAGCTACCCAGCCAAAATAGCCTTCTCCATGCGGCGCCTGCTCTATTACATCCTCATCTACGCCGCGGCCCTGGCTACCCTCGCACCTTTTATCTGGATGGTGCTGACCTCTGTCAAGGATCTCAACGAGATCTTTGTCTATCCGCCTAAATGGATGCCGGCCAAATTTCACTTCGAGAACTATCTCCGCGCCTTCCAGGCTGCCCCCTTCGGCCGCTATTATCTCAACAGCCTCCTGGTGGCGGTGAGCGTCACGCTGGGACAGCTCATCACCTGTTCCATGGCGGCCTTCGCCTTTGCGCGGCTGCAGTTCAAGGGACGCGAGGTCCTCTTTTTGCTCTTTCTCGGCACGATGATGATCCCCGGCCAGGTCACCATGATCCCCACCTTCATGATCCTGCACTGGATCGGCTGGATCGACAGCTACAAGGCGCTCATCGTCCCCGGGCTGGCCTCGGCCTTCGGCACCTTTTTGCTGCGGCAGTTCTTCATGACCATCCCCAAAGAGCTGGAGGAGGCGGCGTACATCGACGGCTGCAGCCGCTGGCGGGTGCTCTGGAACATCATCATTCCGCTCTCCAAGCCGGCCCTGGCCACCCTTTCGATCTTTACCTTCATGGGCGTATTCAATGATTTCATGTGGGCCCTGATCGTCACCAGCTCGGAAGAGCTGCGCACGGTGCAGCTGGGGCTGGCGATCTTTCGCGACCGCTATCTTACGGAATGGGATCTGATGATGGCGGGATCGGTCACTGCGACCCTGCCGATTCTGATCGTCTTCTTTTTTGCCCAAAAATATTTCATCAAGGGTATTACCCTGTCCGGCCTGAAAGAATGAGGCCGCGTTCCAAGGATGCCGGCGGGATCGCGGCGCTGGCGCTCTCTGTCATGGCAAGTTCGTGTGGATGTTCGGTTGGTGCACAGGCGCACCCGTCCTTAATCGACTCCAAGGAGGTGATGCAGCTGGCGTATGTACAGATCGCTGGGGGTATCTAAATCACAGGCAAAGCCGCAGCAAAACATGTTGGGAGGTATGCAATGAAAAGATGGACACTCCTGCTCTGTCTCATTCTCGTTCCGGGATTTGCTATTGTTCATGCGCAAGCCCCGTACGGGGTGGGGGACAACATCAATGTCCCCTACGTCGCTCCCGGGACTTTGACCCTCGATGGCAAGGCCGATGAGGCTGCATGGAACAATGCGGTCGAGATCAACATGATCGGCTTCTGGGACGGCGCCTGGGGCGGCGTTCCCTACCCCGACATCGAAGCCAAAGCGAAGCTGCTCTGGACCGAGGACTGGCTCTATGTTTTCGCCAAGGTCGATGATTACTCTTTCTATTTCGGCAGCGATTCGACCGCCTGGACCGGCGAGCAGATCATGATCGGTGTCGACCGCATTCTCGCCGGCGATCCGGCCGGCGGCCAGTATGCTCCGGATTGGAGCGGTGCGCCCTACAATGCCCCCGACAAGGGGCCGGTGGTCTACAAGATCTACGACAAGGGCATAACCCTCAACTGGGGCGGCTGGTGGGATGACGCCAACCAAACCTACTGGCAGTATTCACCCGTCGATTCGGGATGGGTGGACGGCGAGGTCTTCGTCGACAATGACAATTTCGTCTGGGGCGTTGAGATGAAAATCTGGCTGCCGCAGATCCGCACCAACTCCATGGTCGGCTTCAACATCGGCGGTGCGGCGGCTACGCCCGACACTACCGCGGTGCCGTGGAGCTGGGGTGAAGGGACCTATGCCTATTATGCCTGGCATCCGCAGCCGGCGGATACCGCGGTCGGCTATCCCAGTGATTACATCGCCGGCGACATCCAGCGCCGCGCCCAGAGCTTCGGCACCCTGACCTTTGTCGGCGGCCCGGAGCCTTACGGAATTGCGGCCAACATCGATGTCCCCTATGTGGCTCCGGATGCGCTCGTCCTGGATGGCAAGGCCGATGAACCCGCCTGGGCCAACGCCGCCGCGGTCAACATGATCGGCTTCTGGGACGGCGCCTGGGGCGGCGTTCCCTACCCCGACATCGAAGCCAAAGCGAAGCTGCTCTGGACCGAGGACTGGCTCTATGTTTTCGCCAAGGTCGATGATTACTCTTTCTATTTCGGCAGCGATTCGACCGCCTGGACCGGCGAGCAGATCATGATCGGTGTCGACCGCATTCTCGCCGGCGATCCGGCCGGCGGCCAGTATGCTCCGGATTGGAGCGGTGCGCCCTACAATGCCCCCGACAAGGGGCCGGTGGTCTACAAGATCTACGACAAGGGCATCACCCTCAACTGGGGCGGCTGGTGGGATGACCCCAACCAGATCTACTGGCAGTATTCGCCGGTCGATTCGGGCTGGGTGGCTGGCCAGGTCTTTGTCGACAACGACAATTTCGTCTGGGGCGTCGAGATGAAGATCAAGGTGCCGCAGATCGCCCTGGGAACCCGCATCGGCTTCAACATCGGCGGTGCGGCCGCCACGCCCGACACCACCGCGGTGCCGTGGAGCTGGGGTGAAGGGACCTATGCCTATTATACCTGGCATCCGCAGCCGGCGGATACCGCGGTCGGCTATCCCAGCGACTATATCGCCGGCGATATCCAGCGCCGTGCCAAATCCTTCGGCATGCTGACCTTCAAGCAGAGCATCACGGGCGTAGAAGAAGCGGAC
Source organism: bacterium (assembly GCA_035353815.1). GTDB lineage: Bacteria > Zhuqueibacterota > Zhuqueibacteria > Residuimicrobiales > Residuimicrobiaceae > JAKPUX01. The sequence continues at coordinate 50,559 of DAOQAG010000012.1, forward strand.
CGGACGCCGCAGACCATCCCGTCGGAGTTCAGCCTCGCCCAGAACTATCCGAACCCCTTCAATCCGGCCACGACGGTAAGCTATCAGTTAAAGAAGGATGCCAGAGTCCGGATCGAGGTCTACAATGTGCTCGGCAAGCAGGTCGCTGCGCTGGTGGACCGCAAGGAAAACGCCGGCGTTCACGCGGTAAAGTGGAACGGTGCGGAACTCGCCAGCGGTCTCTATTTCATTCAGCTGCGCGTCAATGACCAGTTGATCGCCAGTCGCAAGGCGATGTTGCTCAAATAAACGGGAACCTCGATTCCCCTCGGGAACCGATCCGGCCGCTGCACGGCACGCGGCGGCCGGATCTCTTTCCCGGCTGAAGACGGTACGCACGGTTATGTACAGGTGATCTCCATGAAAGCTGCCATACTCTACGGTCCGCAACAGTTTGTCATCGAAGAACGCGAGATGCCGGTCATCGGCCCGGAGGATGTCCTGGTCCGGACGACTGCCTGCGGCGTTTGCACCGGAGAGGTCGAAATGTGGGAGGGACGGAATCCCAATCTCCGGTTTCCGATCTTCATCGGGCACGAGGCCTCGGGAGTCGTCGTAGCGGCAGGCGAACATGTGCAGGGATTCGTACCCGGCGATCATGTGGCCGCCTGGATCGAGGGCAAGGGCTATGCGGAGTATTTTGCCACGCCCGCCGGCTCGCTCTTCCGGTTGCAGCCGCAAACGCCCATGGAACTGGCCCTGGGCGAACCGATCGCCTGCGCCGTCAACGGCGTTCGCAAGGCCGATATCCAGTTCAATGAAAGCGTGGGTCTGGTCGGCTGCGGCTTCATGGGACTGATCATGCTCCAGGTTCTGCGGGTGCGCGGTGCAGGGATGCTCATCGCGATCGATACGCGCGAGGATATCCTGCAGCTGGCGCGCAACCTGGGTGCTGATCATACCTTTAACCCCCGGACCGTCGATGCTGTGACGGCGGTGCGGGAACTGACGCATGGTCAGGGGGTGGACGTTGGCATCGAGGCGGCCGGACGACAGGAGACCCTGGACATGACCGCGGCGCTGGTGCGTATGGAGGGCAAACTCGAAGTCTTTGGATTCCATCAGGGCGGCGCCCGCACTGTGGACTGGGGCTACTGGAACTGGATGGCCTTTCGGATCATCAACGGCCATTCCCGCAGTGCCCATCTCTACATCGAGGGGATGCATATTGGTCTGGAGCTGCTGGAAGCAGGAAAATTGAATATGGGTCCTCTGGTGACTCACCGCTTCCCGCTGCTCGAGATCAATACGGCCTTCAAGACAGCGTCGGCAAAGGCTGCGGGATTTGTCAAAGGGGCGATCGTTTTTTGAGTTCTCTTTTCGCGCGGAGGTTTGGTTATGATCACTGGATCCCATACTTGCATGCGGTCTGCATGGACCAGGGCCCTGCTGCTGTTGACCCTTCTCGGGGTGCCCTTTGCCTCCGGAGTGCTGGAGGCGGCCACCACCGGTAAAATCGCCGGAAAAATTACCGATGCGAAGACCAGGGAACCGCTGCTCGGCGCCAACGTCATCGTCGTCGGTACCACGCTCGGCGCAGTCTCGGACCTCTCGGGCGATTATTATATCGCCAACGTCCCGACCGGCAGCTATACCCTGAAAGCGACCATGGTGGGATACAAGGGCATGACTGTCAAGGAGGTGGTGGTCCGGATCGACCGCACCACCGAGATCGCGCTTGCTCTGGAACAATCGGTGATCGCGGGGGAGGATATCGTCATCACCGCGGAACGGCCCCTGGTGGAGAAGGACAACACCTCCTCCAACATGATCCTCGCCAGCCAGGAGATCATCAGCCGGCCTACCACCGATTTCATGCAGGTGCTGACCACGCTGCCGAGCATCAACGTAGAGGATGGAGTGATGAAGTTCCGCGGCGGCACCCTCGATCAGGTCGCCTTTATGATCGACGGCACGCGGGCGCAAAACCCGATGGACCACTCCCCCTATACCAACATCAATCTCAGCTCCATCGCCGAGGTCGAGGTGATCACCGGATCGTTCAACGCCGAATACGGGGAGGCCATGTCGGGCGTGGTCAACGTGGTCACCAAGGAGGGCAAGGACCGCTACAACCTCTTTGTCGATACCCGTTATACCCCGCCGGGCAAGAAGCATTGGGGGGATGCCCTCTACGACCTGAACTCCAACCTCTATTGGGAGAACAGCCATGCCCGGCATCTCGAGTGGTGGATCGAGAATACCGATCAATGGGTCGATCTCAACGGCGCTTACGGCTACGACCCCAAGTGTGTCTGGACCCCGGAACAGGCCTTCAAGAATTACCTGTCGACCCACCAGCCGCTGAACGATTATACCAAACGGCCCAGTTACCAGACCGAGATCAGCCTTGGCGGCCCCGTTCCCCTGATCCATAACATGAGCTTCTTTGCCACCGGCAAATACCGCTCCCAGCCCCCGGTCATGGGCAATGCCTATCGCAATGTCGGCAAATTCTTCGATGGCACCCTCAAACTGAGCTACCAGATGGCCCCCACGATGAAGCTGACTTTCTCCGCTTTTGGCGGTTCGGAGGAGAGCTGCTGGGGAATGGAAGGGGTGGATTCCTGGTATTCGCAACGCTACGGGCTCAATTCCCGCTATGCCTATTACGATTTTGCGGGGTTGCCGACCAACCGGACCGATGGGCAGACCCTCACCTTCAACCATGTGCTCAGTCCGAAAACGATGTACGAGGTGAAACTCAACCGTGTCCACGCCAAACGCAAGACCTGGACCTTCCCGGACGATCCTGTGGGCTGGTCAGCTACCGAAGCCATTTACGACTATTTGCGTGCAACCGACGCGAACGGCTACGCGATTCAGGGTGGATACATGAATGCCATTGGCTATCATACCCTGGGCTATTATTACCGCTATGACGATGACAATACCGAGTACAATCTCACCGGCTTTCTCGGCAGTACCATTAACAAATATTGGTATCTGAAAAGCGGCGTCGACCTCTCCTATTATAACCTCGACCATTTCAACCAGGCCAAGGCCCCGGACCGCCGCGATGACCGCACCTACAATCCTTACCAGGGCGCCCTGTACTTCCAGAACAAGCTCGAATTCGGCGGCCTGATCATGAATGCAGGATTGCGCTTCGATTTCTACAATCCCAATGATTTTGTCTACACCAATCTCTTCGATCCCCTCAATTCGGGCAAGAAAAAGACCAGGGTCTTCACCCAGCTCAGTCCCCGTCTCGGCATCTCTCATCCCATCGATGAGCGCACCGTGCTCCATTTCTCCTACGGCCACTTTTTCCAGCGCAGCTCGTTTGGTGATTATGGCGAGGGCAACGATTCCGGCGGGCAACAGGGAAGCCTGACCACCTTTATTATCGACGGCTCCAATTTTCCCTGGGTGCTCGGGAATCGTCAAGTGCGGCCGCTCAAGACCATCGCCTATGAGGTTGGCCTCGAGCGCAACTTTGCTGACCAGTTCGTCATCGATGTGACCGGCTATTACAAGGATATCCGCAATACGATCAGGACCACCACCATCGAATCGCCGAATGGCATCTACACCACCAATGGCAACGGCAATTATGCCGATGTTCGCGGTGCAGAGATCTCGCTGCGCAAGCTGCCCTCGGTGGGCAAGCTGGGCGCCCTCTGGGGCTATGTGAACTTTGCCACCCAGATCGGCATCTACGGCAGCAGCGGCGATCCGGATGTCATCCGCGGCGACGGCACCGTGCGCTATCCCTCAAGCGGGGATGTCATCGCCCATAACAATCCGCGCCTGAAAGCCGGGATCTCGTATCAGACCCCGGGCGGAAATTCGCTGGTGGCGGCGATCCTCAAGGACATCACCATGTCGATCAATTACGAAGCTGTCTTTCCCAATGACAAGATCCGATCGGATTATTTCCTCTATGATGGCAAGCGCTACCTGCGCCCAGCCGACAAGAATGCCGCTTTCCGGCTCAAGAAGGAGATTAATCTGCCCGCTGTCGGCCTGCGTATCAACCCCTACATCGAGGTACAGAATCTTTTCAATGATCCGTGGCTGAATCTGCAGACCTTTGAAAATGCCTCATACGACGACCAGGCGAAATTCGCGAAATCGGGATTTGATGACGTGCCGAACTATGACATGACGGGAGCGCCCATTCTCGCGGCGGCCAAATACCGCAATCTGCCGCGCTCGGTCATGTTCGGCGCCACCTTTGCATTCTAGCAGGCTAGGGAGAGCGTAAGATGAGAATACACTGCAAACATCTCTTGTCCGGTTGCCTGATTCTGCTGCTGACGGCTGCCAGGAGCGGAGTAGCCCAAACCATGACAGAGCAGATCCACAAACGTGGCAAGCTCTGGGATACGATCAGCTCGGATGGCTGGATCGGCAGCCTCGGCGCCTGGGATTTCCTCGTTTCGGTGCCGCTGGGGCTCTATCCCGGCTTCAAGGACTATTACCACCCCGTCGGTAACGAAAACAAGGCCGTCAATACCTACGCCAATGCCAATTTTCACAACTTCCGCAGCGGCTGCTGGATTGTCACCAAGGATCTGATGACGCCGGGACCGCCGCCTAAAAACGCGCCGACGCCAACCGATTACGAGGTCTTTCTCTCGGGCATGCAGGAAGACAGCTACGGCATTGAGCAGCCCTACCGCGACCTGGGCATGGTCAAAAATTACAGCGAGGAGCCCGGCTTCAATCCCCTGCTGCCGGAGGAGATGACCGATGGCACCTTCAACACCAATACCGGCGTCTCGGTGACCCGGCGTAGCTACGTCTGGAGCTATCCCGGTTACAACGATTTCATAATCTATGACTATATCTTTGAAAATACCGGGACCATCGTCTCGGATTTCACCAATACGGTCGTTCCCGATTTCCCGCCCCAAACCCTGAAGGATGTCTACTTTGTCTTTCATTCCGGCATTTCGGTCTCGACCAAAAGCAATATCAACTTCGGGGCCGAGCTTTCCCCGATCAGCGCCGGGGGCTTCGGCTGGGAAAAGAAATGGTATCACGATTACTATCATGTCTATGATGACGGGCAGCTGGTCTTCTCGACCAACTATAACGGCGGCAAGGAGCCGCCTACCTGGTGGGATGCCAGCGCCCTCAAAGAGAACGAGATCTGGAAAAAGTATTTCGGGGATGAGCTGATGAGTCCTTCTGCCTTTGGCTGGCTCGCCCTCTATGCCAGTCCGGCCGGCGCGATCGAACGCGCCACCCCCAAGCCGGATATCCTGCGCATCGATTCGCACAAGGGCGGCCGCTTCCAGGGCATGGATCTCGATCTGGAAAAGTTCAGCATGGCCAACTTCCGGCCGAAAAAATCTTTTTATGATTTCGCCACGCTGCCGGATCTTCAGGCCGCGCTCGGCAACAACGGCAACCGCTTCAATTTCTTCACCTTTTCCTACGGCCCCTATACCCTTGAGCCGGGGCAAAAGGTGCGTTTTGTGCTGGCCGAAATCGCCGGCTGCATGGATTATCATGATGTCGTCAAGGGCGATCCCCAGGGGCACTTCCCCGACAGCACCATCGCCGCCATCCGCCGCAATGCGAACCATGCCCGGGAAGCCGTACAGTGGGGCTTGGGCGCCACCGTCAACGGGATGCCGCTGGCTGCCGACGCCCCCGAGCCGCCGCCGGGTCCCGCCTGCATCGCCGCCAACGTCTCCTACAGCACCGAGGTGCCGCTGATCCGGGTGGCCTGGGACAAAAGGGCGGAGACCGCGGTGATCAAGGATGGTTCCGGTGCTACCTTTTATGACGGCGCTGTCGATCTGGGTAGCTACCGGATCTACCGCTCCACCGATTTCCAGTTCGTCAATGAGACCGAATCGCCCGTCTTCCGCGGCGCCTATTGGGACCTCATTCTCGAAATCCCGCGTTCGGAATTCGCCAAATACTGGAAAGAGGACGAGCAGGAGTATGTGTTTATGGACTCCACGGTCGTCTTCGGCTTCCGCTGCGGCTATTATGTGGCCGCTTGCAATAAAACGCCGGGAAGCTGGACCTCCGCCAACGGCACGGTGGTGACCGGACTGTCCCCTCTTGAAAGCGGCGATTACAACCGCACCAATCCGGTCGCCGCCTCCTCGGGCCCGGTCAACACCTTCGACATCTATGTGGTTCCCAATCCCTTTATCTTTAACGATCCGGAGCGCAGCTTCGGCATCAACGATCCGTACCGCATCGAATTTCGCAATCTGCCACAGAGCTGCACCATCCGTATCTATACCCTCTCGGGAGACCTGATCACCTTGATCGATCATCAGCCGGATCGGTATGGCAATCTCTCCGGCAGCGAGGTCTGGAACCAGAAAAGCGATTCGGGATTGCTGGTGGCGCCCGGGCTCTACATCTACCACATCCAGTCCAGGGTGCCCGGTCTCGACAGCAAGCTGACGGGCAAGTTGATGATCATTCGCTAAGCCATTGAAGGATGGGATGAATTATGAAAAAGAGCCTTGTACTTACACTCCTGCTTTCGCTGGCGGCGGCCACCGCGCTCCTGGCTTTTAACAAGGGCGGGAGGACCTCCTTCCAGTTCGCCAAGATCGGCGTCGGCGCCCGCCAGGCCGGGATGGGAGAGGCCTGCATTGCGGTAGTGCGCGATGTGAATGCGGTCTACTGGAATCCGGCCAATATCGGCGGCCTCAAGAGCGGCGAAGCCGCCTTCAGCTATGCCCGCTGGTTCGCCGATCTCAATTACCTCTCCGCGGCTGCCGGCTGGCGCTGGAACCGGGTGGGTATCTTTGCCCTCTCCTTCGCCGGTCTCGATTACCAGGACCTCGAGGAGGCGCTGGTGACCAGCCCTACCGGTGCAGCCGATACCCGCACTGGCTCAACCTTCACCGGCGGCGACCTGCAATTCGGCCTGACCTTCGCCCGTGAGTTCACCGACAAACTCACCATCGGCCTCTCCGCCAAGTATTTCCGCGAGGAGCTCTTCACCTACGGCGCCGGATTGCTCGCCTTCGATGTCGGCACCTATTACCAGACCGGATTCAAGGGATTCCGTATCGCCATGAGCGCCCAGAATTTTTCTACCGGGTCGGTCAGCTGGCTGGGCAAGGACAAGAGCGATCGCATCGAGGGCTACGAGATGCCGCTGATCTATCGCATCGGCACGGCCTTCGATCTCGTCAGCGGCGACAACGGCTTTATCAATCTCGGACCGGCCCATTATCTCCAGCTCAGCCTCGATGCCATCAACACCAATGACTATGGCGAACGCTATCACCTCGGCGGCGAATACTGGTACAACCATCTCTTCGCCTTCCGCTGCGGTTATCGCTTTAATTACGAAGAGGGCAACCTCGGCTTGGGCGTCGGATTGCGGCAGCAGATCTCGGGCATGAACTTGCAGCTCGATTATGCCTTCGTCAACTACCAGTATCTCGACTCACCGCACCGCTTTTCACTCTTGATCTCTTTCTGAACGGTATTGGAGTAACCACAGATGGCCTTCGCAAAACTTGCCCTTGAGGGCGAAACCCTTACCCGCGAAAACTTCGCCACACCCCCCAAAGCAATGGGCATCCTGCCCTTCTGGTTCTGGAACGGCGAGATGCAGGAATCCGAAATGGAGTGGCAGCTGCGCGAGTATCACGACAAGGGCATCTCCGGATTGTTCATTCACGGCCGCTTCGGCCTCAAGGTGCCCTACCTCTCGCCGCAGTGGTTTGAACGCGTCCAGTTTGCGGTTAAAAAGGCCCGGGAGATCGGCATCGATATCTGGATCTATGATGAAATGAACTGGCCGAGCGGCACCGCGGAGCGCCAGGTCCTGAAAAAATGGCCGCACCTCAAGCAGAAATACCTCGAACTGGTGGTGCTGAACGTGGATGGGCCCCTTTTCACCTTTCTCGAGGCGACCGACTCGCGCTATGTCAATACCGGCGATTCCCGGCCCATCGCCGCCTTCGCCTGCAGTGCGGAGGAGTTCGAGACCGGCATCTCCCGGCTCATCGATCTGACGCCTAACCTCTCCTTCAACAAGGTCGTGCCCTGGGAGGCGCCTGCCGGCAAGTGGAAGCTGCTTTATTTCCTTGAAAAGGAGATCGACTACTACATCGACACCCTCGATCCGGAATCGACCAACCGCTTTCTCGAGCTCACCCACGAGGGCTATAAAAAAGCGGTCGGTCCCGCATTCGGCAATACCGTCCCCGGATTTTATACCGATGAACCGGCGATGTACTATTATCAGGTCGGCGTCGATAATTACGTCGTGCCCTGGTCCAGCAGGATGTTCAAGATCTTCCGCCAGCGCCGCGGCTACGATCTCAAACCCTGGCTGCCCGCCCTCTATGCCGATATGGGCGAAAGGACCGCCAGGGTCCGCTATGATTTCTGGCGCACCCTCACCGAGCAGTATGCCGAGACCTATTACCAGCGCATCCGCGACTGGTGTGACGAGAACGGCGTGATCTTTACCGGCCACCTGCTCTTTGAGGAGTGGCTGCGCGGCCACGCCCGCTGCGAAGGCAATATCTTTAAATACCTACAAAAAATGCACCTGATCGGCGTCGATCATCTCTATCCCAAAATCGGCAGCGAGGAGGAACCCGCCGAGCATGTCGCCCTGAAACTGGCCAGTTCCGCCGCGCACCACTTTGGCAGCACCCGCCTCCTCTGCGAATCGATGGGCGGAACCTACTGGGATTGCACGCTGGAGCGGATGAAATGGATTGCCAACTGGGAGTATGTCCTGGGTGTCAACCTCTTCAACAACCACGGTTACCATTACTCCATCGAAGGCGAACGCAAACGCGATTGGCCGCCGAGCATGTTCTACCATCATACCTGGTGGAAGTATTACGATCGCTTCACTACGTATATGTCGCGGCTGGGACATGTGCTCTCCGGCGGCCGGCATGTGGCCAAGATTCTCATCCTCTATCCGCTCAACAGCATCTGGACCAATTACACCCCCCAGCAGCGCAACCGGATCGGAACGCTCATCGAAGCCGATTTCAATTATCTCACCGATACCCTGCTCCGTCTTCATCAGGATTTCGATTATGTCGATGAGGAGGTCCTGGCAGGCGCCGATTTTTCCGGCGGCCGCATCCGGATCGCCGCCGAGGAGTATGAGCTGCTCATCCTGCCGCCGCTGACGCATATCCGGGAGGCGACCTTCGCCGCGATCGAACGCTACGCCCGGGAGGGCGGCCGCATCCTCGCCGACACCTTGCTGCCTTTTGAGTTTTTGCAGACGGAAGAACCAACGGCCGCGCCACGGATCCAGGCCCTTTTCGGCGCTGATCCTCAGACGCTGCTGCAGCGTTTCCTGGCGGGCAGCCCGTTCGCCATTGCGGCGAATCCCGAGAATGAGCGGATCGTCCTGCTCCAGGGCCAGGGTTTGCATCACCATCGCCCCAAGATCGAACTGCAGCATCTGCTGCAGTCACTCTTCACCCCGGACGTGATCATTGACAACGAAAGCGTCTTCTGTCTGCACCGGATCAAGGACGGCCATCACCTCTATTTTCTGGTCAATACCTCGCAGCAGCCGCTCGGAAGGGTGGAGGCGAGCTTTGCCCAGCAGTGTGCGCCGGAACTCTGGAATCCGGAAAGCGGCGCAATCCAGCCGATCTATCCCTTTCAGGAATCCAGCGGCCGGATTCACCTGGCGCTCGATTTCCCCGCTACCTCAGCCCATCTGGTCGTGTTCACGGGAGCACGCGGCGGTAGCTACATCAGCGCTACCAACCTGGTGATCGAGCACTATGGGGACAGAAAGGTGAGCGCGTATGCCGACGCAGCGGTCGAACACGCTTTTGTCAGGGTCGAGGGAGAGGGCGGCTTGCGGGAACTTGCTGCGCCGGCCAAAGCGGTTCTGCCCCCGTTGGCCCTGGGACAACCGGTGGCCTTTGAGCTGGAGGGGGAGAATGCCCTTTGCCTTTCCCGCTGGAAGATGGCCCTGGCCCGGGAGGTGCCCGGGGAAGAGGTGGTTGTGCAGCCCGATTTTGATGACCAGGCCTGGCTGGAGGTCACGATGGGCGCCTGGGAGATGCAGTTGCCTCAGGAGCGCGATGAAGAGTCCTATCCCGTCGTACTGTGGTACCGCACGGCATTCGAGATGGCCAGCCTGCCCCAAACCCTGAAGCTGCTGGTGGATGGATTCAGCGGCAGCGGCCATACGCTCTATATCAACGGCACGGCCGTACGGGATACAGGACAGCGCAGTGCCCTCGATGCGGAGATTCGCGAGATCGACATCAGGCCGTTCGTGAAACCGGGCCGCAATGTGGTGGCCGTGCAGCTGGTGGTTGAACGGCGCACCGACGGCCTCCTTGACCTGCTCAAGCTGGTCGGGAATTTCGCATTGGAAAAAAGAGATGACAGCTGGATCATCACCACCCCGGGTGCGCGCATGGCCGCGGGCGACTGGTGCGCCCAGGGCTACCCCTTCTTTTCGGGCACAGGCTGCTATACCTTTAAATTCGATCTCCCGGCATCCTATGACAGCGGCAAGTTGTTTCTCGAGGCCGAATGCGGTGAGGATGTGCTTGAGGTGGTCATCAACGAGCACCAGCCCGTCGTCCTGCCCTGGCATCCCTACTGCCTCGATACGACCGGTCTGCTTCACCCCGGCCGGAACACCGTGCTCCTGAAAGTGACCAATACCCTGATCAACATTTTCGAGGGGGTCTCCAAACCTTCAGGACTGCTGCAAGAACCGTTACTCCGCTACAAACCCAGGTATACCTTTTAAGGGAAGAGCCCTCACCAGAACATTTATACCCGGCAGGACCAAATCAGGAGCATTGCATGAAAAAACAGGGGATCTTGAACGCACATCTTTCCTATCTGATTGCCAGAATGGGACATACCGATCGCCTTGTCATCTGCGATTGCGGTCTACCGCTCCCCAAGGAGACCGAGATCGTCGACCTGGCGCTGACTAAAAACATACCCACCTTCATGGATACTCTGACGGTCGTACTGGAAGAGCTGCACATCGAAGGTGCCATTGTCGCTGAGGAGATGGAACAGATCAGCACCCCGCTCTATCGGCAAATGCTCAAGGTGCTGCCCGATGTGCCGCTGCGCAAGGTGACCCATGCCGAGTTCAAGGCCATGTGCACCGATGAAGGCATTCTCTTTGTTCGCACCGGCGAGGCCACCTCCTATGCCAATATTATTCTCATCTCCGGCGTTAATTTCTGATGATGACTAAAAGGGAAGGCTGCTCCTCCATGAGAAAAAGAACGATCCCCCTTCTGGGTGTGCTTTTGCTTCTCGCGATAAACGCTTTGGCCGCCAGGCCCCACTATGACCGCCTCTTCAGGCCGGCCAAAACGGCCGATTACCATGTCCCTGTCGGACTTTGCGAGGACTATCCCGAGGAAACGACCACCCTCGAGGGCATACGCAAGGATATGGCGTTTCTCAAGAAAAGCCATATCGACCTGCTGCGCATCTCCTTCGGTTGGGACGCGATTGAGTCGGTCAAGGATCAATACAACTGGCTTTTCTGGGATGATTTCGTCAGGATCGCGGTCGAAGAATACGGCATCACCCTCATCCCCTACGTCTGCTATATGCCGCGCTGGAACTCGACCAAACCGGAGGATAACAACTGGTTCTGGAATTATCCCCCCGTCGATCCCGGACAGTTCGGTGAGTTCATGAAAGCCCTGGTGACGCGCTACAAAAAGTACATCAAGACCTGGGAGCTGTGGAACGAACCTGACATTTGGGTCTATTGGCAGGGAACTCCGGAACAATTTGCGGAAATGATCCGCATCGGGGCCCGTGCCGTCAAGGAGGCCGATCCCAAGGCCAAAGTGGTCCTGGGCGGCATCGCCTACCGGGAGGAGTTTCTCACCAAAATGTTCCGGGACTACGGCCTGAGCCCCTGGATCGATGTCGTCAACATGCACAACTATTTCGAGACCTGGAGCCCGCGGCCGGTCGAGGAGATCGATGATCATATTGCGGCGATGAGCGACGTCATCCGCCAGTACGGCCGCAATCAATCCCTGTGGATGGCCGAAGTAGGGTACAGCACCTTCCGCCAGGGCAGCAAGATATCCAACGACTATACAGCCTATTACGAGTATGAACACACCCCGGCCTATCAGGCGGTCGACCTGTTCAAGCGGCTGGCGCTGATCGTCTTGACCGAAAAGATCTCGGCGGTTGCCTGGTATGAGATCTCGGACCTGCCCCCAAGCGATGAGGTGATCGGCGACGAATACAATAACCGTCATCTTGGCGTGGCCTTCGTTAATTACCTCGCCAAGCCCGCGCAGCAGGCGCTGGTTTTTTTCAATACCCTCTTTTCACAAAAATACCGGAATATCACGCCGCAGGTGACGGTTTCACGGCTGGATCCTTCGGACAGCCACACGCTGGCCTTCCGCCGCCAGGACGGCAGCGTGATCCTGGTCAGCTGGCTGCAAACCTGCCTCCCGGCGCATCGCACAGCCGATAGTACCGGTGCCGTGCGCGATGACCGGCATGAGACCTTGTCCGTCGCTCTGCCCCTGGCCCTCAAAGGCCAGGCCCATCTCTATGATCACCTGGGGAACGAAAAGCCGTTGGCCAGCCTCCGCCGCGAAAAAGGCCGAACACTGGTCGAGAACATCGAGTTGACCGGCGGCATGGTCAGCATCATCCGGATAGAAAAGTAGGGAGACACCATGAAACGGTCCGAGATCAATACCTTGCAGCGGGAAGCATCCCGTTTTTTTCAGACCCATCACTTTTTCCTCCCGCCTTGGGCTTTTTGGGGCCGGGAGAAGTGGCTGGCCAACAAGGATCAGGCCGGCGAGATTTTTGCCAACAAGCTGGGCTGGGATTTGACCGATTTCGGCTCCGGGGATTTCTACCGCATCGGCCTGCTGCTCTTCACCCTGCGCAATGGCGCGCCGGAGCAGCAGGAGGGCAAGAACTATGCGGAAAAGGTGATGATCGTCCGCGAAAACCAGGTGACCCCCTGGCATTTCCACTGGAGCAAGATGGAGGATATCATCAACCGCGGCGGCGGAAATCTGGTGCTGGAACTCTGCAATGCGACTCCCGAGGAAAAACTGGCGGATACGCCGGTGACCGTTCAGGTTGATGGCCTCACCCGTACCCTCCCTGCCCGGGGCAAGATCGTGCTGCAGCCGGGCGAAAGCATCAGCCTGCCCGCCTATCTCTATCATAATTTCTATGGTGAATCGGGCAAGGGGAACGTGCTGGTCGGCGAGGTCTCCAGGGTCAACGATGACGCCCGCGACAACCGGTTCCTCGAACCCACCGGACGCTTTCCGGTCATCGAGGAGGATGAAGCGCCCCTGTACTCTCTCTGCAATGAATATCCCGTCTGAGCAGCGGGGCTCAAGGAGCATTTCATGATCCAAGTCACTATACAGCCGGCCACGCCGGAGCGCTTCGCCGCCTTCGGCCGTCTGGCCCAGCTCTCAGGGGCGGCGCCGACCTCCCACGCCGCCGATTATCAGTTCTGGTCCGATCTGGCGCATTATACGGTGGACGGAGAGACCGAAATCGGCATCTGCACCGTTTTCCGGACGCCCGCAGCTGGTCTCGCCACCATGGAGCGCCACCTGCGCACCCCGGAGATCCTTATTCCCATCGATGCCCCCTTCATCCTGCCGCTGCTGCGCGATGGTGATGCAGCGGGCAAGGCGGCGGCCTTCCGGGTGGAGGTGGGACAAGCGGTGGTGATCGATCCCGGCATCTGGCACGGCGCCTGCCTGCCCGACGGCCGCGAACGTTCCTCCTATTGGGTGATATTCCGCCGCCATACGCCAGCCCAGGATGTGGAGAAGAAAGAGATCCCGCTGCTTGAGATTTCCGTGTGAAAGACGCACCCCGATGATGATTGGCAATTCAAAACTCTCACTGTTCTTCGGCGAACAGCCCGATGTCATCACCCGGATAGAGACTCCGGATGGCGTCTGCCTGTGCAACGGCGGCCGCCAGAGCTTGCTGATCCGTACCGCGCGCGCGGTCTCTGAACCGGTGCTGCTCGCCTGCACACGCCGCAGCAACGGCGTCGGAGGACATGCGCAACTCTTTTTCGCTGATGACAGCGGCGCCTGGCGCGCGGAGCTTCGCCTCGACGCCAGCGAGGCCGGTATCCATTTTCATCTGGAGGCCGCTGCGCCCGAGCCGATCTGGCTGATCGAATGGCGGATCTCGGGTCTGGATCTGGAAGAGGTCATCATTCCCGCCCTGGGCGGACAACGGCTCACCGCGGCCATGCCGGCAGAGACCGTCCTGAGCTACAAGTATCCCTTCTGGTGGAATGCGCAGTTCGTCATTGGAACGGTGCAGGAGAGCGGCCTCTGGCTTTCGTCACAGGATGAGAGCGCCGATCTCAAGCTGCTGCGGGTCGGGAGGCACGCTGATGGCTTCGCCTGGAGCTATGGCTTTGAAACGCCTGCCCCCTTTGCCAACGAGATGGCTGTCGACTGGTGGCTGGATGGTTTCTCCGGGGGGTGGCAGATCCCGGTCGAACGCCATCGCCAATGGATGGAACAGGCCTTCAATCTGAAACCGCTGGCGCAGAAAAACAACTTTCCTGCCTGGGCTCGGGGCATCAATTTCATCCTGGAGATGTGGGGCGCACGCCGGGACCGCCTCGAGCCGATGCATACCTTTGCCCAGATGGCGGAGCGGCTGCAGGAGTGGTCGAAGCTGCACGATCCGGCGGCGACGCTGGTTTACCTCCCGGGATTTGCCGAGCATGGCATCGATTCCCATGCTCCCGATTATCACCCCAGTCCGCAGTGCGGTGGCGCCGGTGAATTTGGCCGCCTGATCGAGACGGCGCATCGTCTGGGGTACCGGGTGATGATCCACACCAATGTCCTGGCTATGACCTTCAACCATCCCCTTTTTGCTGATTTTGCCCGGCATCGGGTGGTCGACTGCTTCGGCCGGCCGCAGGGATGGGGCCTGGACATGGATGGCGATTGGCTGGCGGAGCCCTATTTCGCCTACATCAATCCCGGGGTCAAGGCCTGGGGCGATTTGATGACCAGCGTCCTGGGTGAACTTATCCAGACCTATCAGGTCGACGGCATTTTCCTCGATCAGACCCTTCTCGCCTTCAATGTCAGCCAGGGGCCCAATTTCGTCGCGGGGATGCGCAGCCACATTCGCCGGCTGCAGCAGGCC
The DNA here is from genome assembly GCA_035353815.1 of bacterium. Classification (GTDB taxonomy): domain Bacteria; phylum Zhuqueibacterota; class Zhuqueibacteria; order Residuimicrobiales; family Residuimicrobiaceae; genus JAKPUX01. The sequence goes on from DAOQAG010000012.1 coordinate 65,718, forward strand.
TTTCCGGAGATTCTCTTCGCCGGCGAGGGCCTCCACGAACAGGTGCTCAACCCCCTTCCCATGGCGCAAATCCATGGCCTCGACAGCCTCACCGAAATTCACGGCATGGAGGGGCAAACCTCTTGGCGTTTTGCCCACCCGGTCTCCATGCACCTCTTCAGCCCCTACTGCTTGATCACTGCGCACTTGCTGACGCGGCACCCCTCGCATCCGCTGTTTTCCTTTCAGGAAAAAGCCTATGCAGAACTCGGGGTGATCCCTGCCCTGTGCCTGTATGACCATAAACAGCCGCTGGATCTGCCCGAGACCTGGGCGATGATCGAGCGCGCCCGCACCCTGCCGCGGCGGGAGTAACCCGGATTTCCGATATAAGGAGATAGTACCATGAAGTTAGGTTTTTTAACCGCCTGTTTGCCCAACCTCCCTCTGGAGGATCTGCTCGCCTGGGCCGCCGGCGCGAGCTTTCAGGCGCTTGAGCTCGCCGCTTGGCCGGTGGCATCGGACCGCGACTATCAGGCGCGGCAGATCGACGCCGCCCGCATGGACCGCGCCGAGGCGGCGCGGATCAAGGCCCTTTTCGCCCGGCACGGCCTGGCGATATCCGCTCTTGCCTATTACGACAATAATCTTCATCCCGACGCGGAACAGCGGCGCAGCTTTCATCAACACCTGCGCAAGGTGATCGATGCCGCCGCCCTGCTCGACGCCGGGCTGGTGGGAACCTTTGTCGGCGGCCGGCCGGACCTTTCGCCGGCGGAAAACATCAAGGAAGCCGGCACGATCTTTCGCGAGATGACCCGGTATGCCGCCGACCGCGGCGTGCGGCTGATGATCGAAAATTGCCCGATGGAACATTGGGTCCGGTTCGGATTCCCCGGCAATTATGCCTTTTCGCCGGAGCTCTGGAGCGCCTTGTTCAATGAAGTGCCGGCGGAGAATTTCGGACTCAACCTCGATCCCTCGCATCTCTACTGGCTCGGCATCGATCCTCTCCAGGCGGTCCGGGACTTTGCGCCGCGGATCTTTCATGCCCATGCCAAGGATACCGAAATCCTGACCTCTGGGCGCCAGCAGCACTCCATTCTGGGAACCCAGATCGATCCCCAGCCCTGGAAATCGGGCTGGTGGCGATACCGGCTGCCCGGCCTGGGGGCCATCGACTGGAGCCGCTTCATTGCCACCTTGCAGGAATGCGGCTACGACCATGCCCTTTCGATCGAACACGAGGACCCGGTTTGGGAGGGGAGCGAGGAAAAGATCAAACGTGGATTGATCCTGGGGCGGCAGCACCTGACGCCCTTCATTATCTGAGGGCCCATCGAGATGCGTTCCCTGTTAAAAGCAGAGTATATCCCCTTCGGCAGCCAGTATTACCGCGCCCCGTCTCCCCATCCGGAGGATTGGGAGCACGACTTGCACCGCATGGCGGAACTGGGATTCAATACCATTAAATTCTGGGTTCAGTGGCGCTGGAATCATCCCGCTGAGAATGAATTCTGGTTCGAGGATATCGACCGGTTGATGGACCTTGCCCAGGCCCAGCATCTGCGGGTCATGCTCAATACCATCTTCGATGTCGCTCCGGCCTGGATCTACCGCACCTATCCGGATGCCTCGATGGTGACCTGCGATGGCCGCCGCATCGGGCCGCAAACCCAGCCCCACCGTCAGATCGGCGGCTTGGGCTACTGCTTCAATCACGACGGCGTCATGACCCATTTCTTCCGCTTCCTCGAAGAGACGGTCCGCCGCTACCAGGATCATCCCGCCCTGGAGATCTGGAACGTCGGCAGTGAGCCGGAACTCACCTCCAGCATGGCCGAGATGCGCCTTTTCGCGGATGACGCCAACAGAATGGGCGACATGCTCTGCTATTGCAGCTATTGCCAGGCCAAATTCCGCCTCTGGCTGGAGCAGAAATATCAATCCATCAACGCGTTGAACGAGTCCTGGAACCGAAATTACCGCAGTTTCGCCGAGACGGAAATTCCGCTCACCCGCAATACCTTTAACGACCTGATCGACTGGCGCCTCTTTTTCGTCGATACCCTCGGCGCCAACGTCAAACGCCGCTTTGAGACGGCCCGTGCGATCGATCAGGGCCGCCATCCCCTCATGTGCCATCACGTCTTTATTCAGGGATTCCCGATCACTTCCACCGCTAACGATCCCTGGAATGTCGGACAGTACGGGGATCTCCACGGATTCACCCAGATGGACGACGCGATGATGATCGATGTGCTGCGTTCGTGCGCGAAGGACAAGCCGGTCGTTTCCGCCGAGATGCTGATGCTGCCGGGCTATACCCTCGATCTGCCGCGGCCCATCGACGCCAACGACGTCAAGCGCTTCATTTTCAGCGGGGTCGCCGGCAACCAGAAGGGATTCATTTTTTGGCAGTATCGCCCGGAGATCCTCGGCCGGGAGGCCCCGGCCTGGGGGTTGACCTGGCTGGACGGCGGCGAGACTCCGTGGCTCCAGGCCTATGCGGCAGTGGGCCGTGTCCTGCAGAACCAGGCCGGCTTTTTGCTCGACGCCCGCCCGCGACGCGCCGAGGTGGCCCTGCTCTATCATCCCGAAAACCAGATCTTTTGCTGGGCGGCCACCGGCAACGAGAAGAATGTCACCGATTCGCTGCTGGGCACCCATCGGGCTTTGTATGAGCACAACTATGTCATCGATTTTATCCACCCGTGTGAATTTGATCAGGATATTTTGCAGCGCTACCGGGTGGTTTATGTCCCTTTCCCGTACCTTTTGGGTGAAAAGGTGTGCAGGGCGCTGGCGGCGTGGGTGGAGGCGGGCGGCGTCCTGATCGGGGAGGCTTGCTTTGCCGGCTGGAACCGCGAGCACGGCCATCACGAAAAAATTGTCCCCGGATACGGCCTCGAGAAACTCTTCAAGGTGCGACAGGGTGTGGTGGCACCGGCCGGCCAGGGGGAGGCGCTGATCCACATCGAGCACGATCTGCCCTGGCAGCAAGCGGGGGCAACCATCCGCGGCAGCCTGATCCAGGAGAGCTTGTTCGTGGAAGGAGCGGAGGTCCTGGGACGCTTCGCTGATGGTGCGGCGGCCGTCACCCGGGCGACCTTCGGCAAGGGCCAGGCCATCCTCATGGGCTCCTATGTCGGTCTGGCTTATAATCGCACCCGGGCTGCCGGCAACAGCGATTTTATCGCCAGTCTGGTCGAGATGGCTGCTCCGATTCGGCGGCCGGTGGTGAAGGGTCCCGCACCGGTCCGCGTCGACACGCTGCACGACACCCGTGGCGGCACGATGCTGATCCTCCAGAATCTGCGGGAGGCGCCCGCGCATGCGGATATCACCCTGCCGGAACCCATCCGGGGCCCGCTGCTGGAGCAATTTACCGGGGAGGAGCTGGCCTTTCAGCCGGAAGGGGATGGGTCGCGAACGGCCGTGGATCTGGCCCCCAAAGAGGTCAGGGTGTATTGTGGGCGCTAGCAGTGACGCCGCGGTGAGGCAGCGGCAAACCAGGATTCAGAACCGCAATTTTATCGTCAATGTGATGGACGGCGCGTTCTATTCGTTCGGTCTGGCCTTCATCACGCAGCAGACGCTGTTGCCGGTCTTTGTCAAAAAGATCGGCGGCGGCAACATCGCTATCGGCCTGATCCCGGTGCTCTGGATGCTGGGCTTCAATCTGCCGCAAATCCTCATAGCCAGCCAGGTTCAGGGCCTGCGCCTCAAGAAACGGTTCTTTTTGAAAACCTCACTCTTTCAGCGGTTGCCCTGGTTATTAATGGCCCTGCTCTGCTGGTTCATCCTCGGGCGGGTCAGTCCGGCAGCCGGGGTTCTGCTCTTTCTCGCGCTTTTCACCGCGGCGGCCGTAGCCGGCAGCATTAATCTCCCGGTCTGGTTCGACCTGCTCGCCAAGGTCACCCCGGTGGTCTGGCGCGGCCGGCTCTTCGCGCTGCGGCTGATTCTGGGGGGCATTCTCGGGATCGTCGCCGGCATAGTGGCCAAAAAACTGCTCGAAATCATCGCCTTTCCGGCCAATTTCGGTCTGCTCTTTCTGCTGGCATTTGCCGCCATGATGGCCTCCTGGGCTTTTTTGACCCTCCTCAAGGAGCCGCGCGGCCGGATCGAAAAGGCGCCGGTGCAGTTGGGGGAGTATCTCCGCTCGCTGCCCGGGATACTACGGGGCGAGCGCAACTACCGCCATTTTCTCATCGCGGATGCGCTGCAATATCTCGCGGTGATGGCCAATGCCTTTTTCACAGTCCATGCCCTCGCAAAATTTTCCTTGCATGATTCAGCCGCCGGGATCTTTACGGCGATCATGATGGCCAGCACCATCGCCGGGACGCTCTTCTTCGGCTACCTGGCGGACCATCATGGGCAGCGCATCAACCTCTGCGTGTCGGCGCTTTGCATGGCCGTGGCCTGCGGCCTGGCCTTGGTGGCGCGGAGCATCGGAGTCTATTATCTGGTCTTCGTCGCATCGGCCCTGGCCGCCGCCCTGACCCAGATCTCGCGATTGCCGATCATCGCCGAATTCTGCTCCGAAGCGCAGCGGCCGACCTATATTGCCCTGGCCAGTCTGATCTCGACGCCCTTCATCCTCGCCGGGATTGCCGGGGGATGGCTGGTCAATCGCTTCGGCTACGAAATCCTCTTCATTCTCGCGGGCTGCTTCGCCCTGCTTGCGCTCACCTGGCTCCTGCTCATGGTCCATGAGCCGCGGCGGATATCCCAAGACTAAGGAAACGCGCATGAAATCCCTTCACGCTCTTGTTCTCATCCTGCTGGCCGCCGGCTGGTTGAAGGCCGGACAGCTTCCCCTGGCCGCGGCGCCGCTGCCGCCGGATCCACGGATGAAGGCGGACATTCTGCTGATCGTCGCCCATCCGGATGATGAAACCGCCGTCGGCTGCTGGCTGGCCCGCGCCATCTATGATCTGCACAAAAAGGTCGCTATCCTCTACCTTAACCGCGGCGAAGGCGGGGGCAACTCGTACGGCCTCGAGCAATCCCGCGCCATGGGCGCGATCCGCGAGATCGAAGCGCGCCAGGCGGCCTCGGCCCTCGGCATCGATCTGATATGGTTCCTGGATGGCATCGACACCCCAGGCCAGGATCTCTTTCACTCCCTGTCTGCATGGGGCCACGGCGCCAATCTCGAAAAGGTAGTGCGGCTGGCGCGCCTCACCCGCCCCGAGATCATCCTCACCTGGCTGCCTCACTATGTGGCCGGCGAAAACCATGGCGATCACCAGGCGGCCGGCGTGCTCGCCGTCGAGGCCTTTGATTGCGCCGGCGACCCGACGCGGTTCCCGGCACAGGTTGCTCCGGCGCGCGAGCCTGGGGATATCAACAATTTCACGGAGGGCTTGCAGCCCTGGCAGCCGAAGAAAATTCTCTTTTTCTCGGATGCCGCCCATCCTCTGCCCGCCGTCGGCCCTAGCCTGGATGTCCGGTCGATCTCGCCCTCCCGGCAGGTGCCCTATTACCAGCTCGCTGCGCCGCTGCACCGGCCCCATCGAACTCAAGCCGACGTCTGTGAGACTGCCCTCCAAGCCGAGGAGAGTGGGGAGTGGAGCCGCTTCATCGACGGAATTGCCGGTTTCCAGCTGATCTTCGGCAAATCCGTTGTGCCCTGCCGCCCTGACGCGGATCTCTTTTCGGACCTTTTGCCCGGAGCGGTCCCCTATGCACCGCCACCCGGTTACCGGCCGCGGACCCCGATCCGCACACTCGAACTGGGCGGCATTTTCGCTTTTTACGAGGAGTTCTGGCGGGCGCATGGCATTGAGGCAGTCGCCCCTCTGGTGCAGCCCGAGGTGACGATCAACGCCGGCGGCTATCTCCATATTCCGCTGCTCCTGCATAATCCCGCTGCGGATTCCGTCCGGGTCGAATTGACCGCACAAACCGGCACGGGCTGGCAACGCGTCGCCGGCGAAGCCATCTATGCCCTGGCCCCCGGCGAGACCCGTCCGGTGCAGACCTTTCTCTTCGCCCCGCAAAAGAGCAGTAGGGAGGGGGATAAGATCGAGTGGAAGGCGGTCATCGGCGGCAAGGAAGCCGGTTCGGTCGCGATCCGCGTCAGCCTCGAAGAATGGACCTTGCCGCAATGAAAAGGAATACAAATGGCATGAGATATTCGGTAATGGTTTGGAATTCAAACGGCATGAGATATCGGGTATGGGTATGGACACTCCTGCTCGCAGCCGTTCTTTTTCCTCGCCTGGCAGTGGCGCAGATGGTGGATCCGGAGATCGACCGGAAGGGTGAATCCTTTTGCTATTTCAGCCAGCCCACCGACGTCATCGGGGTGATGGATGGCCGCGAAGGAACCCTGGTCTCGCCGGAGGGCTATCTCTTCACCGGATGGGGCGAGATGATCTTTTTCGCCGGAAATCCGCCTCAGCCGCTGCAGCAGCGCGTCAAAACCCTCTATAAAGGCTATCTGCCCATCCTGGAGTATACTTGCCGGAATTCGGGCATCGACTATCATTTTACCCTTTTCGCCGCGACCTTGGACGGTCGGCCGGAGTCGCCGCTGATCAATTTCATCCGCGTCCGGATCAGCAACTCTTTGTCTGAAAAACGTACCGCTTTTTTCAGCACCGCCATCCGCTACCAGAATGAGGCCAACACCGATTGGGGCGTGGGCGACAACCGTTTCGGCCGGCCCGCCACCGCAGAACAATGGGGCGGCTATGAACAAGCCGGCGCGGAGTTTTCACAGCAGTGGGAATATGCCTTTGCCGATGATGCGGTGCTGCGCGACAGCTGTGTGCTCTATCTCTTCCCGGCCGCTCCCGAGCACGAGCGGTTGATGACCCTCAAGATGGGCTACAACGAAGCGCCCGCGCTGGCCCCCAACCGGCTCTATATCCTGCCGACCACCCCCGCCGGCATCGTCCGCTACCGCCTGCCGCTCGAGGCGGGAGAATCGGTCAGCCTCGATTTCAAAATGCCCTATGAGCCGCAACCGCTGCAGAGAGCGGTGGTGGCGCAGATGCGCGCCGCCTCCTTCGACGACTATTTTAACCGGACGGTCGCCTTCTGGGAGGCCCTCCTTGCCCGCGGCCTTGAGATCTCGCTCCCGGAAAGCAAGGTGACCGATACCTTCAAGGCCAATCTGATCTATGCTCTGATCGCGCGCGACAAGGTCGACAGCTTTTACATCCAGAAAGTCAATGAATTCCAGTACGATCAGTTTTGGCTGCGCGATGCCGCCTATTTTGTCCGCATGTACGATCTCTCCGGCTACCATGAGATCGCCCGGCAGTGCCTCGATTTTTTCCCGCGCTGGCAGCGAGAAGACGGCAACTTTGTCAGCCAGGGCGGGCAATATGACGGCTGGGGGCAGACGCTCTGGGCCTACGGGCAGCACTATCAGCTCACCGGTGGTCGCGCCTTTGCCGAAAAGGTCTGGCCCGCGGTGGTACGCGCGGTCGACTGGCTGCACAACATCCGCCAGACCGAGCCCTGGCATCTTCTGCCGGTGACAACGCCGGGCGACAACGAGCAGATCACCGGCCACGTCACCGGCCACAATTTCTGGGCCCTGATCGGGCTGCGGCAGGCGGCCGGTATGGCGGAGGGCCTGGGGAAAAAGGCGGAGGCGCAGCGCTTCCGCCGCGAATATGACGATCTCTTCCGCGCCCTGAACCGCCGTCTGGCGGTCATGACCGCCCGCAGCGGCGGATACATTCCGCCGGGACTCGATTCACTCGGCGGCAACGATTGGGGCAATATGATGGGACTGACGCCCGAGGTGCTCCTCAAGCCCTTCGATCCGCGGGTGACCGCAACCCTGCAAGCCACCCGCGCCAAATATCAGGAAGGCCTGATGACCTATGATGCCGGGCGCTATCTCCACCACTATCTGACCCTCCAAAATACGGAAAGTGAACTCGTCCGCGGCGAGCAGGAGACGGCGCTGCACGAGTTCTATGCCGTGTTGATGCATACCAGTGCCACGCACGCCGGCTTTGAATACTCGATCCGTCCCTGGGCCGATCGTGATTTCGGCATGAACCTCTCCCCGCACGGCTGGTTCGGCGCGATGTACCGGACCCTGCTGCGCGATATGCTGGTGCGGGAGGAGGGGCAGGAACTCCATCTGCTCTCGCTGGTATCGCCGGTCTGGACCCGGCCCGGCGATTCACTGGCGGTGCGCCGCGCTCCGACGCTTTTCGGTGAGGTCAATTTCACCTGCACCTTCACAGAGACAGGCGTCCGGATGCGTCTCGATAACCGGTTCCGGCAACAACCGGCCCGGATGATCATCCACCTCCCCTGGTTCGCCAGCATAGAGTGGATCGAAGCCGACGGGCGGCGCGTGCGCCCGTACGCCGGCGCGGTTCAGGTACCTGCCGGGAGCAGAGCGGTTCTCATCCAGTGGAGCAAGACGACGCCTGGCCCTGAAATCAGCTATCAGCAGGCGGTCGATGCGTATAAACAGGAGTACCGGCAGCGTTATGAGCATTTCCTCCGCGAGGGCCGATAAACCATGCGAGAGATGGAAGCTATACACTCCATCATTGCGGGCGGTATGAGCGGTTTCAGCGCCAGGGCCGATAAACCTTGCGAAAGATTGTAGCTATGCACTCTATCGTTGCGAGCACTATCAGTATTTTCAGCGCGGCCGATAAATCCGACCGTCGCAAACTGTTCTCCCTCGGCCTCGCGCTGGGGCTCTCGGCCTGCTTCCTGTCGGGCGCGCAGGCCGTCGCCAAGGAGACGCCGTTGACCCGCTGGGTCAATCCCTTCATTGGCACCGCAGGGGGAGGCAATACCTTTCCCGGCGCGGTGCGCCCGTGGGGCATGGTCTCAGTCAGCCCCCATACCGCTCCGGGTTCGCCCTCGGGCTATCTGCATGGCGCCCCCTTTTTCTACGGCTTTGGCATGGTCCACCTCAGCGGCACGGGCTGCGCCGATCTCGGCAGTATCCTGGTCGTGCCCTCACGCCGCGCGGTCGCGGTCGATCCAGAGGCCTATAAATGCCGCTATAAAGCGGAGGAGGCCGCCCCCGGGTATTACCGCTGTATGCTCAGGGAACCGGCCGTTCGCGTTGAAGTGACCGCGAGCGACCGCTGCGGTCTGTTGCGCTTTATGCCAACGGAATCGGGCGAGCTCAATCTGCTCATCGATGTGGGCAGAAATCTCAGCCGCGTCGGCGGTGGTCTGGTTCGCCTGGATGAGGCCGGCGCCATCGAGGGCTATAACATCGGTGGAGGTTTTTGCGGCGAAACCAACCGCCACCGTATCTATTTTTCGGCCCGCCTCGATGCCTCCCCCTCTGCGCGAGGCCTGTGGCAGGGCGAGGCGCTGCAGCAGCAAAGCGAAGCGGCGGGGGAGGAGACGCCGCTCGGCGCCTGGGTGTGCCTCCAGGTTCGCAAAAACCAGCCGATTCTGCTCAAGATCGGCATCTCCTATGTCAGCGTCGCCAATGCCCGCGAAAATCTGGATGCGGAGATTCCCGGTTGGAACTTTGAACGGGTGCGGCGGGAGGCGTGTGATGCCTGGCAAAAGGAACTCGCCGTGGTCGAGGTCAGCGGAGGCACGGCCGATGCGCGGATGGCCTTTTATACCGCCCTCTACCATGCCCTGATCCATCCCAACCTCATCAGCGACGTCAATGGCGACTATCCCCTGATGGGCCGCAGCGGCATCGGCCGCTACCATGGCCGGAACCGCTACACGGTATATTCTCTGTGGGACACCTACCGCACTCTGCATCCGCTGCTGACGCTGCTCTACCCCGGACGGCAGTCCGAGATCGTCCGCACCATGCTGGATATGTACCGGGAATCCGGCTTTTTGCCTAAATGGGAGCTGGCCGGCAATGAAACCTTTATGATGGTGGGCGATGGCGCCGGACCGGTCCTGGCCGATTCCTGGGTGAAAGGCCTGCGCGATTTCGATGGCGCGGCCGCCTGGGAGGCCGCGCGCAAACCTGTCTTTTTAGGACCGGGAGAGGAAGCCCCGCCCATCCGCGCGGGCTACCACGAGCAATTGCGTTGGCACTATATCCCCTGCGAACAGGATACCGCTGCCGCCTGGTGGGTCTGGGGACCGGTCTCCACCAGCCTGGAGTATTGCTATTCCGATTGGACGCTGGCTCAGCTGGCCCGCCAGACCGGCCACAGCGCTGAGGCCGCAGAACTGGAGGAGCGCTCACTCTGGTACCGCCATCTATTCGATCCCGGATTGCAGCTGCTGCGGCCGAAGCGGCGGGATGGAACCTGGCTCGAGCCCTTTGATCCCCTGGCCACCGAGGGCTCGGGATCCTGGAGCGGCTCCGGCGGACCCGGATATGTCGAGGGCAACGCCTGGAACTATACCTGGTTTGTCCCGCATGACGTGCCTGGCTTGATCGAACTTTTCGGCGGCCCGGCTCCCTTCGCCCGCAAGCTCGAAGAGTGTTTCAGGGAGGACCGCTTTACCATCACCAATGAGCCGGATATCGGCTACCCGTGGCTCTTTACCTGGATTCCGGGCCAGGAATACCGGACCCGGCAAATCGTCGCAGGCTTGCGGCACTCGGCCTTCAGCAGCCGCCCGGACGGGCTGCCCGGCAACGACGACTGCGGGGCGATTTCGGCATGGTACCTCTTCGCGACCATGGGATTCTATCCCCTCTGCCCGGGCGCGCCGGAGTACCGCCTCAACGCGCCGCTCTTCGACCGCGCCGTGATTCACCTTGACCCGCGCTATGGGCGAGGTGGCACCTTTACGATCACGGCTTTCGCTGGAAGCGGTCCCATTCTGCTCAACGGCGCACCCCTGGCCGTGTTCGCGCTGCATCACGAGCAGATCACCGCCGGCGGTGTACTGCAACTCCCCCGGGGGGAGGTGACCGATTAAAGGTGCTCGCTGCATAGCCGCGTGTTTGCTGCTCTTCTGCTCCGTTGCCGCTACAGCACGCGCCGGCAGCGCAGTTGGACGCCCTGGTCGACTACACCGGCCAGCCGATACAGATCAGAATCGCTCATTGAGGAGATCCGCATGAACCGGAGATCATTCCTTGGCACGGCTGCCGCTGGCACTCTCGGCGCAGCGCTCGGCGCCGGCAAGATTTTCGCCGCCCCCCTGGTCCTCACCCAGGACCGTACCCATGTGGCCACTGCCCGGGGAGAATTGCTCTTTCAGCCCCATTTCGTCCAGAAAGGGGTCGGGCCGCACCTGCTGGATTGGGCCTATGCCAGCGACGAAAACTGGGATGCCATCTATACCAATATCACTGCCGCCAGGGAGGGGGTTCGGATCTCCGACACGATGGGCGTACGGAAATTCGGCATCGACGTGCGCTGGAATGTCGAAGGCTTCGGCTACATCTATATCACCGCCGATAACGGCGGCGCCTTTTATGAATTGCCTCCCGCGGGTAAAACGCTTCAGCTCAACCTCAACTTTGAACTGGCCAGGAGCCGGGTGCTGCGCAACCGCAGGCGCCTCTCGCTGCTCCAGCAGGGCGGATGGAAACCCTCGCGGGAGGTACAGGGGTTGCTGGGCATCGCGGAATCGTATTACGAGGATGCCGCCAAGAGACAGAACGATGCCCCGGCCTGCGCCCGCTCCGCGCAGACAGCACTGCTCTATGCCATGACCGCAGGGGAAAAGCTGGAAGTGGAGAGGGCGGAGTACGATATCCTGCAGCGCGGCTATCGCGCGAATTTCTTCATAGGCTGCGATGCCCGCGGCTATTTTCAGATGGATACCGAGCTCTTCATGGAGCGGTTTACCACGCTCTTCAACTATGCCACCATCACCCATTATCTCAAGTCCGGCTATTTTGAGGATTTCGAGCCGGAGGAGGGCAAGAAACAGTTCGCTCTGCGCACTGCCCTGTTCAACACCCTACGCGAGCGCCAGATCACCGTCGAGGGCCGGCCGCTTTTCTGGTTTTATCATTCGGTCACCCCGGACTGGCTGCGCAACAAATCCTTCGACCAGGTGCTCAAGTACGTCGAGGAGCATACCCGTACGGTGGTCAGCCATTATGGAGACGGTATGTATGCCTGGGAGGTGGTCAATGAATTCCATGATTGGGCGAACGAGATCGAGGTCACTCCTGAGCAGGCCGTCGAGATCACCCGGCTCGCCTGCGAGGTCGCCAAAGCCACCAATTCCGACGTGCACCGGCTGATCAACAACTGCTGCCCCTATGCCGAGTATGTCCAGCTGAAAAAATGGGGAGAACGGCCGGCCCGCTACCGCCAGCGCACCCCGAACCAGTTCATGCGCGATCTGGTCAGCGCCGGCGTTGATTTCACCATCACCGGGCAGCAGATGTATTTTCCCTACCGCGATCTGCAGGACATCACCCTGCTGGTGGAGCGCCTCCAGGCCTTCGGCCGTCCGGTGCAGCTGACGGAGGTGGGCGCCTCCTCGGGTCCCAGCAAGGATTCCGTGATGACCGGGCGTCTCGGCTTCCCGGAAGAGCCCTATATCTGGCACCGGCCCTGGGATGAGGAGCTCCAGGCCGACTGGCTCGAAAACCTCTATACTCTGGCCTACAGCAAACCCTGGATCGAGGCCGTCAACTGGTATGATTTTGTCGATCCCTTTGCCTTTATCAAGAACGGCGGCCTGCTGCGCTCGCCGCAAGGGGAAAAGAAAGCGGGCTTCGACCGGCTGCTCAATTTGAAAAACCAGTGGGCCGCGCTTGCCCGTCCCTGAACCCCGCATGAGGAAGATTCCATGTCCAACGGTACGTTGATACTCAAACCCTGGCTGGTGCAAAAGGGCCCCGGGCCCCATCTCGATTCCTTCGTCTACGCCAGTGATGAGGAAGGGGATACCTTTCATTCGGATATCCGGCTCACCCGCGAAGGGATCGAAATTTCCGCCCCGGAAGGTCACGACCGGTTCGCCATCAACCTCCGCTGGAAGGTAGAAGGCTATGGCTATCTCTATATGAAGGTGGATGCCGGCTCGGGATTCTATCGCTTGCCTCCGGCGGGGATTCGCCGGCTCCATCTCAACCACGAACTGGCGATCAGCCGAGTCGCCCATAACACAAAGCGGTATGACGCTTTCTGCAAAACCGGCTGGACGCCATCGCGCGAACTGGCCGCGTTCCTGGATCTCTCCCGTACCTATCTCGATGATGCCAACCGCACCGAGGCCGATCCGGAACAATGCGCGCAATACAGCCAGCAGGCTCTGAAATACGGCCTTTTTGCCAGCGATCTGCTCGAGATCGAGAAGGCGCGCTTCGACATCGCCCGCTCCACCGGCCGGCCTCCGTTTCTGCTGGGATGTGACAGCCGGGGCTTTTTCCAGATGGAAGAAAGCCTTTTCCTGGAGCGATTCAGCGAGCTCTTTAATTATGCGACCATCACCCATTACCTCATCGGCGATGTCCATAACTTTGAGCCGGAGGAGGGGCACAAGCAGTTTGCCGAGCGCGACCGGCTGGTGGCAGCCCTCCGCAGCCGGGATATCACCGTGGAAGGCCGGCCCCTGCTCTGGCTGCACCGATGGGTTACACCGGAGTGGCTGACCCGCAAGAGCTACGCCCAGATGAAAGAGTACCTGGCGCGGCATGTGCGCGAGGTGGTCGGCCACTATGGCGACGGGATCGCAGTATGGGAGGTTGTCAACGAGCTGCACGACTGGGCCAATGAGCTGGAACTCAATCATGAGCAGACCATCGAGCTGACGCGGCTCGCCTGCGACGTAGCCCGGGATACCAATCCCGATATTCGCTTGCTGATCAATAACTGCTGTCCCTTCGCGCAATATGTACAGATGGGAAAATGGTGTGACCGGGTTGCCCGGTTCCCGCAGCGCACTCCCTTTCAATTCGTCAAGCAGCTGGTCGAGGCGGGCGTCGATTTCGACATCGCCGGCGTGCAGATGTATTTTACCAAACAGCTTCTCGCCGACTGTGTCGAAATGATCGAGCGCTACCAGGGGTTGGGCAAGACCGTTCACCTCACCGAGGTCGGTTCGCCCTCGGCGGGAGTGACCATGGAATTCGCCGATCAGGAAATCCTGCCCTGGTCAGCGCAGCCCTGTGAATGGCTGCGGCATTGGGATGAGGAACTGCAAGCCGACTGGCTGGAGGCGATATTCAGTATCGCCTTCAGCAAGCCCTGGATTGAGGCGGCCAACTGGTACGACCTGGTCGATCCATATGGCTATCTCAAGAACGGCGGCCTGCTGCGCTCGCCTCAGGGCGAAAAGAAAGCGGGATTTGAGCGCCTGCTCGCCTTGAAACAGCAATTTCACCGGATCACCGCAGGAAAGGTTTGATATGACTCCCTTGTCGCGGCGGGATTTTCTGAGAACCGGCGGTCTGGGTGCAGCGGCCGTCCTCAGCGGCGCTTTTTCCGGGCCGGGCGCCCTCTTTGCGAAACCTCCCGGCGATCTCCTTTTTCGTCCCTATCCGCATCCCTGGATGCCCGAGTTTACCTCGGCGTATCTGGCGGATGAGCGGGAGGATCCTTTTGTCTCCGCCCTCCGGGTCGACCGTGACGGGGTCGTCATCCCCGCCGGTGCGAGCAAGAGCCGCTTTTCTGTAAATGCGCGCTGGTACGTCGAGGGATTCGGCTATCTCTATCTCGCTGCGGACAACGGCGGCGACTATTATGCGCCGGAGGATAGCGGCCGCTACAACCTCAATCATGAATTCGCCCGCAGCCGGGTGCTGCGCAACCGTGCCGTCCGGCGGCGCTATGAGCAGGGGGGATGCCGCTTCTCGGCCGAGGTGACGCACCTCACCGCGCTCTCCGAAGAGCTGCTCGAGGATTCGCACCGCAAAGCCGCTGACGGCGAAGCAGCCGCACAGCTGGCGGATCGCTCGCTTTACTATGCCCTGCACGCGGGCGAGCGGATGGAGCTGGAAAAAGCCCGCCATGACATCGCCCGTGCTGCGCGCTCAGAGCCCTTCTGGTTCGGCTGCGAAACCCGCCAATTCATCTGGATCAAGCACGAGGAGTTCATCCAACGCTTTAAGGAGCTCTTCAATTTCGCCACGGTCACCCATTATATCTGGGACAGCTGGTATGAACATTTCGAACCCGAGGAAGGAGCCTACAACTGGGGCGTGAAAGAGGATATTGTCCGCTGGCTCGAGGAAGAGCAGATCACCATCCAGGGCCGGCCACTCTTCTGGTTTCACCCGATCGTTACCCCGGACTGGCTTAAAAACAAAAACCTGGATCAACTCAAACGTTATGTGGAGAAGCATACCCGCGATGTCGTAGGTCATTACGGCGACCGGGTGCGGCAGTGGGAAGTGGTCAACGAGTACCATGATTGGGCCAACATCCACAACCATACGCCGGAAGAGACGGTCGAGATCGTCCGCCTCGCTTGCGATACGACCCGGGCGGTCAATCCCCGGGTGGTCCGGATCCTCAACAACTGCGCACCCTGGGCGGAATATGCCGCATGGGGCCATATGGCCCGCCAGAAGGAGCCTGCCGGCCGACCGCTGCGCTCGCCGCACCGATTCATCCAGGATCTGGTCGAGGCGGGGGTCGAATTCGATGTCCTCGGCATCCAGGTCTATTTCCCGCACCGCGATCTTTCAGATATCGTCCGCATGCTCGAACGCTTTGAACAATTCGGCAAGCCGATCTACATCACCGAACTCGGAGCCACTTCCGGGCCCTCTGCCGAGATGGTGGCCTCCGGCAAGATGACTCTGCCCGCTGAGCCCTATGAATGGCATCGCCCCTGGGATGAAGAGCTTCAGGCCGACTGGCTCGAGCAGGTCTATACCCTTTATTACAGCCGTCCCGCAATCCGCGCGGTCAACTGGTACGATTTCGCCGATTTCCGCACCCACATCCTCAATGGCGGATTGATCCGTGAGGATGGCTCCCCAAAACGCTCCTACACGCGTCTTGAAACCTTGCTGCAAAGCTGGAACCGAAGGCCCCATAGCGAAAGGACTGGGCAATGACTTCCAAAGAAAGGCTGCTGATCACAATGCAGGGAGGACAGGCGGATCATGTGCCTGTCAGTCCTGATATCTCCGTCATGGTGCCGGATCGCCTCGACGGCCGGCCCTTCTATGATATCCACCTCGACGGCCGGGAGCATTTCGGCTGGACCTCCGCCACCCATGGCGAGGTCTACGTCAAGGCGATCCAGTATTTCAACTGTGACGGATTTTATATGTACGGTGGACTCAAGCAGATCGGCCCTGAAGGCCGGCCGGAATTCACCAGTACCATCCAGGAGAGCGACAAGGGCCGGCTGGTCCGGCGCATCTGCCATACGCCCCTCGGTGAACTGACCGAGGCGGAGCTCTTCTTCGCGGATGAACCGCCCTGGGTCGAGGTCAAGCCCCTCAAGGAGCTTGCGGCCGATTTCAAGAAACTGAAATGGATGATGGGCGATAGCAGCTGGACGTGGGAGGAGAGCTATCGCGACAAGCACGTGATCGGCGATCATGGCATCTATATGGGCATGGTGCCGGTCTTTCAGGACTGGTTCTTCCGCAACCGCCAGGGTGGTTTTGAACAGATGTTCGTCGACTATATGCTGGAACCCGGCTTGATCGCCGAGATCCACGAGTTCTGGATGGCCTGGGCCTTGGCCAACGTCCGCGCCATGCTGCACGCCGGAGCTGACGTCATCATGCTCGGCGGCTCGAGCGCCAGCCTCAGTGTCAGCTCACCCGGTCTCTTCCGCAAGTTCGAACTCCCCTTTATCCAGCAAGCCGCGGCGCTCTGCCGGGCCGCCGGGATCGTCTCCCACCTCCATGTCTGCGGCCGCTCCAATGAACTGGTGGAGATCGTCGCCACGGAGACTGATCTCGCCTCGATCGAACCGCTCGAAGAACCGCCTTCGGGCAATGTCAACCTCAAGGAGATCAAGCGCCGTTTCGGCAAGAAACTCTGCCTCAAGGGCAACATCAATACCACCAACTTTATGCTGCGCGCCACACCGGCGGAGATTGAGGAAAAATGCAAACGGCTCATCGATGACGCGGGCGATGGCGGGGGCTTTATTCTCTCTACCGGAGACCAATGCGGCCGCGATACCCCCGATGCCAATCTCTTTAAAATGGTGGAAGTGGCGCAAAGTTATGGCAAGTATTAGTACGAACGAGGTGTAATGAGAAGAGCAGCACGGTTTTTGGCCGGAGTGGGTATTCTGGGCGTATTTCTGACGGCCCATGCAGAAATAATCCTGCATAAAAAAGATGCAACGGTCTGGGGAGAGGAACAGCACATCTCGGGCGGACTGCAGGGTTTTACCGCCACCTCAGCCGCACTGCACTGGAACGGCCGGACGGCCATCCTGGCAGTCGCCGATTCGCTCTTTACAGTCGACCTCCACCTCGATCCGGGGACCACTTGCCTGGTCATATCCGCCGACAGTGCCGGAACGGCTGTTTATTCCGACACCCTCCGCCTGACCCTCGGCTATCTCTTGCGGCCCGAACTCGTGGCCTGGGCGACAGCCGATGGCGCAGGAATCCGGCTGCTCGGCCGCGCCAAAGCCAATCCCGGCGACGAGCCGTTGAGCTGGCGCTGGGAGGCCGATGCCGCCAATCCGGCCGCGGTGACCTTCACCTCGCCTGCGGACAGCACCACCGCCGTGGTGTTCAGCGATCTCACCCGGCGCGGCGAGTATTACTTCAACCTGTACGCCACTACCTCAGCCGGCGAGAGCACCCGCGTCCGTACCCTGGTCACCCTGGACGAAACCGGGCTCCATCCCTTTACAATCGCCACGGATCACGCGGCCTGGATCGACGCCGCTGTGCTCTACGAGATCACCCCCTGCGATTTTGCCGCCGGCGGCAAGCTCCAGGATATCACCGACCGGATCCCCGAGCTTGCCGCGCTCGGCGTCACTGCGCTCTGGCTGCAGCCCATCTTCGGCACCCGGGATATCGGCGGCATGGGCTACGGCATCACCGATTACTTTGCCGTTCGCCCTGATGTGGGCACGAAAGCTGACCTGCACCACCTGGTCGCCGCCGCCCACCAGCACGGCCTGCGCGTGCTGCTCGACATGGTGCCCAACCACAGCGATATCATGCATCCCTACGCCCGGGATGCGGTTCGCTATGGTACCGATTCGCATTATTATACCTTTTACCAGCGCAATGCGGCTGCCGATCCAGTGGTGCCCTATTCGCAGTATTACAACCTCCATCCCGAGGGATTCGTCTATTACTTTTGGGACCAGCTGCCCAATCTCAACTTTGACCATCCCGAAGTCCGCCGCTGGATGACGGAAATCTGCAGCTACTGGGTTCGGGAATTCGATGTGGACGGCTACCGCTTTGACGCGGTCTGGGGCGTCAACGCCCGACGTCCGGACTATACCCGCGAGTTGCGCCTCGCGCTCAAAACCATCAAGCCAGAGCTTTTGCTGCTGGCCGAAGACAAGGCCACTACGGCGAATGTATTCGTGGAACGTTTTGATGCGGCGTTCGACTGGGGCGCCGATGAAGGCTGGGTTTCGCAGCCGGCATGGCAGGTCC
Organism: bacterium; assembly: GCA_035353815.1. Classification (GTDB taxonomy): domain Bacteria; phylum Zhuqueibacterota; class Zhuqueibacteria; order Residuimicrobiales; family Residuimicrobiaceae; genus JAKPUX01. Next base: position 84,154 of record DAOQAG010000012.1, read on the forward strand.
TCTATCATGATTATTGGGAAGAGCAGTATATCACCATTTTTAACTCCTGGCAGCAGGGCCGCAGTTTCCGCTTGCATAATGCCCTCACCAACAGCGGCGCCGGCTTTCATCCCGGCGCAAAGATCCTGCGATTTCTCGAGAACAACGATACCCAGCGCTTCGCCCGCTTCCATACCCTCGAAGTGACCCGGATGGCAGCCACCCTCGAATTTACCCTGCCGGGCCTGCCGCTGCTCTATAATGGCCAGGAGATCGGCTATGCCGGGCCGCATCCCTACTACGGCGAGCCCATCTTTCGCCGCGGTGAACCGATCGCGGCACAGGACAGCAAGGGCCTCTATGCCTTTTATCAGCAGCTCATCGCATTGCGCCATGCGCTTCCGGCCCTCACCAGCGACAACTTTTCTGAGCTGACGATCACTCCCGGCGCCTACCTCTATGGTTTCAGGCGCTGGCTGGGCGACCAGAACCTCTTTGTCCTGCTCAATATGGGCGACCGCAGTCAGAATGCCACCGTGAATCTGCCGATCCCGTCGCTTCATCTCGACTCCACCCGGGCCTGGTACCTCACGGAAATGGCCGGCGGCGGGGTAATTTCCGGCAAGCCGGCCGATTTGCAAAATCTCCAGGTCACGCTCGACAAGTTCACGGCCCGGGTCTACCTGCTGGCCGATACGGTGACGGTTACTGGCATCCATCCGCCGGAACCGGAATCCCTCCCTCTGTCGCTCTCTCTGGCGCAGAACTACCCCAATCCCTTTAATGGCGCTACAAGACTCCATTTTGACCTCGACCGCAGCGGCTCGGTGCGCCTGCAAATTTTCAACCTCCTTGGCGAACAGGTGGCCCGGCTCATCGACGGCTATCGCGAAGCGGGCGCGCATGCCGTGACCTTCGAGGCCTCCGGCCTGGCCAGCGGGATCTATTGGTGCCGTCTGGAGAGCGCCGGCCGCGTGGCGGTCCGGAAAATGGTGATCGCCCGTTAAGGAGCAAGAGCGCTGAATCCAGAAACGAGGGAAAAAGATGAAAGAAAAAGTCCTGCTCGACACCGATATCGGGATGGACGTCGATGACGCGGTTTGCCTCGCTTACCTGCTGGCCCATCCCCAATGTGACCTGCTGGGCATCACCACCGTGACCGGCGAGGCCGAAAAGCGGGCCATGCTGGCCAGTGTTCTCTGCCGGGTGGCCGGGCGCGATATCCCGATCTTTCCCGGGGCCGAGGATCCCCTGCTCGTGCCCCAGAAACAAAAGAGTGCGCCCCAGGCCGCGGCCCTGCGACGCTGGCCGCACCAGCGCCGCTTTCCCGAAGGGGCGGCCATCGAGTTTCTGCGCACGACCATCCGAGCCCATCCCGGTGAAATTACCTTGCTGGCCATCGGACCGCTGACTAATATCGGCCTGCTCTTCGCCGTCGATCCGGACATTCCGGCCCTGCTGAAAGGTCTCGTGATGATGGGCGGCTACTTTTTTCATCGTCTCGAGGGCGTCGATCCGGTCGAATGGAATGCCTCCGGTGATCCCCATGCCTCCACCATCGTCTATCGCAGCCGGGTCGCCCTGCATCGCTCGGTCGGCCTCGATGTCACCCGCAACGTGGTCTTGTCTGCCGATCAGGTGCGCCAGCAGTTTCGCGGCGCACTGCTCGAACCCGTCCTTGACTATGCCGAGATTTGGTTCAAGGATTATTACCCTTCGATCACCTTTCATGATCCTCTCGCTGCTGCGACCCTCTTTGAACCGGATCTTTGCCGCTACCGCATGGGCACGGTCGCCATCGAACTAGCCGATGCTGCGACCATCGGCCTGACGCACTGGCAGGAGGGCAGCATCCGTTCGCCGCATCAGGTCGCGACGAATGTGGATCGTGAGGCCTATTTCCGTCACTTTTACAGCCTGTCCTATTGAACCGGACGGCAAGCAAGGAGGCTGCATGCGCCGATCCCTGGCTGGCTGTCTGGCTGGAACTCTGCTACTCCTGCTTTTCTGCTCGTGCGGGGAAAAGGTCAAAGAGCAGCGTGGGGGAGTGACCCTCACCTTCTGGCACAGCTTTGTCGCCTCGACACGGCCTGCGCTGGAGGAGCTGATCCAGCGCTTCGAGGCTGAAAATCCCGGCCTCCATATCAAGGCTCAATACATCCCGACCGGGGATGCCCTGAGCCAAAAATTGATCACGGCTGTTCAGAGCCGCACCGCCCCCGATATCTCGTGGATCCATTCGGATTATATTCAGCACCTGGCTGAGGCCAGGGCCATTTTTCCGCTGAAGAGCTTTCTCGAGGGTCCCGAGGGCCTCTCGGCACAGGAGCTGGCGGATATTTTTCCGCCCCTGCTTCGCGCAGGGGAGTGGCGCGATACCCTCTATGCCCTGCCGATGGAGGCCACCTCCCTGGCCTTGCTCTACAACCGCGACCTCTTCCGCGCCGCCGGCCTTGATCCGGACCACCCGCCATCCAATTGGGATGAACTCTACCGCTATGCCATGCAGTTGACCCGGGACCGCGATGGCGACGGCAAAATCGATCAATACGGTTTTTATGTTCCGGTCTTTCCGGCGTCCGGAGCCCTGAGCATCTGGATGGTGCTGCAGTGGACGCCCTTTCTGTGGCAAGCCGGAGGGGAATTCATTAATCCGGAGCAAACACAGGTGCGTTTCAACAGTCCTGCCGGCGTGCAAGCCCTCTCCCTGTGGAAGCGCCTTTATGACGGCATGGACTTCAAGACCTTCTCGCTGGCCCATGACATGGCCTTTTTTTCGCAGCGCCTTGCCATGGTGATGGATGGCCCCTGGAATTTGCCGCGCTATCGCCAGTTACGCAACGTGGAATGGGCGGTTGCCCCGCTGCCGGCCGGGCCGGCGGGTGCTGCAACCTATCTCGAGGGCGAGGGCCTCGCGATTTTCAAACAAACCCGCTATCCCCGGGAGGCCTGGCGCTTCATCCGCTGGATCCTTCAGCCCGAAATACAGGCCTATTTTTCGCAGCAGTCCGGCTATCTGCCCGTGCGCCGATCGGTGCTGCAATTGCCCGCGTACCAGACCTGCCTGCAAGCAGATGCGCCCTTGCGGGCTTTTGTCATGCAGATGCAAGCCGGGCGCGCCCGCGAAGCGATCGATTATTATCGCGTCGAGATCAATCAGACCCTCGCTGAGGCGGTGGAGAAGAGCCTCGCGGGCGGCTTGGATCCCCAAATCGCCCTGGATGCGGCCGCCGCCAGGGCGAATGCCCTGCTGCAAAAGCCGCACTGAAGCAGCAGGGCGGAGGAGCCACAGCCCGCTGCAGCCGCTGCTGGAGACGAAGCGCGCTGGCCGCTCGTTAGCGAACCCGAGGCCGGATACTCTGTGCGGACGGACGCCGGTGCCGCGCGCCGGTTGGTCGCTATCAGGCCCGAAGCCGGGCTATTCGCGCCGCTTGATGCCGGTGCTGTACGCCGGCCACTGGTCTGCATCCCTGACATTTCTCTTGATACCTGCCCTGTGAATGGCTATATTGAACCGACTATTCTGCTGCAATTCCTTGATGCCATGAACAGGTTGAGCTCGTGAAAACAGTCCGTTCCCTCGGCTTTCGTCTCGCCGCGCTGCTGCTGCCCCTGGCCATTCTGGCACTTCTCGAGGGGGGCCTGCGCCTCTTCGATCTCTTCCCGCGCGAGCCCCTTTTTGTGGATGCGGTACAGGAGGGGAGAGAGGTGACGCGCCTCAATCCCGATGTCGCCAGGCGTTATTTCAATCCCAAACGCGTCATCGTGCCCAACCTTTACCCGGAGCTATTTTCACGCCGCAAACCGGCGGAGGTTTTTCGCGTTTTTTGCCTCGGCGGTTCGACGACCGCCGGCTTCCCCTTTGAATTCCAGGTCCCTTTTCCCGCTCAGCTGCAGAACCAGCTCACCAACCTCTATCCCGGACGCCGCTTCGAGGTGATCAACCTCGGGCTCTCCGCGATCAGCAGCTTCACGGTCCTCGATTTCATTCCGGAGGTGCTTGACCGGCAGCCCGATCTCGTGGTGCTCTATATGGGTCATAACGAGTTCTACGGCGCCTACGGCAGTGCCTCGTCCATCTCTTTCGGACGCAACGGCCATCTGATCCGGCTCTATCTGCGCCTGCAGCGCCTGCACCTCGTACAGATGATTCGTTCAGCGCTCATCGCGCTCACGCCCGCGGCAAGGATGGACCTGGATAACACCACCCTGATGGAGCAGGTGATCGCGGACAAGGAGGTGCTTTTCGGCTCGCCGAAATATAACGCCACTCTGGGAAATTTCCGGACCAATCTCGGGCTCATTATCGCCCGCTGCCGCCGCGCCGGCGTGCCGGTGATGGCCGGGACGCTGGTCTGCAATCTCAGGGATCAGGCGCCTCTCGGCAGCACCGGCCGCAGGCCGCAAAAAGGGGAGGGGGAGGGCACGGTCCCGGAACAGCTCGCGCGCTGCGACCGCCTGATCCAGCAAAAGAGCTATCCGGAGGCCATGGCGTTGATCGACGAGATGACGGCGAAGGACTCGCTTTCGGCGGATTTGCGCTTTCGCGCCGGCAGAATCCATCTGGCGCTGGGCGACTCTCTCACGGCACAGGCTGATTTTTCCGCCGCCCGTGATCGGGATCTGGTCCGGTTCCGGGCCAGCAGTGAGGTGAACCGGATTATCACGGAGACGGCACGCGATAAAGGGGCCATACTGGTGGATATCGCGGCTGTCTTTGCATCCGCATCACCCGGAGGCATCCCCGGCAACGAAATGATCTGCGATCATCTCCATCCCAACCCGGTGGGATATCAGCTGATGGCGCAGACCTTTCTGGCCGGCATCAACCGCGCCCATCTCCTCGCTCCGGACGCCTCCGGCGTCCGCACCCGGATCACCCCCTTCGCCGTGACCGATCTCGACTGGGATATCGGCATGCTGCGCATCTTCAAGCTGCTGCACCGCTGGCCCTTCGCCAACCAGCCGGTCGAGTATGACCGCTACAAGCCCCACGGATCGCCGGCCGCGGCGCAGGTGGCACTGGACTTTCTCCTCAACCACCATAACTGGGTCCGCGCCCACTATGACATGGCGGATACCCTAGCTCGACGCGGCGATGCGGAGGACGCACGGCAGGAGTTTTGGGCGGTCCTCAGCTATTATCCCGAGCGGCCGGAACCCTGGATCAAGATCGCCGAAAGCTATGAGCAGGAGGGGGAATGGAGCCGTGCGGAAAAGGCCTGGATAGCCACGCCTCTCGACTCAGGTAAAAAAGGATGGATTTGTTACCGGCTGGCGCTGGTACAGTGGCGCCTCAATCAAAAAGCATCAGCGATTCAAACGATTCAGGAAGCGATCGTTGCGCCCGACCTGACAGCAGCACAGCGGCTCGAGGCCAAATTCGACCTTGCCGGTTTTTTCATTGCCCTCAAACGGATGGATTTCGCCAGGAGAGTGGTGGAGGATATCCTCCACGAAAAGCCGGACTTTCAGCCGGCCCTGGAGATGAAAACGCGGTATTTTGGAGCGTAGAGAACGGAGGAAGCCGCAGACGGCCTTTTTACTATCGCCCGGAAATCCTTCAGCCGCTCGCGGCATCCGGGCAGCAGGATTAACGCCGCATCAGACGGCCTTTTTACTATCGCCCGGAAATCCTTCAGCCGCTCGCGGCATCCGGGCAGCAGGATTAACGCCGCATCAGATGGCCTTTTTGCTATTACCCATCAATCCTTCAACCACCCCCGGCATCCGGGCGATACTTTTAACGCCGCCTCAGACAGCCTCCTCATCGTAAAAGAGATTCACCCGCTGCATGCCCGTCAGTTTCCGCAGTTCCCTGATCATCTCATAGTGCTTTTGTTCATCACGCAGGTCCACATAGAAGGAGATCTCGTAGAGGCCTTCCTCTTCCTCTGTCTTGAGGTTGATCAATTTGTGAGTGCGGCAGTATTGTCTGAGAATCGCTTCGTAGGGCACTTCGCCCGGGTTCTCGCTGATGAGGGCGAGCTGCAGCAGGAATTTACGCCCCAGGGGAAAAACCGCCGAGCTCTTGGTCATGAGCAGCATCACCAGGCTGATCAGCATAGTGGCCCCGATGGCCAACAGGTGCATGCCCACCCCGGCCGCCATGCCGATTGCGAGGCTGAAAAAGATAAAGACGATATCCGCGGTGTCCTTGACGGCGGTACGGAATCGGATGATCGACATCGCCCCGACCAGTCCGAAGGCACGCGCGAGGTTGTTGCCGATGACCATTATGACCACGGCGGTGATCATCGCCAGATAGATCAGGGCGTGAACAAAACTGATCGCGAAGCCGGGGCCGCGATAGGTCAGCCGGTAGACCCACGAGATGGCCAATCCGCAGACCAGGGCAAAGCCAAGATTGACGGCCACCTGTTCGAACGAGAGCGTGCTGACAAAAATGGTGCTGAATTCCTGCAACATGAAAGTGTGCTATGCCTCCCTGAGAAGTGCCGCCGGGTCATGGAAGCCTCTCGTGCTCATCCGCAGCAGGGCCGGCCTCGCATCACCCGTTCCGGCGATCTGGTGGATGAACGGATGCGATCTTTGCGCCTTGTCCAGGGAGAGCGTATATTTTGAGATGGCCATGCGCTGCAGTGCAAATTCGGAAACGATATCCATCAGCCATTCCGGCAGGCTGTCATGAAACTTGAGTTCGAACACAAAGTGATCTCGGTGGAGGGGAGCCAGTTTGTGCTCCTCAAATAAAAGATCCGCAGTGGCGGCTGGACGAAAACGGATATTCTTGTCGAAGGTCAAGCGGATGCGGCGATCAAAGGTGGCGAAAAAAGCCTCCCGTTCATATACAATGAGAATGGCGGGCTGCATCGCATGTGCGACAAGATGATAGAAAAACTGGCGGGCGTCATTCCGGCCCTCCTCGAAGCCGCGTTTTTCGAGGATATGACGCTCGATATCGTGATCGCTCAGGAGCAGCGGCAGTTCCTGCCAGGGAACCGGCGCCCGGTTCTTGCCGATAAATACACCATTTTTGCGCTTGACTTCCAGAAAAACATAACTGCCCGGCAGCGGCTGGTTATAACCGCGGATGCGCAGTTTGAAACGCCGTTCCACACCCGCCAGCTTGTCATGATAACAGCGAAAAGTGCGGTTTTCATAATAAACACTGCGCACGGTGTATTGATGGTCCGCCATGCGCCTGGCAAACTTGTCCTCCTGGACAAAAGGCATCAGCCGGCGGCGCAGGGCATCGATACGCCGGCAAGGGATGAGATATTTGAACTCGTAACGCAGCACCGATGTTATTCCAGAAAGCGCTGGAGAAACCGGTACTTGCTGAGCGGCGTGCCGCGGATTTCCGATTTGAGGAACATTCCCGGTACCAGACCTTCCGACTCGTCGATCCGTGCAACCGCCCAGAAAACCTGCTCGCCGTTCAGCAGTTCGAGCACCGGATTGATGAAGATCAAATGGCCCCTGCCGCGGACCTCGCGATCACCATTGCCCACCTCTACCACCTCGCCGCCCTTGAGCATGGCCAGCTCCCGAGCGCGCACGGGCATCGTCAGAATAATCGAGTCCGTCTCGGCAACCGCCAGCAAGGTATCAGAGGCAATATGATGCAGGCGCTGCCCGGAAAAGGGCGCACAAAGAAAATAATTCGCGGATTTTTGCCGCAGCGCCGCGATTTCGAGTTCCAGACTGCGGATTTGCGCCTGCACGAGGCCGATCTCCTCCGCTTTGGCGCCGGTTTGCAAGGAGGAAAGCCGGGATCGGGCGATGGCAATCTCCGCCTCGCGGGTTTGCTGTGCGGCAAAGGCCTGCTCATACTCCTGGTCCGAAACCAGCTGCTTGCTGCGCAGGGCGGCCAGACGCGCAACGATCCGTTTTTGCTCCCCGGCTTGCAGCACCGCTTGTTCGAGTTGATGCTGCGCCTCCTCGACCAGCGGCCGTTTTTCGCCGGTCCGGAGAACCTGCAGGGAGGCTTGTGCTGCTGCGAGTTGACCCTCTTTGCTGGCCAGGGATTGTGCCAGGTCTGCTGAACGCAGCACAGCAATGGTGTCCCCCGCCATGACCTTCTGCGAATTCAGAACCGAGGGCAAAAGGCTGAAATCGGCGGCATCGCCGCGCAGCATCTGGGTAACCGTCATGCGTTCAGCCAGCCCCGTTCCATGATTCCAGAGTTGCGTCGAGATCTGGCCATCGTCGCCGCGGATGACGAGCCATTCCCGCCGGGGCTGGATCTTGCCGATCGTTTTTATGGTATAGGGAATGCGAAAGGGCAACAGAATCCCCAAAAGCAGCACACCTGCTGCCACCAGCCAGCGTATGGTGGATGTGGGAGTCAATTTGTTCACAGGAGCCATCCCGTATGAGGAAAAGAAGTCATCTAACTCATCTACTATTGAACACCCTAAGCGCAGCTTTTCTTGCGGACGGCCAGCAGAATCCCGGTATGTTCAGCAAAGAAACCGGCACAACCGGTGTGCTGGGGGACGTGGGGCGCAGCAGGCGGATAATTCGATTGATTTTGTGACGGACATTTGTTAAAATACGTCGCAATTGGGTAATATACAGAATTAATCCGAGGAAATCCAACATAAATGTGCGCCCCGCGTTTCTGGAGGCTGCTATTAAAGCCGCATGGGACGTGGAAAAATCGGGCCAGGTCCGGCCATGCTGTAACCTGCGGAGTATTCCGTCGTATATCAGCTGAAAGGTCCTCAAACCTGGGAGAATGGTGCCATGAAGTCACTCAAATCGAGTTTCAGGTTTTACCTGCCTGGCCTCTCTGCTGCGATAATCGCCCTGACGCCGCTCATTGCTGGAGCACAGAGCCTTGATCTCCCCAGCCGCAGCTGGGGGATCAGTTTTGGCAATTCGCGCTCTTTTACGGGCTTGCGGTTCAATTATCGCGATCACGATGTGAACTATGTCCACGGTATCAATGTTACCCTGTGGAAACCGGACAGCACCAACAAGAACGCGGAAATTCGCGGCCTTTCTCTGGGACTGATGCCGGGAGGAGGCGATCTGGCGGGTATCCAGGCGGGCGTCCTCGGCATCATTGCGGAGAGGAAGCTTGAGGGTATCTCGGCGGCCTTGCTTGGGGTGGGCAGCGGGAATGATCTGCGCGGCGTAACCTTGGCCGGGCTCGGGGTGGGCTCGGGCGCATCGATGAGCGGGATCCAGATCGCCGGACTGGGCGCCGGAGCGGGCGATGACCTCACTGGCATCACGATCGCCGGATTGGGTGGTGGCGCCGGCGGCCGTGTCAGCGGCGTGAATATCGCGGGTCTCGGCTTTGGTGCCGGTGGCGATCTTTGCGGAATTTCCATCGCCGGCTTCGGCGTCGGCGGCGGAGATGATGTGGCGGGCCTGCAAATCGCCGGCATGGGCATTGGCGCAGGGGGGACGCTTGCCGGGATCTCCATCGGCGGATTCGGAGTCGGGGCCGGTGGTTCGATCAAGGGCATCACCATCGGCGGTTTTGGGGTGGGTGCCGGCGAATCGATCCAGGGCATCACCATCGCCGGATTTGGCGCGGGCGCCGGCCAGACGCTGTCGGGCATCACCATCGCCGGTCTCGGCGCAGGCAGTCCGACCATCCAGGGCCTCACCCTGGCAGGCCTGACCATCGGCGGCAAGGATCTGCAGGGCATTCAACTCGCCCTGGGCACCATTCGCGGTTTCAAGGAGGGACGGATGAGCCTGCTCAGCGTCAGCTCCTTCAACTATATCCAGGGCACGCAGACCGGCCTCTCGATCGGACTGGTGAACCTGGCCCAACGCCTGCGGGGTTTGCAGATCGGTGTGATCAATATCGTCCACGAAAACCCGAAATACCTGCGCGTCCTGCCGCTTTTCAATGCGGGATTCTAGCCGCCGGCATGGCACGCTGGCCGTTTCATCTCACGGATCCACCCTGTAAAGGAGCCTCATGAAACGTATTTTGCCCCTTCTTCCGGTTCTTCTACTGCTGCCCCTGGTCGCTTGTCAATCGGGCCGGCCGCCGGCTGTGTCCGGGAATTTGAAAAAATGGCATACCATCACTCTGACCTTCACCGGTCCGAAGTGCAGCGAACAATCTGACCCCAACCCCTTTCTCGACTATCGTTTCGATGTCACCTTTCGCAAAGGCGACCATGCCTTTACCGTTCCCGGCTATTTTGCCGGCGATGGCGATGCCGGAAACAGCTCCGCCGCGTCGGGCAACAAATGGCGCGTCCATTTCTGCCCGGACGAAGAGGGCGAATGGTCCTGGTACGCCACCTTCCGCAAAGGCAAGGAAGCGGCCCTCAGCTATGAGCCGGAATCCCTCCCCAAAGCGGGCTGGTTCGATACCGCTCAGGGTAAATTCATGGTTGAAGCGAGCGACAAAACCGGCCGGGATTTCCGCGGTAAGGGTCGCCTTGAATTCTACAATCAGCGCTACTGGCGCTGCGCCGAAAATGGAGAATATCTGCTTCGGATGGGCGCTGCCGATGACCGGTTTTTGGCCGCTGCTGATTTCGATGCGGTGCCGGCAAGCAGCGGTCCTGGCGATACACGCATCAATGGGGGGGAGGCCCATGTCCAGGACTGGCATCCGGGCGATCCGGTCTGGCATGGCGAGCGCGGCAAAGGAGCCATCGGCGCACTCAACTATCTCGCCGCCCAGGGGCTGAACGGCCTCTCAGTCCTGACCCTGGATATGACCGGTGCCAACGGTCAGGTCTTTCCCTACACCGGGCGAGAGGAGCGGTTACGTTTCGATATCTCCCGGCTGGACCAATGGGAAATCGTGATGGAGCACGCCAACTCTCTGGGACTTGTACTGCAGCTGCGCACCCAGGAGGGGGCCAACCAGAGCCTCCTGGACGGGGGCAACCTCGATACAACACGAAGGCTCTACTACCGCATTCTCATCGCCCGCTTCGCCCATCACCCCGGTTTGATCTGGGATCTGGGCGAGTCCACCAAGGCCGCCCCATCCCCGGAAAGCGCTGCTTCACGTCCACAGTCCGCGGATCAGCGCCTCGACATGGCCCAGTATTTCTATGAAACCGATCCCTATTTGCATCCCCTCCTCTTTCGCAACAGCGGTGAATTCAGCGAGTTGCTGACCACCGGCTCGAAATATACCGCCGCATTGCTGCGCGGTCCCAGTCGGGACCTGCATACCCTGGTGCTGCAGTACCACCATCTCGTCGACCGGCGCGGACTGGTCTGGGCGGTCTCGGCGCTGGCTACGTTGCCGGGTTCCACCGGGACAGCCCTCGCAAACGGTGCCGTAGACCAGTTGCGCCGGGAGGCGCTGTGGGGCCCGCTGATGGCCGGCGCCGCCGGGGTGGAATGGTATGCGGCGGCGGATGATGGTGGCACGGCTGCGCACCTCCGCGATTGGCGCCTCTTCGAGCCGCTCTGGCACGACAGCCGCAACGCCCTGAATTTTTTCCGCGGGCTGCCGTTCGTGGAAATGGAGAATTGCGACGATCTGATCAGTTCCGGTACGGGATACTGCCTGTGCAAACCCGGTGAGATCTACGCACTCTATTTGCCTAAAGGCGGGATGGTTCAACTGGATCTGCGCGGCGCGGCGGGACGGCTCGAAGAACGCTGGTTCGATCCGCGCACAGGCGATTTCACGGGCGAGACAGAATTTGTGCAGGGGGGAGGCAAGAAGGCCATCGGGCCACCGGGAACACCAGGAAAGGATTGGGCCGTCTTGCTGCGCGCAGCGGCCGCATTGTGATTCACAGCTGTGATTGTTCGAATAGTAGCGATAGGAATTTTTTGAATTCTGCGTGCGGCGGCGGCATTGTGATTCACAGCTGTGATTGTTCGAATAGTAGCGATAGGAATTTTTTGATTTCTGCGCGCGGCAGCGGCCGCGCTGTGAATCAAGGCGGCGTTTCTCTCTCTTCCTCCATCTGCGCCGCCGGGGGCAGCGCAGCAGCGGCGACATCTCGGCCGCGCAGGCTCTCTATTTTTTGCAGCGGCGCCTCCAGCATCCGCCGCCGTGTCGTCACCAGCGCTTCGTAATCGGCCTGGGCAGCATGGAGACTCTTGCCCAGGCCTTCCATCCTTTTGACAAACTCTTCCCACTGTTTGCGAAACGTCCCGAGCAGCTGCAAAATTTCAAGAGAGGTTTTTTCGAGGGCAAAATTGTCGATCGACTGCCGCACCACCGCCAGGACAGCAAAAAGGGTCATAGGCGAGCAGACAATCACATGCTGTTTTAGCCCCTCATCGAAAATGCTTTGGTCCTGCTCCTGGATGAAGCCATAGATCTGTTCATTGGGGATGAAGAGCAGGACATAGTCGAGGGTATGATCCTCGCTGTTGATATACTCCCGGGTTGTGATCTCCTTGATACGCAGCTTGACGTCACGGAGAAAGTCGGCCTTGTGGCGCGCCTTTTCTATTTCGGTGGCGGCATCCAGATAGCGCATATAATTGTCGAGAGGAAACTTGACATCCATATGCAGCAGCAAATTCTGCGGCAGATGGAAGGTAAAGTCGGGGCGGGTGCGGCCTGATCCGGCGGTCTTCTGCTTGCTGTAATTGATGTTTTCAATGAATCCGGCCATGCGCAGCACGTCCTCTGCCATGCGTTCACCCCACTGGCCGCGGGTCTTGCTGTTCACCAGAGCCTCGCGCAAGGTGGTGGTGGCGTGCATCAGGGCGGTGGTCTGGGCCGTCGATGCCTGCAGCTGCTGCGCCAGCTCGCCGAATTTTTCCGCGCGGTCCTTCTCCAGACTCTGCATCAGCACCCCGATTTGCTCGAGCGCGCCGCTCATTTGCAGCAACTGGCGGTCGATGAGCTGCTTTTTCTCCTCAAGCGCCTGGCTGGTGTATTCCCGCTCGCTCCCAAGCCGCGCCTGCGCCAGCTTGATGAATTCGTTGGAGGAACGTGAAAGCGCCTCAAGTGAAAGGGTGCCAAAAGCGCCTTTCATCTGGTCATAGACGGCCTGCATACGGGCGGCATTCTGGCTCTCGCTGGCGCGATAAACCTCTTCGGCCAGCTCGCGCGCACTGCGCAGACGCCAGCTTTTTACCAGAAAGGTCAGCAGAAAGCCCAGAATCAGGCCGATGGTCAGCGTGGACCAGGCGAGGGGAGTCATTTTTCTCCTTTGCGGTGTTTAACCCTCAGGACGAGGGAGGGGGGTACGAAGGGTTCTCACTGCACCCGCAGCAGCTTGGGAATGGATCCGCACCGTGTCCATTCAGGATCCGGTGGACCCGGTCTCACTGTACCCGCAGCAGTAGACCCTTGAGATAGCGTCCCTCTTCATGCGCCAGCAGCACAGGATGGTCGCCGCCAGGGGCCAGTTCGCGCACCAGCTGCACACTGCGGCCGGCGTCGGCCGCGGCAGCGAGAACCAGCCGGGTGAAGAGGGTTTTGTCGATATGGTTGGAGCAGGAGAAGGTGGCCAGCAAGCCGCCCGGCTCGAGCCGCTTGATCGCCTGCAGGTTGATCTCCTTATAGCCGCGGCTGGCGCGCTGAACATCTTTTTGCGATTTGGCGAAAGCCGGAGGATCGAGCACGATCAGATCGAAGAGCTCCTTGCCGGAGCGCAGATAATCAAAGACATCCGCGGTGATGACCGGATGATGCTCGGGATCAAAACGGTTGAGCAGCAGATTGGCCCGGCACATGCCGCACGCGTGTGCCGAGAGTTCCACCGAGGTGACCTTGAGCGCTCCTCCGCGGACTGCATACAGGGAGAATCCGCCGCTGTAGGCGAAACAGTTCAGCACCCGGTAATTGCGGCTGATGCTCTCCACCAGACTCCGGTTGTCGCGCTGATCGATGAAAAAGCCGGTCTTCTGGCCTTCGATCAGATCCACCTGAAAGCGCAGACCGTTCTCCCTGATTTCGAGCTGTTGCGGTGGAGGCTCACCCCAGAGCATCCCGGAGCGCGTGTCCAGGCCCTCGCGCTGCCGTGCCCGGCCTTCACTGCGCTCATAGATCCCGGCGGGTGCCATTTCGACGATGAGCAGCTCACAAAGGGTTTCACGCAGCCGGTCCAGCAGCAGCGTCGCGATGGAGATCACCAGAAAATCGCCATAGCGATCGACGACCAGGCCCGGCAGACCGTCCCCTTCCGCATTGATCATCCGCATCGCGGTGGTCTCCGGCGGCTGGAGATGTTTACGCAAAGCCACGGCCTTATGGATGCGATCGCGCCAAAAGGCGGTGTCGATCTCTCTATTTGGATCCAGGCTGATGATGCGTACCGCAATGTCGCTGCTATGATTATAGGCCCCCTGGGCGAACGGGGTGCCGTCTGCCCGGCAGATGGGCACGATCCCCCCGTTGCGGGGTTTGCCCTCGATGCGGGCGATGGCACCGGAAAAGAGCCAGGGATGCCCACGCAGGATCACATGCTCTTTCCCCGGCTTCAGGACGATGGATGCTGCTGTCATAGGGCTGCCTCGAAAAGTTGCCATGAGGAGGAAATGAAACCGAAACGCGCCGCACCGAGTTAAATAGACCGGTGCCAAGCCGATGCAATGTAACCAATTCGAAGATTAAAAGCAAGCATCGCCGGGTTCGTAAAATCATTTGGATAACAAAGGGCGATTTTGTAAATTGCTGCAGTCAGCGCCGGGGAGTACGATGCCTGACGAGCATTGGAGTCGATCTCAAGCCTGTGGAGTTCCTATGCGAAAAATGGTTCTTTTGCTCTTTCTGTTTCTGTGGTCCGGGATGGCTGGTGCGCAAATGCAATCCGAAAAGTGGGGACTGGGCGCCCACCTGCTGGTCTCGCTGCCGCAGCAGGGATTTGACAATCTCTCCCGGGACGGCGAGGGGATCGGCGGCAAAGCCTTTTACCGTCTCACGCCCCATTTTGCCCTGCGCAGTGATCTGGGCTATCTCTCCTACGGCGAGCGCCGCAATAGTGAAATGTCCTCAAACGGTTATTATTTCGTCACCCGCCGCAATGAATCCTTTCAGATCTCCCTCGGGCCGCAATTGACCTATGCCATCAGCCGGGTCACGCCTTACCTGGCCGCTCTGGGCGGCTTTTATTACTACCACACAGTGACCAGCTATGAGGATTATTACAGCTATTACTATGACTACTATCCCTACTCCAATTCCAGCAATGGCCAGAGCAAGTTGGGATGGAACCTGTCGACGGGCGTTCTCATCGATCTCGGTATCGGCGTGAATCTCGATTTCGGTTTCAAACTGCAAAATATTCCCAAGGTGGTGACCGTACAGGAGAAGGTATCGACCAAAGAGACGGGCATCGATTACATGGTCAGTCTGGGAGCGGTTTTCTTTCGCAACTGATCCGTCGCAATCAGGGTAACACAAACGCACACCATTCGATTCCAAAGCATGAGGCTGGCCTGGTTATGAAGCAGCAGAATGGCACGAGCAGCGTCACCGCAGAACAGGTCCATCACATCGCCCGCAATCTTTACCATGATCCCTTTACCATTCTCGGCCCGCATCAGGTGGAGGTCGATGGGCAAAATGTCTGGGTGATTCGCGCCTGGCTTCCGGACGCCCGCAGCGCGTATGTGCGTGATCCGCAGAGCCGGGTGGAGTATCCGATGCAAAGCGTTCACGATCCCCATTTTTTTGAGGTGTTTCTGCCGGATTGGACCGCACTGCATGCGTATCAGTTGCACGTCATTGCCGAAAACGGTCACGAACGCTATGTCCATGACCCCTATTTCTTTCTGCCGCAAATGGGGGAGATGGATCTGTATCTTTTTGGCATGGGCGATCATCACAAGATCTATGAAAAGATGGGCGCCCATCCCACCGTGCTCAATGATGTCTCCGGCGTCTATTTTGCCGTCTGGGCCCCCAACGCCCGCAATGTCAGCATCGTCGGCAATTTTAACCAATGGCACGGCGGCAAGCATCAAATGCGCGTCCTGGGCAGCTCGGGCATCTGGGAGCTCTTTATACCGGATATCGCCGCCGGTGAAGTCTATAAATACGAGGTCAAGGACCAGAACGGCAATATCTACCTCAAGGCCGATCCCTATGGATTCCAGCATGAACAGCGTCCCAAGACGGCCTCGGTTGTCGCCGACATCAGCAGCTTTGAATGGCACGATCAGGAATGGCTGGAAAACCGCCGCCAGAAGGATGTGCTCAAGCAGCCGGTCTCCATCTATGAGGTCCATCTCGGTTCCTGGCGGCGCCATGTCGAGGAAGGCTACAGTTTCCTGACCTATCGCGAGCTGGCACAGCAGCTGGCGGAATACTGCAAGGATATGGGCTATACCCACATCGAGCTGCTGCCGGTCGCCGAGCACCCCCTCGACGCCTCCTGGGGCTACCAGGTTACCGGCTATTTCGCGCCGACCTCGCGCTTTGGCACTCCGGCGGATTTCCAGTATATGGTCGATTACCTGCACCAGCAAGGCATCGGCGTCATTGTCGATTGGGTGCCGGCCCATTTCCCCCGAGATGCACATGGCCTGGCCTTTTTCGATGGGACCCGCTTGTACGAACATGCGGATCCGCGCCTGGGCGAACACAAGGATTGGGGCACTCTCATCTTCAATTTCGGCCGTAACGAGGTGCGCAATTTCCTCCTGGCCAACGCCCTGTTCTGGTTCGACAAGTACCACATCGATGGCATCCGCGTTGACGCCGTGGCCTCCATGCTCTATCTCGATTATTCCCGCAAGGCGGGGGAGTGGATCCCCAACGCCTTCGGCGGTCGCGAAAATCTCGAGGCGATCGATTTCCTTAAAAAACTCAACGAAACCCTCTTCTCCTATTTCCCCGGCATCATGTCCATCGCTGAAGAATCCACCGCCTGGCCAGGCGTTTCGCGCCCGACCTATCTCGGCGGCCTCGGCTTTAACCTGAAGTGGAACATGGGCTGGATGAATGATTTTCTCACCTACTTTTCCAAAGAGCCCATCCATCGCAAATATCACCACAACATGATCACCTTTGCGCTGCTCTATGCCTTTCACGAAAATTTCGTCCTCGTGCTCAGTCACGATGAGGTTGTGCATGGCAAACGCTCCCTCCTGGATAAAATGCCCGGCGATTTCTGGCAGCGCTTCGCAAACCTGCGCACCCTCCTCGCCTTTATGATGGGCCATCCGGGCAAAAAACTCCTCTTCATGGGCTCCGATTTCGGCCAGTGGCAGGAATGGTCAGAAAGCCGCAGCCTGGATTGGCATCTGCTGCAATACGAGCCGCATCAGAAATTCCAGGCGATGGTCCGCGACCTCAACCACCTCTATTCCCGGGAACCTGCCTTGCATCAGGTCGATTTCGATCCCGCTGGATTTGAATGGATCGATTTCCAGGACTCGGACAACAGCATCATCACCTTCATGCGCAAGACCGATCGCCCCGAAGATACCCTGGTTTTCGTCTGCAACTTTACGCCGGTCTACCGTGAAGCCTATCGCATCGGTGTCCCCTGGCATGGTTTTTATCGTGAAATTTTCAATTCCGATTCGGCGGACTATTGGGGCACGAACAAGGGCAATTACGGCGGCCTCCATACCGAAGAGATCCCCTTTCACGGCCGTCCCTGCTCGGTCAATCTGGTGCTGCCCCCGCTCGCCACGGTCATTTTCAAACCCGAACTCACTCCCAGAGGATAATCGCCATGCGCCTGTTCCGCCTGTCGCTTTACGCCCTCTTGCTGTTCCTCCCCCTGGCCCTGTATGGCCAGATTCCAGGGTACGGGACGGATATCGACAACCGGGTCGCGGAGCTCCTCGGCCGCATGACCCTGGAGGAGAAAATCGGCCAGCTGCAGCAGTACAACGGCAGTCTCGACGACACCTTTTTGCAAATGGCGAAAAAGGGCGCGGCGGGTTCGTTCCTCAATGTCCGCGGCGCAACCCAGACCAATACCCTGCAAAAGCTGGCCGTGGAAAACTCCCGACTCGGGATCCCTATCCTCTTTGGGCTCGATGTCATCCACGGATATCAAACCATCTTTCCAATCCCCCTCGCTGAAGCTGCCAGCTGGGATCCCGAGCTGGCGGAGCAGACCGCCGCTGTCGCCGCCTGCGAGGCCCGCGCCGCGGGTGTTCATTGGACGTTCGCTCCCATGGTAGATATCGCCCGGGATCCGCGCTGGGGCCGGATCGCTGAAGGAGCCGGCGAAGATCCCTTCCTTGGCCGCCAAATGGCCATCGCCCGCGTCCATGGCTTCCAGGGTAGCAACCTTGCCGCTCCGGACCGCATCGCCGCCTGCCTGAAACACTACGTCGGCTATGGCGCCGCAGAGGGCGGACGCGATTATAATACCACGGATATTTCCGAACCCACCCTGCGAAATATCTACCTGCCGCCTTTTGCAGCGGGTGTGCACGCAGGAGCCGCTACCCTGATGAGCGCCTTTAATGACCTCAACGGCACGCCGGCTTCGGCCAATCCCTTCACGCTTGACTGCATCCTCCGCCAGGAGTGGGGGTTCCGGGGATTTGTCGTCAGCGACTGGAATTCGATCGGCGAGCTCATCCCCCATGGTGTCGCCTCTGACTGCGCCGAGGCCGCGCTCAAAGGCCTCAACGCCGGTGTCGATATGGACATGGAGAGCCACTGCTATCAGCAGAGCCTCCTGCACCTGGCCGAAACCGGCCAGCTGCGGCTGGAGGTGATCGATGAAGCCGTACGCCGCATCCTGCGCATCAAAATGCTCCTCGGACTCTTCGAGCATCCCTACGCCGATCCCCAACGCGAAAAAGAGGCCATGCTCGCCCCGGCACACCTCGAGGTGGCGCTGAAAATGGCGCGCGAGTCGATCGTCCTGCTCAAGAATGAGCGGAATCTGCTGCCCCTCGACAAAAAGATCGGTACGGTGGCGGTCATCGGACCTTTGGCCGGCGCCAAAGCCGATCTGCTCGGCACCTGGCGCTGCGAGGGCGACTCCAGCCGTGTCGTGACGGTACTGGAGGGCATTCGCCGCTCTCTGGGGCCCCAGGTCCGGATCATCTCAGCCGCCGGCTGCGATATCGAGAGCACGCGCCGCTCCGGCCTTGCCGCCGCGGTAACGGCGGCCCGGCAGGCGGATGTGATCATCGCCGCCGTCGGCGAGAGCGCCGCGATGAGCGGCGAAGCCGGCAGCCGCGGTCAGCTCGGTCTGCCGGGTGTGCAGGAAGAACTGCTCCGGGCGTTGGCCGCGACGCACAAACCCGTTATCGCCGTGCTCCTGGCTGGACGGCCGCTGACGATTCCCTGGATAGCCGAGACTCTCCCGGGCGTTGTGATGGCCTGGCATGGCGGCACCCAGTCCGGACAGGCGATCGCCGATGTGCTCTTCGGCGAATACAATCCATCAGGACGTCTCCCGGTAAGCTGGCCGCGCGCGGTCGGCCAACTTCCGCTGTACTATAACTGCAAGGCCACCGGACGACCGACCGCTGATACCAAATTCACCAGCCGCTATATCGATATCCCTGCAACGCCGCAGTATCCCTTTGGCTATGGCCTGAGTTATACCCGTTTCGATTATGCCAACCTTCAGCTTGATAAAAAGGAAATCGGGCCGGCGGCCATGCTCCAGGCCAGCATTGAGGTCAGGAACAGCGGCAGCAGGGCGGGGGACGAGGTGGTGCAATTGTATGTCCACGATCTGGTCGGCAGCAGCACCCGTCCCGTCCGCGAACTGAAGGGATTCCGGCGGATCCATTTGCGGCCGGGCGAGTCTGCTACGCTCCATTTCACCCTGGGACCCGATGAGTTGGGCTTTTATAACGCCGAGAACCGCTATGTCGTCGAACCCGGACGCTTTCAGCTCTGGATCGGCCCCAATTGTCAGGAAGGCTTGCAGGGCGAATTTGCCGTTCGTTGAACCCCTGCGGCTCAAGCTGCCTTCGCGCGAAGCTTTCCGCTTCGGCGGAGGCTTTTTATTGTCCGGGAACATGACCCCCCC
>DAOQAG010000013.1:0-1637 GCA_035353815.1 bacterium
TGGTTACATTAATTATGAGGCAACGAATATCATGCCATTGACGCATAGTTACTTTATTTGTGAGTCAATGCGCCCCGTTGCAGATGAAGAAAACCGTTTGGTTTTGGCTATCATTTGTTTAAATTATACCGCGAAAACGCATAACCGCTGCTTTCAGATCAGAAAAGAATAAAGGGAGTTCCATGAAGATCTTTGTGCTCAACTGTGGCAGCTCATCGCTCAAATTTCAGCTTATCGAGGCCGATACAGAAAAGCTTCTGGCCAAGGGCGTGGTCGAGCGGATCGGCGCCAGCGATGCCATCTTGACCTACAAACCGGTGGGTAAAGAGGCGGTATCGCAGACGCGCGAAATCCCCAATCACGAAACCGCCCTGAGTCTGGTGCTTGAGCTGCTCTCCAGTCCTCAACACGGCGTGATCGCGAGCATGAGTGAAATCAAGGGCGTCGGGCACCGGCTGGTGCACGGCGGCGAGGAATTTGTCAGCTCGGTCCGGATCGATGAAAAAGTTAAAGAGGGGGTGCACCGCTGCATCCAGTTCGCTCCCCTGCATAATCCCCACAATCTCAAAGGCGTGGAGGTTTGCGAGCAGTTGATGCCGGGTGTGCCCCAGGTGGGTGTCTTCGACACGGCCTTTCATCACACCCTGCCGGCCAAAGCCTATATGTATGCCCTGCCGATGTCGCTCTATCGCAAGCATCGCATCCGCCGCTACGGCTTTCACGGCACATCCCACGCCTATGTCGCCCGCAAGGCGGCGGATTTTATCGGCAAGCCGGTCGAATCGCTCAAGATCATCACCTGCCATCTCGGCAACGGCGCCAGCGTCACCGCCGTCGATGGCGGCCGGTCGGTCGAAACCAGCATGGGCTTCACGCCGCTGGAAGGGCTGGTCATGGGAACGCGTTCGGGGGATGTCGACCCGGCGCTGATCCCCTATATTGCCAAGATCGAGGACCTCTCGACCGCCCAGGTGGATTCCCTGCTCAACAAGAAGAGCGGCATGCTGGGATTGACCGAAAAGACCAATGACTTCCGCGAAATCGAGGAGGCGGCGGAAAAAGGCGATGCCGCCTGCATCCAGGCCCTCGAGATTTTTTGCCACCGGCTGCGCAAGTACATCGGCGCCTATATGGTCATTTTGGGCGGGCTCGATGCCCTGGTCTTCACGGCCGGTATCGGCGAGCACTCCCCCCTGGTGCGCGAATGGACCTGCAAGAACCTGGCCTCCTTCGGCATCAGCATCGATGGGGCACGGAATGCCCGCAATGAATTTGATATCGGCACCGGCACGGTGCGGGTCCTGGTCGTGCCCACCAACGAGGAACTCGCCATCGCGCGCGAAACCCAGCGGATTCTGGCCGTTTGAGGGGATACCGCCAAAAACAAAAAAGCCTTTTACCGGAACCGGTGAAAGGCTTTTCTTTTGAGCGGGAGACGGGGATCGAACCCGCGACATCAAGCTTGGGAAGCTTGCGTTCTACCGCTGAACTACTCCCGCACAGCGGCATATGATACTAAATTTTCGCTGGAAAAGCAAGGGCTTTTTGGTGCAGGTACCCCCCGAAATCTTGCTCCCACCTGACATCTTGCGCCGTGTACCCCCCGCAATCTTGCTCCAACCTAACATCTTGCGCCG
>DAOQAG010000013.1:1737-36016 GCA_035353815.1 bacterium
GGGCCCAGATTTTGGGGGTAGCCCACCATTATTCATTATATTAAATCCGGGTGGGGCCCAGATTTTGGGGGTAGCCCACCATTATTCATTATATTAAATCCGGGTGGGACCCAGATTTTGGGGGTAGCCCACCATTATTCAAAATGTTAAATCCGGGTGGGACCCAGATTTTGGGGGGTGCCAAGCTTTTTGGTGCCGCCGGGAAGTGGGGTGCCGCGAAATCGAGCGGCAGCGCAAGGGCTTTTGGGTGCCGCGTAAAAGCGCGAAGGAAGTACTTGAAAATGGCTGAAAAAACCGTTATGTTATCTCCACCCCCGCAAAGCCGGGCCCTGCCGCCCGGAGATGAACCATTGACCCAGGAGGATATCATGGCTGAAGAAATGGCATCGGCTGGGAAACTGGCCAAGGAATGGGGCGTCAGCGACGCCGCCGTCAAGAAAGCGATCAAGGAACTCGGCATCGAACCCGACGCCAAAAAGGGCGTCTGTGCGATGTACAGCAAAGCCACTGCAGATAAAATCAAAAAGGCGCTCAAGTAGCCATCAGGAGGTCCAGATGCTTTTTGCCGGTCTCGACAGTTCGACCCAGGGATGCAAACTGATCGTCGTCCATCTGCAGACACACGAGGTCGTTCATCTCGATGCGATCCATTACGATACAGACCTCAGCTACGGCACACGCAACGGCGTCATCCAGGGACTCGGGCCCGGCGCCTCGGAATCCGATCCCGCGATGTGGATCGAGGCCATCGAGCAGCTTTTTACCCGCATGGGCAAAGCCGGGGTTCCGGTCGCGCAGATTCGCGCCCTCTCGGTATCGGGCCAGCAACACGGCCTGGTCACCCTGGATGCGGCGGGACGGCTGTCGAGGCCGCGCAGCAAGCTCTGGAACGATTTCAGCACCGAAGAGGAGTGCCGCCTGCTTACAAAAGCCGTCGGCGGCGCGGCGGCAATGATCGCCGAAGTCGGCAACAGCCAGCGCACCGGGTACACCGCCGCCAAAATCTTGCACATGGTGCGCCACGAACCCGAGCTCTGGCGCAAGACGGCCACCTGTTTTCTGGTGCATAATTATGTCAACTGGTGGCTGACCGGTGGCGAAGAAGGCGGTGTCCGCGTCATGGAGCCCGGCGACCTCTCGGGCATGGCACTTTGGCATCCCGGCACCGGCACCTGGTCGGAAAAGGTCTTGCGCGCCATCGCGCCGGATCTCACCGGCAAGCTGCCGCCGGTCCGCCCCTCGGATCAGAGCATCGGCACGATCGGCCGCAGCCTGGCCGCGCGCTATGGTTTCGATCCGCAGTGCCGCATCGACGCCGGCTGTGGCGATAACATGTATGGCGCGGTGGGCACCGGCAACGTGACCCCGGGGTTGGTGACCATCAGCCTTGGCACCAGCGGCACGGCCTATACGGTGCTTGAAGAGCCCTTTATCGATGCGAGCGGCGAGATCGCCGCCTTCCGCGACAGTACCGGCCGCCATTTCCCGCTGCTTTGCGTCTCCAACCTGGCCAATGGCTACAACGCCATGCTGGCGGAACACCAACTTTCGCATGCCGCCTTTAATGAGCTGATGGCGAAAACCCCGGCCGGCAATGCGGGGCGGATGCTTATCCCCTGGTACATCGGGGAGCGGACGCCGGATGTTCCGGTGGCCGCGCCGCTCTATTTCGGCTTTGGCTTGAACGATTTTACGGTGGAGAAGCTCAGTCGTGCGGTTCTCGAGGGCCATCTCCTCAACCTCTATGACGGCTATCGCAAAATGCCGATCCAGGCGCGCGAAATCCGCCTCACCGGCGGACTCTCGCAATCCCCGGCCTGGTGCCAGGCGATCGCCGATATCTTTGAGACCGAGGTCGTGCCGGTCGAGGGTGAGGGTGCCGCCATGGGCGCTGCGCTCCACGCCGCCTGGGTGTACGAGAAGGAGGCCGGACGCGCGGTGACCCTGCCGGAGCTGGTCGCGCCCTTTATCCAGCTGCGCGAGAGCCTGCGCAAAAAACCGGTTGCCGCTCATGTCGCGCGTTACCAGCCGATGAAACGGGCCTTTTCCGCGCTCAGCGCACGCGTGCGCGGTATCGCCGGCGCGGAGGATCCCTTTGCCTGGCGGCAGGTGCTGCACCAGGACGACGCTAACCAGTGAGGCCGGTGTGAAAAAACTGTTACATTGGCTGGCGGCCATCGCCCTCCTCATTCTGCTGATCCTGGGGGTGCGCGCCTGGTTGCTGAGCCGGATCTTTTATCAGCCGGAGTGGTACCACGATCAGCAGACACAGGGCGAGGCGTGGAAAACGCCGGCAGATGCGCCAGCAGCGCCGGCTGACGCGCAGGGCATGCCGCCCGCAGCGCCGGAACCACTGCAGGATGCAGCACCGTCCGGGATGGTGCCGGAAACGCGGCGGGATACAGCGCCGGCGCGGACAGCACCGGCAACGCGGCGGGATTCAGCGCCTTCCCGGACCGCGCCTGAAGAAGAGAGGGATATACCTCCTGCCGGGAGTACGCATGAAGCGCTGCGGGAGAGGGCCTCTTCCCGGAGCGTGCATAGTGAGCAGCGTGAAACCGCCGCGGCCACCACCGCCCCTGCGACGCCGCTGCAGCGGCTGCTGATGCAACAAAAGGAGGTACGGATCACCGCCGACACCTTCGTGCCCACACTGCTGGCCGAGATGGCCGGTGCCGATGGCTTTGACCCCTATGCGGTGGTACGCGGCGCCAAAACGACCATCCACCCCGGCCGGATGATCGTCGAGTTGATGGTCAATTTCGACGAGATTCCCCGGCAACAGCTGACCCCGGACGGCGTGCGGGTGCTCGACCAGCTGCGCGGCATGCTGCCCGAAAAGGCTCTGCAGCAGGTGTACATCAAGGGGGACCTCCAGCCAGTCGCCTCGGGCGACCGTATCGTCCTTGGCGGCACCTCGCAGATCAGCGTCGGCCGCTTCTCCTTCGGGCTGGCTGATCTCAAAAGCCGCTTCAAAATCGATCCGGCCATCGATATGAACCACTTCGCCTTCAGACGCTTCGAGCTGCGCGAAGGCTATGTGCTGCTGCAGCGGTAACCGGCGACAAGCACCCGGACGGCGGCTCACCATGGATTCCCGTACCCCGGAGATCATACCCGTTCTGTCGATAGACGATCCCCGCATCGCGGTCTACCGCGCCATCCGCGACCGCGAGCTGATCCGCGATCACGGGCTTTTCATCGTCGAGGGCGAAAATCCGGTGCTCCGGCTGCTGGCCAGTTCCTTCGCCACCGCCTCCCTGCTGGTCAGTGAACGGCGGCTGGAGCGCATCCTGCCCTCGGTCTCAGCTGCCATTCCCCTCTATGTCACCTCCGAGAGCGTGCTGGAACAGACGCCCGGCTTCGCCTTCAACCGTGGGGTTCTGGCCTGCGGCCTGCGCCGCCCGCTGCCCACTCCGCAGCATCTTGCCGCGGCGCTCCGGCCCCCCGCCACTTTGGCGGTTTGCGCCGGGATCGGTGACGCCGAAAATCTCGGCCAGATCCTGCGCAGCGCCAGCGCCCTCGGCGCCGCCGGGGTTGTGCTCGGCGGTGGCACCATCGACCCCTTTTACCGCCGCGTCGTCCGCGTTTCGATGGGCGCCCTCTTTTCCCTGCGGCTGGCGGAAAGCACCGATCTGGAACAAGACCTGATCCGGCTGAAAGCCCGGGGATTTTCCCTGCTGGCCACCCATCTGGCACCGGAGAGCATCCCGCTGGAGCAGGTGCAGCCGGCCGCCCTGACGGCGCTGCTCTTCGGCAGTGAAAGCACCGGACTGCCCGAGGCGCTGGTGCGCCATTGCGATGCCCGGATCACCATCCCCATGCGCAACGGCGCCGACTCTTTGAATGTTGCCGCCGCAGCGGCCATCTTTCTCCATCACTTCCGGGTGTGACCCGCCGCCGCGCAAGCCGCACAGCAGCGGGATGCCGCGGCGCAGGCGGATTCCGGGGGCGCCTCAGGGCCAGCACCTCGGTCCTGCCGCAGCGGGATGCCGCGGCGCCCGCCGGGGCCGGTCAAAAGTCTTGGTTTTCTCATGATTTTTCAATAATTTTAAGTTTCGTATTAAAAGGAGAATCCATGCACCCTCGCCAGTACGACACACCGCCGGCCATGACCATAGATGCGAAGAAGCGCTATACGGTCAAACTCGAAACCAGCCGCGGCCTTATCGAGCTGGAGCTGTATCCCCAATATGCTCCGGTGACGGTCAACAATTTTGTTTTTCTCAGCCGTGAGGGCTTTTACGACGGTGTCACCTTTCATCGGGTGATCGCCAATTTCATGATCCAGGGCGGCGATCCCACCGGCACCGGCCGTGGCGGCCCGGGCTACCGTTTCGCGGATGAATTCGAGGACAATCCCTTGACCCACGAAACCGGCGTCATCTCCATGGCCAATGCCGGTCCGGGCACCAACGGCAGCCAGTTCTTCATCACCCATGCCCCCCAGCCGCATCTCAATGGCCATCACACGGTTTTCGGCAAGGTGGTCCATGGCCAGGAGGTCGTGGATGCCATGCGTCAGGGTGATGTCATCCAAAAAGTGACCATCGAGGAACAATAGGTCCGCGGCCGCATGGAAGAGTTCCACACAGTCTCTTTTCATACCCTCGGCTGCCGGCTCAATCAGGCGGAGACAGCCGCGTTGCAGAACCGCTTCCGTGCAGCGGGATACGAGATCGTCGATTTCTCGGAACCCGCCGATGTGGTGGTCATCAACACCTGCACCGTAACCGAGCATGGCGACAGCGACACGCGGCGGCTGGTGCACAAGATTCACCGCGAACACGGCCGGGCCCAGATCGCCCTCATCGGCTGTCAGTCGCAGATCCAGGGTGAGGTGCTTTGCCGCCTGCCCGGTGTCAGCTGGGTAGCCGGCAACGCGGTCAAGATGGAACTGCCGGAGATCATCCGCAGCCACCGTGACGGTGGACCGCTGCTGATCGCGCCCAAAATCGGCCGCGGTCCCTTTACCATGCCCGCCCCGGCCATAGACCGCAGCCACACCCGCGCCAACCTCAAGATCCAGGACGGCTGCAACTTCTTCTGCGCCTTTTGCGAGATCCCCTATGCCCGCGGCCGCAGCCGCAGCCGTGACCTCAGCGACCTGCTGCACGAGGCCGAACTTTTGGCCGCCGCCGGCCATCAGGAGATCATTCTCACCGGGGTCAATCTCGGCACCTGGCAGCAGGACGATCGCCGGCTGATCGATATCCTGCGCGCCCTTGCCGCTCTGCCCGGGCTCGAGCGCATCCGCATCTCCTCGATCGAGATGACCACACTGCCCGACGGGCTGTTCACCCTGATGCACGGCGGCCGCCTCTGCCGCTTTCTCCATGTCCCGGCCCAGAGCGGCAGCGATGCCATCCTCAAGGCTATGCACCGCCGCCATACCGCCGGGCAGTTCGCGGACCTGATCCGGCATGCTGCTGCGGAGGTGCCCGGAATCGGCCTCGGAACCGACATTCTCGTCGGTTTTCCCGGCGAGACCGAAGCCCTTTTCGAAGAGACCCGGGCCCTGCTCGACGCGCTGCCGCTGGCCTATTTCCATGTCTTCAGCTATTCGGAACGCAACCATGCGCGCAGCCGGCTCCTGCCGGGCAAGGTCGATGAGGAGACCAAAATCCGGCGCAGCAAAGTGTTGCGTGCGCTGAGCCTGAGCAAGCGCCACGCTTATTTCCGCAGGTTCCTCGGCAGCGAGCAAACGGTGCTCTTCGAGGAAGAGCAGAGGGGGGTCTGGAGCGGCTTGACCGATACCTTCATCCGGGTGCGGGTCCACAGCCCCGAGCCCTTGCACAACCAGCTGCGCCGGGTTCGTCTGGAAAAGATCGATGAACTCTCGGTCCTGGGAACCCTGATCTGATCCTCGGCGTATTCCTGTAAGGAAAGTATCCCGCGCGTGAAAGTCTATATCGAAACCTATGGCTGTCAGATGAACGAGTATGACAGCGAAATCATCCGGGCGCTTCTGGATTCCGCCGATTACGAGGCGACCAGCGATCCGGCCGCAGCCGATGTCGTGCTGATCAACACCTGCGCCGTGCGTGAGCATGCCGAGCTGCGGGTGATCAACCGCATCCATGAAATCCGCCGCCTGCGCGGGGATGCCCCGCAGCGGCTCGGCGTGGTCGGCTGCATGGCCATGGGGCTGAAGAAGCACCTGGAGGAGAGCCGCCGGCTGCCGATCGACTTTATCGTCGGTCCGGATAATTACCGCCGCCTGCCCGAACTCATCGCCGCACCGGCCCGAAAAAAAAGCCGCTTCGAAGTCGAACTCTCCGATTATGAAACCTATGCCGACATCTATCCCCGCCGCCAGGGCGGTGTCAACGCCTGGCTGGCGGTGATGCGCGGCTGCAATAATTTTTGCTCGTTCTGCGTGGTGCCTTACAGCCGCGGCCGTGAGCGCAGCCGCGCCCCGCACAGCATCGTCACCGAGGTCCGCCGCCTTGCCGGCGAAGGCTTCCGCCAGGTGACCCTCCTCGGCCAGAACGTCAACTCGTACCGCCACGAGCAGAGCGATTTTGCCGCGCTGCTGCAAATGGTCAGCCAGGTCGAGGGGATTGCGCGAGTGCGCTTCACCTCGCCGCATCCCAAGGATTTCCCGATGCACCTGGTCGAGGTGATGGCCGCCGAGCCGCGCCTGTGTAAACACATCCACTTGCCGCTGCAAGCAGGCAGCGACCGCATCCTCCAATTGATGCGCCGCACCTATACCAGCCCGGACTATCTCGACCTGGTCGAACAGATCCGCGCCCGTATCCCCGGCATCGCCCTGAGCACCGATATCATCGTCGGATTCCCTGGCGAGAGCGAAAGCGAATTCAACGCGACCCTTGAGGTAATGCAGCAGGTCGAATTCGATTCGGCCTTCATCTTTCAGTACTCCGAGCGGCCCGGCACTCTGGCGGCGCGAAAATATCCCGACGACATCACCGCGGAGGAAAAGAGCCGCCGTTCGGTCGCGCTCAATGCCGTGCAAAACGAGATCTCGCTGCACAAAAACAGCGCCCGCATCGGCCAGCTCGAGCAAGTTCTCGTCGAGCAGAGCGGCACCAAAAAGTCGGCCTCCGAAAGCCAGGGCCACAGCGATGGCAACCGCCTGGTGATCCTTCAGGGGGGTGACTATACGGTCGGCGAGATGGTGACCGTGCGTATCCATGACGCGACCGCGCATGTGCTCAAAGGCAAACGCGCCGGCTGAAAACGGCTTTCCGCAAAGCGGACTGTTGCAGGTACACTTAGCAGGGATGGGCTAAATTGGGAAACCCATTCGCCGGGGGATTTGATAACCAGTGAACAGACAGGACACCTTTTTGAAGAACTTTTCGGCACTTTTGCTCCTCGGCATGGGGTGGGCCGCATGGGCCCTCGCGGGCAGCAGCCCGGCCGCCGGCTTATCCGCTCTGCAGCTGCACCGCGAGCTGCTGACCATCGACACCCACTGCGACACCCCGCTGCACATGCTCGACAGCACCTGGGATATCGGGGCGGACCATCCCGCCGGCATTCGCGACCGCGGCAAGATCGATCTCGGACGCATGGAGAACGGCAATCTCGACGTCCTCTTTTTTGCCGCCTTTGTCTCGCAGCGCGCCCTGACCCCGCAGAATTACCAGAACGCCCACGCCGCTGCCGAGCATCTCATCGCCCTCACCGAGGCCATGGTGCAGCGCTATCCCGGGCGCATCCGCCTCGCCGCGACCCCGGCGGAGATCCGGCGCAATGCGGCCGACGGGGTACTGAGCGCCTGCCTCGGCATCGAAAACGGCTTTGCCCTCGGACATGACCTGGCGAGCATCAAAGTCTGGCAGGCGCGCGGCGTGCGTTATGTCACGCTCTGCCACACCCAGGACAACGATATCTGCGACTCTTCGACGGATCCGGCACCCCGCTGGCACGGCTTGAGCCCCTTCGGCCGCGAGGTCATCGCCGAGATGAACCGCTGCGGCATCCTCGTCGATATCTCGCACGCCTCGGACGAGTCCTTTTATCAGGCCCTGGCGTGCTCCAAAACCCCCATTTTCGCCAGCCACTCCTGCGCCCGCGCCCTCTGCGACCATCCGCGCAACCTCAGTGACGAGATGCTCAAGGCCCTGGCAGCCCGGGGCGGCGTGATACAGATGTGCATCCTCAGCGAATATATCAAGGCCCTGCCCGCCAACACGCGGCGCGAGGCCGCTCAGGACTCCCTCGACCGCGTCTATGGCTCGTGGGATGCCATAACGGATCCAGCCCTCCGTCAGGCCAAGCGCGCCGCCTGGGCGCAGATCGATGAACTCTACCCGCGCCAGCTCGCCACCGTCGCGGATGTCTGCGACCATATCGACCATGTGGTCAAGGTGGCCGGGATCGACCATATCGGCATCGGCACCGATTTCGACGGCGGCGGCGGCGTCCGCGACTGCAATGACGTCTCACAGATGAGCAACATCACCGCCGAACTCCTGCACCGCGGCTACAGCCGCAAGGATCTGGAGAAGCTCTGGGGCGGTAATTTCCTGCGCATTTTGAATCAAGCTCTGGAGGCGGCGGAGCCGGCACGATGAAGACCATCGATCACACAGCCCTGGCCATTGCGTTTACAGAGCAAGAACTCTGCACCCGCTGCGGCACCTGTGTCGGTGCCTGCCCCACCCGGGCGCTCACGCTGGATGAGAACGCCTACCCGGTGCTCGATCCTGCCCTCTGCACCGAATGCGGCCTGTGCGCGCGCACCTGTCCGGGCGGCCGGGTCAATTTTCTCGACCTGACGGAACTCACCTTCGGCCATCGCCAGGAGGCGAACCGCTTCGACGGTCATGTCCGCACCACCTATGTCGGCCATGCCGGCGACCCGGAGATCCGCCGCGGCGGTGCCGGCGGCGGCGTCATCACCGCGCTGATGTGGGACCTGCTGCAGCGCGGCGAGGTCACGGGCTGCATCGTCACCCGGATCCAGCGCGAACGCCCCTGGCGGGGCGAGGCGTTCATCGCCCGCAACTATGCCGACCTGCGCAGCAGTCAGCAGTCCAAATACATCATCATCCCCACCAATGCCCTGCTACAGCAAGTGCGCGAACAGCCCGGCCCCTTCGCCTTCGCCGGCCTTCCCTGCCAAATCCACGGACTGCGCCTGCTCTGCGCCGAGGAGCCGACCCTGAAGGAAAAAATCCGCGTCATGATCGGGCTGTTTTGCGCCTCTTCGCTTGAGCCCTTTGTCGCCCGCGAGATGCTGGAATGCCACGACATCGATCCCGGCCGGATCAAGAATTTTGAGTTCCGCGGTGGGACCTGGCCGGGCCGGATCCGCGCCACCTTGAAGGATGGCCGCATCAAAAGCCTGCACTACTCCAATTTCAAAGACGGCGCGATCAATTACCTCACCCAGCTCTACAGCCCGCGCCGCTGCCAAACCTGCATCGACGGCGCCTCGGAATTCGCCGACATCTCGGTCAGCGATGCCTGGACGCGCGACGCCTCCGGCAACTACCTCTTCGAGTCCCATTCCAAGCTCCTCGTTCGCACACCGCGCGGGGAGGAGGTGATCAAGGCCGCCATAACCTCCGGTGCGCTCGACGCCAACGATGTCAGCAGCAACCGTTCCTATCAGACGCACAAGCTGCACACCCAGAAAAAGGGGATGAACTCGCCGCTGCGCACCGCGCGGCTGCGGCGCCAGGGCCGTGTGGCCCCGGTCTACGACCGGCCGGTCCCTCCCGCCACACGTGCCGAGCTGCTCAACGAGCGGCTGGAATCGGCGGTCATGGCCCTGGGGCGGGTACACGCCATCCGCCTGCCCCTCTTCAAGCTTCTGACGTCACGCTACGGCATCCTTTTTGTCAAGATCAGACAGTGGAGAAAAAGCCGCAAATACCGGCGGAAATGATCTCCCGCAACCAGGGCATCCTCTCATGAAGATCGCTGCGCCCACCCTGATCCCCTCCGGCCGCCTGCTGTTCACGGCCCTGGCGTTGCTCGCCCTTTGCGCCACGCCGCTTAGGGGACAAAGCGCCCAGGGGGAAGGCCTGCCCCTGTCCGCGCTGCACTTCACGGGCAACCATCATTTTTCCGAGGGCGAGTTGCACGACCAGCTCTTCCTGACGGCCCGGACCGGCCTGGCGCGGCTGGCCTTCTGGCGCAAGGCGCCGGTCTATCGGGAATCGATGATGCAGCGCGACCTGCGCGGACTGATGCGCTTTTATCAACGCGAAGGATTCATCCAGGTCCAGATCACGCCCCGCGTCGAGCTCCTTGCCGGAGAGAAGAGCCGCCTGACCTACGCGATCGCCGAGGGTCCGCGGGTCTCCATCGCGGAGGTGGCGGTGCAGCTGGCCGACTCGAGCACCGCCGTCCTCGATCTATGGAAAAAGGCCCGGTTCCGCCTCGCCGCCCGCAGCAAAACCGGGTACCACGATGAGGCCGTGCAGGCGGATCTCCAAAACCTCACCGCCCTCTTCGCCAATCAGGGCTATGCCTACACCGAGGTGCGCGTTCTGCCCCGCCTCGAGGAAGAAGAACGGTCGGTCCGGCTGCTCTATACCATCGATCCCGGCCCGCCCTGTCATTTCGGACCGGTCTCCATCCATGGCGACACGATCGTCCAGCCGCACACCATTGAACGCCAGCTCGCCCTCCGCCCCGGCAAGCCCTACAGTCAGAAGAATCTGGAAAAAAGCCAGCGGCAAATCTATCAGCTGGGGATTTTTCAGTACGTGACCGTCAAGGCAGCGCTCGACTCGCTGCAAAGCCCCGTTCTGCCCGTCAGCATACAGATCAAGGCGGCCAAAGCCTGGACCGTCAAGACCGGGCTTGGCTATGGCTTTGAAGACCGGGTGCGTCTTTTCACCGACATCCGCAAGCTCAATTTCCTGCACGGCGCGCGGCGGCTCAATCTGCTCATCAAACACAGCCATCTGGAACCCTACGCCCTCGACTTGAAGCTCACCCAGTCCGGGTTCCCGGCGCCGCAGACCAGTGTGGTCT
The DNA here is from genome assembly GCA_035353815.1 of bacterium. Taxonomy (GTDB): domain Bacteria; phylum Zhuqueibacterota; class Zhuqueibacteria; order Residuimicrobiales; family Residuimicrobiaceae; genus JAKPUX01. The sequence continues at coordinate 12,703 of DAOQAG010000013.1, forward strand.
TCAATCCCTTCCTCCTGCGCCAGGCCGAACCCGGCTATACGGTCGACCGCGCCGGCATCAATATCGCGCATCAACAGCGCTTCGCCACCTACACCGACGGCTCACTGCGTTACACCCTGGAGCAGGATTACCTCAAGGTGAGCAGCCTCACCCGCAACCAGGCGCTCGACAGCAGCCGCCTGGCGCTCTATCATAAATCCTATTTCGCTCTCACGCTGGCCCGGGATAATTCCCTCCCCCTCTTCTATCCCCAGAGGGGGCTCTACACCACCGCCACCATCACCTGGGCCGGGGTGGGTTTTCGCAGCGATCTGCATTTTCTCAAGCTTCAGGGAGAGGTGCGCCATTACACGCGGCTGGGGCGGACGGTGGTGCTGGCGTCGCGGCTCAAGGCGGGCTCGCTGCGCGCGCTCGGTGCGGACCGTTTCACGCCGATCGAGGAGCGTTTTTATGCCGGCGGATCCAACTCGGTGCGTGGCTGGGGCTACAGCGAGCTTGGGCCCAAGAACAGCGCCGGTCATCCCATCGGCGGCAACAGCCTGCTCGAGCTTGGGGCCGAGGTGCGCCGCGACCTGGGCGGCCTCTTCTCCAGCGTCCTTTTTATCGACAGCGGCAATGTCTGGTCGCGCCTGCACGGCCACCGGATGGATCAGCTTCGCACCGCCGCCGGGTTCGGGCTGCGCTACCGCACGCCGATCGGCCCGATCCGCTTCGACCTCGGCTGGCCTGTCGGTCTCGGACGGCGCCAGGTTCAGCTGCACCTCAGCGTCGGCCAGGCCTACTAGGAGAATCCCGTGCGCAAAATTCTGAAAATCCTCGCCGGCCTCTTCCTGGTGCTGCTCTTTCTTGCGGGCGCGACCCTTACCGTGCTCTTCCTGCGCGGCGATCTGCACCGCTACGCCCAGCAGGCGCTGACCCGCGTGATGTCGGAAAATCTCGATGCCCGCTTCGAGTTGGGCCGCTGCAGCGGTTCGCTGCTGCACACCCTGCAGTTTGAGTCCGTCCGCCTTTTTCATGCGGCCGATACCCTGGCACAGATCGATACCCTGCGCTGCCATTGGCGGCCGCTCAGCCTGCTCTGGGGCCAGATCACCCTCGATCAGATCGAAGTGAGCGGGCTCCATCTCTCCCTTCATCAACTCAGCGACGGCAGCTGGAATTACCAACACTATCTCCGGCCCGCGGCCGACAGCAGCCACTCGCAATGGTCCCTCCGTCTCAAGGCGCTGCGCATGCGCGCGACCCTTCTCTCCCTCCGCTCCGCTGCCGGCACTTTCGCGCCCCAGGAGGTGGTCATCCCGTCGCTCGCGGCCAGCGCCCGTCTCACGCCGGGCGGCTGGCAAGTGGAATTGAGCGAGGCCCGCCTCAATCTCGCCGCATTCGGCCTGGCCATCCCGCTGCTGCAGGCACGGCTGAGAGGCGATGCGCGCCGCACCGATCTCGCCTCGCTGCGTCTGCACACAGCCGATTCGCGCCTGGAGGGAAAACTGCATGTGCGCCTCGGCGCAGCGCCGATGTTCAGTGCCCGCCTGAGCCTTGATTCGCTCGCCGCGGCGGATGTCGCCCTGCTCTCCGGCTGGCGGCCGCCCTTTGACAAGGCTCGCATTGAAATGGAGGCCGCCGGCCCGCCCGATTCCATCACCGTCAACCTGCACGCCGATGCGGCCGTGGGTTCGCTCCGGCTCCAGGGCTGGATCAAGCCCGCAGGTGCGGCGGCCGGCCGGCTCGAAATCGCCGCCCTGCGCACAGAGGACCTCCTGGATCTTCCGGGCGCACTGTCGGCCCGCATGGAGTTTTCCGGCACCCGCTTCTCCGCCACCCGCGGCCGCTGGCAGGCGTCCGGCTCACTGGAGCATACCCGGCTCAGCCGCCTCGGCCTGGAGCGCCTCCCCTTCAGCGCCACCCTGGCGGAGAGCCTGCTGACCCTGACCGTGGCCTCCTCGGGCGCGCCCGGAGAATGGATGGCGACCGCCGGCATCCATTTCGGCAATCAGGCCCGTTACGATATCCGGCTCGCCACGGCCGGTCTGGATCTTGCCCCGCTCACCGGCCGCCCCCGCCTCGCCAGCAGCCTCAATCTCAATCTGCATCTGGCCGGCGAAAGCCTGAATCCCGATAGCACCCGCGCCCGGCTGCAGCTGAATGCGCACCCGTCCCGCTGCGCCGGCTTTGCGATCGACTCCCTTGCCGCTTCCGGAGAGATCCGGCCCAGCGGCGTACGTCTCGATACCATCCGGCTGGCCGCGCCCGGGCTGCGGGCCGCGGGTGCAGGCCGCTGGAGCTGGCCCGGACCGCTGGCGCTCACATGCACGCTGCAGCTCACTAACCATAGCGTCCTGGCCCCTCTCCTTGGTGCCGATTCGCTCCGCCTCAACGGCACCCTGCAGGGCCGGCTCTCCGGAACGCCCGATTCACTCGCGCTCCATGCGACAGCGCGGCTGCGCGACAGCCACGTCAACAAGCTGGCGTTCCGCGAAATCACCGCCGCCCTGGACGCCGGACAAGGCTCCCGCCTCCAGGCGGCGCTCGGATGGAGTTCAGTCGCGATCTCCGCGGGCGCCCTCCACCTCGCCGATTCACTCGATCTGCATGCCACGCTCGCCGGTCCGAAGCTCGCGGTCGCGAGCCACCTCGTCTTCCGCGACAGCCTGCGCGCCGACCTGGCCCTCAAGGGCGAGCAGCAGGATTCGCTCTGGCAACTTTTGCTGACGCGCATGGATCTGCAGGAGCGCCGCCGGCTCTGGCAGCTCGAAGCACCCCTGCCGCGCATCACCCTGCAGCCCACCGGATTGACGCTCTCCGGACTGAGCCTGGTTCAGGGCGAGCAGCGCCTCGAGCTGGCCGGCAAACTGGATGTGGCCGACAGCCTCGCCTTCCGCCTCGATCTGGAGAACCTTGACCTCGCCACCCTGGCGCCTCTCGTTCCACGCATGCCCGGCATCAACGGCGCCCTGACCTGGCGCGCCGACCTCCGCGGCGTCGCATCCCAACCCCGGATCGTCTCGACGCTGCGGATCGAAGAGATCCGGTTCGCCGGCCTGCCTGCCGCCACCCTGCAGGTCAGCGGCCGCCTGGAGAACACCAAACTGGCCTGGGACGGTGCCCTCACCCAGGGCACCGAGAACAGCGCCAGCTTTAGCGGCCGTGTGCCCCTGCACCTGCGCTGGCCTCTGCCTGAACGCCTGATCGAGGATGACGATCCGGTCGATCTCGCCATCCGCACCCGCAACCTGCAGGCCGGCTTGCTCGCCACCTTTCTCCCCGGCTTCAACCTCAAGGGCACCTTCAGCGGCGACCTCGCCATCGGCAAGAGCTGGGGCGATCCCCAGCCCGCCGGCTATCTCGAACTGCGCGGCGGCTCCTTCTCGGCGCCCTATCTCGGCAAACCCTACAAACCCGTCGCGGCCCGCTTTGAACTCGCTCCCGCGCAGATCCTGCTCAAGCAGCTGCAGATCTCCAGCGGCGAAGGCCAGCTCAGCGGCGAAGGGTCCTGGCGCTTCACCCTCGATCACAGCCGCCTTACCTTCCATGAAATGCAGCTGCGTCTCAAAGCGGACCACTTTTCCGCAGCCGACAGTCCCGAGCTCAGCCTGCTGCTCGATGGCGAGCTGACCCTGACCGACCAGCTGGCGCACCCCAAACTGAACGGCGCCTTGCGGGTCGAACGCGCCCGTATCGATCTCGCCGCCTTCACCGAAACCCCCTCCACCCTCTTCCAGGCCGACCTGCCCCTGCTGATGGTGGCACGCGGCGACACCACTCGTCAGAGCTACGACCGCAAGATCCTCCTCCCCACCTGGCTGCCGGTCGTCGAGCGCAGCCGCGGCTCGATCAAACTCGAGATCCCGCGCAATACCTGGCTGCGCACCCCGGAAATGAACATCGAGATCTCGGGAGATCTCGACCTCGCCAAGGAGGGAGAGGATTTCGGGCTCTTTGGCGCCATCCAGATCGTCCGCGGCAATTATGACCTCTTCAGCCGCCGTTTCGACATCGAAGCGGGCACCCTCACCTTCACCGGCGGCGATAACCTCCCGGAAATGTCCTTGACCGCCCAGCACCTCTTCCGCAGCCAGGACAAGGTCAAGCATACCCTCGGTTTCACCGCCACTGGCGAGCTGCGCAAGCCGCTCTTCTCCTTCACCCTCGACGAAGCAACTATCACCGAATCCGATGCCGTCTCCTATCTGGCGTTTGGCCGCAGCTTTGGCGACCTGACCCACGGCGAGCGCAATAACCTGATGCAGAGCCAGCTGCAGATGAGCGGAGATGCGTTCAAGCAGCTCCTGGCCGGGCAGATCGCCGGCGAAGTGACCCGCTCTCTGCAGCAAAAGCTGGATCTGGACGTCATTGAGTTTCGCGGGGACCAGAACTGGCGGCAATCGACGGTGGTGGTGGGCAAATACCTCACCAACAACCTCTTCCTCAGCTATGAGCGCCAGCTCAATCTCGGGCGGACCAATGAGGTTGCGCCAGAACAGATGACCCTGGAATATGAAATCCTGCGCGCGCTCTTTCTTCAGGCCACGCGCGGCGACGAAAAGAATACCGGATTTGATCTGATTTATAAATGGGAAAAATAGGAGCCCGGCCCGCCGCCGTGCGGACAGCAGCGGGGGGCCGGGATGCAGAGGCAGGGCTTACCGGGTCTCGGGCAGGAAAAGCGCCATTTGCAGCTTGACCGGGATGGCGCGGTAGATGGCCTTGGCGTCCTCGCGGGAGACCGCCAGCTGAATCCACAGCCGGTGTTCGGGCAGCTTGTTGCTTTTTAAGTTCTTGAGCGTCGTCCGCGCCTCCGCAAATATGCGTTCCATATCGAAGGCGAATTTTTTCTTGCGCTCACCGGTGCTGCTGGGAGGTTGCTCCTGTTCGATGCGCACACTGAGATTGCGGTTGAATTGCAGCGTGAAATGGACATCGTTGTTTTCGATCGGAATCTCCTGGCCGGCCATGGCCTCGGCCTCCACGGTATCCTTGGGGGCATCCATGATGCGGATCGGTGATTTGGGAATCGTGGCCGTTTCCTTCAGCAACTGGAAGGGCGGGAACAGCCAGGTATGCAGGGAGTCGCGGCGGGCGACGTGGGGAATGGCCTGGCTCATGGCATAGGAACTGATCGGGCATTTGCGCACCGGTACGCCTTTGATCATCAGATTGACCAGGCTGTCACGCAGGTTGATGACCAGCATGATCGAATCCTTTTTGGCCAGTTCCAGGAGCAGATTGGTATAGGTATCCTCGAGGCGCAAGGAGGCCATCTGATCGGCCATTTCGCGCGTTGGCGCGGCGCCGGAGGCCGGCAGAGCGGCCACACCGCTCCGGCTGGATACAGAGGTGGCATCGGTGACCCGCAGCACCGGCAGAATGACCAGCGGCACGGCGACGATGAAGATGGGCGCCAGCAGAAAGAAGAGGAAGATCAGTTGCGCTGGCAGGCGGTTTTTGAAAAACGGCAGCAGGTTCAAGTCAGTACTCTCGTTAATGAGATGGTATAAGAGCCGGGATGCGGCGCCTAATAGATAAAGACCTTGGAACCGGTATCCAGGTTCTTCGCGACGATCTCGAGGTCCTCATCCCCCAGCCGCACACAACCATGGGTGACCGGCATGCCCAGGAAGCGCTTGTAGAGGGTGCCATGGATCAGATAGCCCTGCCCGAGAGCGAGGCCATATTCACCCAGCACTCCGGCCTCATAGCGTAGCGGGGAATCCCGCGGCGGGATCGGGCGTCCTTCCTCAACGAAGGCCCAGTCGGGCATATACCACACCGGCCGCCGCATCTTGTTGAGCACCCGGAACTGACCGCGCGGAGTGCGGAAGATCCATTGTTTGTTGCGGCTGGCGCGCAGCAGCACATAACTGCCGGTCGAGCACACGCCCTTGTGCAGCAGCTCGTCATCTTGCATGAGAAAAATCTGGTTGCCCGAGGTGTCGATGACCAGCCAGGGCTCCTTGGGCACAAAGGCCGCAATCTTTTTCTGTTTGGCCTGGACGGACTTGGCCATGGCGAGCAGTTCGCGTTGATAGAGCTGGGGATCGGCGCCGCTGTCGACGCGGACGCTGGTTTCCTGCGGCATCAGCCGGAAGAGCAGATCGCGGAGATTGGGCGCGTAGAGAAAGATAAAAAATGCCGCGAGCAGACCGAAGAAAAGCCCGAAAAAGAGAGCGAGGCCGATCTTGCTTTCGGTTTTCTCCGGCTCGTATTCTTCAAAATCGACCGGTTCTACGGCTTGCCCGTTCGATTTCGCTTGGGGACGAAAGTCCCGGCGTCTATTGCGTTTCATAAGATCTTGAACTACCTGAGCAGTTATACCTCTGCGGGCTGGCATGCAGCCCAATGGGGAGCGGGCGCGCCCGCCCCGGAATTATTTGGCCATGTTCTGGCCTTTGCCGTCGGGGGCCTGGCTGGTCTCCACACCGGAGGTGCTGATACCGCGCAGGGAACCGACGATGGTAATGGGAGTGCCCTCTTCCACCATGTTGTAGAGCCGGTCCATGTCATGGTTGCGCAGGGCGACGCAGCCGGCGGTCCAGTTGGCCCCCTTGCCGCCGTCGCCATGGACCTCGATCAGGCCGCCGATACCGGCATTGCGCGAGATCTCGCCGCGAGCCTTGGCGGCATTGAACTGGGCGATATCCTCGGCGTTGGGATAGTCGATCTCCAGGGCCTTGTAGTAAGCGGTGCGGTGACCCGATTTTTTGCGTTTGATGCGGTAGAGCCCTTCCGGAGTTGCGCCGTCGCCGCGCTGGCGTTTGTGTCCCAGCCAGTTGGGGCCCAGTTCGACCGGGAATTCCGCGGTGCGGCTGCCTTTATGATAGACCTGGCAGCGGTGGGCGAGTTTGTCGACCAGAATGACGGTGCCGCTGTTTTCCGTCGACCAGCGCAGGGTTTGCTGCACCCAACGCCGCCACTTGGGGACGTTGACAAAATAGCCGTTGAGGATTTGCGTCACCTCGTCGCCGGCGCTGCCGATACTTTTCGCGGCGATCTGATAGCGGGCCACGGCGCGGCGGTAGTCGCCGCGTTTGAAGGCCTCTTCGCTCTCCATGATCGCCAGTTCGCTGAAGGTGATGGTCTGGCGCACATGCGATTCCATCGGCATGTCGAGGAACTGGGCGCGAATGTCGGCGATCCGTTTCCGGGTGAGATTGATCCCGGTTGCCGCCACCCAGCGCAGCGAGTCGCGCAGGGTTGTGGCGCGCATCGCCGCATATTCCGCCATATCGTTGGCCTTCTGGGTCATGGCCGCGGCACGGCTGAAATCCCGGCGGAACATCCAGCGCTGGTTCTCCGCCGCCCAAAGGAGACGGGCCTGCTCCAGATAGCTGTCCGCCATGCGCATCTGATCCGCGGCGTAGATGGCCGCCTGGAGATGGCGGGCCTGGCTGACCGCGCGGCGCGCATCATCAAAACTGGCAATGGGCGGCTTGTTCGAAAACTCGATGATTAAACTGACGACGCCGAGGATCAGCGCCAGAACGAGATTGACGATCAGGAACCAGTTTTTTTTCGGCGGGACGGACTCGGCTGGTTTGGCGTATCGGCTGTAATTAAACGGCATGCTTCACTCAACTAAAGACCTACGGATTGCTTCTGCTTGATGAAACGGACGGCTCAGTGCTCCGCCCGCTCCGGCCACACGCCCGGTCGGCATTAAAAAGAAAACCTCAGCCCGCGAAGCGCTGCTTGCACGGACTGAGGTTCAAAATCAACACTCAGTAAGGAGTGAAGAATTACTTGCCGAGCTTCTTGTCGATAGCGGCCTGCAGCTCTTCGGCCAGGCTGTTCAGTTTCTGCAGATTGGCCTGGGCTTTGTCACGAGCGGTCAGGAAATCGCCATTGGTCATGGCGGTATTGACTTCGGCAACGGAGGCTTCGACAGCGGTCAGATCGCTGTTGATGGCTTCGAGGGCAGCACGGCCTTCTTTGCCACGCGGGGCCTTCTTCATCAGCTTCTTGACATTCTCAACGGCCGGGGTGATCTGGGCCAGAATGCCTTCGGCTTCCTTCTTCACTTCTTCCTTCTTCACGGCGGCCTGAGCGACGGCGTCATTGGCACCGGTGGTCACTTTGGCGATCAGATCCTTGGCGCGCTTGAACGAGCGGAAGAGGGCGAACTTGGAGTTCTGCTTCTCGATCTCGGCAGTGGCGGCAGTCAAGGAGTCTTTGGCCGCGTTGAAAAGCTCGGGGACGTAGCGATCGGCTTCGGCAGCCTTGGCAGCATCCAGAGCGGCTTTGGCAGCATCCAGTTCCTGCTGCGGAACCTTGGCGCAACCCAGCATCAGGGCCATCGCGAACACGACGACGAGCACAGTCACTAACGCTTTTACCTTCATTCTAACAACCTCCTTAAATGGGTGTGTAAAGTGGTGCACAGAAACCTTCCCTCTTCTAAACTTCTTACAATTTATGATATAATTTGCAAAAAAACAAGAGAAAATATCTCGCAGATGCTTTTTCTTGCCCGCCTGATCCCTCTCTCGCTGGAGATCAGGCCAGGCACATTTGCAAACACCCAGGAAAGGTATGCACGCGTCGCCAGCAGGCTATACAAATCTAATGCCAAACTTTTGCAATCGACGGTATTATTGTTTTTAATGTAGTTACGCATTTATGGCCAACCGCACGGCGCGCCACCACCGCCGCCGGTTTTTCAGAATGAAAAAAAAACAAATATCGGCGGAAAAAACTTTCTCAATTTGATAATTAGAGAAAAATGTCGTAAATTTTATCTCTTAAAATGATAAACCTTGAGGCTCCCTCGCCATGAGACAATTCGCCACCCTGATCCGCACCCACCAGCCGGAGCTGATCGAACGCGCCATGGAGGCCCTGCTGATCTCCCCCTGGAGCAGCACGCACACTCTCGAGATCGAACCCACCCGCCAGATCTTTGCGGGAATCCTCAATCACCTGCTCCTTGACCTCCGCGCCAGCAAGACCACACGACCCGGCCATCATCTCACCGACTATACCCTGCAACTTTGTCAAAAAAATCCCCGCCTTCGCCAGGATCTGCACAGCCAGCTGCTCATCCTCGGCGTCTCGCGTATCGTCGTCAATCAGTTCCTCGTTCTCAACAACAAGACCCAGAATGACCCCCGCTTTGCCGCGCGCTTTGAAAGCCTGCAACGCCTCTATGATCATGCCCTGATCAGCCTCAGCCACTTCTGGGGCGAGGAGTACCAACAGCTGCATCAGCGCGACCAGAACCTGATCCGCGAACTCAAGATCGTCAAGGACGGCCTGCAGCGCCAACTCAACCTGACCTACCAGCTGCTGCAGCAATCGCCTCTGGGTGTGATCGCCGTGAACAGCGATCTGCTCGTCCAGCACTGGAATCCCATGGCCGCCCGCCTCACCGGCTATGAACCGCCCGACATCCTCGACCGCAGTGTCATGACCCTCTTCACCGCCAGCAGCCAGCAGATGCTGGCCAAAAAGTTCGCTTCGACGCGCGGCTATCACGCCAACCTCGAAGTCTATATCCAGCGCAAACAGGGCGCCATCTTTCCCGCCCTGCTCTCGCTGGGCCGCATCGCCGAGGGACAGCAGCCGCGCTTCCGCTATATCCTTAACTTTCAGGACATCAGCGAACGGGCGGCCTTTCAGTCGAGCGTACAGCGGCTCAACCAGCTCAGCGCGCTGTCGCGCCTGAGCAGCGCGATCATGCACGATATCCGTAATCCGCTCAACTCGATCGGCCTCAACACCGAACTGATCGAGCAGGCCCTCGAATCGCGGCGCGAAGGCAGTGAGGCGCGCATCGCCGACCTGGTCCAGGCCACCAAGCGGCAGCTGCTGCAGCTGCGCAGCAATCTCGATCATTACCTGACCTACACCCATCTCTCGCATCTGAAGGTGGAATCCTTTGACCTGGGCCGGGAGCTGGCACAGCTGGTGCAGGAGACCCGGCTCGAGGCTGCTTTTCAGGCGGTCGCGTTGCACTACAGCTGCGCCGCCACCGCCTGCCCGGTGATGGGGGACTGGATCCAGCTGCGCCGTGTCTTTGTCAATCTCATCACCAATGCGATGGAGGCCACCGGAGCGCGGGGTATCATTCGGGTACGTCTGATCCGGCGCGGCCGGCGCCTCTCGATCAGCGTCGCGGACAATGGCCCGGGTATCGAGCCGGAGATCGAACGCAGTCTTTTCACGCCCTTCTTCACGACCAAAAAGTCGGGCGCCGGTCTGGGCCTGTTCATCTGCCGCGAGATCATTCTCGCCCATCACGGCCGCATCAGCGTCGTCTCCCATCGTGGCAAGGGAACCCGCTTTACGGTCAGTCTGCCGCTCTACACCCATCCGGAGAATGAAACCGTATGACACCTGTCAAGATCCTGCTGGTCGATGATGAAGCCGATACCCTCCAGGCGCTGCAGCTCGGGCTGGAGGATGAGGCCTATGCGATCTTCACCGCGGCCTCCCGCAACGAGGGGCTGAACCGTATCAAGTCCGAGGAGCTGGACATCGTCATCACCGACCTCAAGCTCAAGGACGGTTCGGGACTGGACCTGCTCGCATATCTGCAGGAGCAGCAGCCCCAGGTACCGGTCATCATCATGACCGCCTACGGCTCGATCGAATCCACCAAGGTGGCCTTGCGCAGCGGCGCGTATGATTATCTGGCCAAGCCCTTCAGCCTGGCCGATCTCAAGCGGATCATCGCCAAGCTGGTCGAGGTGATCACCCTGCGCAAGGAGAACGAGCGGCTGAAACTGCTGCTGGGCCGCCGCACCGATGCCCCGGTGGTCATTGGCAGCAGCCCCTCCCTGAAAGCGGTGCTGGAGATGGTCGAGCAGGTGGCGCCGTCGCGCAGCACCATCCTGCTGACCGGTGAGACCGGGACCGGCAAGGAGGTGATCGCCGCGGCGATTCACAAAAAGAGTCCGCGTGCCGACAAGCCCCTGGTCAAGATCAATTGCGGCGCCATCCCCGAGAATCTGCTCGAGGCCGAACTTTTCGGCTATGAGCGCGGGGCTTTCACCGGCGCGCTGAAGCAAAAACCCGGCAAGGTGGAGCTCGCGCATCAGGGATCGCTCTTTCTCGACGAGATCGGCGAGCTGGTGCCGGCGATGCAGGTCAAGCTGTTGCGCTTTCTCCAGAGCGGCGAGTACGAGCGCCTCGGCGGCACCGCGGCCCTCAAGGCGGACGTCCGCATCATCGCCGCCACCAACCGCAACCTCGAGGAGCAGGTGGCGAAGGAGCTGTTCCGCGAGGATCTCTACTACCGCCTCAATGTCATCACCATCACACTGCCGCCGCTGCGCGACCGGGCGGCGGATATCAAGCTCCTGGCCTATTATTTCATGCAAAAGTACAACGAGATCAACAGCAAGGCCATTGAAAAGATCGATGAGCAGGTGCTGACGCAGATGATGACCTATCCCTGGCGCGGCAATGTGCGCGAGCTCGAGAACATGATGGAGCGCGCGGTGGTACTGGCGCGGGGCAATGAGTTGAAGATGAGCCATTTTCCGTCACTGATCGCCGGCATGGAGGGCGTGGAGGTCTCGCTGGGCCCCCTGGCGGGCAGCTCGCTGGCGGAGATCGAAAAACGGGCCATCGAGCAGACCCTGCGCTACTGCAATTACGACAAGCAAAAGAGCGCCATGCTGCTGCAAATCGGGCTGGCTACGCTGTACCGCAAGATCAAGGAGTATCAGATCGAGGAATCCTAGGGGATTATCATTTTAAGAATGGCCTCAGCCGCACCCTGTCGCAGATTCTCAAATTGAGAATTATTTGCCGCAAAAGGGCGCGGCTTTTTTCATTCCGAAAAAAAAGAGCGAGCCCAGCGCGCAGCCCGCCGGACCCTGCTTCCCTTAATTCCTTTATTATCATCACGATTTTCCCGCTTTTTTTTTGGCACTGTTATTGTTTAGTGCTTCTTTGCCAGATAGAATCTGGAGGAGATCCCGCAGCGGGGTTTCCAGCCATTGATCTCTCATTCAAGAGCCATGCTATGATCGCCATCCGCCCCATGGTGTCGCAAGATCGGGAAATCCTGTACGAGGTGATGCAGAAGACCGGCGTCTTCAGCGTGCAGGCGATCAACCTCGCCATGGAACTGATTGATACCTATCTCTTCACCTCCGGCCAGCTCGATTACCGCGTGGTCGTCGGCGAGAGCACGCCCGGCGTGGTGGAGGTTTTCGCCTGCTATGGGCCGGTCGCCGGCACCGAAGGCACATGGCGGCTCTATTGGCTGGTGGTGACCCCGACGCAGCAGCACCAGGGTGTGGGCACCCAGATGCTGGCGTGGCTCGAAGAGCAGATGCGCCAGGCCGGCGCCCGCCTGGTGATCGTCGAGATCACCTCCGAAGAGAAATATATCGCCTTCACCCGCTTCTTCACCGAACGGGGCTACAAGCAGGCCGGACGCATCCGCAACTATTTCCGTGCCGGCGAGGATATGCTCTTCTACGTCAAATCCCTCACCGCCCCCTCCGCCTGACACCGCTCTGGGCTGCACCACCTGTACCATCGCGGTCCTTTTCCCCCGTTTCCGCCTTTTTGCTGCTTGACTTTTATCTGCATTATAATTATGTTAATTCATTGATTTAAAAGCTCCGGCGCCCCCTGGAGAACCCGCCGGATCAAGGAATCCATTAGCAGCGAGGGCCTTGTGGCAACTCTGTTTGGTCGTTCGTACACCCGCCAGGACCTGCTCCGCCATGTCGGGGATATCGCCCAGATCGCATCGGTGCGTCCTGTCGAGCTGGTGAATGGCAGCGAGCGCGGGATCCGCGCCCTGGAATTCCGGACCGGCTCCGGTCTCAGCTTTTCACTGCTGCAGGACCGCGCCCTGGATATTTATGATGCCACCTTCAACGGCAGCCCCTTGCACTGGCAGGCGCCAGCCGGCCCGGTGGCCCCCACCTTTTTCGATCCCTACCACATCGGCTGGCTCTATGCCATGGGGGGCGGTCTGCTCACCACCTGCGGCCTCACCCATGTCGGCCCGCCCGAGGTCGATGAAGAAATCGACGAGGAACTGGGCATGAATGGCCGCATCGGCAACATCCCGGCGCGCAATGTCGGGTTCGGCGCGGAATGGGACGGCGAGGAATACATGCTCTGGGCCACCGGTGAGGTCCGCGAGAGCAGTCTCTACGGGCCGAATCTTTTGCTCCGCCGCAGTATCCATTCCCGCATCGGCCAGTCGAAAATCTGGATCAAGGACGTCGTTGTCAACGAAGGGTATGAAGCCGCGCCGCTGATGCTGCTCTACCAATGCAATGCCGGCTTTCCGGTGGTTGCCGCCGGCAGCGAATTACGCGCCGTCATCGACAACGTCGAACCGCGCGACGAACTCTCTGCAGCCGGGATGGATAACTTTGACCAGTGTGAAGGGCCGACGGCGCAGGCGGGAGAACAGGCTTTCTTCATCGATCATGACGCCGATACCCGGGGCATGGTCAATATCGCCCTGGTCAATCCCGAATTCGGCGGCGGCCAGGGCCTCGGTCTCTACCTGGCTTACCCCAAGGCCGAGCTTCCCCATTATACCCATTGGAAAATGGCCGGTGAGGGCACCTATGTCACCGGCCTCCAGCCCGGCAACTGCCTCCCCGAAGGCCGCAGCAGCGCCCGGCAAAACGGCCGCCTCCGGCTCCTGAATCCGGGTGAAAGCGCCACATTCCATCTCGAAATCGGCGTCCTCGCCACGCCCCAGGATCGCGCCGATTTCGAGGCGCGCCTGCAATCTGCTGAATAGCCCCGCAGCAGCGGGCATCGCAGCGCTCCCCCCTGCCGCAAAATGCGACGGCGGCAAGGGTTTCTGCATCCCGATCCCTTAAAGGTGCAACATTTCAGGCTTTTCGGTGTTTAATCATGAGACAAAGCGTCGCATCAAGCCGCCTTGTATGATTCATCAATGATCCGGGAGTCGTTATGAAGCGTATCCTGCTAGCTCTAAGCGTGGGTTTGCTGCTCTGCAGCGGTCTCGCCCATGCACAATATTTCGGCAAAAACAAGGTCCAGTACACCAATTTCAAATGGCAGTACGTGCAATCCGAGCACTTTAATGTCTACTTCACCGAAGGCGGCGAGCAGATCGCGGCCTTTGTGCTTGAGACTGCGGAGGCGAGTTACCGCGAGCTCCAGCTCTCCTTCCGCTACCAGTTGACCGACCGCATCAAGATCATCCTGCATAACAGCCACAACGACTTTGAGCAAACCAACGTCGACCTTTCCGAGCCGGAGGAGTCGGTCGGCGGCTTCACCGAGTTCTTCAAAAACCGCGTGGTCCTGCCTTACGATGGCGAGTGGGAGAATTTCCGTCATGTCATTCATCACGAGCTGACCCATGCCGTGATGCTGCAGATGCTCTATGGTTCGGGCGCGCAGTCGATCATCACCGGCATCACCCAGATGCAGGTCCCGCTGTGGTTCATCGAAGGACTGGCCGAGTACGAGAGCCGCGGCTGGGACATCGAGAGCGACATGTTCATGCGCGACGCGACCGTCAACGGCTATGTGCCCGAGATCCCCTATCTGAACGCCTTTCTCGCCTACAAAGGCGGACAGTCGGTGTGGAATTACCTGGTCGAACGCTACGGACAGGAGAAGGTCGGCGAGATCCTCGGTAAGGTGAAGGTCAACAAGAACTTTGACCGCGGCTTGCAGCAGGCGATCGGTTTGAAAATGGAGGATCTCACCAAGCGCTGGCAGCGCTACCTCAAGCGCCGATACTGGCCCGATGTGGAGAACCGCAGCGAACCCGAAGAGATCGCCACGCGCCTTACCGATCACCGCAAGGATGGCAGTTTCGTCAACACCAGCCCAGCCATCAGCAACCGCGGCGACAAGCTGGTGTACAAATCGGACAAAAGCGACTATTTTGACATCTACCTGATGAGCGCCATCGACGGCCGGGTGCTCAAACGCCTGGTCAAGGGGCAGCGCGCCGGCAATCTCGAAGAGCTGCAGTGGCTCAAGGGGCCGGGCATGAGCTGGAGCCCCGACGATAAAAAAATCGTCTTCACCGCCGGGGCCGGCGGCCACGACGCCATCTACATCGTCAATGTCAAAAAGGGCAAGATCGAAAAGAGCATCCAGCTCGATCTCGACGGGATCTTCAACCCGAGTTGGAGCCCCAAGGGCGACGAGATCGCTTTCACCGGCCTGAAGAACGGGCAGAGCGACATCTACCTTTATAACCTGCAGACGAAAGCCCTGCGCAATCTTACCCGGGACCTCTTCAGCGACGTCGAGCCGAGCTGGGCGCCGGATGGCCGGACCCTGCTCTTCGCCAGCGACCGCGGCGACCTCGCCGCGGCAGCCCTGACGGCCAATTTCAAGCCCGCCGCCCTGGATATGAAGAACTTTGATATTTATGAGATCACCGTGGCGGACGGAGCGGTCCGGCGCGTCGTCGAGAGCCCCTTCACCGAGCGCGTCCCGGTCTACGCACCCGACGGCAAGACCATCGCCTTCTCCAGCGCCCGCCAGGGAGTGAACAACATCTGGCTGAAAAGTCTCGAGAGCGGCGAGGAATGGCCGGTGACCAACGTCCTGACCGGGGCCTTCCAGCCCTCCTGGGGCGGCAGCTCCGATCGCCTCGTCTTCACCTCGTTCTATTTCGCCGGCTATGATCTCTATCTGCTCAAGAATCCCCTCGAAATCAAGCCCGGCAGCATCGTTGTGCCCGAAACCAAATTCGTCGAGCAAAAACGCAAAGGCATCAAGGAGACCTTTGAGGATGAACTCCCGGCGCTGAAACCGCCTGCGACCCCGATGGAAACCGCAGAATCGCGGCAGTATCGCGACTTTGTTTTTGACAACAAGTTCGCCGAGGGCGAACTCGTCTCTCAGGTCAACAAACGCAAGGTCTTCCTCGACTCCACCGATTATATCATGCCCACGGGTCAGTACAAGGTCCACAAGTACAAGGTTGAGCTCACACCGGATCTGATCTATGGCGGTGTCGGCTACAGCCAGTTTTATGGCACGCAGGGAATGACCACGGTCATGCTCTCGGATGTGCTCGGCAACCATCGCCTGGATATCGGCCTCGGCCTTTACGGAGACTTTCGCAATGCCGATTATGCCCTCACCTATTACTACCTCCCGCACAAGCTCGACCTCGGCGTCGGTCTCTACCACAATGCCTACTACTACTATTCCGACTATACCGGATATGTGCGCGACCGCAATTATGGCGTGAGCCTGCTGCTGAGCAATCCCTTCAACCGGTACGAGCGCCTCAGTTACGGGGTGACGGCCATGGGGATCAACCGCTCCTACATGGAGATCTCCGACGACATCGTCGACCAGCTGATCAAGCTGGGCTATCTGTCGGCGCGCGACCGCTTTTTCGTAATGAATAATCTCACCTATACCCGCGACACCAGTGTCTGGGGGAACACGGGGCCGGTCAACGGCACCGGCATGGCGTTCGGCATCACCTACAGTCCGGGCATCGGCAAGACAGGCATCGACTTTGCGACGGTGCGGCTGGATTACCGCCGTTACATGCGTTTGATGCGCAATTACACCTTCGCCGCGCGCCTGGCGACGGGCTTTAGCGAAGGGCGCAACAAGCAGAAATTCTTCCTCGGCGGCCTGCCCAACTGGCTCAACTATGATTTCTTCAATGGCATCCGCGTCGAGCATATCGAGGACATTTACTTCGCCTCCTTCGAAATGCCGATGCGCGGCGCGGACTATTATGCCCTCGAAGGCAACCGTTTTGCCATGGTCAACCTCGAGTTCCGCTTCCCCCTGATCCACCAGGCGATCATTGGCTTCCCACTGCCGATCGCCCTCGGCCATATCGGCGGCGCGCTCTTTACCGACATGGGTATGGCCTGGGACAAGGGCGAATCGATCAAGCCGGTGGTCAAGGCGCCCAACGGGCTTTTCAAGGCCAAGGATATGTTCGCCAGCATCGGGTTCGGGGTGCGCATGAATATCGGCTTTGCGCTCTTGCGCTACGACCTGGCCTGGCCGACCAATTTCTACAATACCTCCAAATCGCCGCGGGCGCTCTGGTCGCTCGGCGCCGACTTTTAGCGCGGAGCGGCGTGTGCCACGAGACCCCTTTCTCGACCGTCTGCATGGCGCCATCCTCGTCGGTGATGGCGCCATGGGGACGATGCTCTACAGCCGGGGCATCTTTATCAACCGTTGTTTCGACGAGCTGAATCTCACCGCACCCGAGCTGGTGCTGGAGATCCATCGCGCCTACGCCGCAGCGCGGGCGGATCTGCTCGAGACCAACACCTATGGCGCCAACCGGATCAAGCTGGGGGCCCATGGCCTCGAACAGCAGACCGAGGCTATCAACCGCCGTGGAGTGGAACTGGCACGTCAGGCGGCGGGCGAGGAGATCTATGTGGCGGGAGCGATCGGTCCCAGTGGCATCAAGGCGCCGCAGTTGGGTACCCGCAGCAATGCGGAACTCCTGGAGGTCTTTGCTGAGCAAGCCGGTGCCCTGGCGGCTGGAGGGGTCGATCTCATCCTGCTTGAGACCTTTCACGAGCTGCACGAGATCCTCGTGGCCCTGCGTGCGGTTCGGGCGGTCTGCGCTCTGCCGGTGGTCGCCCAGATGAGCTACGATGAAGAATGCAAGACCTCGCTCGGGGTGCAGCCCGAAACCGCCGTGGCGGCGTTGCGGGATGCGGGTGCCGATGTGATCGGCGCCAATTGCTCGGTGGGTCCGCAGGCCATGCTCGAGGTGATCCAGCGCCTGGCGCGGGCGGGAGCGCCCCTGATCTCCGCGCAACCCAATGCCGGCTTGCCGCGGCTCTTCGAGGGGCGGGCGCTCTATATGTCGACCCCCGAGTATCACGCCGAATTCGCGCGCCGTTTCATCGCCGCCGGCGCCAACCTGGTCGGCGGCTGCTGCGGGACCACACCCGATCATATCAAGGCCATCGCCGGCGCGGTGCGCGCGTCCCAGCCGCGGCGGGCGGCCGCCACCGTGGCCGTCAAAGCCGAACGCGAGATCGCCGTTCAGCCGGTGCCACGCGCCGAAAAATCGGCCCTGGCGGCCCGCATCGGCCGCAAGTTCGTCATCTCCGTCGAGGTGCTCAGCCCGCGCGGCACCGATGTCAGCAGCGTGCTCGCGGGTGTGCGCAAGCTCGCCGGATTCGGCATCGATGCTGTCAACATCCCGGACGGCCCGCGCGCCTCATCGCGCATGTCGCCCAGCGCCCTGGCCCAGCTGATCGAGCGCTCCCTCCCTGTCGAGACCATCCTGCATTACTGCTGCCGCGACCGCAACCTGCTCGGCATGCAATCGGACCTGCTCGGTCATCATGCCCTCGGGCTGCGCAATATTCTCATCATCACCGGGGATCCGCCCAAGCTCGGGGATTATCCCAACGCGACCGCGGTCTTTGATGTCGATTCGATCGGCCTCACCCGCATGGTCCGCGGCCTCAATCAGGGTTTCGACGTCGCCGGCAATCCCATCGGGGCGCCGACGGCATGGCATATCGGCGTCGGCGCCAATCCCGGCGCCATCGACCTCGGCCTGGAAGTCGCTCGGCTGGAAGAAAAAGCAGCCGCCGGCGCCGAATATATCCTCACCCAGCCGGTCTTCGATCCGCACCAACTCGAGGCCTTTTTCCGCCGCACCGAATCACTGCAGCTGCCGCTCCTGGCCGGGGTCATGCCGCTGATGAGCTACCGCACCGTGGAGTACTTTAGCAATGAAGTCCCGGGCGTCGTCATTCCCGCGGAGATCGCCCGCCGTTTCGCCGCAGCCGCCGACAGTGCCAGCGCCAAGCAGACCGGCATCGCGATCGCGCAAAACAACATCCGGGAGCTGCGCCAGTTCGCACAGGTCAAGGGGCTCTATCTGATGCCCCCCTTCACCAAAGACAAATATGATATTGCCATTGAAATCATGCAGGCCATTGAATAGGGTTATACGTATGAAAAGAACACCCTCGTTGCTGCTGACCCTGCTGCTCGCCGCCCTGACGCCGGTGCTCGCGCAAAACCGGCCGGGACCGCGCGGCCGGGATGCCATGGGACCGGAGATCTTCCAGATCCGCTTTTTCTGCTCGACCCGCCCTGAAGACCGCCCCCGCGGCAGTGTCGACGCTTATCTGCGCATCGCCAATGACGCCCTCTCCTTTATCAAAAGCGACTCGAGCACCTGGCAAGCCCGCTACGATCTGGAATTGATGATCTACAGCGGCAGCCACGAGCTGGTGGCGTATAAAACCCTGCGCGATACCGTAACCGTCCGCCACTTTGCACTCACCAACGCGCGTACCAATCCCCGTACCTATACCATGCATTTCAGCCTGCCGCCAGGCGACTATACCTGGCGGCTCAAGCTCCTCAACGCCGAGCAGCTGCCGCTTCTCGAGCGCGAAGAACGCCTGCAAGTCCCCGATTTCGCGCCGGACCAGCTGCAAGCTAGCGACATTATCCTGGCCGACAGCCTCGACTGCCGGGCCGGGCTCTATACGCTCAACCTGCGCGGAGCCTTTGCGCGGAATACGGGCGCCATCGGCGTGATCTTTGAGATCTATCCGCCTGTCGGCGCCGACTCGGTGCGCACCCTGATCACCCTCTCCGACCTCTCGGGACACAAAACGATGGAGCAGCACGAGAGCCGCCCGGCCGAGCCGGTGCTCCGCTACTGCATCGACCTCGGCCGGGAAATCGACAAGCCCGGGGAATACACGCTGCAGCTCCGCGCGACAGCGGCCGCGCGATCCCTGCAGCGCTCGCAGCGGCTCTTCCTGCTCTGGGCTAACGCCGGCGCCCCTGACGCGACCGACGCCGGAGCCCTCGAACAGCTCGCGCTTGTCGCCAAGGGAAGCACGATCCGCGAGATCATGCGCAGCCCGGCGGAAGAACGCGAGCGGCTGATCGCCGAATTCTGGGCCAAACGCGATCCCACCCCCGGCACGCCGGAGAATGAGCTCAAGGACGAGTTTTACCTACGCGTCGATTTCGCCAATACGCAGTTCGGCGAGCCGGTCAGCGGCCGCCCGGGATGGCGCACCGACCGCGGCCGGATTTTCATTGAGAACGGCACACCCGACCAGATCGAGAAACAGGGCGGCGAAATGGGCATGCCCACCGCCGAGATCTGGTCCTACAACCGCCTCAATCGCCGCTACCTCTTTGTCGACCGCCTGAACAACGGCGAATTCCGGCTGCTAAAAACTGAGTGAGGGGCGATTATTTGCTTGATAAATTCGACCGCTTTTTTGTATATTGGGGCATGACCTATCCTGCAATGCGAAAGGAGTCCTGAAGCGATGAAAGTGTGGCAGCGCAGCAAAGAGAGGGAATTCGGCAAGATCCTGCTCATCTGGAGGCATCGCGCGGCCGGCCGGTTCGCCGGCAAAATCTTCAGCTGGCTCCTCAGCGGATTCGTCCTGGGTCTGCTGGCCGCCGTTCTCTGCGATGCGGTGGGCCTCTCCGCAGAATCGCTCCTGGCCGGCCGCATCGTCTTCTTCGCCGTCTTTATCATCGGCACCATCAGCGCCTGGCTGCGCAATGTCGTCTACGGCCTGCAGTACCGCATCACGCCCAAAGCTTTGCTCTATGTGCGGCCGCTCTGCGGCTTTGAGGCCCTGTGCGGCCGCGGCGAGCAGCTGCGCCGCGGCGATCGCCTCGAAATCATCCCCTGGGACCAGATCAAGTCGGTCGACGAAGCCGAAGGGGCGCTGGCCCTGACCCTCCGTGACGGCTACCAGATCAGCGTCGGGGTGACCCCGGTGATCGCCCTTTGGACGCCGACCGCCGACGGCGCGATGGAGAAGCGCATCAGCCTCGAGGGCCGGGGCCAAAAAAGCACGCAACTGGACAAAGAGTCGCTCAAACTGATCCTGCAAAAGATTCGCGATATTAAAAAATCCGCCGCAACCAAGGCCTGATAGCCGCTCCACTCCGCTGCACGGGCCGCTGAGGAGGTGGAGAGCGTTCGCATCATGTTCTGGCAAACCGAAGGGATTCAGCCATGCCCTCCCGTATCACTCCTCTCGATGTCTCGGCCTACGCGACGCCCGAGGTCTACCGCATGGGCGAACAGATCTATGAAAACGGCTGGGTACGGCACCGCTTTCAGACCAATTATGGCCTTTCGGCGACCGTGCGGAGCAAGGGGCACTACCGGGTGGAAATGATCATCGATGGCGAGCAGTTTTTCGGCCGCTGCACCTGCCCGGTCGGCAGCAGCCGCTGCGAGCATCAGGTCGCGCTTCTGCTCACCTGGCTGCACGAATCCCCGACCTTCACAAGCTATCAGGAACTGCGCAAGGCGATCCGGACCAAAGAGAAGAATGGGCTGGTTGACATCCTTGTCAATCTCATCGAGGTTTTTCCCGATCTCAGCTCCTTCTTCATCAGTCCCGCCGGCCGCGACGAAGCCGCCGCCATCCAGGAAGAGGTGGCCAACATCTTCGATTTTCCCCAGGCACAAAAAATCGATCCCCAGCAGATCGTCGAGGCCTGTCAGATCCTCTTTGTGCGCGCCAAGTCCCTGCACAATGAGGGAAAAAACACCCAGGCCCGCACCATCTATTTCGAGATTCTCAACCGTTCTCTGGCGCTGATCGACCGGCTGCAAACCAGCAAACCCTTCCGGGAGAATTTCATCGCCGAGATCGCCGACGATTATGAGGATCTCGTCACCAGCGATCCAGAGTTCGCCGCCAGCCGCGAAGCCATCGCCGCCGAGGTGGAGCAGATTTGCGCCCATGAATCGGCCGAGGCGGAAGGTGTCTTTCTCGAACTGGTGAAGCAAAAACTCGGCTGAACGCCCCAATCTCCCCCACTGCTGCTCTGTATGGCATCATTTCCCCCCTAAGGAGGCTGCAATGAAGTACCTGCTCCGCACCCTTGTTGTCATTCTGTCCGTCATCGCGTTCACGCAGACCGCGCTGGCCGATATTTATATCAAGGAAAGTGAACATACGGATGCCTTTACCATCATGGGCCAGACCCGTCCGGCGAAGGATGTGGTCAAGACCACCTGGATGACCAGCGACAAGGTGCGCAATGACGATCCCGAGACCTCGGTCATCCTGCGCATGGACAAAGGTCTCCTCTACATTTTGCAGCACAAGCAAAAAAGCTATATGGAGATCCCGCTCAACTTTACGGCCGCAGCTACACAACCTGCGGGCGATCTGGGGATCAAGGTAACGGTTACTCCGTCCGGAGAAAAGAAAAAGATCAACAACTGGACCTGCGGCAAATATCTGCTTAAGATGGAGATGAGCGGCATGGGATTCGCCACTGAAAGCGAGATCTGGGCGAGCGAAGAGATCAAGATCGATCCAGGGCTCTACGCCAAGTTCACGGGCGCGCTGATGGCCGCCAATCCGATGCTCGCCTCCAGCCTCGCCAATGTCATCGAGGAGATGAAAAAGATCAAGGGGGTACATGTTCTCAATACGACCAGCGTGCAGATGATGGGCCAGACCATGAAAAGCACGACGACGCTGCTGGAGTACCGGCAGGGCAAGGCGCCCGACGGCATTTTCGAGCTGCCCGCGGGCTATAAAAAGCAGTCGATGATGGGTGATATGAATTGAGGCTGCATTTTATCAAGATTTCCGCGACCGGCAACGATTTCATCCTCATTGACAATCGCGCCGGGAGATGGGCGGCAGACCGTGATGCGCTCTTTTTCAGCCGGATTTGCCGGCATCACCTGAGCATCGGAGCAGACGGCGTGATTCTTCTCGAGCCGAGTGAGCGCGCCGATTTCCGCTATGTCCATATCAACGCCGACGGTGGCATCGCCGGGATGTGCGGCAACGGCAGCCGGGCCATCGCCTGGTTTGCCCGCCATCTTGGCATCGGTGGTGCAGAGCTCTCCATGGAGATCAACGGCCGGCTCTATTATGCCAAGCCCGAGGGGCTGGAGGTGACAACACGGATGGTCCCGCCGTCCGGCATCGATCTCGAGCTCGATGCCGCCACCGGTGAGGGCTTTGTTTCGGGAGGCTTTATCGACACCGGGGTGCCCCATTACGTGCTCTTTGTGCCAGAGGCCGCAGCGGTCGACATGGCCCGGTACGGGCCGCTTTTCCGCCATCACCCCCTCTTCCCGGAGGGGACCAATGTCGATTTCGTCGAGTGCGTCGATCCCCACCATCTCCGGGCGCGCACCTGGGAGCGCGGGGTCGAAGGCGAAACCCTCGCCTGCGGCACCGGAGCGATGGCGGCGGCGATCATCGCCCGGTTGCGCGACCGGGTTGCAGCGCCGGTGAGCCTCGATTTTCCCGGCGGCCGGCTGACGGTCGATTTTAGCCAGGATTTTTCCCGGGTCACCCTCGCCGGGAGGGTCGATCCGGTTTATGAAGGCGATCTTTTCCCGGAACATGGC
>DAOQAG010000013.1:36116-87611 GCA_035353815.1 bacterium
CTTTTCCCGGAACATGGCGGGTTCGCATAAAAAAAGCCCGGTGCACACACCGGGCTTTTTGCTCTTCCCCCCTGCAACCTTTCAATCGTGCCGCAATGCCTCGACCGGATTGACGCGCGCAGCGCGCGCCGCCGGATAGAGCCCCGCCAGCAGGCTCACCACGACCGAAAACAGGATGGCGCCGGCGACCAGCCAGAGGGGCAGGAAAAAAAACTCAATATCGCCGCCCGGTCCGCCCTGGCGCGCAACCCAGATGTTGGCGATCCAGTTGGCCAGCCGCGAGACCAGCCAGCCCAGCCCCACTCCGAGAACTCCCCCGCCCAGGCCGATGCTCCCCGCCTCAACAAAAAATATCGTGCGGATCTGCCGTTCGCTCGCACCCACCGCCTTCATCACCCCGATTTCGCGCGTCCGTTCGAGAATCGACATCACCATGGTGTTGATGATGCCGAGAGCAGCGACGATCAGGGCGATGGTGCCGACCGCCCCCAAAGCGGTATCGACCATGATAAAACCCCGCTTGATCTCCTCCAGCTGGTCGGCCAGCGCGAAAACCGAAAAATTCAGCTCCTTGAGGCGCATGCGCACCTTGGCCAGATCCTTGAGATCACGCAGGCGCACGTAGAGGGCATCATAGATGCCGCTGCTGCGGCCACCGCGGCTGAGCATATTCCACATACTGGTGAAGGCAAAGCGCGGCATCTGCTTCCCGGTCGCCAGGGGCACGACGATCCCGCCCTGGATCTGTTCGTTACTGAAGGCGTGCGGTTTGGGCCGGATGCCCTGCACCCGTAGCCGCGTGACATGTTCGCCGAAGCTCGGCGGCAGGCCGGCCGCCATGCCGCCCACCGCCTGGCTAAGATCGAGCACCGAGGTCACCACTTCGATATCGGCACCGATGAGGGAATCGGCGGGGAGCTGCCGCCAGGCGCGCACCGAATCCGAAATGCTCTTCTCCCCGGCCCCCTCGAGGACGATCTTGAGCGACGCCAGGGTGGAATAGGCCAGCACCGCTTCCGGCGCCGAGTCGCTGCTGAAAAAGTCGCCCCACCCCATGCGATCGTAAGGCCGGTAATGGCCCATAACCGCCGGCACAGAGCGCAAGGTCGTGCTGGTCTCCCGGCCCTTGAAGCGGATCTTGACAGGGAAAGAGATCTCCGGATAAACCACCGCCACCTCGGGGATGGCGGCGATCAGAGCGACGGCGGTATCGTTGAGCGCCCGCGTCCGCTTGTGCATGCCGCTGATCGCCGCATCCAGATTGCCGGACATTGCCTGCTCAATCTCCATGTTCATCGGGAGGACGCGGATTGAGGTGAAGAGATCATTGGCGGTGAAGGCCTCGGTGACATTCCGCTGCATGCCGGTGCCGAAGGAGACCATCGCCACGAGCGCACCGATGCCAATGATCACTCCGAGGGTGGTCAGAATCGTGCGCAGTTTGGTGCGCCACAGGTTATCGAGGCTGAAACGGATGAGATCACTGCTCTTCATACGGGCTCCCGCAGGGTTTCCGCCTGCACGATCTGGCCGTCGAGCATGTGGAGCTGGCGGTGTGCCAGGCGCGCTGCAGCACTTTCGTCGTGAGTGACCATGAGCAGGGTGAGGCCACGTTCGCGATTGAGATGCTGCAGCAGATCGAGGATCTCGGCGGCGGTGCGGCTGTCGAGATTACCCGTGGGTTCATCGGCGAGTAAAAGGGCGGGCTCATTGGCCAGGGCACGGGCGATGGCCACCCGCTGGGCTTCGCCGCCGGAGAGCTCGGCCGGGCGGTGCGTCCGCCGTTCCGCCAGCCCCACCAGATCGAGCAGGGCAGTGGCGCGGGCGATGCGTGCACCGCGCTCCATGCCGGCGAAGATCATCGGCAGCACGACATTCTCCAGGGCGGTGCGCGCCGGGACAAGATTGAAGGACTGAAAGATCATCCCGACCGTGGTGCGGCGGTGCAGCGCGAGCAGCTCGCGGTCCAGCGCCGCGAGATCGCGGCCATGCACCAGGAGCTGTCCGGAGCTGGCACTATCCAGCCCGCCGACCAGGTTGAGCAGGGTCGATTTGCCCGAGCCGGAACGGCCGACCAGGGTGACGAACTCGCCGGCGGCCAGGGTAAAGGATACCCCGCGCAAGGCGGCCACTTCGGCCTTGCCTTTCTGATACTGTTTGTGGAGATCGATCGCTTCGACCACAGGGGACACCCTCCACCTCCTTTTTGTACGGCATACGTTCGCCGCGCCCGCCTTGTTTCATTGCACACCCATTAAAAAAGGGCTGCCCGCATGGCGAACAGCCCTGATCCTTGCCTCTCCGGCACCAACCGCTACTTGATGCCGTATTTGGCGATGCCTTCCTGATAGATATTTCCACCGTGGCAGTCCTGGGCGACGATCGCCGGAAAGTCGACGACGGTCAATCGGGCGATCGCTTCGGCGCCGAGTTCGGGCCAGGCGACCGTCTCGTTTGCCTTGATCGACTTGGCGATCAAGGCCGCTGCGCCGCCGACCGCTACCATGTAGACGCCGCAATGCTGCTGCAGAGCCGCGGCGACCTTGGCGTTCATCTCGCCCTTGCCGATCATTCCCCGGGAGCCGATCGCCAGGAGCCGCGGCGCGTAGGCGTTCATGCGCCCGCTGGTGGTGGGTCCCGCGGAACCGATGGGTTTGCCCGGCCGTGCCGGGGAGGGGCCGACATAATAGACCAGATGGCCGGTAAGATCAACAGGCAGAGGCTGGCCGGCATCGAGGAGATCGACCAGCCGTTTGTGCGCGGCATCGCGCGCGGTATAGATCACCCCGGTAATGAGCACGCTGTCACCCGCATGGAGGGTTTGGACCACCTCGCTGGTGAGGGGGGTCGTTATTTTGATGACATCCGCCATAACCATACTCCTTTAGAAGGGTCAGATCACGATCGATTGATGCCGCGCGGCGTGGCACTGGATGTTGACGGAGGCCGGCAGCGAGGCGATGTGGCAGGGAAAGACCTCGACATGCACATCGAGGGCGGTAACCCGGCCGCCAAGGCCCTGCGGTCCGATGCCCAGCTTGTTGACGCGCTCGAGCAATTCGAGCTCCATGGCCGCATAAAAGGGATCAGGATGGCGGTCGCCGACCGGACGCAGCAACGACTTTTTGGCCAGCCAGGCGACCTTTTCGAACGTGCCGCCGATGCCGACGCCGACGATGATCGGCGGACAGGGGTTGCTGCCGGCGCGGCGCACCTTGTCGACGACAAAATTCTTGACCCCTTCAGCACCGTCGGAGGGGGTGAGCATGGCCACCTCGCTCATATTCTCCGATCCGCCGCCCTTGGGAGCAATGGTGATCTTTAATTCCCGGCCCGGCCTGGTTTCGATCCAGATGACCGGGGGCGTATTGTCTTTGGTATTGACCCGCTGCAGCGGATCGGAGACGATCGATTTGCGCAGAAAACCGTCGCCATAGCCCTTGCGCACTCCGTCGGCAATGGCCTCTTCAAGGGTTTTAGCGGTGACGAGTACCTCCTGACCGAGCTCCACAAAAAAGACAGCGAAACCGGTATCCTGGCAGATGGGGAACTCGCCCTCTTTGGCAATGCCGGCGTTCTCGATGATCTGCTCGAGAATCGCCCGGCCGGTGGGCGACTCCTCCCTGGCCAGACCCTCCTTGAGGGCGGTAAGAACGTCTTCGCCGAGATGGTAATTGGCATCGATACACAGCCGGGCGACCTGTTCGCTGATGAGTGAGGCAGCTATTTCTCGCATAACCTGCTCCCTTTGCATGGGTCCGCGGAACCCGGCACAGCCCCTGCCGTTAGGGGGCATGCGCGAGCATGCTGGCCAGGCTGGACCGGGTCAATACGTGTCTGCGTTTCAATCTAACAAAGCCACAGGTCAATGTCAAGAACTTCCGCACCACGGCCGGACGGCGTTACTCGAGGCGTTCCTCAAGCGCATCAAGCTCGTTGAGCAGCTGACGCGGCATGCGCGGGCCAAAGGTGCTGAAAAAGGCGCGGATGGCCGCGGCCTCCTGGCGCCAGCCCTCGCGGTCGATATGGAACAGCTCCTGCAGATCTGCCGCCGTCAGGCCCAATCCCTCCACGTCCAGGGACCCCGGAGCCGGCACATAGCCGATGGGCGTGGTTGCCGCCGTGTCGGCGCCATTGCAGCGTTCAAAGATCCACTTGAGCACGCGGCTGTTTTCGCCATACCCGGGCCAGAGATACCGGCCCGCCGCACTCTTGCGGAACCAGTTGACATAGAAGATCCGCGGCAGCAGCGCAGATTCGTGACGATTGCCGATACAGAGCCAATGGGCGAAGTAATCGGCCATATTGTAGCCGCAAAAGGGCAGCATGGCGAAGGGATCGCGGCGGATGACGCCGACAGTGCCATCGGCCGCCGCCGTGCGCTCCGAAGAGACCACGGCACCGAGAAACACCCCGTGCTGCCAGTTAAAGGCTTCATGGATGAGCGGAACCAGGGAGGGGCGCCGTCCGCCGAAGAGAATGGCGGAGATGGGCACGCCCGCCGGGTCCTCCCAGGCGGGATCGATGGCCGGGCACTGCGCCGCCGGCGCGGTAAACCGGGCGTTGGGATGGGCGGCCAGCTTGCCCGCGGCGGGGCTCCAGGGCTGGTTGAGCCAGCTGGTGAGACGCTCCGGTTTGACCTCGGTCATGCCCTCCCACCAGACATCTCCCTCCGGCGTCAGGGCGACATTGGTAAAAATGGCATTCTCGCGCATGCTGAGCATGGCATTGCGGTTGGAGGCCATCGAGGTGCCCGGCGCGACGCCGAAAAAGCCATATTCGGGATTGATCGCATAGAGACGGCCGTCCTGGCCGATTTTCATCCAGGCAATGTCGTCGCCCACCGTCTCCACCTTCCACCCCGGCAGGGTCGGGATGAGCATGGCCAGATTGGTCTTGCCGCAGGCACTCGGAAAGGCGCCGGCGATGTACTTTTTTTCGCCCGCCGGATTGGTCAGGCCGAGGATGAGCATGTGCTCGGCCAGCCAGCCGCCCTCATGCGCCATAACCGAAGCGATGCGCAGGGCGAAACACTTTTTGCCGAGCAGGGCATTGCCGCCATAGCCGCTGCCATAAGACCAGATCATCTTCTCTTCAGGAAAGTGGACGATGTAACGGTTCTCGGGATTGCAGGGCCAGGGGACATCCTCTTCCCCGGGCTGCAGGGGTTTGCCCACCGAATGCAGACAGGGGATAAATGGATTATCTCCAAGAACCTGCAAAACTTCCATACCGATGCGGGTCATGATG
This sequence comes from bacterium, assembly GCA_035353815.1. Lineage (GTDB taxonomy): Bacteria > Zhuqueibacterota > Zhuqueibacteria > Residuimicrobiales > Residuimicrobiaceae > JAKPUX01. Next base: position 41,367 of record DAOQAG010000013.1, read on the forward strand.
CGCATATTGGCGACCACATAGGGAGAATCGGTCAATTCAACGCCGATGCGGGCGATGCGTGATCCCAATGGCCCCATGCTGAAAGGAATGACGTACATGGTGCGGCCGCGCATGCAGCCGCGAAACAGCGGCCGAAGGCGCTCCTTCATCTCATCGGGATCGCACCAGTTGTTGGTGACGCCGGCATCTTCCCTCTCCCGTGAACAGATATAGGTGGACTTTTCCACCCGCGCAACATCGCAGGGATCGGATTCGCATAGAAACGAGTTGGGCCGCAGATCAGGATTAAGGCGGCGGAAGGTGCCCTTGTGTATTAAAATTGAACAGATTCGCTCATATTCCGACCGGGAACCGTCGCACCAGTGCACCTGATCCGGCTCACAGAGTTCCACCATCTCCCCAACCCAGTGTTTCAAGCGCATATTTGTGGTCATAACTGCTCCATAAATATAGAGGTTAATTTTTTCAGCCTGCTAACTTAATCAGTTTTTCCTTGAGAGTCAAGGCAAAAGGGGACGCGGCGCGTCTGTCTTTGTTTCATTATGATACAAGCCCACATGAGGCGGCCTGCGGCGGTACGCAGCACGCTGCGGCGGCCGCAGGGTGTCAATGAAGGCAGGGTTTTATTATTGTTTTTATTGTTTTTGCATAACGCAAGCCCTTCCTCGCGCAATTGTGATGGAACGCACGATTCACCCCCGTTAATTGACCTGAAACGACGCACCCGCCGCGCCGCGGCGCCCGGGATTGCCTCATTTCAAGCCACTTCCGTCGCTGTCATGACGCGGTGCCCCCCTGTTGCCTCTATTACAAAAAGGTAATTTTGGGATTTTAGGGTTGACTATTTTTAATATAATCCTTATATTATATGCTCCTTTGCCTGGCGCGCGCGCCTGGCAGGGCAATTATGGCACAATGTTTGCTTAATAGCATCGTGCAGGGGGACGTGGCCAGGGAATAGAACCTTGGCCGCTTCTGTTAAATGTCCTCGATCGGCCTGACCTTGTAACCATTTTACACCGCGGTGTTAAAAATGGACACCAGAATACGACAGCAGGCGCATCGCCAGGACGAAACCTGAACTAACTCAGTGGAAAAAATGAAAGAACCGCTTAAAAAAATTGTCTCCAAAGAAACAGAGCACCTCAAGCAGAAAGTGGCGAAGCTCAACGAAACCGTGAAAGCCTCTAAAGATCGGAATCAACGATTATTGGAGGGCAAGATGCATCTCGGTAAAAAAGAGCTGAAAACTATCGCCGGATTGGTATTTCTGACCAGCTTCATCTTCATCGAGGGCATAAGCCTGCTATCCAGTGATTTTTTAAGCTCAGCACCGACCAGCAAGGGCGACAGCATCTCTTCGCTCTTGCAGGAACAGCAGACCATGACAGCTATAGACATGCAACGCCGGAGCAGTGTGCACAAGATCACGGGTATCATTTCACGCTACAACCGTACCATGCCGGACACCGATAAAATGCGGATCGCCAACGAGATCTATGAGATGACGAAAAAGTACCCGAATCTCAACGAAGATTTTATCTGTGCCACCATCACTCACGAAACCGGCAAGACCTGGAACCCCCAGATCAAATCCCCGATGGGGGCCATGGGTCTGATGCAGATCATGCCCGCCACCGGCGCCTTTCTCGCCGCGCAGGAGGGCATCGACTGGATCTCCGCCGATCAGGTCCTCTATGACCCGGTCAGCAACATCCGTCTCGGCTGCCGCTACATGAGCGAACTGGTCGGAACCTACCAGCATGACGGCGCCCTTGCGGCCTATAACGGCGGCCCCAAGCGCGCAGCCCTGTGGCTGGCTTCCAACCGCAACGACAGCACACTCTTTAAAGAGACCCGTACCTACGTACCGGCTGTCAACAAGCTCTACGACCAGTTCCGCGGGGAAGGCGTGATGTAACAGGCTGCAACGCCCGACATAGGCTTTACATCGCCGGCGGCGTCATCAGACGCCGCCTTTTTTTATTCCTCCGCTTTTGCCTTGATAAAACCGGGCAATATCCTTATTTTACAATGCGACTCCAGAGGCGCCACTTACCTGCTTGCGTATGCACCCAGCCTCTCCCAGGTTCGTTCCATCAAGTAACAAAGGAGGATCCCTTGGGAAAAGTTCTGCGCTTCGCGATGCTGCTCCTGCTCTGCGCCACCTTCGCCCGGGCGGTGAACTGGTATGCCATCGGTCTCAATGACCAGCAGAACTGGAGCTCATTCAATGTCAACGCCATCGATATCTATCACGGGGCCTATCTCCACCATTCCGAATTCACGCCCGCCATGGAAATTCAGATGAGCCGGGACTGGTATGGCAACCAGCCCAACAATGAGCCCTTTGTCTTTTATTGCGAGTTCACCCTCGCCGCGGATGCTGTCATCATCGGCGCCAAAGTGCGCATGGACAACACCTGGTATACGGCGCAAGCGCAGGATGTCTGGACCGCCGAAAACCTGTTTCAGGTCACACCGGCTGGCCAGCCCCGCTGTCTGCTGCGGCAATATGTCGAGCGCGATTACTCCGGCGCGCGCAGCAAACGCTATCTGATGCAGGTCGCCCCCATCCGGTTCGGCACTCCCTTCAGCATCTCGATCACCTTTCTCGCCCCCAACACCCTCGAGCTGGATCGCGAGCGTGCCTCCATTTTTGCCACCGACTTTCTCAGGTACCGGGAGTGGGTGCCGATCAGCTACTCCTTTCTCGACGTCCATGCACCGGAGAATGCGCCGGAGCTGGAGAATGCCGGCGGGGCCATCTCTTTCGCCAGGAACACGGAAGGGTGGTGGCACGCCAATCTTTCCTATTCGTACTGGTATAATCCGTATCTGAGCTGGCCAGCGCGGAAGAACACCACGCCGGACCTCTATTATTACCGGGATAACGGCGACGGCTACTATCTCCTTTCGGCCTTTCCACCGGTGGAACCGCAAGAGCGCAAACCTAAAAAAGTCCTGATTCTTGAGGATCTGGGCAGTCAGACCATGAATTTCGACCGGGACGTTCTCCTCGACCAATTCCATGATATTGTCGACCAGAGTTTGAGCTGGAACGACTCCCTGAACATCCTCCTCATGGATCAGCTTGAGCCTCGGCTTTTGCGCAACCGCTTCGTCCCGGCCGACTTTGAGCACCAAACCGCGCTCTTTAAGGAGATGCGCAGCTACCCCATCCCCCAGCTCAGCGCCACCACGCAACTCCTGCGCCGGGCGGTGGCCTTTTTCAATGAAGCGGCGGCCGATGGGGAGATCTGGCTGATCACGACGGCGGAGAAAGACGCCGCCCCGGTGCAAAAGGCCAATGATATCATCGAGCTGACCGTCCGCCAACTCCGCCAAACGGTCGTCATCAAGATCATGGCCTGCGGTCAACCGAGCGATTACCTCACGGTCAACGGCCAGTATTATTCGGGCAACGATTACCTCTTTGAGAACCTGACGCGGCTGACCCGCGGCGGCTACCTGCGCCCGGCCTATGTGGAAAATTACCATCTGCCATTGGCCCTGGCCGATCTGCTCTCACCGGCGCTTGACCTGATGGAGGCCGATCCGGTCCCGGTGAACGGTTACAACCGGGGCAAGTACTACTTCTTCTCCGACCGCACCCGCTATCCCCTCCTCTATCCTTATATTGAGCTGGGACGGGCGGAGGGGGATCCGCCTTTTGCCACCGATTTTTTCGGCAGCATCGGGGAGGATTGGTTCCACAAGAGAATGGAGCTGGCGGCCATGCCCGACATCAAGCAGCTGCCCCGTATCAAACAATTATGGCATGCCCGCCATATTGAGGAATTGCTGCAGCAGCCCCAGGCGTGGAACCTGATCGACGAGATCGGCCGCGTCAGTAAAGAGAACAGTCTGGTCAACGCCTATTGCGCTCTGGTCATCCCGGGGGCCAATGGCTATGCGGCTTTTCAGCGTCTCGAAGAGACCGGGGCTGCGGTCACCGCCACTCCTGGGGTGCAGCGTCCCGAACACTTTGAAGCCGGGGCTTACCCCAATCCTTTCAACGCACAGACCCGAATCATCGTCCGGTTTCAACCGGCCGGGAGCAGCGAATCCGTGACCGTCCGTATCTACTCGCTCCTGGGCGCACTGGTCCGGCAGTGGCAGCAGTCTGTGAGCGCCGGCTCGAGCAGTATGGAACTCGTCTGGGACGGTGTAAATGACCAGCAGGAACCGGTCAGCAGCGGACTCTATTGGGCTCATATCCAGCGCGGTGCTGAAATCCGGGTTCTCAAACTAACCTGTCTGAAGTAGGGAGGGCAAAATCATGAAACGGCACTTCGTCCTCCTTATCAGTTTGCTGCTGGCTGCGACGGCTTCCGCCACCCGTATCAGCATCTATGAAGCGGGGTATCCACAAAATCGCGACGACAATGTCCGCGTCGAAGAGGTGACGGATGTTGTCCGGACCCGCGGGATCTATATCGAACACCAGCTCCACCTCTCTTTTGCCTACGACTTCAATTCCTGGTTTTTCACCAATTATAATGAGCTCGAACTGGAATGGACCTTCCAGATGCCGGAAGAGGTGACCCTGTTCAATCTTTATTACTGGAAAGAGGATTCAGTCTGCCGCGCCATGCTCCTGGACAAATGGACGGCACAGAAAATGTTCGACGAAAAGAGCAGCCCCACCCGCGAACCGGCCTTGCTCACGCGGGGCAGTGCGGACGAGAACGGCCAGGTTCCCTATACCCTGCGCCTGTTCCCCATCAAGCGATTCACCCAATGCCGGATCATGATCCAGTACCTCGTGCCAGCCCGCCCTTCCAGCGGCCGGCTGCGCACCTGGCTGCCCCTGCCGCAGCTGACCACCGAGACGGGCGGAGCCAAAATCCTGCGGCTCCTCTACCTGCACGCGGATACTCCCGACTCCGTTGCTGTGGTCGGCCTGCCCGGTATCACCTTCACCTACTACGCCAGGGATAAAGCCTGGGAAGCGGAGCTGCCCATTGCCTTCCTGGATTATGCGGAGCTGATCCTGCCTTCCCCCATCCAGGGGGAGTATTACCTGTCGGTCTACCGCAAGGGAGATGAAGCCTTTTACAATCTGGCGGTCTATCCGCCACCTTTGGCCTCCGTTCATCAACCGCGCAAAATCCTGATCCTCATTGATTTTAATCCCGGTAACAGCAGCGGGCTGAGTTCTGATCTGCTGCTGACCTCGCTGAAAGAGACCATGGAGCGAGCCTTGACCCATGCCGACTCCTCCTCAGTGATTGTGAGCTTTACCGAACCCGTCTTTGGAAGCCGGACCTGGCAGGGATGCTCACAGCAGAACATCGACCACCTTTTCAGGGATATCTGGGGCAGACGATTCTACAATGTCAATCTGTCGCAGGAGTTGCTGGCGGCGGGAGAATCCTTCATTCAGGCCAACGGGCCGGGGGAAATCCTCTGGATCACAAATCGTGCTGATTTTCCCGCGGCCACCGAATTGGCCGCCCAATACGCCCGGGAGATCGCCGGGCACTTTCCCGCCGGCACCCCGATCCACGTTCTGGACCTGGAGAATACCTACAGGCTGGTTTACTATCCCGATTTCGGCTACGGGAATAGCAGTTATACCTTCCTTTCCGAACTGACCCGAATTACCGGTGGCAATCTCTTCTTCTACCGTTACCATCCTCTCAAAACAGCCCTGGCAGCGCTTTTTTTCGACAAGGTGATGCACTACAAAGAGGTGGAGGTGCAAACGCGCATGCAGAACGGCTATACCTACAACCGGCAGAACCATGCGCGGTTTGAAGGGTATTATCCGCTCGATTTTCCGGTGATCCAGACCGGACAATTTCAGGGCGCTTTCCCGATGACCGTGACGGTCATCGGCAGCACGCTCGATACGGTCGTGAAGAAAGAGATCCTCATTCCCGAATCGGCTGTCGATGTCGGCACAGAACACCTCGCGATCGCGCATTATGGCCATCAGATCGAAAAAATGGCGCAGTGGTATCAGAACAACGCCCTGATCGAAAACATGATCGCCCTCAGCACGTCCGCAGGAATCCTCTCGCCTTATACCGCCTTCATTATCCCGGATGATCCCACCAGCTGTTATGTCCCGGACTTTATTGATGACACCCGGAAGGGCAGTTCAGGGGCTGATTTGCGCTTCGCCCTGCAGGACACCCTGCTGGGTTTTTCAGCCGCGCCTAATCCCTTTAATCCGCAGACGACCTTCACCATTTCCCTGCCGGCGATTCCTGCGGAGCACGAACTGGTCGTGAATCTCTATAACTTGCGCGGCCAGCGGATCCGGCAGCTGCGCCTCCCGGCGCTCCAACCCGGCCGGTATCGGATCAGCTGGGACGGGCGCTCCGATGCGGGCGTGTCCCTCGCAAGTGGCAAGTATTTTGCCGTCCTGCAAGCGGGGCAGCAGCGCAAGACCCTGCCGCTGATCCTGCTGAAATAAGAAAAACCCGCCTCAGGCCGTCCGGACTCCGGGGGTAGCGCCGCTGCTCTGTTGGCAGCGCCGGGGCCCGGGCGGCTGTTTTCCACTGACTGTGATTTCGCGCCCACCGGACAAACCCCAGAAAAACCAGTTGTAAATCTCGCGTTTTTTTAATAAACTTTACTTCATTTTCCCGGAGTACGCATGCAGCCTATCCTTCTTGACGGCAACTCCCTGACCCTTTCCGATCTTGTCGCGGTCGCGGCCGGCCGGCCCGTCGCGATCGCTCCGCAAGCCATGACGCAGATGGCGGCCGCGCGCGCCTGCATCGAGGAGATCATCCGCGACGGCCGGGTGGTCTACGGCGTCAACACCGGATTCGGCAAACTGGCCACCATTCACATCGCTGATGATGCCCTGGATACCCTGCAGCGCAACCTGGTGCTCAGCCATGCCTGCGGCGTGGGCGAGCCGATCCCCGCGCCCATTGTCCGTGCCGTCATGGCCCTGAAAATCAACGCCCTCTGCAAGGGCTTCTCCGGCACCCGGCCGGAACTGGCCCAGTTTCTCGCCGGGATGCTCAACCGCGGCGTGGTCCCGGTCATCCCCTGCAAGGGTTCGGTCGGCGCTTCGGGGGACCTCGCCCCGCTGGCGCATATGACCCTGGTGATGCTCGGACTCGGCGAGGCCTGGTACGAAAACGAGCGCATGCCCGGGGCTGCGGCGCTGGCGCGCGCCGGCCTCGAGCCGGCAAGCCTCAAGGCCAAAGAGGGCCTCGCCGTGCTCAACGGCACCCAGGTCCTCACCGCCTACGCCGCCTTCGCCCTGCAGCGCGCCCTGCGGCTGGCGCGGCTGGCCGATATCGCCGCCGCCATCAGCATCGAAAGCCTGCTCAACAGCCGCACCGCCTTCGATCCGCGCATCCACAAGGCCCGCGGCCATCAAGCCCAGATCCGGGTCGCCGAAAACCTCATCCGCCTGCTCTCCGGAAGTGAAATCGTTGAATCCCACCGCGATTGCGGCAAGGTCCAGGATGCCTACTCCTCGCGCTGCACCCCCCAGGTGCACGGCGCGGTGCGCCAGGCACTGGCCTATGCCGAAGAGGTCATCTGCACCGAGCTCAATGCCTGCACCGACAATCCCCTGATTTTTGCCGGCGAAAAAGAGGTCCTTTCAGGCGGAAATTTCCACGGCCAGGTGGTCTCCCTGGCCTGCGACACCCTGGCCATCGCCGTCGCCCAACTCGCCAATATCTCCGAGCGCCGCCTTGAAAACCTCATGGATCCCGTCCAGAGCGGCTTGCCGCCGTTCCTGGCCGCAGAGAGCGGCACCAACTCCGGCTTTATGATCGCGCAGGTGACCGCCGCCGCCCTCGTTTCGGAGAACAAGGTGCTGACCCATCCCGCCTCGGTAGACTCCATCCCGACCTCGGCCAACCAGGAGGACTTTGTCAGCATGGGCGCCTGGAGCAGCCGCAAGGCCCTGGAGGTGGTGGAGAACAGCGAGACCGTCCTGGGCATCGAGCTGCTGGCCGGCTGCCAGGCCCTGGATTTCCGCCCAGGACTCGAGCCTGGCCAGGGCACCCGGGCCGCATGGCGCTGCGTCCGTGAACGTATTCCCGTCATGAGCCAGGACCGCTTGCTGCACAACGATTTTTGCGCCATCCATGAACTGATCGGCGACAACCGCATTCTCGAGTGCGTCGAATCGGCCATCGGGGAATTGTAGGAGAGGCGCCGTGGTTTTTACAGTCCAACAAATCCGCTGCGGGCGCCCATATGGCCGGAGCCAGGCCCGCACACCATTCAACGGAGAGCTGAGCCAATGAATAAAATCATGGGTGAAGGGTATACCTTCGATGACGTCCTGCTGATGCCCAATAAATCGGACGTCCTGCCCAAAGAGACCGACATTCGCACCCGGCTGACGCGCAAGATCGCCCTCAATGTGCCCCTGGTCAGCGCGGCCATGGACACTGTCACCGGCGCCGACCTGGCCATCGCCATCGCCCGCGAAGGCGGGATCGGCATTCTCCATAAAAACTGCTCCATCCAGGAGCAATCGGCCGAGGTCGACAAGGTCAAACGTTCGGAAGCGGGTATGATCATGAACCCGATCACCCTGGCCCCGGACCGCAAGCTCAGCGAAGCCCTCGAGCTGATGCAGCGCTACCGCATCTCGGGAATTCCGATCGTCGATGGCCAGAAACTGGCCGGCATTCTCACCAATCGCGACCTGCGCTTCGAAACCGACCTCAACAAGCGCGTCTCCAGCCTGATGACCGGCAAGGAACGCCTGATCACCGCCCCGGTAGGCACCTCCCTCGAGGAGGCCGAAAAACTGCTGCAGCAGCACCGCATCGAAAAACTGCTGGTCGTCGACAAGGAAGGCAAACTCAAGGGGCTGATCACCGTTAAAGACATCCAGAGCCGCAAACGTTTTCCCTCGGCCTCCAAGGACCGTCATGGCCGGCTTCTGGTGGGCGCCGCGATCGGCGTGGCGCACGATACGCCGGAGCGGGCGGAAGCCCTGATCGAGGCCGGCGTGGATGTGCTGGTGGTCGACACCGCCCATGGCCATTCGCGCGGTGTTATCCATACCGTCGAAATGGTCAAGAAGCAGTTCCCCGAGATTGAGGTCATCGCCGGCAATATCGCCACTCCGGAGGGGGCCGCCGACCTCATCGCGGCCGGGGCGGATGCCGTCAAGGTCGGGATCGGGCCGGGATCGATCTGCACCACCCGCATCGTCGCCGGCACCGGCGTGCCGCAGCTGACGGCGATCATGACCTGCGCCGAGGTCTGCCGCAAGCATGGTGTTCCCCTCATCGCCGACGGCGGCATCAAGCAGACCGGCGATATCGCCAAGGCCATCGCCGCCGGCGCCGATACGGTAATGCTCGGCAACATGCTCGCCGGGACCGACGAAAGCCCCGGCGAAACCATTCTTTATGAAGGACGCAGCTACAAGGTCTATCGCGCCATGGGCTCGCTCGGCGCCATGCGCGGCGGCCGCGGCGACCGCTATTTTCAGGAGGGGGTGCAGGATACCAAAAAACTGGTGCCGGAAGGCATCGAGGGGCGGGTCCCCTATCGCGGCAAGGTGGCGGATGTGATCTATCAGATGATCGGCGGGCTGCGCTCGGCCATGGGCTACAGCGGCGCCGCCACCATCGCCGATCTGCAGCAGAAGGGCCGCTTTATCCGCATCACCCAGGCCGGTCTGCTCGAAAGCCACCCGCACGACATCATCATCACCAAGGAAGCCCCGAACTATATGATCCAGGGGCGTTGAGGCGGGGGCATAAAAAAAGCCTCGACAGGGGCCTGTCGAGGCTGCAGTTTTCCAGATGGGACGCCGGCGTGCTCCCGCATCGGGGAGCAGCAGAGCAGATCGCGCTCAGCTGAGCTTGTTGACGATCGCGGCCAGCCGGGACTTCTGATTGGCGGCCTTGTTCTTATGAATGATACCCTTTTTGGCCAGCTTGTCCAGCAGCGATGCCGTGCTGCGAAAAAGCTTTTCACCCTCTTCCTTGCTGCTGACGGCGCGGACCTTTTTCACAAAGGTGCGCAGGGTATTCTTGTAAGCCTTGTTGCGCTCGGTATCACGCGCATTGGTCTGGATTCTCTTGACAGCCGATTTGTGGTTCGCCATGGTTCCTCTCTTTTTTTATAGCCTGTAATTATAAGGATTTTTATATTAATATGCAACATTTTTTTATGCAAATCCGTGCCGCGAATCCCTGAATCCTCTATCCGAAAGGCCGACCATGGAGAAGCAAATCCGGATTGAACCGGTCACCACTGCTGCGGGGCGCACGCGTTTCATCAAATTTCCCTGGCGCATCTATCGCAACGACCCTCTCTGGGTTCCCCAGCTCATCAGCGATGAGAAAAAGATCCTCGATCCCCAACGCGGGACCTTTTATCAGTTCGGCGAGGTGGCTCTTTTCATGGCCTTCCGCGGCCGTGAGCCGGTGGGGCGTATCTCCGCCCAGGTCAACCATCAGTATGAGCGCTACCACGACCAGCATACCGGTTTCTTTGGATTTTTTGAGTGCATCGACGATCAGGCGGTGGCCGATGCCCTCCTCGCGGCAGCCGCCGGCTGGCTGCGCGGCAAAGGTAAAAGCCGCGTCATGGGCCCGATGAGCCTTTCCATGTACGACATCAGCGGCACCCTGATCGAGGGCAACGACACCATGCCCTGCATCCTCACGGCCTACAATCCGGTATATTATGAACGGCTGCTCGCCGGGGCCGGGATGAAAAAAGCCATGGACTGGTTTGCCTTTCTGGTGAGCCAGGACTCGGAGCTGCGGCCGGGATTGCAGCGCATCGCCGATCGGGTGCTGCACCAGGAGGGGCTGGAAATCGTCCCCCTCGACATGAAAATATTTGACCAGCGCGTGCGGGAAGTGGCACGTATCTTTTCCGATGCCTGGATGGAAAACTGGGGCCACACGCCCTTCACCGACGGACAGATCCAGGACATGGTCCATGAGCTCAGAATGGTCATCGTCCCGGAAGTGACCCTCTTTGCACTCTACCATGGCGAATGCATCGGTTTCTCTCTCAGCGTCAAGGATGTCAATCCCGCCCTGCAAAAAGCCAACGGCCGGCTCTTCCCCTTCGGCCTGCTCAAATTGCTCTGGCATATCCGCAAGACGAAGCGGCTGCGCACCATGGCCATGGGCGTACTCAAGGAACATCGCCACCGCGGCATCGATATTGCCTTCTATCTCAAGACCAAGGCGGAAGCCCGGCGGCTGGGATATTACGACAGCGAATGTTCGATCATCCTGGAGATCAACAAGCGGATGATCGGCGCCCTCGAAGATCTCTCGGCTCGGCGCTACAAAACCTTCCGCTTCTATGAAAAAGAGCTGGGATGAAACCCTCCCGTTGCAGCTGGAGATAGATTAAGCGAACGGCGCCCGCGCATGACCGCCAGAACACCCTCACATATTCTCCGCCGCGCCCTCCTTATCCTGGCGGCGCTGGCAGGATTGGCGCCTGGCAGCGCGACGGCACAATACTATTTCGGCCGTAACAAGGTCATCTATCACCATTTCGACTGGCGCATTCTCCAGACCGAGCATTTCGATATCTATTACTACCCCGAGATGCGCGAACTGACCGAGATCGGCGCAGCCTGGGCGGAGGAAAGTTATCGCTTTCTCGAGAACAAGCTCAGCATCAGCCTCAACGAACGCATCCCCCTGATCTTTTATGCCACCCACGCCCATTTTCAGGAAACCAACACCCTCCCCTACCTCATTCCCGAGGGTGTGGGCGGTTTTTTTGAGTACATCAAGGGACGGGTGGTGGTGCCGGCCAACGGCTCGATCCCCGATTTTAAAAAGGTGATCCGCCACGAGCTGGTCCACGTCTTCACCCATGCCAAAGCGAACCGGGTGCTCAAGGAGCACAAACAGTTCAATAATCCCGGCCTGCCGCTGTGGTTCAGCGAGGGACTGGCGGAATACTGGTCGAGCGGCTGGAACAGCGAAGCGGAAATGTTCATCCGCGATGCCGTCATCAGCGGCTATCTCTATCCGGTCGCGGCGATGTACCAGATCAACGGAACGTTCCTGATGTACAAGGAGGGACAGAGCCTTCTCCGCTTCATCGATACCCACTGGGGGGAGGACAAGATCCTGCAGCTGATCGACAATGTCTGGATGGCCCCCTACTTTTCCGAGGTGATGAGCCTGACCCTGGGGCTCGATCTGCGAGAATTCGATGAACGCTGGAGCTATGCCCTGAAAAAGGAGAGATATCCCCTGCTGCAGGATAACGATGCCGCCTCGCGCGTGAGCATGCCGGTCACCCGGGAGGGCATCAATGTCAAGCCCGCCTTCTGGCAGGCGGAGAGCGCCAGGGTGGTCTTCATCTCCAATCGCAACGGCTATGCCAACATCTACCAGACACCGCTGCGGGGCGGACCGCGCGAAGCCGGCGTGGAGGTGCTGGTCGCCGGGGAACGCAGCGAAGCCTTCGAATCCTTTCATTTGCTCAACAGCGCCATCGATGTCAACCGCCGCGGCGAACTCGCCTTCATCTCCAAGGCCGGCGAGAGGGACCGGCTCTATGTCATGGTGCTGCCCGGCAAGGAGATCACTGGCCGGTATGCCTTTGACAATCTGGTCTCCCTCTACTCGCCCTCCTGGTCACCGGACGGCAACCGCATCGTCTTCTCCGGCCTGGCCTTCAGCGGCCGCCGCGACCTCTATCTCTTCGAACCCGCCACGCAGCAGCTCACGCCGCTCACCGCGGATACCTTTGACGACAAGGATCCCGCCTTCTCACCCGACGGCCGCCTGATCGCCTTCAGCTCGGACCGCGGTGCCGCCGGCGCCCAGGGGGGCTATACCCTCTTCGTCTACGATCTCGCCGAGGGGACGATCACACCGGTCACCACGGGTGTTGGCCATGACCAGATGCCCGCGTGGTCGCCGGACAGCAGCCACATCGCCTTCGTCTCCGACCGCAGCGGCACCCAGAACATCTGGGCGCTGCCCGCGCCCGTGGCACGCCCCTCCCTGGCCAGCCGCCTCGGACTGCAGGCCGCGGCGCCGCCACACAGCACTGCGGCGGCCGCGCCGCGCCAGCTCACCCACTTCATCACCGGCGCCTACGATCCGGAGTGGACGCCGCAGGGCGACCTGCTCTTCACGGTCTTTGAGAAATTCTCCTTCAACATCGGGCTGCTCAAGGGCCTATCCGACTCTCTCAAGGAGCAGCCCGCCACCGCAGCGCTGGCGGTCGCGCCCGACTCCACCGCTGCCGCATGGAACTATCCGCGCCTGAGCGGCGCCGGCGAGAGCCGCGACCTCCGCTACAAGCCCAAATACAGTCTCGACATCGCCCAGTCCCAGATCACCCAGGACCCCATTTTCGGAACCTCCGGCGGCATGCAGCTGGCGGTCTCGGATATGCTCGGCAATTACCAGTACTTCTTCCTCCTCTACAATACCGCGCGGGTACAGAGCGAGCTGCTCTCCAGCTTTAATTTCGCCGTCTCGCGCGTCGACCTCTCGCACCGTACCAACTTCGCCGTGGGCCTCTTTCATTTCGCCGGACAATACTATAACCGTTACGACTACTGGTTCTGGGAGCGGCGTTATGGCGGCTACACCGCGCTCAGTTATCCCCTCTCCAAATTCAACCGCGTGGAGGCCAGCCTCAATGTGCGCCATTCCGACAAGGAATGGTTTCTCAGCGATTACCGCCGCAAGGCCTTGCTGGTCTCCAATTTCATCTCCTATGTGCAGGACAATTCACTCTGGGGCCCCACCGGGCCGCTGGACGGCAGCCGCATGAACTTCACCCTGGGCACGACCGTCGATGTCGCGCATGAGAACGTCCGTTTTCTCACGGCTATCGCCGATTACCGCCGCTACTTCCGCATTTCGAATCAAAGCGCGCATGCCCTGCGCATCTGGGCCCAGATCAACAACGGCAAGGAGAGCACCCCCTTCTACATGGGCGGCAGCTGGGACTTGCGCGGCTACCGGCTCTGGAGCCTCTGGGGCACCAAGATCGCCATGGTCAGCAACGAGCTGCGTTTTCCCTTCATCGACCGTTTCATGCTCAAATTTCCGATCGGCGGTGTCGCGCTCAGCAGCATCCGTGGCGCCCTCTTTCTCGATCTTGGCAACGCCTGGGACAAACGCATGCCCGACCTGCTCGGCAGCACCGGATTCGGCGTCCGTTGCCAGCTCGGCGGCATGCTGGTGTTGCGTTTCGATACCGGCCGCAAGTTCGTCCTCGCGGATCCGGCGCGCTTTTACCAGTGGGGCGAATACCATTTCGACCGTGCCTGGTTCACGCAATTCTTTTTCGGCTGGGATTTTTGATGACGCAGGGCGGAAAGCCGGCGGGGCGCAAGACGCACCAGCGCTGTCAGCGCCGCGCCATTGCGGCGGCGCTGCTGCTGATGGTGGCCCTGGTTTGGGCCGGATGCAGCCGCTTCAGCTATAAAAAGGCGGCGGATCCCCTCCTGCCGCTCTGGCCGCAGCTCGGCGGCGGACCGTCACGCAATGCCAGCTGTGGGGCTGCACCGCTGCTGCCGTTGCGGATGGAATGGCAGAAGCAGGCTTCTGGACCGGTGCAGCCGGTGCTGCTCGGCCTCGGCAACTGGATTCTCTTCACCACCGGGGAGGGCCGGATAGAGGGATTCGACCTGCGCAGCGGCAAGGGTCTCGGCAGGACCATCGGCCGCAGCGCCACGACCATGACCTGCGCCGCCGGCGACAGCGGTCTGGTGATCGTCCGCAGGATCCGCCGGGATAACCTGCTTTTTTACGATCTGCGCCGCGGGCGGGTGCGCTGGAAAACAAGCATCGGGCCAGTGCTCGGCGAACCCCTCATTGTCGGAGAGCGCCTCTATCTGGCGACCTTGCGCGGCCGGCTGGTCTGCCTCGACCTGGCGGATGGCCGCCTCCTTGCCGAAGCCCGGCTGCCGCATGATTGTGTGGCCACCCCGGCGATGGCGGACAGCGTGCTGGCGGTCGGCGATGACCAAGGTGTGCTCCACGCCTTCGATCCACAGCTGCGTCCGCTGTGGGAATTCGCGACGGGTGCCGCTGTGCGCGCGCCGGCCATCGCGCATGCCGGCACCTTTTTCATCGGCTCCACCAGCGGCCGGTTCAGCGCCATCGACATCCGCAGCGGCGCCGAGCGCTGGCGCTTCACCAGCTCCGGCAAGATCCTCCACGCCGCTGCAGCCGCGGATTCGGTGGTGGTCCTGGCCGCCTCCGATACCCGGGTCTGCGGCCTCGATACGCGCGACGGCCGGCTGCTGTGGCAAACGGAACTCGGCGCGGTGCCGGCCGCGGCGCCCCTCATCTGCGGGCCAACCCTCTTTCTCGCCGGCGCCGACAAAAAATTGCGCGCTCTCGGCTTGACCGAGGGCCGCGAACTCTGGTCCTTCACCGCCCGCGGACGCATCTCCACACCCCCCATGGTGCTCGGCAACCGGCTCTTCCTGGCCTGCGAGAACGGCACCCTCTACAGCTTTTTCTGGCGCTGAGCACCTCCAGCCGCCGGCGCGGCGCGCGCAGCGGCGCGTTCGAGCGGGTGCGTTCTGCAGCAAGAGCCGGCGATGCGCCCTGTGGCGCGTTCAAGCGCATCTGCGCAGCAGCAAGAGCCGACACCCCCCGCCTGGCCGCCGTCACATCACTCTGGTTTGCAATTCGGCCAATCCCGTCGCCAGCGTGGCGGCGAGGCGGTCCATCGCGAGGGGATAACCGAGCTGCCAGAGGGAAGTGACGAAAGCCTCATGCCGGCGCTGGCGGCGATAGTCGGGTTCACGCGAGGGGTGGGTGAGATAGGTCGAAAGACGCGCGAGATTGGGATGGAGCAGCAGCGAGCCCTGGTAGAAAAAGAGGGTGCGCGATTTGAACATCGAGCAGCCGAGGATCTTTTGACCGTTTACGGCAATGTCACTGATCCCGGCGGACTGAGCACCGGTGATGCCATATTCCTGCTCGAGCAGGGCGATCAGCCAGCTGTTGATGTATTGAAAAAAGGTATAGGGCGAATCGCTTTTGCGGCTGATGAAGGCGCAGCTCAGGCAGAGGACGCCAGGCATGAGCACCACCGCTCCCCCACCGCCGCGGCGCCGGATCACCGGCACGCCATCGCGGCGGCAGGCGCTGAGGTTCACCTCCTGCTCGGCGCGCTGGCCATGGCCGATCACCACCGCAATGCCCTGCGGTTCCCAGAGTTCGGCGAGAAAGGGCGTGCCCTCCCCCACGCGGGTATAGAGATCATCGTGGATGTTCATCGCCTCGCGCCTGGTGCTGCTTGGTGATTTCGCCGGCCCGTTCTGCAAAAACCGGCCGGAGCGGGAAGGAATTGTCTGGAAATTTGGGTTATTTATCCTATATTAGAGCGTCGGAAGCGGGGCACCACGCCCCACCCGGGTCTGTACCGCATTTCAGGATCACCATGAGCGACGAGATCAGCCACAGGAAATACGACCATATCCGTATCATCCGCGCCGATGGCGGCAGCGACCGCAGCAAGAGTTATTTCGATGCCATCGCCCTGCAGCACCATGCCCTGCCCGAGATCGATCTGAAAAACATCGATCCCGGGATCGAGTTTCTCGGCAAATCGCTTTCCTTCCCCCTGATGATCGCCCCGATGACCGGCGGCGACCATGATCTGGTGCGCACCATCAACAAGAATCTCGCCCGCGCCGCCGAGGCCACACAGGTGGCCATGGCCGTCGGCTCGCAGCGGGTGATGATCACCCACCCGGCCGCGCGGGAAAGTTTTTCCCTCCGCCCCCTGGCTCCGCACGCGGTCCTTATCGGCAACCTTGGCGCCGTGCAGCTCAATTACGGCTTTGGACTGAAAGAGTGCCTGCAGGCCATCGAAGTCCTGGATGCCGACGGACTCTATCTCCATCTCAATCCGCTGCAGGAGGCGATCCAGCCTGAAGGCGAGACCAATTTCAGCGGCCTGGCCGCCAAGATCGGCGCGGTCGCTGCGGCACTGCCCCGGCCGCTGCTGCTCAAGGAGGTCGGTTCGGGCATCTCACGCCGCGACGCCGAACTGCTGATCCGCCACGGCATCCGCTATATCGACGCCGCCGGCAGCGGCGGCACCTCGTGGAGCCGGATCGAGCATTTCCGCCAGCAGCCCAATCGCGGCGCCGAGAGTAGCCAAACCGGCCTGCTCTTCCAGGATTGGGGCCTGCCCACCCCGGCTTTGCTCGAGCAGCTCGAGCCCCTCCGCGACCGAGTGACTCTGATCGCCTCCGGCGGCATCCGTTCAGGGCTGGACATGGCCAAGGCGATGATCCTCGGCGCGAGCCTCTGCGGCATCGCCAAGCCCTTTCTCGAACCGGCGCTGCGCTCGGCCGATGAGGTCATTCACCTTATCGAACGGCTGCGCCGGGAGTATGTCATCACCCTTTTCCTCCTCGGGATCACCCGCTCCGGGGAGTTGATCGGCAACCGGAGCTTGCTGGCTTGAAGCTGTGAAACCGGACAAGTCCTTTGGATGGAGAGACGCATGACGCGTATGCAAGAGCTGTTTGAAAATGGACAATCACTGTGGATCGATTATATCGAACGGGAATTCATCAGCCGCGGCAAGCTGGCGGAATGGATCCGGGAGGGGGTGCGCGGCCTCACCTCCAACCCCGCCATCTTCCAGAAAGCGATCAGTGAAGGCCACGCCTACGACGCCGACATCGCCGCCCTGGCCGCCCGGGGTCTGACGACCGAAGCGATCTATGAAGCCCTGGCGATCGCCGACATCCGCGCCGCCGCGGACGCCTTCCGACCGTTCTTTGCGGCGAGCCGGGGCGAAGACGGCTATGTCAGTCTCGAGGTCAATCCCGCTCTCGCCGATGATGCCCGCCAGACCATCCTCGAGGCGCAGCGGCTGCATGCCGCGGTGGAGCGGCCGAATCTGATGATCAAGATCCCCGCCACGGCTGCGGGGCTGGCCGCCATCCCGCAGGTGGTCGCAGCCGGGATCAGCGTCAACGCCACGCTGATCTTCAACAGCCGGCAGTACCATCAGGTCGCCGCGGCATGGTGCTCGGGTCTGGAGATGCTGCACGCCCGGGGCCAGGCCCTTGAGGGCATCGCTTCGGTCGCCTCCTTTTTTGTCAGCCGCCTCGATACCCGTCTCGACCCCCGGCTGGATCAGCTCAACCGCTCCGACCTGCAGGGCAAGCTGGCGGTGGCCAACGCCGCAGCCGCCTTCGAACTCGGTCAGGAACTGCACGCCGCGCCGCGCTGGCGGCAGCTGGCTGATGCCGGCGCCCGGCGGCAGCGTCTGCTCTGGGCGAGCACCGGGACCAAGAACACCAGCTACTCGGATACGCTCTATGTCGATGAACTGATCGGCCCGGCGACGGTCAATACCGTGCCCCCGGCGACGCTGGCAGCATGGCTTGATCATGGCCGGACCGCCGCGGCCTTGCCTGCCGCCACCGCGACCTGCAAGATGGCGCTCGCCGCAGCAGCGGAACTGGGGATCAACCTTTACAGCGAAACCGAGGCGCTCCAGGCGGAAGGGGTGGCCGCCTTTGCCAGCTCCTTCACCGCGATGCTGCAGAGCGTCGCCGCCAAACAACACGCCCGCTCCTAGGAATCCTTCCTTATCTTTCTCTTGGCGGCTGCTGTCTCGGCCGGCTCAAGGGCTTTCCCAAGCCGGCCTCTGCGCCTCCAGGCGTTACTCCTCATAAACCCGGTCATAGGGGAGACGGTAGCGCTGCTGCAGCTTGTCCAGAAGCGCCCGGGCGCATTCCTCCAGCCCCGAACAGCGCAACGCGTTGACCTTGCCTCCGCCGCATTCCCGGTCTTCCACCGTAAACTGCTCCATACGCTGTACCACCTGCCGCAGCCGGATGGCCGCCTCCTCGCGCATGGCCGGTTCGTCCTCGCCCAGGGTCAGGGAACGGATGATATTATCATAAAACGTGACGATCAATTCGGCGAAGCGCAGCTGTTTCTCGGCGGCGAGCAGCCGGTCCAGGGTCGGATCAGGGAGATCGCCCTCGAGCATCTCGTCCATGACATGACGCGCATCATGCACCAGTTGGAAGGTCCGCTCCCAGGCGACGCCCTCGTTGGAATCGGCATACACCTGATAGAGGTTGAAGTGGTGGTGGAAGCGCTCGAGCGGCAGCAGCGCTCCGTTAAAATCCGCCGCAGCCAGCTGGCGCACGCGGCCGGGCAGCTCGCCGCGCCAGGCGGCGGCATTAGCGAAGGCCTCCCCGACCATGTTGAGATATTCGAGGGTCATGGAGGCGGCGCCGGGAAAAGCGAAGGCGACGAAGGCCTGGCGCAGCGAATCGGCATTGAGATGCGGCTGCTGTAGGGCCTGGCCGAGCAGATAGTCCTGGTAGAAGCGGATGCCGTCGGGCCGGATGCTGGCCGGGGCATCGCAGAAAAAGCCCTGCACCCCGAGGCTGCGGCAGGTGGCGAGGTCCTGCGCGACCACGCTGTCGAGGAGCAGCGGCAGGCCGGCGAATTCGGCGGCATAATAGGTATCGACGAGGGCATGACGCGCGTAGGGGCTCGCCGCGAGCCATTTCACGACCCCGGCGAGGGCGCCGGCATTGACCTCCACGCAGCGGGGATCGGCGAGGGCATGGTTATAGCAGCGCGGCCGGATGCGCGCGGCGAGGAGGACCTCGCTGCGCGGCCACTCCCGGGGCGCAAATTTTTGCGGCAGTTCGAGATCGCCGAGGGCGAGCAGGTTGGCCGCGGCGGGCAGGGTGCCCGCGTTTTTGCGCGCGGTCATCGCCGCGCCGATGCGGCTGGTCAGATAGAGCCAGCGATCCGTTTCCGTGCCAAGCTCCAGGCAGGCGGTGCAGCTGCAGAGCGGAGCAGCGGCCGCGGCATCCAGCAGATAGAGTCCGGTCCCACTCCGGCCGGAGAAGAGGGCGGTGATGAGCTGGCGGAGTGCGGCGCTGTCACTGCAGCAAAAGCCGGGTTTCCAGACCGCGGGCGCCTCACAGCGGCGTACCTCCGCGAGGCCGAGGCGGTGCAGCGCATCCGGATCGGCCCATCCGGCCGGCAGGTGGGTGAAGCGCTGCCGCGCCCACCACCGCAGGCTGGCGGAGTCGGCTGGCACCCCTCCCTCCGGGCAGGTCGGCAGCAGGCCGCAGAGTTCGAGGCCGGCGGGCGGAAGAGTGACGGCCTGAAGGACGCGGATCTCGTGACGCGGCGCGAGGTAGACCCCGCCGGCGCCGGGGAAGAGAAAGCGGACCCCCTGCTCATCGAGAAAGGCATAGACCGCGCGCAGCAGATCGACGTCGCTGCGGGCGGTGATGGCCAGGTAATGATTCTGCTCATCGCTCCAGCCCTCCCAGCGCCAGGCCGGGTCGGCACCCTGCCGCGAGCGGCGCTGCGCCTTATCGAGCCGCCGGGCCGCAGTGGCGAAATGCGATTTCGCGCCCGGTCGGCCGAGGAAAAGAATCCGGCCATTCACCGCTTCTGCATCCGTGCGCACGGCGATCGCGCTGTCGGGCCGGCCCAGCATCCGCGCGAGATAATGGCGCAATTCGGCGGCGGCGCGGAGACGGATCGGGGCGTCCGGATCCGCTGCTGCACCGGCATCGGTCCTGGCCGGCACGACAATGGTGCAGGGGGCTCCGGGATCAGCCAGGGTGAAGGGAACAAACGACTCACGGCACTGCAACAGCACTGCGGCACAGCCGGCCAGAAGGCCCAGAACAAGCCTGTTCATTCTGATTTCATTCCTTCAGCAAATCATTGCGGGGTCAGTGCAGGCAGGCCGAGCGCCTTGAGAAAGGCATCATTCAGGGCGATGCCGAGCTTTTGGGCGATGAGGGCCTCCTTGCGGGCGGCTTCAAGCTTGCCGAGAAAATAGAGGTTGACGGCCAGGGCCTGATGCGCGTGCCCATGGTCCGGCGCCGCGGCGACGGCCGCCTGCAGCCACTGGACCGCCTCTTCATGGGATTTCAGCTCGCCGAGGAGCGTCCCTTTGCCGTACAGTGCGGTCACGTTCGCGCCATCCCTCCCGAGAACCTGCTCGAAACAGGCACGCGCGTCCTCGTAGAGCCGTTTTTTAAGCAAGATCATCCCCTGGCTGGCGAGATAATCCGGATTTTTGGGATCGGCGGTCGCCGCCAGGCGATACTCCTCCATCGCGCGGTCAAAAAAGCCGGCTTCTTCATAGTCCAGCCCGAGAATGGCATGGCTGCGGGCGATCTCCTGGTCCGCTTTTTCGCTCTCGCCGAGGGTGCGGTAGATGCCGGCAAGCAGGTAGCGGCTCTCATCCTGCTTCGGATCCAGGGCGATCGCCTTGAGCAGTTCCTTGCGGGCCTCGCCAAATCGGCCCTGGCGGTTGAGCAAGCGGCCGTAGGCCAGGCGGATGGCCGCATCGTCGGGATAGAGCTTGATGCCGGAGCGCAGCGTCGCCTCCGCCTCTTTGAACTGGCCCTTGCGCTCCTGGACCTGGGCGAGCAGTCCATAGCTGCCGCGCAGGCGGGGCTGGAGGCGCCGGGCTTCCTGCAGCATGCTCCCGGCGGTGTCGAGCGAATCGGCGCGCAGCGCCGCGCGGGCGCGGTTGAGCCGGCCCTGGGCCAGCAGGGCGCGCGCCTCCTGCGGCTTGTTCTGCGCGATCCGCACCACCGCCAGATTCTCCGCCGGCTCCCACAATTCGGGCTGCAGTTCGATCGCCTGGGCGAAAGCCTTGCCGGCTTCGGCGTAATTGCCCGCCTGCAGCCAGGATTTGCCGAGGTTATTGAAGACCATGGCGTGATCGGTGCGGAGCTGCTGGCGGTCCTTGCAGGCGGCGAGCAGATCGAAATAGCCCTTGTCGATGACCTGGGTGGCGCGGCCGTAGCGGCGCTGCAGGTACTCATCATAGTTGGCGACCGCCTTTTCATAGGCCGCGCGTGCTCGCGCGGGATCCTCGGCCGCCATAAGGTTGCCCAGGGAATTATAGCCGGCCGAGAGGGTTGAATCGAGCGCGACCGCTTTCTGGATGGCCGCGACCGCCGCCTCTTTTTGGCCGAGGCGCTCCAGGATCGTCCCCTTCTGCAGATAGAAATTGGCCACGGCCGGGCGCAGCCGGATCGCGTGGTCGATAGAGGCCAGGGCGCTGGCCAGCGAATCGAGCCGCTCCTGGACGATGGAAAGGTTATAATGGATGGCCGGGGCGGCCGAATCGGCGACCAGAGCGCGGCGGAAATCGCGGCCCGCCTCCTCAAGCCGGTCCTGGTAGAGAAAGACCAGCCCGTGGTTATTGGCCGCCGAACTCATCTGCGGATTGCACTCGAGCGCCTTGCGGTAATTGAATTGCGCCTCCTCGAGCAGGCACTTGCGCGCCAGGACATTGCCGAGATTGAACCACGCCGGCGAAAACGTCGAATCCTGACGCAGCACCCGCTGATAACATTCCAGGGCCTGATCCAGCCGGCCGCTGCGGAAATAGAGCACGCCGAGGTTGTTCCACACCTCCTTGCGCGCCGAGTCGGCGGCCAGGGCCTTGAGGCTGGCCGCAATGGCAGCGTCGAACTCGTCAGCTTTGTCATAGATCTCCGCCTGGAGGAGGTATCCGGCGGCCGAGGCCGGCTCCAGCTCGATGAGCCGCTCTGCCGCGGCGAGCGCATAGTTGCGCAGCCCCAGTTCGCTGTAGGTCTTGGAGAGATTGCTGATGGCGCGGGTATAGTCGGGACGCAGGCGGATGGCCGTCTGGTAGTAGGCCAGCGCCGAATCGAGCTGGCGAAGATGATAAAAGGCCACACCGAGATCGTTTTGCGCCACGGGATCGTACGGCGTGAGCGCGATGGCCTGCCGGAAGTGGGCGACCGCCTCGTGGTATTGGCCGGCCTCGATCGCGTCCGTCCCCTTTTTGATGTAAAAGGTCGCGGAGTTGTGGAGAAAGGCCTCGACCTCCTGATCCTTTTTGCGCCCGCCGGAGCAGGAGAAAGAGGCAAGGATGAAAATGCCCGCCATGAATGCGGTGATCATGCGGAACGGACGCATAGAAAGGCCTCCTGCGAGGAATGAGCAATGCAGCGGGTGTCCCATGTGCAAGGAGAACGGGTTCAGATATAGAGGATTGAAGCTACTGTTCCAATGTATGCGAGGATGCAGATCAGGATCGGCCGGTCGTGCAGCAGCACAACCTCGGGTGTCTCCCCCATGTTGAGATGGAGCACCAGGTAAAGATAGCGAAACAGTCCATAAATGACAAAGGGCAATGTGAAGGCCAGATTGCGAGTGCCAAATTTTTCGACGGTGCCGGCATCCAGGGTGTAGAGCGCGTAGGCCATGAGGCAGGCAGCGGTGACGATGTTGATCATCTGGTCGAGCAGCTCGACCGTATAGAGCGCCAGCGTCGAACGCACCTGTGCGGCCTGGGCGCCCAGGGTTTTGACCTCGCTGCGCCGCTTGGTGAGGGCAAGGAAGAGCGACAAAAAGATCGTGCAGATGATCAGCCAGGAGGAGACCTTTTCCTGGGCGGCGATGGTGCCGCCAATGGCACGCAGGACAAATCCCGAGGCGATGAGCAGCACATCGAGAATGATCACCCGCTTGAGCAGCAGCGAGTAGGAGTAGGTGAAAATCAGATAGGCGGCGAGGATCCCGAAAAAGAGGGGATTGAGGTTCCAGGCCGCCGCCAGGCTGCCGACGGAGAGCAGGATGGCGAGCGCGATGGCCGTTCTGGGTGAGATCCGGCCCGCGGCGATGGGGCGCAACCGTTTGCGCGGATGCAGGGCGTCCTTGTTGCGGTCGATGACATCATTGACCAGGTAGCCACTGCTGGAAACGAGGCAAAAGAGGAGGAATGCGGCGAGGGTATCGAGGATCTTGCTGACAACGAGAAAATCCTCAGCGAAAAAGAGTCCCGCGAAAACAATGACATTCTTCAGCCACTGCTTGGGACGCAGTGAAATCCAGATGCTGTGGAGCATGCGCCTCGATCCCTTCCCTCATCAGCCCGGTCCGCACCTGTGGAAAGCCCACACCCCGGTCCGGCTGCGGATGCAGCAGCGGACCGGGGAATGGTGTAAAATAACATTTTTATTTCAACAATAAAAGCTTTTTTATCTGCTGGAAGGAGTCACTGGACATGCGGCAGTAGTAGGTGCCTGAGGGGGCCGGCTGGCCGCTGGCGTCGCGTCCGTCCCAGACGACCTCGTGCCGGCCGCTGCTGGCGGGGGCGTTGTAGAGTTCACGAACGAGCTGTCCCGAGGCGTTGTAGAGCGAGATGGTGACGTGGCTGGGGCGGCCGACCTGGAAGGGGATGTTCGTGGTCGGGTTGAAGGGATTGGGATAATTCTGCTCGAGCGCCAGCTCATCCGGCCCTCCCCCATGCATGGTCACGCCGGTGCGGATATCGAGCGTCCAGGCAAGGGAGGTGCTCGCCGTAAGGGTGTAAACGCGGACCGACATGCGGCAGTGCGCGGGGAAGGTGGGATTGGCCGTGACCTTGAGGCTCGATTTGTTGCCGACCGGCAGGCCGTTGAATTCCCACTGGTATAACAGGGAATCGCCGTCGGGGTCGAAGGCGGTGACGTCGAAGGTATAAGCCTTGTAAAGGTCCATTTCCACCAGGGTATCCGCCGGCGAGTAGGTCAGGATCTGCAGCGGCCGGCGCACATCGGTGACGCGGATGCGGCAGGAAACGCTGGCCGCGGCGCCGAATTCATCCCGTCCCGTGAAGGTGACCTTGTAGAGGCCCGCCTCACTGTAGCCGGGATTCCAGGAAAATATCCCCGAAAGGGAATCGAAGGCGGCCCGGGCGGGCATGCCCGCCGCAGAGAGGTGAACCAGGTCCCCTTCCGGGTCGTTGGCCCTGACCCAGAACGAGAGGTTGCCGCCTTCGGCGACGGTCGTATCCGCCGTGCAGGTCAGCTTCGGGGCCTGGTTGGCGGCCAGAGAAGCGGTGAACTGGGTCTGCAGCGCCGGCGTATCGGCCAGCCAGGCCTTGAGGGTCTGGGCGCCGCTGTTGCCCATGGTCCAGAGCACCGAGGCCATGCCATCGACGCCGGTGTACTGCGTGGTGGCCGGCGTGATGCTGCCTCCGCCCGCGGCGACGGAAAAGACAACGGCGATCCCGGCGGCGGGCTTTTTCAGTTCGTCGAGGACGCGGAGGGTGAGCGGCAGCGGCAGGGTGGTACCGGCGCGCGCGGCCTGGCTGTCGCCGGAGACGGGCTCGACAGAGGCGACGCGGGCCACGCGTGTCGCAGCCTGGAAGGTGACCGTCTTGTCAAGCCCCGAAACCTGGGCCGTGATGTAGTAATCGCCGATCGCTGTCCCCGGCTGGGCCACGATCGCGGCTGTGCCGTCACTGCCGGTCAAGGCGGAGGCGCCATTCGGGAAGGTGCCGGTGCCCGTGACGAAGGCAAAGGTTACGGTAACATTGGCCAGCGGCGCATCCTCCTGATCCTTGACCTGAACCACCAGCGGCAAGGGCAGCGCCGTGCCGGGCAAGCCGACCTGGGCATCGCCGCTGACCTTGATCAGCGCGGTCGGCAAGGTGGCCAGCGCCTGGGCGGTGAAGGAGAGCGGCGAGAGCGCACCGCTGCGCAGGGTGATGGTGTGCAGCCCGGGCTGGGTGCTTAACGCCGGCTGAAAGCGGGCGAAGCCACGGGTGTCGGTGGTCTGGGCAACGAGATCGCTCCGGCTGCCATCGGGCCGGGTCAGCGTCGCTGTGACCGCTGCGGCCGGAACAGGATTCTCGAACGAGTCGGTCAGGGCGACAACGAGGGGCGCAGCCAGGGTGCGGCCGATATAGGCGCTCTGGTTGTCGCCGGAGACCATGGTCATCGCAGCCGCCGGACCGGCGATAAAAGTGACCCGCAGCGAATCCGTGCCGATCATCCGGCCATCGGCCAGTGCCCAGATCTTTTTGACCTCCGCGCGTGTCGAGAGCAGATAGCCCGTGGCCACGCCCTGGGCATTGGTGGCCGCCGGTTGGCGCAGGGTATTGTTCGTGCCGGTCGCAAAAAAGCTCACCGGCGTGCCTGCCACCGGCAGGCCGTTGGCGTCCCGCAGCTGGAGGGTGATCGTGCTTTGGCTGCGGTTATTGGCCACGACGGGGGAGGTCGCGGCTAGAGAGCTCCGGGCAGGATCGAAGGGGAGCGCTGTCACCGTGGCCGGGAACAGCAGCGGTGAATTGACCAGAGCGCTGCCATTCAGGCTGGCGCTGGCGCGCACCGTGACCGCTCCGCTAGCCGCGCCGGCCTTGAGGGCGACCTGGACGCGGCCGTCGGTGCCGCTGGTCACGGTCGTGCTGGCGGCGCTGTTGACCAGGGCGCTGCCTGAGATGACCTGAAAGAAGACCGCCTGACCCGAGACCGGATTGCCAAAGGTGTCGGCCACCGTCGCGATCAGCGGCGCGGCGAAGGCCTCGTTCACCATGGCGCTTTGCCCCTCTCCGGAGAGAGCGGTCAATTTCCAGGCGGGTCCCGCCTGGGCCGAGGCCGTCACGGTTACCGGTGAATTCGTCAGGCTCCCCGCTGCGACGCGGAGCGTCTGATTGGCGCTGCCCGCCTGCGTGCCCAGGCGCCATTGGCATTTGGCCAGGCCCTGAGCGTTGGTCAGGACGCGGACCGCGGCCGCACCATTGGCCGATCCCCCACCCGCTGTCACCGAAAAATCGACCGGATAATTGCGGACGGGCTGCTGACTGGCGTCAACGACGCGGGCGGCCAGGGAATCGCTGAGGGGCCGCCCGGCGATCCCGCTATGGGAGAGCGCGCTGAGCCACTGCAGCGTCGCCGCCAGGCCGTACGAGGTGGCATCAAAATAGATGACCTGCTCCGGCAGGCCCGGTAGATAGGCCTTGACCTGCTGGGTGAGGCCGGGTTGAGATCCGAGACGCCAGCTGACCTGAACCAGGCCGCCGGCATCGCTGGTGACGATGGCCGAGTCCGCGGCGTTGACCTTGCCGCCGCCGCTCATCACCTTGAAGACGACCCGGTACTGGGCGGCGGGAGCGCCGGAGAGCTGGGAGACCCTGGCGACCAGGGGCTGCGGCAGTTCGGCGGCGGCTTCTGC
Organism: bacterium; assembly: GCA_035353815.1. Classification (GTDB taxonomy): domain Bacteria; phylum Zhuqueibacterota; class Zhuqueibacteria; order Residuimicrobiales; family Residuimicrobiaceae; genus JAKPUX01. The sequence goes on from DAOQAG010000013.1 coordinate 68,288, forward strand.
GGCCTGGCCCGATCCGGAGACGCGCATGATCTGCGCCTGCACCGGTGTGGAATTGACGAGCGTAAAGATCGCGGTGGCCGTGAAATTCGGCGAGGCCGCCTGCACCTGCTGCTGAGCGGCGGTGGTGCCAAGGGTATAGGACATCGTAGCAATGCCGTCGGCGCCGGTGAAACTGGTCGGCGCCGCAAGAGTGCCGCCGCCGGAGAGCACACTCCAGGTGACGGCCGCGCCGCGCACGGTTTTGCCCCAGGCATCGGTCACCTTGACCTTCAGGGGATTGGCCAGAGGCTGGCCGCCGTTGCCGCTCTGCTGGTCGCCGCTGAAAAGGGCCATGGTCTGCGGCCGCGTGAAGATGATCTTGCGGTCGGCCGCGACGCCGGCCATCCTGAGCTCAGTGCCATCGAGGAAGCGCACCTTGACATCTACACTGGTACGCGTGCCGAGGCCGAAATGCTGCACCGGATCGTCCTGGCAGAGATAGCCGTAGGTATTTTGCACCTGGCGGTAGCCGACGAGCTTTTGCATGTCATCCATAGCGCCGGCCTCGAAGACCCAGACCTTGGTGCCCATACCGCCGGCATCACCTTGGGGTCCGCGTCCGGTGACCTTGAGCCAGTGGTTGCCGTTCTTGGTGTTGTTGCGATAGAGGCGATTGGAGTACTTGGCCACGCCGTCCTTGTTGGCGTCCACATAATAGATATCGAGGTCGCCATCGCCGTCGACATCGGCGAGAGCGCCACCGCGGGGGTCATAGGCCGAGGTCTCGACGCCGGCCGAGGCCTGCAGGACGAAATTGCCAGTCCCGGTATTGAGATAGATCGCCGAGGTGCCGTAGGAGCGTGAGTCGAAGAGATCGAGATAGCCGTCGTTGTTGAAATCGCCAAAAATACTCGAGAAGCCCCATTGATCGATCTTGATGGTGCTGCTGATATCGGTGAAATAGCCGTTACCGTCGTTTTTGTAGATCTTGAGCTTGCGGACGCCGATATCCTTGGGCGGAATGAAGAGGTCGAGGTCACCGTCGTTGTCGAAATCCGCGAAGGTGGCTCCGTTGCAGTCGTTAGCAGCATCATAGAGGCCGCGCATTTTGGTTTCATCGACGAAATGGCCGGTACCATCGTTCATCAGCAGCTGGTTGGGACAGGGCACGGTACCGGCGCCAAAGAGATCGTTGCCGCTGCCATCCTTGCCGAGATAGGCATAGTTGCGGTGGCAGATGAAGACATCCATCCAGCCGTCGTTGTTGACATCCACGGCCGTGACGCCTTGCGTCCCCTCATTGCTGGGATTAGGAGGTAGGGTAAGGCCGCGGGTGTCATCCTTGGTGAAGGTGCCGTTGCCGTTGTTGTAGTAGAACTCATTGGGCTGCGCCGGAGTGATCCAGGGGACCTCCTTGGAGTTTTCCACCGGACCCCAGTTGACGCCCAGCAGGTCGATATAGCCATTGTTGTCGGCATCGAAGGCGACGACGCCGCGGGTGCCATAGCCAACCGGACCGTAGGTATCGATGGGAACCAGGATCGCCTTGAGGCCGACCGAATCGGAGACGTCGGTGAAAAATCCCCCGGTATTGCGGTAAAGGCGGTTGCGGTCGTCGGTGGTGGCGTTATAGATGTCAAAATCGCCGTCGTTGTCATAATCAAAGAAGGAGATGCCATGCGTCCCGGTCATGCCATAGCTGTCGGAGCAGCCGCGTTTGCCGTCTTCCTCCGAATAGGCGGCGCCGCCGGGCTGGCCGATATAGAGGGTTTCCGGGATCTGGCCGTTGGCCTTGCGTTTGGCGCTGGAGATGTAGAGATCAGGAATCGAGTCGCCGGTGACATCCGCAAAGCCGGCGCCATGGCCATAGGCGCTCACCCGGGCGCCGTCAACCGTGATCCGCCAGCCCCAGGCTTTCATGGATTCGGTCACATCGCTGAAACTCACCTGCTGCTGGGCCAGAGTGCTTGCCGCGGAGAGCAGAAGCAGTCCGATCATTCCCCAACTTGTTCCTGAACACCACCCCTTGAAGACCCTGTCGAACCGCTTCACATGCATCTCCTTTTTTCTTCACCAGCTATTTCACGTACAACATTTTCTTGACCACCCGGAAATCGCCGCTCTCCATGGTGTAATAGTACAAGCCCGTGGGCAGTGATTGCCCTTGTGCGTTGCGGGCATCCCAGGTCAGGGCATGCCGCCCGGCCGGCAAGATGCCATCGGCGAGAGTGCGCACGATCTGTCCGGCCGTGTTGCAGATCTGGATCCGCACCCTTCCCGCCTGCGGCAGCTGGAAGAGGATCTGGGTCTGCGGATTGAAGGGATTGGGATAGTTCTGGCCCAGGGCATATTCGGTCACGGGGGCCTCACTTTGCTCCACGCCGGTGAGCAGATGCATCGCCCAGCGGTGGACGACAGTATGCGTCCCGTCCATCACCCGCGCTTCGACCTTGCCGGTTTTACTGCTCGCAGGATAGATCCGGAAGGTGGAGTCCGTCCCGGCAATGACCTCATCCAGCAGCCAGAGATAGCGCATGCTGTCGCCATCCGCATCGGTGGCGCGCACGGAAAATTCGAGCACATGGTAGCCGTTAACAAAGAGTTCAGAATCGGCCGGGGCCCACTGGACGATCTCCGGAGCGCGATTGGGGATCGCCAGCGCCTCCTCGTTAAAGATTTCCTGGTCACCGATCCCATCCACTGCGGCGGCGACTTCATAGATGCCCGCCGCAGCGCCGAACTGGAAGCGCACGCCGGCCACACCGCTGCCATCCGTGACCGCCGCCGCGCCGTCGGGGAAGGTGCCATCGCCGCTGACGCTGGTAAAATGCACCGTGATCCCGGCCATGGGCGCGCCAAGCTGGTCCAGGACCTTGATCTGCAAAGGATGGCTCAGGATCGCTCCGGTATAGGCCTGCTGCGCCTCGCCACCGGCGATTTGCAGGGTGGTCGGCACCGGGATCACGACCAGGGGCTTGACCGTACAGGAAAAGAGGGCGGTCGCGCCCGGGGTCGCCGCCAGCTGGGCGGTCACGCTCTGCACGGCCGGCTGGGCTGCGGGCAGAAAATGCACCTGCGCATAGCCCTGGGCATCGGTGTAGACCGGCTGGGCTTCGCTGATGATCCCTCCCGCCGCGGCCGCGGTAAAGGTGACGCCGGCACCGTAAACGGCATTGCCAAAGGCATCCTGCACCCGCACGACCAGGGGCTGGGGCAGCGTCACGCCGGCCTCGACGGTCTGGTCTTTGCCACTCATACCGGTGATCTGCCGCGGTCTGGAGAAGAACAGGCGCTGCCCGGCCGGAACGCCGAGCAGGTTCAGCTCGGACTTGTCGAGCAGGCGCACCTGGACATCGACGCTGTCGCGCTGACCGAGGCCGAAATGCTGGACCGGATCGTTCTGGCAAAGATAGCCGTAGGCATTGATCACCTGGCGGTAGCCGACCAGATGCGTCTTGTCGCCGATATGGCCGCGGTCGTAGACCCATATTTTGGTGCCGAAGCCGCCCATGTCGCCCTTGGGTCCGCGGCCGGTGATCTTGAGCCAGCGGTTGGAGGTGACGGTGGTGTTGATGAACAGATGGTTGCCGACGGTATCGGGATACGTGGGGGGCAGTGAAGCGTCCTTGAAGGCATCCGCATAGTAGATATCGAGATCGCCATCCTCATCAATGTCGCCGACGGCCGAGCCGCGCGGATCAAAGGATTTGACCTTGAGGCCGGTGTTATCGACGGCGGTAAAGGTGCCATTTCCGTTATTGCTGTAGAACCGGGTATAGTCGCGGGTTTGCGGTGCGGCGATGTCGAGGTCGCCGTCGTTGTCGGCATCGAGGAAGAGGAGCGAGAAGCCGTACTGCGTCAGCTTGAGGCTGGCGGTGATATCGGTGAAATGGCCGCTGCCATCGTTTTGATAGACCCGCACATAGGTGGAGGACTTGCTGTCCTTGGGGACGACAAAGGCATCATAATCGCCATCATTGTCATAATCGGCGAAGGTGGCGCCGTTGCAATCGTTTGCGGGATTGGTATTGAGGCCGGCGCCGCCGGCATTCTCGGTGAAATGGCCGGTGCCGTCGCCGAAAAAGAGTTGATTGTAGACCTCGCGATTGGTGGGTCCGCCGACGTTCTGCTTACTGTCAGGATCGATGGCGACATAGTTGCGGTGGGCGACAAAGATATCCATGTTGCCGTCTTCATTGGCATCGATGACCGTGCAGCCCTGGGTGCCCATGTAAGCGGGATTGTTCGGAGTCGCGCCGCTGTCGGTCACGCGCCGGTAGGTGCCATCGCCCTGATTCAGATAGAACTCATTGGGCTGCACCGGAGTCGCGATCGCCGCGCCCTCTATACTGCCGCTTGCCGGCCAGCGCTTCTCCGCCGGGCCCCAGTTGGCGCCGTAGAGGTCCATCCAGCCGTCGTTGTTGGCATCGAAAGCGGCGACACCGCGAGTGCCGTAGCCATAACTGTTGACCGAATCGAAGTTGGCCATGTAGACCCGGATCAACGGCAACCCGGCCGCGGTCGTGACATTCTCATAGTATCCCGAACCCCCGCTGTAGCTGCTGCCAAGGTTGCGGTAGAGGCGGTTCTGGTCGTCGGTGGTGGCGTTGTAGAGATCGTAATCGCCGTCGTTGTCATAATCAAAAAAAACGAGGCCATGCGAGCCGGTCCAGCCGAATTGATCCGAGATATGCCGGGCACCGTCGCTCTCGGTATAACCGCCCTCCGGATTGCTGGCATAAAAGGTCTCGGCCAGGCCGTCGCCCTTCTTCACCAGATTCGCGTAGCGCACGGCATTGCTGATATAGATATCCGGACGGCCGTCGGCATTGACATCAGCCATGGCTACGCCGTGGCCGTAGCAGCTGTAAAAGGGTCCGGAAAGTTTTCCGTCAATTCTGTCGTCATTGCCCTGCACACCATAGGATGCGGTTGCGTTCTTGAACCGGATCGACTGGCCCGATACCGTGCCAGCGCCCAGGAGGGCCACAAAAAGGACCGCCAGGATCCGATGTTGCCTGATCAGTGGGATGTTGAACATGGGAAGCCTCTATGAATAGTAAGAGTTTCAAATTATATACAATGTACAACTATCGGGGCCGACTGCGGAGAGAAATATTCGCTGCAGGTGCATCGTGTCGTAATATCTGGCTGTATTTCGGAAAATCCTCCTTATTGCAGACCACCTCCCCATAATGGCAGCGGCGCCGTTTCCTGAACTGCGCCACCGATATTCGTGCCCAACAGGATTAGCATCGCAATACCCCATTATGGCAGCGGCGCCGGCTCAGTCGAGGAGCCGGCGCCGCCATGAGCCTATTTGGCGAACAACAATTTTTTGGTAAAGATCTGATCTCCCGTGCGCAGGCGGTAGTAATAAATACCGGTGGGTACCGGCGTGCCACTCTCGTCCCGCGCATCCCAGATCACGCTGTGGAACCCCGCAGCCGTTTGGCCGCGAACGAGCCGGCGCACCTGCTGGCCCTGCAGATTGTAGACGCTCAACTCCACCTCCGCAGCCGCCGGCAGCTCGAAGCTGATCGTCGTCGCGGGATTGAAGGGATTGGGATAATTCTGGGCCAGATCGACGTGCGACGGCAGCGCCAGTTCGGCGGCGATGGGCCCGTGCAGGGTCATGCGGCCGCTGCGCTCGACGTCCTGGATCTGGTACCAGTAGCGCTTCCCGGCCGCGGCGGTGCGATCGCTGTAGGTGTAGCGCCCGTCGTTCGCAGCTGGAATGAGCACCGAATTGAGTGTCGCATAGTCGCCATCCCGGCGCTCGCTGCGCAGCACATTGAAGCCGAGGTTGCCGGTTTCGGCGCTGGTCTGCCAATGCAACTCGACGGCCGTTTTTTGCACCACCGCAGTAAACGCACTTAACTCGACCGCGCTGGAGAGATGCACACGCCAACGAAGTTCCTGAGTCGCCTTGCCATCCGAAACCCGGACCAGCACCGTGGCGAGATCGCCAAAGGAGGCGTCCGGCAGCAGGATGAGATTGGAGACGAAACCGGCCAGCTGATCGTTGACCATCCAGGTATAGGTCAGCTCGTCGTTATCGGCATCGCTGGCGAAAACCTTGAACTCCATGAACTGGCCATAGAGGCTGGCGATCGTGGTGTCTCCCGGTTCGAAGGCATAGATCACCGGCGCGGCATTGGTGGTGGTGACCGTGATCTGGACCCGGGACGTATCAGCCGACTGGAAGCCGTCGCGCGCGATGAAGGTCACGTTATAGGGACTCGCCGCGGCCTGACTGCGCGTCGGCGTCCAGGAGAAGAGACGCGATCCGGTGGAATCGAATTTGGCCCCGGAGGGCAGATTGCGCACCCCATAGGTGATCGCGTCGCCGTCGGCGTCATAGGCCGAGACCGTAAAGGCGACCGGTGTGCCCGCCAGCACTGAGGGCGCTGCCGGCACGCTCAGCTCCGGCGCGGCATTGACCACCTGGCTGCTGAAGAGCAGAGCAGCGCCGGCCTTGGTCACCGGGGCGAGCTTGACACTCTGGCTGCCCTTGAGACCGAGCTTCCAGCTCAGGCTCACCTTCCCCTGCGCATCACTTTGCAGGGTCGGGGCAGTAACCAGGGTGCCGCCGCCGCTGACGATCTCCCATTTGAGGTTCTCGCCGGCGAGGGGCTTGCCGTAGGCATCGCTGACCGTCGCCTGGACCGACAGCTCCTCGTAGGGACGGCCGGTGCCCGGAGCCTCCTTGATCTTGGTCAGGTAAACCGTCGGCCGCTCCTGGACGATGAACTGGAATTCCTGCTTCAGTCCCGAGACATGGTAGGCCATCACCGCACACTCGCCGGTGACCGTGCCCGGTTTGAAGAGGACGGCGGCATAGCCGCGTTTGTCGGTCGTGACCGGATTGGCGCTGAGGAAGACCCCCTCGCCCTTGGTCTTGGAAAAGATCACGGAGAGGCCTTCCGCCGGCGCGGAATTGGAGTCGCTCATCGCGACGACAAAAGAATCAGGCAGCGCCTGGTTGACGAGGCCGATCTGGCGGTTGCCGCGGATCATCGTCATGCTGTTGGGTTCGGGTGGTCTGGCGATGGCCCAGTAATCGATCTCGCTGCTACCGAGCTGGGGCACAACCGCCGCCACATACTGTTCGCCGATGCTGCTGCCGAGCGTCCAGTTCACCTGGGCACGCCCCTCCGCATCCGTGGTCACCGGCTGGACCTGCGAGATAACCCCGCCGCCCGACTTGACGCGGAAGGTCACCTGGACACCGGGCACGGGATTGCTGTTGGCATCGTAGAGATAGAGCCCGAGCGGCAGAGGCAGCGCCACGCCGCGCAGCACGGTCTGACCCGAGCCGAACGGGACGGCACTGTACGGGGCCCCCGGACTGAAGAGGACACGTGCGGTATCCAGGGGCACGATCTGGTTATCCACCATGCTCCAGACCTTGAGCGTCCCGGCGCGGATGGAGGTGATCGTGCCCTGGGTCTGGCCGTTGGCATCGGTGGCCAGAATTGGCTGGTTGACGTGGACGTCGAGGCCGGCGGTATACAGTGCGACCGTTTTCCCCGGCACAGGGTTGTCCTGGTCATCCTTGAGGGTGATGATGACCGTCACTGTTGCTTTACCGTCGGCCGTAACCGGCGAGGTGGCCGTCAGCAGGGAGCGACCGCCGTCGGGGGAGCCGATCGTGGCGGTAACCTCAAAATCGATCGGGCTGTTGGCCAGGGAGGCAATGCCATCATCGGCCGATGCGCGCACCTTGACCGCACCCGGGGATCCGCCCAGCTTCAGGGCCATGCGCGCGATGCCATTGGCATCGCTAAGCGCCGCCAGATTGTTGGACTGGCCGTTGAGCAGGGCGCTGCCGCTGAGGATTTCAAAGGTGACCAGCTGGTTGGCCACCGGTTTGTCGGCGCTGTTCAGGGTGCGCACGCTGAGAGAATCGACGAGAAATTTGCCGACCGTTCCGGAGAGGCCATTGCCCTCCAGATAAACCATTTTCGTGGCCGTCGACTTGCGTCCGGAGGCAAAAAACTGCACCGGTGTATTGCGCAGCGGCGCACCATCGAACTCGGCGCGGGCCTCAAAGCTGTAGATCGCATCCCCATAATTGGCGCCGATGGTGGCCACTGCGCTGGCGATCCCGGTGTCGCTGGTCTTACGGGTCACGCGGGTGGCGCCGCCAAAATTCGTGCCGGGCGTGATCGCCTGAAAAACAACGCTGTGATTGGCGACCGGCACTCCGTTGGCATCGGTGACCATCACGGTGAACGCTTCTGGCAAGGGCTGGTTGACCGCTCCGGTCTGGTAGTTGCCGCTGATATAGGCGAGCGAATCGGCGTTGCCGGCGCTGGTCGTGGCGTAAAAAACCAGCGGCGAGGGATAGGTCGGAATTTCCTTGCCGAGGTACTGCGCCGAGACCGTCACCTGGTTGATAAAATCGCTGGTGCCGAGAGTGAGCACCACCGAGGCTTGCCCCGTGGCATTGGTCTGGACCGTGGCCAGGGAGAGGCCATTGACAGTGCCACCGCCGCGGCTGATCAGAAACTGTACCGTCTGGCCGGAAATGGGATTGCTGAACGAGTCGCTGATGGCCACGATCAGCGGCTGCGCCAGGGGTGCCCCGAAGGTGCCCTTTTGATTGTCACCCGAGATCTTGTAGAGCAGGGCCGGACTGCCAGCCTCTGCGATGGCCGTAAAGGTGACCGGGGAGCCGACGAGTCCGGTACCGCTCGCCGTGACGCTGTTGGTACCGGTTGCTGATCCCAGCTTGTAATAGATCGATGCATAGCCGTTTTTGTCGGAGGTGACGCGGGCCGAGGAGGAGCTGTTTAGCGAGCCACCGCCGCTGGTCACCGCAAAATCTACCGCAAAACCGCCGATCGGATTGGAATAGGTGTCGACCACCCGCACCACAAAGGGCGTCGACAGGAGACGTCCCGCCTTGCCGGTTTTGCCGTTGCCCGAGGTCTCGAGCAGCTTGGCAGCGACACCCGCGCTTGCGGAAAGCTTGAAGGTGACGCTTCCCGAGGCACCGGTGGCGGTGGCCCGGAAGACATTATTGGTATCGCCGGCCACGGTGCCCAGAGTGGGTTTGATGAAGGCGAGCCCGTCGCTGGAGGTGGATACGTCCTGTGCGGTGCTGCCATTGATCTTGCCGCCACCCTCGATCACCGCAAAATGCACCACGGCGCCGGAGATGGCATTCCCCTGGTAGTCGCGCAGGCGCACCGCCAGGGCGTTTTCCGGAGACTGGCCGACACGGGCGCTCTGACGGTCGCCGGATTCGTAGGTCAGGCGGCGCAGGGGTTCCGAGGCGGTTGCGGTAAAGAGCGCGGGATTCGCAGCATTGAAGGTGCCATAGACCTGCAGGGTCTGGACGCCCAGGGCCGACCCCAGCCGCCAGGTGATCTGGGCGCTCCCGTCCGTTCCGGTCACCACGGTGGCCGGAGAGGTGCCGGAGGTTCCGAATCCGCCGCCGCCCGTGGCCACGCTGAAGGTTACCGTATAGCCGCTGATGATGTTGCCAGAGGTATCGGTCACCTTGACGCTGATCGGGGTGGTCAGCACCTCGCCCATATAGCCGGTCTGGCCGTCCCCGCCGGTCTTGTCCATTTTGGCGGCGGCGCCGGCGTTGGCCGAGGCGACGATATCGATGGGCACGGCCGGGGTGCCCGGGGCCGAGAGGTTGATGATCTGGGCGCCGGCCTTGTTGAGCGCGGAGATCTGCACCTTGTTGTTGCTGCTGCCGGCGGTCTGGCCCAGCTTGAAGGCCGCACGCGCCAGCCCGTTGAGGTCGGTGGTCACGGCCGCGCTGCTGCCGCCGTTCACCGTGCCGCCGCCCTGGGTGATGGTGAAGGTGACGGTGTGGCCGGCGAGAGGCTGCTGGGTCGCGGTGCCTTCGGCATAGACCCGTACGGTCAGAGAGTCGTTGAGCACCGTGCCCGCCACGCCGGTCTGGTTATTACCCTTGACGAGAATGAAAGATTTGGCATCGCCGCTGGTGGGATCGATCTCGACCAGCGAATTGGCGGTCACTGTCCGGGTGAAAACCTGCCCGCCCGGCAGGGTCACGCGCAAAACGCCGGCGGTGTTGGCCCCCATGCCGAAATGGACCATGCGGCTGGGTTGGCTCTGATACCCCTGGGCGGAGCTGATTTCGCGGTAGCCCAGACGCGTACCGAGGGTGCCGTTTTGATCAAAAAGATCCACCTGTGCACCAAGATAACCCATAACCTTTTTCTTGTCGAGCACCCGAACGAGAAGATAGTTGTTGCCCGCCGTGCTGACGTTGCGGAAGAGAAAGTTGCGGCCGTACGTCAGGGCGTTGGAACCGGTCGCGCCCTTGGCAACACCATAGATGTCCAGCAAGCCGTCGCTGTTGTAATCGGCCATGGCCCCGCCGCGGCCATCCTGATAGATCGCCTCCAGGCCGCTTCCTGTGTACTCGGTAAAACTGAGACTGCCGGTCGTCGAGGTGTTGCGGTAGAGCCTGGAACCGTAATCGGCCACCTCCGAGCTGTATTTGTTGCGCTTGATCAGGTAAAGATCCTGCAAGCCGTCATTGTCGACGTCTCCGGCGATGGCGCCGTAGCCTTCGAGATAGATCGTGCCCGACTTGGTAAAGGAGGTGCCGCCTGAATTGCGGTAATAGAGCACCTGAGCTTTGCCATCCCCCTGATTGCTGGCGACGGAGAGCACCAGATCGAGGTAACCGTCGTTGTCGAGATCGGCGAAGGTCGGCGCGTTGGGATCGGTAGAGATCGCCAGGCCATAGGTCGAGGCTTGATCGGTGAATCCCCCCGCCTTGTTGTTGATCAGCAGGACGGCGGTGGCATTGCGGCGCGGATAAAAGATATCGACATAGCCGTCCTTGTTGACATCACCGGCGGCGGCGCGCGATCCCGTGCCGAAGGGCAGGGCGCTCAGCTCGGTCCGCGTGAAACTGGTGTTATTCTGGTTGATATAGAGTTCATTGGCCACGCCACTGTTGGCGACGAAGAGATCGATATCGCCGTCGTTCTCGAGGTCAAAGGCGACGGCGTTGATACAGGCGGTCGAATTGCCAATGTTCCACGCCGTCGATTGGTCACTGAACGTACTGCCCTGGTTGATCAGGAGCCGGCTGCTCCCTCCGTAGTTGGTAAGGAAGGCGTCAAGCTTGCCGTCCGCATTGAAATCAGCTGTGACGGTGGCAAAGGTGGGACCGGAATCATTCAGCCCGTAGAGGGAGGCCGATTCGCTGAATTTGGCACTGTCCGCTACCGCCGCATAATAGCGGTTGGGGGCATTGTAGTAATTGACATAGATGTCTTCCTTGCCGTCGTTGTTGAGATCGGCCCAGCTCATGCTCTGCGCATTGAGAATGGAATCCGCTACCGAAGCCGTGGAACGGCTGACGTCGTTGAAGGCAATGCTCTTTTCCGGACCCTTGAGGACCAGATTGCTGTAGGTGACCCCGGTCATCGAGGAGTATTCATTATTCCGGCCGAGGAAGACAAAAAGGAAGGCCTCCCCCTGCATGATCCACGGCGTTGAAGCCTCGGCCACCTTGCTCCCGCCCGCCCAGATCTGGAACCATACTGTACCCGGCTTCCAGACGTACCTCAGGGTGTAGGTGGTCGCAGCGTTAAAGGCATACCCGGCGATATCCGCGGTCATATGATTCGCCTGGGTCGGATCATACTGGGACTTGGCGAAGAGCTTCCAGGCCAGGCTCGAACCGGAGACTTTGCTGGCATCCGTCTTGACGAACAGATAAGAGCCCTCCGAAGGATAGCTCGTGCCATTGTTCTGGTAAAATTTTCCGCGGCCGCGCGACCAGATCGAGAAGGGGATCCAGTCCTTGGTGACCACACTGGCTGAGAGGCCTTTGACCTGAACCTCGACCGTGCCCTCATAGGGCATATAATCGGCCAGCCAGAGCTTGAGCTGACCGTTGTTGTTGTTAGGTTTCCAGCCGGCAGAGGAGAAGGAACCCGAAGTATTCCACGACTGCGTGCCACCGGCCGGAGCCGCCGTCAGATCATAGCGGAAAATCTCCCGCGTATGCGACGGCTGGCCAAATGCCAAACTCCAGAGTCCCGCCACCACTGCGATGCAAAAAGTTGCTTTCTGCTTCAACATAACCTCACCCATTGATAATGTGAATGCTGCTACTTCAAAAAGACGAGTTTGATCATCTGGCGGAAATCCTCGCCGCGCAAGACGCACGGATAGATGCCGGAGGAGACAACTTCGCCGCTTTCCGTCTGACCATTCCAGCGGATGGAGTGACGGCCCGCCGGGGCCCTGCCCGAGAAGAGGGTCCGGATACGCTGGCCGGACATGTTGAAAATTTCAATGTCAATCTGCTGAGGCGCCGTCAGTTCATAGGCGATCGTGGTCTCGGGATTGAACGGGTTGGGATAATTCTGCACCAGGCGGTTGCTCACCGGGAGCTGCTCATTTCCCGCCGCCGCGGCCACCCCGGTGGCTTGCTGGACCGACCATGCATGTGCAACCGAGTCGCTCTGGTCATGCACCGTAACCACCAGGGTAAACTCGGCGGGCAGCGCCGATCCGGTCAGGATGGTCAAGGAGTCCTTGCGGCCCACCAGGCGGCCGTTGAGGCGCCAGCTGTAGGTCAAGGCATCCCCGTCCTGGTCGATGGCCTGAACCGAAAAACTTGCCGGTTTGAAGGCCGGAACCTGCGTGTAGAAGGGCTCCGGCTGGAAGGCATAGATGGAGGGTGGCCGGTTGCGGTTTTGCACCCGCACCGTCACCTCCTTGGTCGTCATCCCGCCGTTTTCGTCGGCGGCCTTGAACAGGATGGTGTAGACACCCTGCTGGTGATAATCGGGGCGCCAGAGGAACAAGCCGGTGTTGACACCATCGAAGGTTGCCCCGGAGGGTAAATTCTCAACCGAAAGGAAGGTGGTGCCGCCGTCCGGATCAACGGCGATGACTTCCAGGGCCAGGGTTTCGGTCTCCAGGACGGTGGTGTCATCCACGGCATGGATAACCGGGCCGATGTTCTCCTGCAGCAGGGCGTTGAAGAGCACTTGTTTTCCGGGAAGGGCCGAAGACCGGGCCTGCAGGCTCTGCGAGCCGCCGGAGCCGAGGGTCCATTGCGCCGCAGCAAAACCGTTGGCATCGCTGATCGCTGTCGCCGGGGCGACCGAGCCGCCGCCCGACAGGGGCGTGAATTGTACCGCGGCTCCCGGGACACCGTTGTTGTACAGGTCCATGATCCGCACCTTAAGCGGACTGGCCAGAGTCTTGAGGGCGCGCGCACTCTGCTGGTCGCCGGAGGCGATGACCAGATCGGCGGCCGGACCTGGCGTGGCGAACAGGGTGAAGGAAACGGGCGAGCCGACTACATGACTGCTGCTCGCCTGGAAGAGGCAGGGTCCCGCCGTGGTGGCGAGATGGATCTTGGCGGCGACGTGGCCGTCATCGCCCGTAAAGAGGGGCATGGGATCGGCCACACTGGCACCCGCGGTCTGGGAGGCGAACGTGACCGGCACATTGGCGACCGGATTTCCCGCATTATCGCTGACCAGCACCATCAGGGGGTAGAGCATCGTTCCGGCCGTGCCGCTGAGGCTGTCGCCGTAGATCCGGGTGATCAGGGCGGGCACCGCCATCGAGACCGAGGCGGTGAATTCGACCGGCTCGCCGCCGGGAGCCATAGCCCGGACCTTGACCGCGCCGTTTGCGGCGCCGGCGCTGAGCTGCGCCCGCGCCAGACCGTAGCGGTCACTGGTCACGGCACTCGTCGTGCTGAGCGTGGCCGCACCTTGCACGACAGCAAAGGTGATGCCGACTCCATAGATCGGCGCGCCATGATCGTCCACAACGCGCACCGAGAGCGAATCCGGGAAAACGGTGCCCGGGGCAGCAAACTGGCTGTCGCCCCCCGCCTTTTCGAGGGCGATCTGCTGCGGCAGGGAGGCGGTAGCGGTAAGCAGGCGTGTGACGGTCGTGCCCACCGCCCTGACCGTCAGATGCTGCTGCCCGACACTCGGGCCGAGGATCCAGGTTGCCTGCGCCCGGCCGGAGGCGCCGGTCAGGATGGTACCGGACGGGGTGATCTCGCCGCTCCCCGCCTCAGGGGTGAACTCCAGCGCGATTTGGGGCACGGGATTACCGTAAAAATCCTCCACCTGCACCACGATGGGATTCTCCAGCGCCGACTGAATGTTGCCGCTCTGGTAATCGCCGGCAACCACCGTGATCCGCTGCGGTGTGCCCGCGGTGAAAACCACCACCGGCGCGGCCTTGAGAAAACGCGACTTGCTGGACAGATACACCCGAATGGTCTTGCTGCCGGCGATGGTCGAGCTGACAATGGCGACCGCCTCGCCCGATGCATCGGTGACCTCTTCCGGCTGTGTGATGCGATTGCCGTCACCGCTCACCAGCAGGGTCAGCCGCTCACCGGGTACGGCGTGACCCTGGGCATCGACCACCCGGATGCGCACGACACACTCGGCCACCCCGTCAGCGACTACCGGCGAATTGAGGGTAACCGTCGCGGCGCTGGTATCCGGCTGCCCGTAGGGCGCGCTCAGGGCAAAGAGCAGCGGCGAATTGCGCAGCGCCGTCACGCCATCGTTCGCACTGGCGCGGATTTGATGCACACGGTCACCCAGCTCGCTCCCGGCGCGGAAACTGATCTGGGCGATGCCGGCGGTGTTGCTCTGCACGGTCGCGGCGCTGGCCTGCCCGGCGCCGAGCTTGCCGGATCCCTTGACCACCTCGAAAAGAACCTCCTGGCCGGCCACAGCCTGCTGCAGCCTGTCCACCACCCGCACCGCCAGGGGCTGGGAAAGCATCTCCCCCGCCTGAACGCTGAGGCCATCCCCTCCGGCACCCTCCATCTGCCAGGCCGTGCTTTTTTTCGCACTGACATAAAAACGGACCGGCGAACCGGAAAGATGAGATCCGCTGCCGATAAATGACTGCGCTTCGAAGACATTATTGGCCAGTCCGAGGGCACTGCCCAGCGTGGGCGTCGCCGCGGCGATACCGTTGGCATCGCTGTTGCGGGTGATCTGCGACTGGCCTTCCAGGCTGCCGCCGCCGCGCCGCACCCAAAAGGTGACCGGATGGTTGGGTACCGGATACCCGCTCTGATCGGTCACCCGCACCTGCAGCGGCATACCCAAAGGTTGCCCCGCCAGGCCGGAGAGGCTGTCGGCGGTAACCCGCTGCAGCATGGCGGGATCGGAAACGGCCATGGCGGTGAAGAGCAGGGGCGAGCCGGTCAGGGAGACGCCATTCAGGGCGGATGAAACCGAGACCGCATAGCTTCCCGGCGTGCTGCCGAGTTTGAAAAGAACGGCGGCGATACCGGTGCTGTCGGTCACGACGCTGACGCTGCGCTGATCGTTGACATACCCGTCCAGGCTGGCCATGGCATAGGTGACCGTATGGCCCACCACCGCATTGCCGTAGGCGTCGGTAACCATGGCCTGCAGATAACGGGGCAAGGTGTATCCCGGCGTGCCGACCTGCTGGTCACCGTCCACCTTTTTGAGTACCGCCGCATCGGCAGCGGTGGCGGAGGCGGTAAAATAGAGCACTTTGCCCAGGCCGTTGTGCCGGGCGCTGACATGATTGTTCGAGGTGCCGGCCAGTTGACCCAGGCGCAGGAAGACCGCGGCCTTGCCCTCGAGATCGGTGCGGACGACCTGCTGCACCGCTCCCCCGAGGGTGCCGTCGCCGAAGGTCACCTGAAAAGTGATATCATACTCGGGACAGCCAACACCAACGCTGTCCACCAGCTGCACGATGAACGGCTCGGCCAGGATCGTGCCGGCGCGTCCCGCCTGGCCATCGCCGCCTATGGAGAGCAGATTTTTCGGGCGGCCGGCGACGATGATGCGCTGCAGGGCAGTTGCCTGGATCTCCAGAGGCGAGCCGGTGAGGGGCTGGCCGTTGCTGGCGGCGGTGACGCGCAAGGTCTGCGACGAATTGGCCACCGCGCCGAGCTGCCACGCCACCGCGGCGATGCCGCTGGCGTTGGTCGTTAGATCCAGGGTGGTCCCGTCGCCGGGCTTGAGCTTGCCGTTGCCGGCGGTGATGGCGAACTGGACCGGATGACCGCTCTGTCCCGTCCCGGAGCTGTTGCTCACCTTGACCCGGATCGAATCGGCGAGAATCTGGCTGGTATAGGCGGACTGGCCGCTGCCGGATACCAGGCTCAGCATCGCGGGGCCACTGTTGGTCACGGTGAGCGTAAACGGCGCCGATACCGATCCGGTCGTTGCCGTGATCTTGCGCGTCCCCGTCTGAGCACCTGCCGTGTAATAGACCCCGGCGATGCCGCTCAGGTCCGTATAAGCCAGCGCAGCCGGGGAAAAGACCCCGTCTCCGGAATCTGCCGTAAAGGTCACCGCAGCGCCGGCCACCGCCTTGCCCTTGGCATCTTTCACGACCACGCTCAGTGGCTGCGCGACCATGCCGCCGCTGACTGCGCTCTGGTTGTCACCGCCGTTAACCGCGATGGAGGCGGGTTTGGAAAAAAAGAATCGGGTGTTGGTCTGGAGACGCGTCTTGAGAATCGTCCCGTCGAGCATTTTGATCTTGATATCCACCGAGTCCCGCTGGGCCACACCAAAATGCTGGATAATATCATCCTGGGAGAGATAGCCATAGGCGTTGATGATCTGCTTGTAGCCGACCAGCCTGGTCATATCATCCATATACCCCTTCTCGAAGAGCCAGATCTTGGTGCCGAAGGCTCCGAGATCGCCCTTGGGGCCGCTGCCCCAGACCTTGAGCCAGCGGTTGTTGCTGGGTGTATCATTGCGGAACATGTGGTTGAAATAGGGGCCGGCATCCTTGTTGGCGTCCACATAGTATACATCGAGATCCCCGTCATTGTCCATGTCGGCGACGGTACCGCCTCGGGGATCGTACATGTTGATTTCGACACCAGTCCCGCTCTGCAGGGTGAACGTCCCGTTGCCATTGTTGCGATAGATGCGCCCCACCTCGCGGGTACGTGGCGAAAAAAGGTCAAGATCCCCGTCATTGTCCATATCGAACAGAAAGGGCGTAAATCCCCATTGTTCGATATTCAGCGAAGTGCTGACATTGGTAAAATAGCCCTTGCCGTCATTCTTCAGGACCCGCACGACAGGACGGCTGTCATTGGTATAGACCACAAAGGCATCGAGATCGCCGTCGTTGTCGTAATCGGCAAATGTCGTGGCGTTGCAATCATTGGTTTCGGACCAGAGTCCGCGCGAGCGCATGTCTGCTTCGGTAAAATTGCCCTTGCCATCATTGAGAAAGAGATCATTGGGGGCCGGTGTCGCCCCGCGTCCAAAATTGGCCGTGCCATCGGAGTTATACCCGAGAAAGGCATAGTTGCGGTGGCAGACAAAAATGTCCATATCGCCATCTTCATCGATATCGATCGAAGTCACGCCCTGGGTCCCTTCGTTGCTGGGATTGACCGGGGTGCAGCCGCGGTCGGTCATATTCGAAAAGGTGCCATTGCCGTTATTGATGAAGAGTTCATTGGGCTGCGCCGGGGTAACCCAGGGAACCTCGTGGATGTCTTCGACCGGCCCCCAGTTGGTGCCATAAAGATCCATATCTCCGTCATTGTCGGCATCGAAGACGACCAGAGCGCGGGTGCCATAACCGATCGTGCCATAGCCGTCATAGGTTACACGGGTTGAAGCCAAAGTGGCGCCGCTGGTGAAATTCTCGAAGAATCCGTCCCCCTTGTTGCGATAGAGGCGAATCCGGTCATCTGTCGTGGCGTTGAAGAGATCCAGGTCGCCATCATTGTCATAGTCCGCCAAAACGATCCCATGCGTGCCGGTGGTGCCATAACTGTCCGACACCCCGCGCGCACCGTCTTCCTCCGTATAGGGGGCACCGGCATGGCTGATATAGAGGGTTTCCGGAAGCTTGGAGTTGGCTTGCCGCATCGCGTTGGCGATATAGAGATCGGGAAGAGAGTCTCCGGAAATATCTGTCCAGATGGCGCCATGGCCATAGGTGCTGACCCCCTTGGTCAGCCAGCCAGGGACCCTCATCGCGGTTGTGACATCCGTGAACTTGATAGACTGGCTGAAGGCGAAAGCCGGCAGCAGCAGGGCAAAAAGGAAGAGCAGTCTCTCTTTTAAACAGGTGTGATACAATGAGTCAGTTTTCCTCTTGGACTGCAGGTTCATAATGCATGCTCCACAGAATGCAATTTACTATATAACATGGACATAGATGTGCCCCACCAAAGCTGCGCCAAAATTAATCCCCCCTCCTGTGCCCACTTTTAGCAACAATCAGGCCCAATTCGACCTCCCGCCCCGGCGCGGGATACCGCACCCCTTTTTTTTGCTTGCATTTTGCCCGGTATTTTGGCATTTTATGCCGAAGCAGGCCCGATGCGATCCATCCGGCAGGAGGTTGAAAATGAAGGTATTAGGACTCGATTTGGGCGGAACCAAGCTCGCCGCTGCAGTTTTTTCCGGGGAAGGGCATATCCTCCACCGCGAAAGCGCCCTTCTGGCGGGCCGGGAAGGCCGCGATGCCGGCGCCCTGATCATCGCCACCGCCCGGGCGATGGCCGCGCGTGAACCGTTCGCGGCCATCGGCGTCTCGATCCCGGGCATCTATTACGCGGGCACGGGGCGGGTGTGGGCGCCCAATATTCCCGGCTGGAGCGATTACCCCCTGCAGGAGGAGCTCATCCAGGCCTTTCCGGAGCTCCCGGTTGCTGTGGACAGCGACCGCGCCTGTTACATTCTTGGAGAGCGCTGGCAGGGCGCCGCGCGCGGCTGCCGCAACGCCATCTTCCTGGCGGTCGGCACCGGCATCGGCGCCGGGATCCTCATCGAAGACCGGGTGCTGCGCGGACAGGGTGACATCGCCGGCGCTGTGGGCTGGATGGGGCTGATGCAGCCCTTCGCCGAAAAATACAGCCGCTGCGGCTGCTTCGAATACCACGCCTCCGGCGATGGACTTGCGCAGGTCGCGCGTGACTATCTCTCCTCTACCCCGTCATGGCAGGGACCCCTGCGCGACATGGATGCCGCCGCCATGAAGGGAGCGGAGGTCTTCGCGGCCAGCGCCCAGGGGGATACCCTGGCCCAGCGCGTGCTCGACGAGGCGATCGGCTTTTGGGGCATGGCGGCCGCCAACCTCATCAGCACCTTCAACCCGGAAAAAATCATCTTCGGCGGTGGCGTATTCGGCCCGGCGGGCCAATTCCTCGATCGCATTCGTGCTCAAGCCCGCAAATGGGCCCAGCCGATCGCTTTCACCCAGGTGACGCTGGAACTCTCGGCGCTCGGCGGTGATGCCGGACTGATCGGCGCCGGCAGCCTGGCACTTCAGGCCGCACAGCCAGCGCACACTCGTTCCCACCCGGGCC
>DAOQAG010000013.1:87711-89877 GCA_035353815.1 bacterium
CACACTCGTTCCCACCCGGGCCAGCCAGCCAGAAGCTGGACGGTTCCGCAGATGTAAACGCAAACTCAGCGAGCACACTCGTTCCCACCCGGGCCAGCCAGCCAGAAGCTGGACGGTTCCGCAGATGTAAACGTAAACTTAACTATAGGTTAATTAATGAGTTTTAATCGCAAAGCCGTCTTCGCCGCCGCCTGCGTGGCGATGTTCATTTTTGGCATCGTCATGTCCATTCTCGGCGCTCTCCTCCCCTCGGTCATCGAACAGTTCGGCCTCGACAAGGCCATGGCCGGGTCGCTCTTCCCCCTCATGACCATCGGCATGCTCCTCGGCTCGCTCTTCTTCGGCCCGATCGTCGACCGCTACGGTTATAAGGGGCTGCTCATCGTCTGCTCCGCCCTGGTTCTGGCCGGGCTGGAAATGATCGGCATGGCCGGCGGATTGGGCACCCTGCGCCTGGCCATGCTGCTCATCGGTCTCGGCGGCGGGGTTATCAACGGCGCCTCCAATGCCCTGGTCGCCGACATCTACGAGGAGGAGCGCGGTGCCAGGCTGAGCCTGCTCGGGGTCTTTTTCGGCATCAGCGCCTTCAGCATCCCCTTTCTCCTCGGCCTGCTCATGAAAAGCCTCGGCTATGCCCGCCTCGCCACCCTGGTCGGTGCCGCCGTGGCCATCCCGATCCTCTTTTTCCTCCTCATCCGCTTCCCGGAGCCCAAACTGAAACAGGGCTTTCCCCTCAAGGAGGGCGCCAAATTGATCCGGGAGGTTCCCCTTCTCCTCTTCGGGCTGATGCTCTTCTTCGAGAGCGGCATGGAGATGACCATGGGGGGATGGTCGGCCACCTTTTTCAACGAGGTCCTGGCCACCGAGAGCTCGCGGGCAGTGATCTACCTCTCCTTCTTCTGGCTGGCTCTAATGGCGGCGCGGCTTATCCTCCCCGCCCTGTTGAGGCGCAGCCGGGCCGGCCGACTGCTGGTTAGCTTTATCGCCATCGCCTTCCTGGGTACGCTGTTGCTGCTCTCAAGCGGGGAGGCGGGCGAAGCCCTGCCCGGATTGATGATGGTGGGCTTTGGCTTCGCGGCGGTCTATCCGATCGTCCTCGGCTTTGTCGGCGACCGCTATCCCCAGCTCAGCGGCACAGCCTTCAGCATGGTCTTCGTCATGGCGTTGACCGGCGGCAGCCTGATGCCGTGGATTTCAGGGCTGCTTGGCAAGGCCTATGGCCTGCGCATGGCCCTGGTCATCGTGCCGGCCGGCTTGATCCTGATGACTGTGGTCTTTGCAATCGTGCACAACAAATATCCTGAAAATAAAAAGGAGTAGAACATGCTGGCAAACGAATGGCTGGACAATGCCCGCGGGGTCATGGACAAAATCGAGGCAACCCAGATCGGGAACATCAACAAGGCGGCGGCCCTGATGGCCGAGACCATCGCCGCCGGGCGCTGGGTGCATACCTTCGGCTGCGGCCACGCCACCCTGCCGATCGAGGAGATGTACCCCCGCATCGGCGGCTTTGTCGGATTTCATCCGATGATCGAAATCCCGCTCTCCTTTTTCACCCACATCGTCGGCGAAATGGGCGTGCACCAGTTTGTCTTCCTCGAGCGGGTCGAAGGATACGGGCAGCAGATCATGAAATCCTACAATTTCGATCAGCGTGACGTGATGTGGCTCTTCTCCCACTCGGGCATCAACAACGTCAACATCGACATTGCCCTGGAAGCCCGGCGCATCGGGATGAAAATCGTGGTCTTTGGCTCAGCCGGCGAGTTCTCCGGAGTCAAGACGCGGCACTCCTCGGGCAAGCAGATTTTCGAGCTGGCCGATGTCGTGGTCGATACCTGTGTGCCCGCTCAGGATGCCTCCGTGCCCCTGAAAAATCATGTCGACAAGATCGGGCCGGTCTCGACCATGGCTTTCGTCACCGCCGTCTGGATGACCATCTGCACGGTGGCCGAAATCCTCGCCGACCGCGGCGTCAAGCTCTACATCCACCCCTCGCACAACGTGCCCGGAGACACCACGGCGCGGCAGCGGCTTGACGAAGCCCTGGCCGAATATAAATCGCGGATTGCTGGGGTCTGACAGCAGGTGGGCACCAGAGGAGGTGACGTGCCCGGAGACACCACGGCGCGGCAGCGGCTTGACGAAGCCCTGGCCGAATAT
>DAOQAG010000013.1:89977-96165 GCA_035353815.1 bacterium
CGTGCCCGGAGACACCACGGCGCGGCAGCGGCTTGACGAAGCCCTGGCCGAATATAAATCGCGGATTGCGGGAATATAGGGAGAAGAGAAGCGCAGGAGGCGGGATGGCATGCCATCCCGCCCGGGTGGAGCACCCTAAAAAGGTGGTTTCAGAAGGGCAGGGCGGTTTCCCCGGATTTGGTCTCGATCCGGATCACCTCGGTGACGAGGTATTTGCTCATGCCCCGCCACGGCAGGGGATGGAGATATTCCTTGTAGCGCACTTCGACAAATTTGCCGCTCGAGCCCTCGAGGCGTCGGGCGACGCTATCGGACACAACGCTGAACTCAAATTCGTTGCTCTGCATGCCTCCGGGCACCGGCGTTTTAAAGCCGGTCTGGATCAGCCGGCCTTCCCAGGTCTTGAAGAGGTAGCCTTTTTTCACCATATAATTGAGGTCGCCGGCTTTGACGCCCTCGCCGAAGACAAAATAATAGCGCCACCACAAAAAGACCGCGAGGGCGGCGAGCACGACCAGGGTTCCGCATCCGAATAATTTTCTCGGCTTCATCCGAAAAATCTCCTGCTTTGGTGTTCAATGGAGCATCGCTAAAAATTAGCTATTCAGCCCGGTAAAAACAAGGAAAATCATTGCCGGACGGGGGGATCGCGCTGCCCGGGTGTGAATAAAATCGCCCGGGTGGTGGTTTTAGTTTTATACCCTGGTGAATGAACGAAAAAAAGGAGAAAACCATGGCTAAAAATCAGGATGCAAAGCCTAAAGAAACCAAAAAGAAATCAGAGAAGAGCCTGAAAGAAAAAAGGGCCGAGAAAAAGGCTAAAAAAGCAGGCAAGTGACTCTTTAAGGGCGGGCGCTCCCGCCCTTTTTTTATTTCATTGCGGCCGCCAGCCATCCCGGTAACTTTCCTTTGGGGGCATTCGCGGAGCGCGGCCTCTAATTCAGCGTTGTCGACTACTCGCGAGGGATCCATGCACCAGAGCATTCAAAATGAGCTCTTCGACCTGAAACAGAGACTAGGTCCATCCCCGATTGCATCGGTCTTCTCTGGATTGGACCATCTCCGCTATCGCATCGCCCCGGGCACCGGCCCGGTCCTGATTGAGGAGATCGCCGCCAGGACGGGCTACCGTTTTACCGCGGCATATGAAGACCCGCGCTCTGCCGAACGGCTGTATCTGCTGTCACTGGAGCAGTCGCCCCAGAATATCGTACTCAGCGAAAGCCGGGAAGCGCTAGAAGGCTTCCCATGCCTCGAAGCCTTGGCCTTCCGCGTTGCGGATCTCAAGCCGGTGCGCTGCTTGCTGGCCCATGAAGGGGTTGTTTTTAGTGAAGAACCCTGGGGCATCGTGACCGATATTCTCCCCGGGCTCGGTGACCGTTTCATCTACCTCCCCAATGGCGCTCCGCCGTGGCAGACCACGGCAGCATTAGCCCCTGTGGCAGCAGAGCGGGCAGCGCTCAATCTGCCCCTGATTACAGATGAGCGGGCTGCCATCGGTCCCCTGGATCACGTCGCCTACCGTGTCCCTCTGGAGCGTGTCGAGGAGGCGGCAGCGCTGATCATGAGATTGACGGCCTATGGCTTTGATTCCTGCTATACGGTGACCGATCAAAATGCCGAGACGATGGTCTTTCGCTTTGGGGACCACAAGCCCGCCATCGTCGTCTCCTACGGGTGGGATCGCAGCTCCGTGGTCCATCACTATACTGCCAAATATGGCCCGCGGGTGCACCACACCGCCTTTTACACCCCGCAGTTGCGCGCGGTGCTGCAGCGCCAAAAGGCCCTTGGGCTCACGTTTACGACCGAAGCCCTGATCGGGGACGAATCGCGCGGGATTTTGCAGATCTTCGGCACCCCTTCCCCCTGGAGCCACGAGATCACCGAATACGTCGAACGGTTTGGGTCCTTCACCGGATTTTTCGACAAGGGCAATGTCGGCGAGTTGATGGGATCGACGAAGCAGTTCGCATGAGGTTCGCCGGCCGAAGCTGCCAGCCACCCCGATCTCTGAAAACCAAAAAGGCCCTCTATAAGGGCCTTTTTTATGGATTTGGCGTGACCACCACTCAACGAATAAGCGCTACTCTGCGGCTCTGCATCTGTCCGTTAATGCGAGCCTGAAGGAGATAAATACCTGCCGGCACAGGTGAACCATGCTCGTCGCGGCCATCCCAGTTCAGTTCGTTGGCTCCCGAAGGCAAGCTGCCTGCAGCGAGGCGGCACACCCTCTGTCCGAGAAGATTGTAAACCCAGGCATCCACTTCACTGGATACGGGCAGACGGAGCAAAAGGTGAGTTCCGGTCTCAAAGGGATTGGGATAGGCCTCCAGCAGCTCAAAATGATCCGGTCCGCCGACGATGACCTCAATTTCCCCGGACAGGGTGCTGGTGCCGTCCAGATCGATCTGGCGCAGGCGGTAGTGGTATTTGCCCGGCATCCGCCCACGGTCCGTAAATTCGTAGGTATGCTGGACGCTGGTGGTCCCCATCCCCGGGATAAAGGCAGCTTGGGTGAATTCTCCTTCTTCCGGCATCCTTTCCACCGCAAAGCCATAATTGCTGGTCTCACTGGCGGTCTGCCAGGAGAGGTGCACGGTGGCGTCCCTGGCAACCGCCTGAAAAGTGGCCAGTTCAACCGGAACTGCCGTGAAGGTCACTCTGTAGGCCAGCACGGTGGTCGCACCGCCGATGGGCTGCCCTAAAAATGTGAAATAGAGGGAGTTCTTGATAGGCCTGGGCCGGATGCCGGTGAATTCATGGTAAACGTCCTCTTCACCGAGGGTGTAATAGACCGGCTTATCCGAGAGCGCCGGGCAGATCGCGAATTTCAGGCGCCAGGCTTCGCCGCTCTCCTCCTGCCAGGCGAAGACCCGTTGCCCCTGTTCGTTGATGCACACCGAGGGTGTCTCCTTGGCGGCCGAAAGATCCGGCTGGTCGACGCGCAGGTTATCCCCCGCAGGCATGCCCCAGGAATCATATTGCTGGGTATAGATCGCGGCGGTGCGGTTTTGGTAATCCTCCCAGACGATCTGAACATGATTTTCATCACCGGCAACCTCAGGCCGCCATTGCAGGCTGCGGGCGGCGTCCGTATTGACCAAAAAATTGTCCCCCCTCTTGACGCCGTCCGCTTTATAAATCTGGGCATAGATCTCCGAATCGCCATTCCGCTTGTCTTCCCAAACCACAACCGTCTGACCGCTATTATAGGCGGCCACTGCTGGAATCCATTGCAAGCTGTGATCGTCATCATTCACTTTGACGGCAGGAGCCTTGGGCGTCCCGCTTAGGGCCAGGGTGCGGATGTAGATGTTATAGTCACCGCCGTCGTCCTGCAGCCAGACCACATGGGTGCTGTCGCCCCAGGAATCGACCCGGGGGAAATACTGCGGCGTCGCGGTCAGCGGCGACACAACCACCGTCGTTCCATTCAGCGCGCCGTCCGGATTGACACGTTGGGCGAGAACGCGCGGTGTGGTGGTGATGTAATCCTCCCAGCAGACCAGAAATCGTCCGTCCGCCAGCGCACAGACCTCCGGTGCAATCTGGGCGGCCTTGATCCCCGCCGGATTTATCCTGAAATTGACGCCGACGGCGCCAAGGACCAGATCATAGAGCTGGCCATAGATGTCGGGATCCTCAACTCCATTGCGTCCATCCTGCCAGACGATGAGAATTCGGTTGCTGACCGTGTTTATGGCCAGCCTGGCGCCGGTGCACAGCGAGTCGGTCCCGGGAACTGCAAGATAGGGATCATACCCTCCCTGCGGACTCGCCGTGCGGGCCTCCGCGGCAAGTCCCGAGTGTCCGGGTCCTGCAGAGGTTTCTCCCCGCACAACTGCAGCGATGCACTTGTCGAACAGAGCGGCGCGGATCTCCTCCGGCGGATTCTCCGCGGCAATGCGATCCGCATATAACGCCAGGCGAAATTTCAGCCAGGGCGCCGCCTGCAGCACCGCGCGGGGCAAGGGATCCTTCCAGCTGTCATGGGAATGGGAAGCCGGTATGCCCACCGAGGCCAGCCCAATGAGAGTGATTACGGCGGTGAGTATGCGCTTCATTCCGCAAGACCTCCTTGATAATACGAGCGGCGGCGCGATCTGCGAACCGTGCCGCCGCTGTGTGCGACAACTCAACGTCAAGTGCTGTTACCTGGCGAGCACGACCTTCTTCGTGATAAAACGCCCATTAAAGTCGAACCGCAGGTAATAGATGCCCGTAGGCATGCTTTCACCGCTATCGGAGCGGCTGTCCCAGATCACCTGACAGGTGCCTGCAGGGACCTCGGTATCGATCAATGTGCGCACTTGCTGACCGAGCATGTTATATACCTTGGCGGTGACATGCCCAGCCTGGGGAATGCTGAACTGAATATGCGTCTCCGGATTGAACGGATTCGGATAGTTGTTGCTCACACTCCATTCCAGCGGGACATCCCCGATCAGGGTGAGCTCGCCGGCTTGCTTGCTGAGGTTGGTCAGGGTCGTCGTGAAAAGCCGCATCTCGCCCAGCTGCCTCCAGGCACTTTTCGGAAAATCAATAACCAGCTTGATGTACCTGGCATTGAAGGCCGGGAAGGTAAATTCCTGCCAATTGCCTCCCATGCACTGGCCATCATACACCGTGACGAAATTGGCCGCTGATTTGCCGGTCGTCGAGACTTGCAGCCGGAACCGCTGCACCCAGCGGTTGCTGAAGCCCACGCCTGTATCCATCAGCAAGGCCAGTTTTTGCACCGCTTTAATGGAACCGTCGGCGAAGCTAAAGATCGCAAAGGGTTCGGTTCCGCCTACGGTTGCAGTGCCGTCCCATCCCTCCTCATCGCCATCGATCAGATTATCCCACCCCTCATTTTTGAAAGCGGTCGAACCTTCCACAAATACCAGGGGAGATTCCTGCAGAACCGGCGAGGTGAAATTGGTGGTGACACTGCCCAGCATATTGCATATGACGATCACCTTGATCTCTTTTGCACCCTGCTCGATCGTGGTGATCGCGGTGGTATAGACGCCAGGGGTTGCACTTTCCGTAACAGGAGAGTAATTGATAGCCCCGGAGGAACTGTAGAGGAAGAATTCCTCGGAGGAGACTCCCGAGAGCGCCGTTCCGTCACTCTTCTTCAGGGTGATTGTCATTTTAGCGGCATCCACTCCGTTCGCGATATGCGGAGAAGTGACCTTGACAGAAGATTTGGCGATATCCGGATATTCCTTTACGACACAGACCTCGAACTCGCCCAGCTGCCGCCATCCGGAACCCGGATTGGTCAGCACCAGTTTGATGTACTTGGCCGCTTTGGGGGTGCAAGGATACTCTTCCCAATCGCCGCCTTTTTTGGCCTGCCGCATCAACAGCGAAAAGTCGCCATCTGCAAGGCCGGTCGTGGAGACCATAACATCGAAGCCGAGCACCCAGCGGTCCTGCATGCCGACATCCGAGTCGGTCAACAGCCGGATCTTGTTGATCGATTTTGTTTTGTTATCGTGGAATTTAAAGATGGCGTAGGGCACCACACCGCCTGCAGTCACGGTGCCATCCAGGCCGCTGACATCGTGATCGATGGCATTATTCCAGTTCTCGCTGGAGAAGCTGGCGCTGTTGTCGATCAGATCCAGAGTGGCACAAGGACAGAATTCAAATCCGCCGACATAGATGAACTTTTCTTTTTGCAGCGAGTAGGTGCCGAACTGGGTCGTGATCGTCAGGGTAACCGAGTATCTCCCCGGGAGCCAGTATACATGGGAGGGGTTGCGCTCGGTTGAAGTCTGACCATCGCCAAAATCCCACAGCCACGCGGTCGGATTTCCTTCCGAATCATCCATGAACTTGACGCTCAGTGCGGGAAATCCTTTGGTCGGCGTCGCCCAGAACTGAACAGCAGGGATGTGCGCCAGCACGATAAAATTAGCCTGCACCGTTTTATTGCCGGTCATGACGATGGTGTAGACTCCGCTGGTGTTGATGATATCGGCAGCACTGGTTCCGGACCAGGAACTGAATTGATACCCTGTGACCGGATTGGGCGTCAGGGTCACCGTCGTCCCGTGGGCATACGTGCCGCCGGCGGGATTCAGGGTCACTGTGCCATGGCCATCATTGCCCGCAGCCAAGGTGTACATATTCTGGATAAAGGTCGCGGTCACTGTCTTGGCCGCATCCATCGTGATCGTCGCCGGATTGGT
>DAOQAG010000014.1:0-86825 GCA_035353815.1 bacterium
CGGCGGAACCGAGGTTATGAAGCAGCGAAGTCAGATCAAATTCGTTGCCGATGCGCACCGAGACGGGCGTACTTCCCGCCTGCCCGCTCACCTCGGCCAGCAGCTCGAGACGGGCCTTGCGCACCACCCAGATCGGGAAATAGAGATTGCTGAACTCCGTCGTCGACTCCAGCCCCGAATTGGCGTCCCGGGGCAGATCGGTGACGCTAAAACTGACATCGAAGAGGGTGTCCTGGCTCACCGCCGGGGCGGTCAGGTTCCACACCAGGCTGTCAAGGCCGGTCTTGAGCAGCGGCTCGGTGCCGTCGAGAAATTTCGCCGGGGCGTTGAGGCGGATGGTTGCGGCATCCGTGCCGACGGCGGGAGCGGTGTCCACTTGATGCTGGATATACAGCGCAAGCCGGAGCCGGGATTCGCTCGAGGTCTTGTTGTTCAATCCCGCCGGGTAAACGATCCGTGGCGTCAGGGTGAAGCGGCTGACGGGCTGCGTGGTCACCATCAGGGTGCGGACCTGGTTGGTCAGGATGGTACCCGAGCGGTAATCCCGTCCGCTTACGGTCAGGGTGAGCGCATTGATTGCCGCCGTGGCGGGCGCCAACATCGTCCAGGTGACCACCTGGCGCGAGCCCTGGTTGACCGAGACGGAGGGGGTGTTGGTCGAAAAGCCGCCGGTGAAGGTGATCTCGGCGAGGAGATCGCGAACGCTGGTGGAGGTGATCTCGGCCGTGACGATAAAGCTCTGTTCGGTGGAGACCGAGTTGTCCATTGCCCCGGCCGGACTGCTGATGTAGAAATGGTCGATGCGCGTCACGCCCCGCGCCTCGGTGAGGACATTGAGGGTGGAGGTGCCGTTGGCAATGGTCGCCTGCGCGTTGGTATTCTCATCGTTGGGTGCCGTGCTGATATCGACGCGGATATCCCGGATCTCGCTGATCACCGAGTCCGCCGCCTGCACATTCCAGGTGACATAGGTGCCTGCGGTGAAGGATTTGGTCGAATCGGTGCCCACCAGCTTGAGGCCGCTTTTCTGCAGGGAGAGGGTGAGCTTGCCGGTCGTGCCGACCTTGGCGGTTCCGAGATTGCGCACCCGTGTTCGCAGCGTCGCCTGCTGCCGTACCGAGAAATTGGCCTGGCCGCTCTCCATAACGCCTTCGGCCGGCGAACTCACCTCGAGATTGTCGAGCCAAAGGTTGGCCCGGCCGACGATCTGATTGATGGTCACCAGCTGCTGCGCCGTCTGCCAGCCATCCGCGGAGCGGCCGCGGGCTTCGGCCCGGAAACTGTGACCGAGCGCGGTCTCTTCCCCGGGGACCTGGAGACGCCAGAAAAGGGTATCGCGACTGGCCGTGACCTCCTGTTCGGCGGGGCTGAGCAGGACATAGGTCGGGCTCGACGGCAGCTGCAGGGTGACGCTCTTCTCCTGGATATTGTCGGTGGCCTGCACGATCGCGCGCAGCACGACCTGCTGGGCGGTGGAGAGAATGCCATCCTGCGCCCCGACCGGCGCATTGATCGACAGGGCGACGACCAGTCCCGATTTCAGCGTCGTGAACACGCTGCGGGCCACGGTCACAGCCGTGGCGACGGCCTCACCGCTGTTGGCATCCAGCGGCACCTGCGTGAGCTGGACACGGATGGTATCGGCAAAGGAATCCGCCGCGGGCGCCAGCAGCGCCAGGGTGTCCGTTTTGAAGGCCATCCCCAACGGGACCGAGAAGGAGCGCTCGGCCGCACCTGAGACCAGCTGGTATTTTTTACCGGCCGGCAGGACGACCGTATACTTGCCATTCTCCATCGCGGCGGTGCCGAGGTTTTGCAGGTTGACCAACAGCTTGAAGGCCTGGGCGGCGGTCAGAATCGAATCCTGATCGCTTTCGCGCAGGAGCTGCAGCGCGAAGCGCGCCGGATTCTGCACCCGCACCACCGTCAAAGCATCCGCAGGCCGTTCCGGCGAACGGATTTGCGCGTAAAGCGCCGATCCGACCGTCCGGGCCGAGAGAATCTGCGCGGTAAAGGTCTCGCGTTTCTCCCCCAAGGCCGCTTCCCAGCTGTCGTCGGCGACCACCGTGAACCAAACGCGCCCGCGGCTGCCCTTGCCGATCGCGGGGATGACCCTGCGGGGCTCGAGGATGCTGGAGCCGCCGTCGCTCTCCAACTGCACCCAGACCGAATCGACGCCGGTCAATTCACTGGTTTCCGCTTCCACCGCCACCTTGAAGATGCGGCCGCGGTTGACCAGGGCGAGGTTCTGGTCGTCATAGGCTTTCGCAGAATCGACGCTGGTCTGGTTGAGCCGCACCCAGGAGGTGCTGCTCACCTCGAGGGCCGCCGTGCCCGTGGCCGTAAGGAGATTCTCCGCTGAGGCGGCGCGGTTGAGGTCCATCGCCGTGAGCTGCACGCGCACTTCGCCGGGGCCGGCGATATCCCCGTTACGGGTGACGATGTAGAGCAGCGAATCCTGACTTTGACCCTTGAGCACCAGGCTGTCCGCCGCCATCAGCTTGGCGGGTGCGTTGACGCGGTAATCGGCATCGAGCAGGCCGTTCGTATAAAAGCGGATATTATCCGGGGAGATATCCACAAATCGCAGGTCGGCGTCGCCGCTGTTTCTGACCTTGACATAGATGCGCCAGTCGTTTTGCGCATCTCCGGCGGTGATCACCGCCGGGGCGCGCACCGAGAGGAGTTCCAACCGCGGCTTCTTTTCGATGGTCACCAGCGTCGAGGAGTCCTGATCGGTCCGTTCGAGCGGTGCCGGCAGGCGGGTATTCTGACCGAGGGACGAGGTAATATCCGATTGGATCAGGACTTGCCCGCTGATGTTCCCGGCAGTGATCGTAAAGACCGCCCGGGCCGTATCGCCCGCGCTGAGGGTCTTGCTCAACACCAGGGGGGTGGCGGCGATCGTCACCCGGTCCGCCGGCTCGGCGCTGGCCGCCAGGGTAATGCCGCTGACCGGTTCCGAGCCCTGATTGCGGACGACCACCTCCACCGGGAAGGTTTGTCCGTAACTAACGATCCTCTCGGGATTTGGTGTCAGGGCTGCGGTGCTGAGCAGTTTGAGCACCGCCGGGCGATAGATGCGGATGGTCGCGGCGGCATCGGTCGCCGGCGAAATAAAGGCGTTGGCGCCATCTTCACCGGTCGCCTGGGTGATCTCAGCGACAAAGGATTCCCCCGCCAGGTTTTCCACACTGTCGGCCGTGACGGTAAAGCTGACACGCCGTGGTCCGGCCAGGGCATTGAGGTTTTCAACCAGCTGCACCTCCGGGGTGACTCTGGAGCGCTGGCCCGAAAGGCGGAGGTAGACGCTTTGCAGGGGTTGTCCCCCGTTGTTTTCCACATCCACATCCATCTGAAAGGATTGCCGGGTGTTGAGGTGGCCAATGCCGGATGTGTCGACGGTATAATTCTCGGCATTTACCGCAGTCCGGGCGATGCGCACGCGCGCGCTGGTGGAGATGTAGACCGAGGTCGTGGCGGAGGTCGAGACCACCCGCAGGGTGTCATTGACATCCCGGGCGCTCAACAGCGCCGTTATGGGCAGGCGGCCGCTGCCGGAGCTGGAGGCGATGACCTCATAGAGCACGTGGAGGGTATCCCCACGGACAAGCCGGCGTTGGGCGGCGGTCAGTTCGGGTGCGCGGACGACGAAGCCCTGCTTGATGGTGATGTCGCTCGCCCGCGGTGGATCGAACACCAGCACGCCCTCGTTGGGATTGGTCACATCCACCTGGATCGTCCAGTCCAGGCTGTAGCCGGAGGGGATGGAGTCCTGAGAGGCAAACATCCGGGTGACCGCGAGCGCCCCGGGCTTCTGGATGCGGATGGTCCGCGAGGAGTCGCGTTCGGCCAGGGCGGGATGGATCAGAGCCGGCTGACCGGTATTGGCGGCGGTCGCTGCCATAATATGGGCAAAAAGGGTTGGATTCATGCCGGCGGTGGTATCGGCCTTGACCAGGAGGCCCGGAAGCGTCCACAGGCTGTCGCCGGCCGGAATGGGACCGACCGTGGTTTCATGGCCAGAGGGGAAGCTCAGGTAGCCATTGGCGGCAAAGCGGAGGCGGGCGCCCGCCAGTCCGTCACGTCCCGGCAAGCTCTTGACGCAGGCCTGGACGTAAAAGGTCTGGCCGCCGTCGACCAGGGAATCCTGGGGCACGACCACACGCAGCCCGGCCAGACGCGCCACAGCCGAATCCTGAACCGCCAGGTCGAACCCCCCGTTCCGGATCGCCGTCTCGAGGAGGATCGCGCGGCCGCTGTTGAGTTCGGTCAGGGGAACCACGCCGTCGACGCGCACGGTGCCGAGGACGCGGGAACTGGCGGAAACACCTGTGACGCTCCAGCGCAAACTGTCGGTGGCGCCCGGCAGGAGCAGGGAATCGCCGCTGCCGAGGAAAAGCTGCGGCGCTTGCACGCTGAACAGCGTATCGCCGGCGCTGAAATGGAGCGCCAGCCCGGAGCGCTCCAGCTTCAGGGTACTGCCGCCGCGGTTGCGCAGTAGGGCCGAAATCGACCAGGGGACGGACTGCCCGCGGGTGACACTGTTCTGGCTGGGGTGGAAGGCGAGCAGCTGGGGCTCGGCTTGCTGCTGCACCAGCACATAGCCGGAGTTGCCTTGATCGGTCTGCTCGTCGAAGCGCCGGAAGGCCTGGGCGGCATCGGTCAACCAGATGCGGCCGCTGATGATCACCTGACCCGGATCGAGGGTCGCATCGACGGCATCGACGCGGTAGCGGAGGGTGGCGGTGGTGTCCGCGCTGATCTCGGCGGCGCCCGAGGTGAAGGTGTCCGGCTTGACCAGGGCAAAGGCGCTGGAGACATCGAGGCTGTTGCGGTAAAAAACGATGCGCGTCGAGTCGAGATGGAGGGTGCTGCTGCCGTTATTGCGGATCTGCAGA
Organism: bacterium; assembly: GCA_035353815.1. Classification (GTDB taxonomy): domain Bacteria; phylum Zhuqueibacterota; class Zhuqueibacteria; order Residuimicrobiales; family Residuimicrobiaceae; genus JAKPUX01. The sequence goes on from DAOQAG010000014.1 coordinate 4,902, forward strand.
TCGATGTACCACGGCCGGGACTGGCCGGCGGTGACCGTCGCCGCCGCGCTCGCCAGGGAGGTAATCATGACTTCCCGGGGCGAAGCGACCGTGATCAGATTGCCGGAAAGATCCAGGGTGTCACTGAAGGCATTGCCATTTTCCCTGCCGGCCAGTTCCAGGAGAGGCTGATAGGTACCCGGCTTGATCGCGGCGGCCAGATCGCGGAAATGAAAATAGAGGGTGCGGGTGCTGCTGCCCGGCAGGGTGGCGCCAAAGGAGTCATCGAGCAGGGCGGAATAGGTCGTGGTGCCGTCGCTGAAGGAGAAGAGGGTCTGGGACGGATCGAGCACCACCGTCGCCCCGCCGGTATTCATGACATTGATCTGGAAGCGGTAGACCGTCCCGCCCGAGACATAGGCCGGCTGAACCGATTTGGCCATCGCCAGCATGCTGGGCGGATTCTGCACCTCCAGCGCGGGATTTTGCGGCGGAACGGCGTGCACCGGCAGGGTGCTGTTGCGGTCGCGGCCGGCGATGCGCGCCGTGACCGGGAAGGTGCCGCTCTCATTGACCGGGACGATCCCGGTAAAGATGAGGCTGTCCGTCTCCCCCGATTTCAGGATTTTAGTGCCGTTCCCGGCAAGGCGGGCCGGCAGCGCCAGGGTGTAGGTCGAAAAACGGACAAAGGTGCTGTCCGTATTGGTCAGATCGATTTCGAGATCGCCTTCATCCGGCTGGCTCGCCAGGGTCACAATGGCGCGCCAGGGCGCCAGCTTGTCCTCGGTCAGCACGGCCGGCTCGAGGCGGATACTCTTGACAAAGTTCTGCGCGCGCTTCTGCAGGGTCACGCTGCCGCGCACGGTGGAGATCGGGACGGTACCGGGCGCTCCGGAATTCTGGACGTAATACATGATCGTGGCGCTGATCGCCGCCGTTCCGGCGGTGCTGCCGCTGCGCAGGACCGGGAACCGCAGCACATCGCTCTGATTGCCGCGCAGGATCGTCCGATTCTGCACCAGTTTGGGGACGCCGAGAACGAAGCCCGGCGTCGTAAAATTCAGGGTGCTGTTGACCGTGTCGATCTCGACGGTGCTGCCGCCCTGATTGGTGAGGCCGACATCGACATACCACGGCCAGCTCGAATCGTCGGCCGTCACGTTACTCTGCGAAGCGGTGATTTTGGCGATATAGAGATCCGCCTCGGACTGGACTTCGATACTGCCAAAGGCATCGCTGGTTTTGATGCCATCGGTGGTTTCGATCCGGCTGACGATGGAATAACTCCCGGGCGGCGCCGTGACATTGTTGATGGTGTAGACGATGCCGCTGCTGTCGCCGGTGGCGCCGTTCTTGGCCAGAATATAACTGTTGTTGGAGAGAATGTTCGGCGGATTGAGGATCGTAAAATAGCCGGAGTAATCCACGCCGCCGCGGCGGAATTCGAGAAAGGTCTTGGCGGTATTAAAGTCAATCTCGAGCGGAAAGGAGGCGGTGTTTTGCACGCCGACGGCGATGCTCCAGCTGCGCGACTGCGCCCGGGTGACAGCCGGTTGCGAGGGCTTGATCTCGGTGATCTCGAGCGCCCCGGCCTCCTGGCTGAAAAAGAGATCGCTGCGGACATCGCTCGTCACCGTGGCGATGCGCGAATTCCGGTCCTTGAAATGGATGACCGGATAGAGATAGATCCGTCCGACCGGAGCAGAGATATTCGACTGCAGGTAGTAGCGCAAGGCCTTGCTCTGTCCAGCGGCGACCAGGCTGTCATTGGTGGCGGCCGGCGTGACCGGAAAATAGCTCGATACCTCGTTGACATTCTCCAGCCGGAAGCTGAAATCCGCGCCGCTGATGACCGCATCGGCCAGACCCGCGGTGGTGCCGTTCTGGACGACGCATTCGATGAGGATACCGCTCTGACCCTGATTGACGGTATCCGCCGCGACCTGGACGCTGGTGAGGGTGAGGGCGGCTTTTTGCTGGACCACCCAGGTGTCAAACCGGGTGGTGTCATCGACGCTGACCGCCGCGCCGTTGTAGAGGCCGCCGGCAAAGCCGGTGATTTTAACCGCGCCGCTGCGGGCGGAAGACGCAACCGTGACCGGAATGGAAATGGTGCGTTTGCCCGGGGTGGTGCCGCTCAGGGCCGGCACCTGGGTAGCCCCGGCCGGCCAGGTATAGCTGTATTCGGCATCCCGGCCGGTGCGGAAATGCAGGCCACCCCCCAGACCGGTGACCGCGCTGGAGCCATAGTTCTCCAGCTCCATGGCGACAATGATGTTGCTCTGGCCCTGGCTAACCTGGGCCGGCGCGATGTTGATGCCGGCAATGAGCAGGGCGCTGACATCGATGGGATCGCTGGTGGTGGCGACAACCGGGGAGGCTGCCACATCGCGGACGCTGATGGTCTGCGGTCCGGGCGTGGATATCGTAAAGGCATCAATGAAGGAGGCCTGCGCGGTATTGGCAAAGGTCTGGTCCGGAGGCAGCGTCGCCTGCGCCGCACTCGAGCTGAAGTGAATCGTGCCGCTATAATCCGTTTTCAGGTTGCCATAGGTGTCATAGGCGGTGATCGTCACGGCGCCCGGGAAGGATGCCTTGACGGCAACTGATGCCGGCAGGCCGCTCATCTCCAGCTCGCCGAGGGCCGCCGGCTTGACCGTGATCGCGGGGAGATCAAATCGAGCCCGTTCCGTGCTGCCCTCCAGGACGCGCCCGCGCAGCAGGACGGTCTCGGTCTTGACCAGGATCTGTGCGGCCAGCCCGCTGCCGTTGCTCACCGGAACAGCCGTCAGGGTGGCCAGCTGTCCGTTCGGCGCATCACCGCCGCCGGAGATAGCGCTGATCTCCACCAGACCCGCCGCCGCATTGCCGAAGGCGTCGCGCGCGTTGAAAACGGTGACATTGAAGGGCGTGCCCGCGGTCTGGGTCGCTCCGGCCGAGAGACTAAAACTCGTGATGACATTGCTGCTGACCAGGATCGGATCGAGTTTTTGGCTATAGCCGCCGGTCGAGGCGGAGAAGGTCTGGTTGCCGGCGGTTTGCAGCGTGAAACGGTCGCGGCTGAAGCGTTTGCTGCCCTGATCCGCTGCGGTGAAGGTGTAGGCGGCGGGAAATTCGGCGTGCGTATCCGAACTTGAGAAGGTGAGGCTTCCCATGTAATCGCTCTTGACGTTGCCATAGATATCCTGCACCGTCACCAGGAGTGAGTCGCCGGCAGCGCCGAGGGAATCTCCGGCGGTGATCGTGGCCGGCAGCGGCGTGAGGGTGCTGGGATCCGCAATAAAGACGATCTTGCCGAGGAGGCCGGGCACGACGCTGAAACTGTTCGAGGTGGCGGCCGCCGCGCCGGCAAGGCCGCGTACGGTGACCGGCCCTTCGGCTTTGTAAAAGGTCGCCGTGCCGGTGCCGCTGCCATTGCTGACCGCAATACTGGCCAGGACCGGTGTGTTCCCACCGATGGCGTGATTGACATTGCCGTCCGCAAAGGCGACGGTGACGGTGCCGCTGGCCGGGTTGCCATAGCCATCGACGGCATTGCTGACGGCCAAGGTCGCCGTCTGGCCGGCCATCGGTGTTCCGGATACCGTCAGGTTATAACTGGCGATCACACCGGCGGTTACATTGATAACGCCGGTCGTGTCATTCAGGGTGCCGTCCGACACCCAGATTTTGCGCCCGCCGACAGTGCGCAGCCGGAAATTGCCGCCGGCAAAGGAGAGCTGCCCGGAACTCAGGGAGCTCGAGATGGGCAGGTCGCCCGCCACGTAGCCTGGATCATCGTTGGTAAAGGTAACCGTGCCGCTGTAGCCGGTAGCCAGGTTGCGATAGCGGTCGAAGGCCCGAACGGTCATGTCCGCCGGGAAGGTCGCTCCGGCGGCCAGGGTGAGCGGTTCGCCGCTGAGGAAAAGGCTGCCCGCTGTGCCGGGGGCGACATTGAAGGCATTGGATGTCCGGGTTGCCGCGGTGGAGGCGGCCTGGAGGATCACCCCCGATTCGGCCTTGAACAATACCTGGCTGGACTGGCCGGTGCCGTTATTGAGCAGGATGGGATTGAGCGCCGCCAGGGTGCCATCAGGCGCGGCGCCGCCGCCGCTACTGGCGGTGACCGTGACCGTCCCGCCCGCGCCATGTCCGTAACTGTCCTTGGCTCCGGTCACCTGGATTTGGAAGGGTACGCCTGCCGCCTGGGCAGCGACGGCGGACAAAGAGAACGAAGCCGCCGGGCCGTCGATGTGATAGGGGCTGGCGAGACCGCTATCGAAAGGCTCCGTTGGGCTTCCTCCATCCCAATGTCGGACCATCACGGTCACGTTCAAACGGGGCCGCAGGGGATTGCGAACCAACGCCAGAAGCAAGGTCACGGTGGAATGGCCTGCGATGTCCGTGCCGGTGCCATCACGGTAGCAGCGTACGCTATCCCCCGCGACGGTATAGGAGCTGAATCCGCCGCAGGCGGTGGCCGGCGAGACGCTGCCAAAGCCGGCGATCACCTGACCGCTGACCAGGTGAAAGCGGGAATCGGCGGTCGAGGTTGAATCGGGGAATCGGATGGTGATGCTCCCCGTGCGCGAAATCTTGATCTCATTGATGAACGTGATGATATGCACCGCCATGGCGCCCGAGGCATAGGTGGAGAGGCTGTCGCGGACGCTTGTCAGCGTGCCGGCCGAGGAGAGCGTGGTCGCGGCCAGAGAAAAGAGCAGCACAAGACTGTTAAAAAATCGTTTACCCAAGAATTTGCCTGACATAGTAAGCTGCAAGTCCCTATGGACGGGAAAGGGTCATCGTGGCGTTCAAGGTTACCCGCCGGCTGCTGTCTTGAAGGAGGAAAACAAGGGGCCAGGATCTCTCCAGATCGGCGGGCAAGCCGATGCTGGCGATGGCCAGATCGAGCCGGCCGGCCGCGGGGATGCGCTCTCCGGCGCCGCTGCGTGCCACCCAGAGGGTGTCGCCGCTGTTGGCGACACTGAAGCCGCCGTTGATGCTCTGCGAAGCGGCGAGGAGCAGCAGCGTCCGGTCGAAATCGGCGGGCAGCACCCAGCCCAGCCGTGCCCGCGGGGTGAGGGGACCAGCGTTATCCCATTCGAAACGGAGTACCGCCGGAGAACCCGGCGTCAGGGGGGAGGCGGTGACGCGCTGCAGCGTCTGCGCCTGCAGCAAGGTACTACCGCCCAAAAGCAGTATAAAAAAGAGGAAATATCGGGATGCGCTCATCTTGATGTCCTGAGACTGCTGCCTAATCATATTGAAAAGCGGGCAAAGTGTCTCATTGGTATTCCCCTGTCCTGCTTCGAAACAATACAGGGCGAAAACCGGGCACTTTGCAGGGGCTTTCTACTCGCCGCTACACAGTTGCAAACATTATACCAGCAAAGGGTTAGGGGACTCCCAACAAGGGGTACGCGGGCCGGCAGGATGGACGCCTTCACCCGATTCATGCCGCTGCCGAGCAAATTTGAACATGAGGCCTTGTCCCTGCATTATCCTGATGTTGACGTTCGGTGATGCGGAAAAGTGCGGAGAACCAGCGAGTTATTTGAGAATGGCACGCAACAGGATCAAAAATCCCCGCCCGTCATTTTCCAAAAGTTTGAGATTTTTCTGCGCCTTTTGATAGTCCGGATTGATGTGCACCGCCTGACGATAGGCCTCCACCGCATGGGCGAAACTGTGCCAGCCGCGCAGCAGGTAGGCTGTGCCGATGCTCTGATGCAGATCAGCGTACTCGGGATGCTGCGCGATGGCTTTTTCCAGGGTTTTGATGTAGCTCTCCAGGCTCCGGTTATCGCGCTCCAGATCGGCGAACATGAATTTCAGATAGAATTCGCTGTCGGCGATGACGCTGCGGTGGTTCAGTGCGGCCGGCTCTATCGCTTTTTCGATCTCGCTGAGCCCCTCCTCGAGGCGCTCGCGCAGATCGAGACACTCCAGCCCCCGGGCCAGGTGCTCCTTCTGCTCGGAGCTGACCAGGTCCATCGCATAGAGCAGATGCTGCTTGCTCTCCTTGATGCGCTCGATGGGGGGCGGCAAATCCGGATGACTTGGCGCCAGCAGCGTCGATTCAGCCAGGATCAGACCCGACAACAGATGTGCGCCGACATAATCTGCATTAAGCGCCAGAGCCTGCTGGCAGCTTGCGGCCGCCGCCTGATGCTCTCCCTTCTTGCGCAGGATGGTGGCCAGCATATAGTGCACATCGGGATAGGTGGGCCGTTTCGTCGCGGCAAGACGCAGCTCCTCCAGGGCCCGGTCGTCATCCCCCTGGCGATACCAGGCGAGCCCGAGGCTGTAATGGATATTCTCATAGTCCGGATCGAGCGCCAGAATCGCCGTAAAGGTGTCGATCGCCTCGTCGTAAAATCCCTTTTCCAGAAAAAGGGTGCCCAGACGGGCCAGGGAGGCAGGATTCTGACCCTCCTGGACCTTGCCGGTCACACAAAAGAGCAGATCGAGGTCAGAGAGGGTCAAATCATGAAACTGCCGCACTTCAAGTGCAGCCTGTTCCGGCGTGGCGGCGGCGTCGACCGCGGCTTCCCGCGTATCCACGACCTCATCCCCATCCCGGACGGTGGCCCAGGCCTTGTGCGCCGTGGGATCGAAGCGGGTCTGGATGGTGAGTTTGCGCTTGCCGGCGCGCAGTGTGCTGCTAAAGGCTATCTCATCACTCATCGCTCTTTTTCTCTGGCTTGCTTCCACCCTTGTCACTGGAGGTATTGGTCGTCGTATGACTGTGCTTGTAATCCGTCTGGTAGAATCCCGAGCCCTTGAAAATCAGACCGGCACCGCCGCTGAGCAGGCGGTGGACCGCCGGCTCGTCACAATTGGGACAGACGGTGATGGGTTCAGCGACAATACTCTGGAACGCTTCAAAGATAAATCCGCATTTGGCGCATTGATAATCATATGTTGGCATTACGTACGTCCTGCTTCTTATAAGAGAGACTTTAAACCATGTTCAATCCGATCCAGCGCTTTTTCCAGGATCTCCATGGAGGTGGCGTAGGAAAGGCGGACATGAGTGTCCATGCCGAAGGCGACACCCGGCACGATCGCGACGCCGAATTCCTGCAGCAGATATTGACAGAGCGTCACGGAACCGGTAATCACATGCCCCCGCTGCTTCCGGCCGTAATAGCCCGAAACGTCGGGGAACAGATAGAACGCCCCCTGCGGCAGCAGACAGCGCACCCGGGGGATCGCCTGCAGCCGCTGGAAGACATAATCGCGGCGGGCGCGGAAGGCCGCCGTCATCTCGGCGACGAAGGCTTTGGAGCCGGTATAGCCGGCAAGCGCCGCTTTTTGCGAAATAGAGGTGGGATTGGAAACGGTGTGGCCCTGATATTTGATCACCGCCGCAGCCACCGCCGCAGGAGCGGCGAGAAATCCGATGCGCCATCCGGTCATGGCACAGCTTTTGGAAACTCCATTGACCAGCAGCAGCTGATCGCGAATCTCCGGAAACTGGCTCATGCTGAAATAGCCTGCCTCATCAAAGACGATCTGATCGTAGATCTCATCGGCGAGCAGCCAGACGCCTGCCGCGCGGATGACCTCGACCAGGGCCGCCAGCTCGTCGCGGCGATAGACCGCGCCGGAGGGATTGCTCGGGCTGTTGAGGATCACCAGCCGGGTTTTGTCGGTGATGGCGGCTTGCAGCTCCGCGGCGGTGATCTTGAGACCGTCGCGATCGGCAGGTTCAATGCAGCGCAGGGTCGCATCGGCGAGCTGGATCATCTCCGGATAGCTCACCCAATAGGGTGAGGGCAGGATCACTTCGCTGCCAGGATCGCAGACCGCGAGGATGGCTTCAAAGACCGCATACTTGGCCCCGGGGGTGACGACAATCTCGCCGGGCGTATAGCGGGCCTGATAGCGATCCTGCAGCCACGCCGCGATCGCTTCGCGCAGTTCGAAACTGCCCTCGGCCGCCGTGTATTTGGTGTAGCCCTGGTGAATCGCTGCAATGGCGGCCTCATTGATATGGGCCGGGGTGTTGAAATCGGGCTCCCCGGCCCCGAGGGCGACTACATCCTTGCCCTCCCGCTTGAGGCGGGCCAGGGTGCTGTTGAGCGCCACGGTTTGCGATTCCTGCATCCGTTCCAGACGATGGGCGAGCATGCGTTTGGCCTCCATGGCGATCTAGTTTCCCGCCTTGAGGCTGCAGATGCACGCCACATTGACGATATCCGCGGCCTTGCAGCCGCGCGAGAGATCGTTGGCCGGCTGCGCCAGACCCTGAATGACCGGGCCAATAGCCTGCGCCCCGGCGAGGCGTTCGACCAGTTTGTAGCCGATATTGCCGGCCTGAAGATCGGGGAAGATCAGCACATTGGCCTGACCGGCGACCGGGCTGCCCGGCGCCTTGCGTGTACCCACCGCGGCGACCAGAGCGGCATCGGCCTGGAGCTCGCCATCGATCTTGAGATCCGGTTTTTTCTGCCGCGCGATCGCGACCGCCTGCTGCACCTTGTCCACCAGGGGGTGCGAAGCGCTGCCTTTGGTGGAGAAAGAGAGCATCGCCACCAGGGGTTCCTCGCCGGTGAGGCTGCGGTGGGTCTCGGCGGAGGCCAGGGCGATATCCGCCAGCTGCTCGGCGGTCGGGTCCGGGATGACCGCGCAATCGCCGAAGGTCAGGTTGCGGCCGTCGGCCAGCACCATGAGAAAACAGCTCGAGACGACCGAATAACCCGGAGCGACGCCGATGACCTGCAGGGCCGCGCGCAGGACATCCCCGGTGGTATGGGTGGCGCCGGCCACACTGGCCGCGGCGCGTTTCTGGCGAACCATCATCGCGCCAAAAAAAAGCGGCTGGGACATGTTCTTACGGGCGGTTTCGAGATCGAGTCCCTTGTGCTTGCGCATCTCGAAAAAGGCCTGGGCGTAGGACTCGAACTGCGGATCCTGCTCCGGGGCAATGATCTCGATCGGGCCAAGGTTGACGCCCAGCGCGGCGGCTTGTGCGGCGATCTTGGCTTTATCGCCCAGCAGAATCGGGGTAACGAGCTTGTCCTGGAGGCAGACAGCCGCTGCCTGAATGGTCCGTTCATCCTCCCCCTCCGGGAAGACGATCACCTGAATTTTTTCCTTGGCCTTGGCCTGAATTTGTTCGAGAATGGTCATGAGTTCCTCATCTTTTGCAGCAGGTTTTCTTCGACGTGGGGCGGGACGAAACTGCTCACATCTCCGGCGAAACGTGCCAATTCCTTGACAATACTTGAATTTAGATAGGAGTACTTTTCGTGGGGCATCAGAAAGACCGTGATCATATGCTCGTCGAGCTTGCGATTGACTAGGGCCATCTGCAGTTCATATTCAAAGTCGGAGACGGCGCGCAATCCGCGGATCACCGCCTGCGCCTTGAGACTGCGGGCGTAATCGACCAGGAGTCCCTGGAAACTGTCCACGGAGACCGTGGGCAGCTCGCGGATGGCCTCGCGGATCATGGCGACGCGTTCGGCTTCGTCGAAAAGGGGGGTCTTGGCGAGGTTGCGGGCCACCGCCACCACCACTTCATCGAAGAGGAAGCTGGCGCGCTTGATGATGTCGATATGCCCGTAGGTTATCGGATCAAACGATCCCGGGTAAATCGCTATTTTCTTCGGCATCTTTCAGTTCCAGAAAGAGAATCCGGGTATCCCCCATCACCTTTTCCTTGCGCAGTCGCCAGAACTCCGGGCATGGGAGGGTTTCCCTAGCACTGGCCTCATAGATAACCAGCCCGCCGGCGGCGAGGAGATGGCCCTCCCGGGTCTGGTGCAGCAGCCCAGCGAACTCTTGCTGTGCATACGGCGGATCGCAGAATATCAGATCGTACTGCTGGTGCGTCCGCGACGCCCGGGTCAAAAACGCCCGCGCCTCCATATGGTAGATCGCGGCGGTGATGCCGAGGGCGCCGAGATTGCGTTTGATCAAGGCACACGCTGCCGCGGCGCTGTCGACAAAGGTCGCCGCGGCGGCGTCGCGACTGAGGGCTTCAATGCCGAGACCGCCGGTGCCGGCAAAAAGATCGAGCACCCGCGCCTCCGGCACGAGATTGCCCAGCCAGGAAAAGATAAATTCGCGCGTCCGGTCGGTCGTCGGCCGCAGCCACGCCCCCTTGATGGATTGAAGCGAACGGTTTTTGAACCGCCCCGCGATCACCCGCATGACTCTAGCGCGTCTGGGCTTCGAAGCGGATAACGCCCACCACCTGCTCGCCCCGGCTCTGCAAAATGATCTTGTCCAGGCGCATCAGCGGCAGCCCGGCGGCCAGCGTGGCACAATACTGCTGGAATTGCTCTTCGCTGCCGGAGATCTTGACAAAAACCGGGGTCCAGGCGGCGCCGTCGCGATCCATTTCGCGGGCTTGCGAGACCTCAATCACCTTCAGCCCGGCCTCCTGGGCTTTGCTGCGCAGTTCCTGGCGGAGACGGACCACACTTTCGCCGGCCAGGACCGGGGTCGCCGAGGGGGTCAGGTCGGGATAGGTACCGGTGACCAGAGCGCGTGCGCCGGAATAGTATCCACTGGCCGGGGAGAAGGCAAGTCCACCGGGGATGCTGTTTTTCAGCGCCTCGGCATAGTTGGCGATGATGCTGCGGCTGCCGGCAGAAACCTCCGCCGAAAAAGAATTCTGGTCAAGGATCAGGGTGCTGAGCTGCAGTTCCGCGGGGCGCGCTGCGAGAATTCCTCCCAGCAGGGCTGTGGCCCGGGCCAGGGGAGAACCCGTCGCCGCCTCGACCGCAGGAGCCGTGGTGGCCACCGGAGCGGTTGCGGCCGGCTCCGCCGTCGCGGTCGGGGTTTCAGCGGGAAGATTCCCGCCGCCGGCTTCCGTCGCCGGGGCGCTGGTGGAAGGCACCGACCCGGTAACAGCAGGCGCCGGCTCGGTCGCTGCCGGCTGAACCGCTGCTGCCGGCTTGCGCAGCTCTCCCAGTTCCTGCGGCTTGTAGAAAAAGCCATAATAGGCCGCTGCGCCAATGGCGGCCAGCAGGAGCAGGATGATCAGGATCGGACCAAGGATCCCGCGCTTGCGGCTTTCCGGCTCCTCAAAGCTGTAGTAATCCAGAGGCGTTTCAGCGCCTTTGGGTAGGGCCGGCTCCTGCAGAATCGGCGAGGCGGGTTGCTCCTCTTGTTGCGGTGTCCAGTCGGGTTCTGGGAGCGTGGATTCTTCGCGCTGGTCAATCAAAAGATTCATAGTAACCCCGTTGCAAAGTCAGAAACTGATGTGCTAACTCTTCATGCCTGGAGCATACCGATGAGGGGCAGGATGTGGCGTGCATTTTCGCGTACAATCTGCTCCGCTTCAAGGCTGAGGGAATGCTCGATCTGGTTCAAGGGGTCGAGGAACTGAATCTGGGCCGCGCGTTGCAGCCGTTGCAGCGCAACCAGGGCCGCTTGCGGCAGGGCCGCTGAGAGATAGATCTCCTCGATGCTCTTAAGCAATAATTCATCGCCAAGGGACTCCATCAAACGCAGCATTTCATCGTTGAGGCGGGTAGCCTGCTCTTCACTATTCTCCTCGGCCGGCGCTCCGGGCCCGAGGGCGAGCTCGCCGAAGGCCACATAATTCTGGTTTTTGATCAGCGTGATGCCCAGTGCATCCTCCTGCTGATCGACCAGCGCAGTGAGACCATGGCACTGCGGCTTAAGCAAGGTCAGACCGCGGATACCCGCGAGGAGATCCACGTCTACCTGTGATAACTTGATAGGGGTGGCGTTGAAAATCTCGTGCAGATACCCGACAATAGCCTTGCGGACTACCGCGATGATGACATATTCAAAAGGGTCCCGTTCGCTGCGCACGCGCTCAAAGTTCGCATGGTATTCGCTGCGGGGGGAGACGAGCATCTGCTCCAGCTCCCATTCCACCTGCTGACGCACCTCGGCGTCGGAAAAGTCGCGATCCACCTTGATGCGGCGCAACTGCACCATGCGCCGGTCCAGGCAAAACGACAGTGAGGTCGCCGAGATCGCAAAGCGGTCGATCATCTCGGAGATCGCCCGGGAAAAGCGGCTGAGGAGCTGACGGTCCATGAAGGACTGATAATCAAACGGCACGTCCAGATCGAGCGCTCCGGCCGAGATCAGTCTGAGGGGACGGCCCCGGCCGGTTTCAAGAAAATAAAAACGGTTCTTGGCCATCATCAGACCGAGCTGCGTCGCTGTAGTATCCATGTTGTTATGCCCCTCCAGATCTGAAGAATCGTTTAGTGCTTGTCCCCGACGCCAGAAGCCGTTGGTTGCTGCCTATTCCACCCCAACCCGATCCCTGATCCGGGCGAAGGTCTGCGGTCCGATCCCCTTTACCCGCTGCAAGTGCTCAGTGGCCTGAAAGGGCCCGTTTTCCTCCCGATAGCGCACGATCCGGGCGGCCAAGGCGGGGCCAATGCGTTCGAGGGAGGCCAGCTCCTCCGCGGTGGCGGTATTGATATTAAGCCGGGCGATCAGCCGGCGCTTCTGGCTGAGCAGGCTCTGCCGGAGCGGGGTTTCGCCACCTGCGCCGCTCTGCTGGAGTACCGGTGCGGTGCTGCTCAACTGCTGCGCCCGGAGGCGTTGTTCCTGCTGCCAGGCGGCGAGCGCCGGATCGCCATGGGTCTGGCGGTACCAGACCACCACGCAGCCCACAAGAAAAGTGGTCAATAAAAAGAGGATGAACCGCTTTTCCTGAAGTGAGAATTCAAGCATAGTTCAGCGCTTGGCCTCGCGCATTTTCTCGCTCAGACCTTTATCGGTCTGCTCCGGATAAATGGATTCGAACTCGGCCAGCTTTTTCAGCAGATCCTTCTCGGCGCTGCTGAGCCTGGTCGGCGTAAAGGCGGTGATGCGGATGAGTTGGTCGCCGGCGCCGCCGCCGTTGAGATTAGGAATGCCCTTGCCACGCATGCGGAGAATCTTGCCGCTCTGCGTGCCCGGGGCGATGGTGATGCGCGCCTTGCCGCCCAAGGTCGGGACCTCCACCTCATCACCCAGGGCGAGCTGGGGAAAGCTGATGGTCAGATCGAAGAGAAGATCATTGCCGTGGCGCTGAAAATGGGGGTGGGGTTTCTCCTCGATGATCACCAGAACATCCCCGTTCGGGCCGCCGCGGAGGCCAATATTGCCGGCGCCGCGGATCGTCAGGTATTGGCCCTCGGCAACGCCGGCCGGGATCTCGACATCCAGGGTGGTCTCGCCGCGCACCCGGCCTTCGCCATCACAGGCGGAGCAGGGGTGCTCGATGACCTGGCCCTCGCCATAGCAGCGGCCGCAGGTCCGGCTGATCGAGAAGAAGCCCTGGCGATAGGCGACCTCGCCGCGGCCCTGGCATTGCGGACAGGTGGTCCTGGAGGTGCCGCTTTTGGCGCCGCTGCCGCTGCATTTTTCGCAGCGGACGAGCTTTTTTATCTTGAGCTTTTTCGAGGCGCCCCGTCCGATCTCTTCGAGATCGAGCTTGAGGCGGACCTGGAGATCGGTGCCGCGCTGCACGGTCGAGCGGCGGCCGCCGCCGCCCATGCCAAAGATATCGCCAAATCCGCCGCCGAAAACCTCGCGAAAAATATCGAAGGGATCGCTGAAGCCGCGGGGATCGAAACCGCCGCCGCGCATCCCCTCGCTGCCAAACTGGTCATATTGACGCCGCTTTTGCGGATCGGAAAGGACCGCATACGCTTCGGCGATCTCCTTGAAGCGCTCCTCCGCACTTTTGTCCCCAGGATTCTTGTCCGGATGATATTCCATCGCCAGTTTGCGGTAGGCTTTCTTGATGGTATCGGCATCCGCATCCCGGCTTACACCCAAAACCGTGTAAAAATCCTTGTTTGCCATAATAGAGTTGACTTCCAAATCAATTATTTGCTGACGACGACCTGGGCATGCCGCAAGACTTTGCCCTTGAAAAAGTAGCCCTTCTTGTGTTCCTCGACGATCCGGTTCGGCTCCGATTCCGGAACCTCGACATGCAGCAGGGCATCATGGAGCTGGGGATCGAATTCTGCCCCGATGGTCTGCATCGGCTCCAGTCCCCCCTCCTGAAAGGTCTTGAGCAAATTCTTTTGCAGCAGCGCAATCCCTTCTGCAAACGCACCCGCTTCGGTCCCGTTCAAGCCGGCCGCGAGGATGCGGTCCAGATCATCAAGGATGGGCAAAAGCTTGCCCATGAGATCGAAATTGGCATGAGTGATATAATTCTGCATCTCCCGATCGCTGCGCTTGCGATAGTTGTCAAACTCCGCCGCCAGCCGCAGAAAGCGGTCGTTCAAAGATTTGTTTTCCGCGGTCAAGGCGGCAATGATGGCGGCACTGGCATCGATGGCCGTACCGGCATCGGCGGGTGCGGCGGTCGCAGCCACCTCCTCGCCCTGTTCAACGGTTACAGACGCGCCCTGCGTTTCGACAGACTGCTCGTCCAGTACTTCTTCACTATCCTGTTTCATGAACTAAAACCTGCTACCTTTCCACTTTTTGCTTGGTTAGAACATATCCCAGGGTTTCGGCCATAAACTGCACCAGGCCGATAATCTTGGCGTACTGCATGCGCGTCGGCCCGATCACCCCGATCGTGCCGGTGGCGCCATCGATCGAATAGGTGGTGGTGATGACGCTGCAATGCTTCAGCACCTCCTCCTTGTTCTCATCGCCGATCACGATCGAAACCCCGCTGCTCTCCGAGCCTTCGAGCACGCGCAGCAGCAGATCGCGCCGGTCGATCAGATCGAGAATGATCCCCACCTTTTCCTGCGAGGCGAATTCGGGCTGCTGGATGATTTTCCCGGCACCGGCGAGATGGAACGAGCCCGGCGATTCGTACCCGACCAGCTTTTCGGCGCGGATGCGGATCTTGCGCAAGACGCGCTTGCTGTTCTCATCGAGGTCGGAAAACCGCTCCTCGAAGGAGGCCTGAAACTCGGCGATGGTCAGCCCGTGCAGCCGCTCGTTGAGGATCTGCCGGGCCGCCTCAAGCAGATGCAGCGGTACCTTTTCATCCATCTCGACAATGATGGTCTTGACCAGCCCCGATTTGATGGTCAGGATGACGAGGATCTTTTCTTCAGAGACGGCGACCAGATCGATCTTTTCAAGGCGGCCCTGATTGAAGCGCGGGGCGAGCACGACCCCCATCTGGCTGGTGATATTGCTGAGCACATGCGAGGCCTGGTCGATGATCAGATCGACATCCTCCGCAAAGCGGCTGAGCTGCTCGACGATCGAGCGCCGCGCCGAGGGACTCAAACGGACTCCGCCGATCATGCCGTCGACATAGGCCCGGTAGCCTCCGTCGGTGGGCACGCGGCCGGCCGAGGCATGCGGCTGCCGGATCAGCCCTTTGTCCTCCAGATCAACCATGACGTTGCGGATGGTGGCCGGGCTGAGCTGCAGTTCAGCGATTTTGGACAGAAAACGGGAGCCGACCGGTTCGGCCGTTTCGATAAAGCTCTGCACGATCGAAAGGAAAACCTGACGTTCGCGTTCTGTCAATTCATCAATGGTCATGATACATCGCGCAAAATTCGTAGCGATAAATTGCGATTTATAAATTACTAATTATTAAACGCCCAATCAAGGAAAATTTATCCCGGCCGCTGTGGGCCTGGCCGATGCGCCGCTGGGCTGGTGACGGACCGCCGACCGCTGGTCTGGCACTGGACCGCAGGCCGGTGCGGGCCCGGCCGCCGGCTGCTGGGCTGGTGACGGACCGCCGCCCGCTGCTCGAACTGGTACCCCGCCCCTAGTCGGCCGGGCCGGGCACACGATCATAAATAGCGCTTGATGGCCAGCATGCTGCCCAAAAAGCCGAGAACCGCGCCGATCGCCACAATAAATATCAATCCGGCCGGCGGCACGGCCAGCAGCCCTGAGACAAGTCCGGTCAGCACGCGATTGACCGCATAGAGCAGCAGCGCCGCCAGCACCGCGCCGATCATCCCCTGCGACATCCCTTCCAGCAGCAGGGGGGTGCGGATGAACGCCGGTGTCGCCCCCACCAGCCGCATCGTGGTGATGATCGGTTTGCGCGCCGCGATGACCAAACGGATGTTGTTGGAGACCACAAAAAGCGAGCCGAGGGTGACAAAGAGGACCAGAATCCAGCTGACCGTGGCCGCCAGTTGCGCATAGTGCTGCAGCTTGAAGAGGGTCTGGAAGTGATAGACGACCTCGTCCACACCGGACAGCTGTTCGATGCGGCCGGCGATCTGGCGGATGCGCCCCTCCTCCTCGGCCGCCACGCCGAGCTGCACGATAAATGAAGAGGGGAGAGGGTTCTCTTCCAGGACCGCAAAGAGTTCGCGGCCGAACTCCTTCTGAAATTCCTCTGCGGCCATCTGTTTGGAGATGAAGGAGACCTTGCGCACGCCGGGGATCTCGCCAATATGCTGCCCAAGCTCGGCGATTTCCCGGTCATCGAGCACATTGGCGATGAACACCTGCAGCTGCAGCCGCTCGTTAAGGGTGCGCTTGAAATAATCAATATTGGCCGAAACCAGGGCCAGGAAGCCCAGCAGGGTGAGGAAAAAAGCAATCGTCAGGATCGACAGCAGACAGGAGCCCCAAGCGCGTTTAAAACCATCCCCGGTCTCTTTGAGCATGTAGCGGATATTCATCTATCGGCCCATTTTGCGTTAAGCTACCAGCCTGCCGTTATTTATCTGGATAATCCGTCCCTGATACCGCCGCACCATCTCATAATTGTGCGTGGCCATCAGGATGGAGGTGCCGCGGGTGTTGATCCGCAGCAGCACTTCCATGATGCCCGCGGCGGTTTCGGGATCGAGATTTCCGGTCGGTTCATCCGCCAGCAGCAGCACCGGTTCGTTGACGATCGCCCGGGCGATGGCGACGCGCTGCTGCTCGCCGCCGGAGATCTCGTCCGGCATCTTGCGCGCCTTGTGGCTCAAACCGACATCGGCGAGAGCGCGCAGCACGCGCCGCTTGATCTCCTTCTGCCGGGCGCCGATGACCTCCAGCGTAAAGGCCACATTTTCGAATACATCCCGGTCGGCAAACAGGCGAAAATCCTGAAAGACAATGCCGATGCGGCGCCGGAGATAGGGGATCTCTCCTTTTTTGATGAAAAGGGAATTATACTCGCCGACGACGACATGCCCCTCCGCCGGCAGGCGCTCCATATAGATGGTCTTCAGGACCGTGGATTTACCGGCACCGCTCGGCCCCACCAGAAAGACCAGCTCTCCCGGGGCCACAGAAAGGGTAATGCGCTCGATCCCTTCGCCATTGGCATAGGTGACCCGGACCTCATGCAGTTCTACCATACTCACTGCTCCTGTGCTGTGCTATTGTCCGGCCGCTTCAGCAGAACAAAATGAACCCGGTCGGCCTTTTCGCTTCCCGGCCGCAGGGAAAAATTGGCATAGTGGCCGCAGCGGATGAACGGCGACGCGGTGATGAATTGCTCGATTTCGTCCAGGGAGCGGATCTTTTGTGTGTGCACTTCCTTGTATAAACAGCCTGGCCGGGAGGATAATTCGATCTCGAAATAGTTGTATTGCAGACTGGTCTCCGGCTCGAAACGGCTTTCGCGGCGATAATAGCCCGCCGTAAAATGCTCTTCGTTGATATAATCCGCAAAGACCTCGGTCGAGTTGCGCAGGGTGCTGACATCGAAGATGAAGAGCCCGCCGGGGCGAAGGACCCGGTAGGCCTGCAGGAGCGTGGTGTGCCACTGCCCGGGCGCGTGCAGATAATTCATGCTGTCATATGAGGAGACCGCCAGATCGACCGGGCCTTTCAGGGCGATACGCTCCATGGAGGCGCACCAGAACTGTATCTGCGGCGCCGCAGTGGCGTGCTGTGCCGCCACCCGCAGCATCGGCAGCGAGGCATCGCAGGCCAGAACCTCGCAGCCGCGCAGGGCAAATTCACGGCACAGCCGTCCGGTCCCGCAGGAAAGATCCAGCACCCGCCGCGGCGCAAGGCCGTGCAGCCGAGCGAGCCGCAGCAGGTGCCGCGCCCAATGCTCATAGTCGACATGGTTCATCACCAGATCATAAATACCAGCCAGCACCGCATAGGGCGCAGCCTCGATAATTTGCACGGGTTCGGTATATTTGCGACGGCTGAACATCACCCCTCTTCAGTCAGGATGCAATCGGATCGGGCGGCCTGCCGCCCGCAGGCCCGGCAGCGGCCGTCCGGTTCGGATCTCAGGTCTTGAGCTCTTTTTTACGCGCCGCCGGGAAGAGGATATTGTTGAGGATCAGGCGGTACCCGGGCGAATTTTTATGCAGAGCCAATTGGGTGGGCGGATCATTGACAAAATGCTGAAAATCTTCCGGATCGTGGCCGGCAAGAAAACAGAAGGTGCCCTGGCCGAAATTGCCGCGCAGATACTTGACCTGGTCGGTTCCCTCCGCTTCGCCCATGATGGTCACGTTCTTCTTGATAAGCCGTTTCTGAAAACCGGTGGTCTGGCCCATATACCCCTTGATGGCGGCGACATGATCCTGGGTGAGCATGGCCGGCACCGGATCGTATTTGGCGGAGAATTCGAACACGGTGAAATAATCACCTTCGGCACCGCGCGAGACCGGCGCATAGGAGGGGGGAACATCGATATCCGAGTATTCATAGATCATCGGATTGGTCTCGATCTTGAAGTTTTCGAACGCGAAGCACTGTGTATAGTCCAGTTTTTGCTGGGCCTGTGGATCAGGCGGGTCCCCATCGAAGGGGGTGTCGACGATATCGACCTTGCTGGCGGCCAGGGCGATATCGAAGGAGTCGGTGGCCGAACACATGGCGAAAAGAAAGCCGCCCGCGGCGACAAAATCGCGAATGGTCAGGGCCACCGCGCGCTTCAGCTCGGACACCTTGGCGAAGCCCATTTTTTTGGCCATGGCTTCGTTCTTGCGGACTTCCTCCTTGTACCAGTCGGCGGTGCGGTAGCTGGCGTAAAATTTTCCGTACTGGCCGGTGAAATCCTCGTGGTGCAAGTGCAGCCAGTCGTATTTTTGCAGTTCGCCGCGCAGCACCTCTTCATCCCACAGCACCGTATAGGGGATTTCGGCATAATCGAGCGCCAGCATCACGGCATCATCCCAGGCCTGCTTGTTGGGCGGGGCATAGATGGCCACGGCGGGCGCCTTTTCCAGCTGCACAACCTCCATGTTTTCATGGTCGATCTCGGCATAGATGGCGCTCACTTCCGCGCCCGAAAGCCGCGCCCAGGATACGCCGCGCACCCGGAGTTCACGCTCCGTCGCGGGCGAATCCTCCATCAGGAAGGAACCCCCGCGATAATTCAGCAGCCATTCCACCTGCACCCCGTGGCTCAAGACCCAATAGGCCAACCCATAGGCCTTGAGATGGTTCTCCTGTTGGAGATCCATATAGATCAGCAGCCGCTCGCCCCGGACGGGCCAGACCGCCAGGAGCAGAACGATCCATACCAGTTTACGCATCACGCCTTTACTCCATTGCCCCTACGATGAGGGCTTGCGCCGCTCCAGGAGACGGATCCGCCCTCTCACTTGTTCAATATAAATACTTTCCGGATATTTTTCCAGAAAAGATTCCAAAAGCTGCCGCGCTTTTTGCGGCTCGGAGCGTTCCTGACAGATCTCGGCCATGATCACGACCGCGAGATCCGGTTCCAGGCTGGTGCTGTCCTGGAAAATCGTCGTGCAAACAGCGAGGGCGTCCTCGGTGCGACCCAGGCAGCGCAGGAGATCGACCTGGAGAAAACGCGCACGTTCCTGCAGGCTCTTGTTCACGGCAAGCGGCTCAAGATGGCGCAGCGTATCCAGCGCCGCCGCGTAGCGGCGCTGCTGCTGCAGCCAGAGGGCCTTGCCAAAGACCGCGCAGCCGAGGGAATCGCGGCGGCTTTCGCGCAGCAGCAAGAGCAGATCGAGGATATCGTTCTGCACGGTATCCGCGGCCGCCGAGGCCTGCATTCTCGGCGCACGGACCGCTGCTTCAAGCTGCTGCAGGGCGCGAACCGGCCGTCCTTCATAGACCTCGAGGCGCGCCCGCATCAGATCCGCCTGGCGCTGCGCGCCGGAAAGGGGCGGGGCGTCTCGTTTCAGGCCTTGCAGCCAGCTCCGCGCGGCCTCGAGATCGCCGCGCGCTACGGCGCACTCGGCGCGCTTTTGCAGCGCCACCAGGCGGGCCGGCTGCGGCAGCGGCCGCTGCAACAGCGCGGCATAGATCGAATCGGCGGCCTCCGGGCGGAAAAAACGCTCGAAATAGAGCGCTCCAAGGTGCAGATAGAGGGAGGGAATTTCAGGGCGGTCGGGATAGGCGCGAATGAAGGCTCGATAGCCGGCGGCCGCCTGATCATACGCGCCCTCTTTCTCGAGCAGCTGGGCCAGGGCAAAGGCGGCCTGAGGCCGATAGGGATTATTCTCGCTCGTCCGCGCAAGCAGCTTCTCCAGGGCGGCGCGCGCATCCGCCAGGGCACTGTCATTGAGTGCAACCGTGGCCAGGGAGTAGTAATAGCGGCCCACTTCCGCCGGCTTGCTGCTGGCCAGCTCCTCGAGATAGTCGTAACAGTGCAGCGCCTTCTCGTAGGCCCGCTGCTGCGTGTACAGGGCCGCTAACAGGGCATACCCTTGCTCTTTCAGGGTGGCGTCTTCCCGGATCGCGCGCTCGATGGCCGCAACAATCTGCCGGGAGACTTCCGCCTCCTCGGCGGCCGCAAGCAGCTGCGACTGGACAAAGCTGGTCTGATTGCGGTTTTTTTCCAGGAAGTGCAGATACTCTGCAGTCATGCGGTCGTAGGCGCCCTGCCCCGCATAGACCCGCACCAGTTCGAAAACGAACTTGTCCGGCGTCTTGAACGCCTTGCGCCCGCCTTCGTACAGCTCCCGGGCCTCGTCATACAGGGTGTATTTCAGCAGCGCACTGCCGACGAGCGCATAAGCCTGTTCGTCGAGGGGATTATCGGCAATGATCTGCCGCCAGCGCTGCCGCGCTTCGGGTTGGTCGTTGCGAAGCCAGGCGATCTCCGCCAGATCGACTTCGAACAGCAGGGCGCGGAAGCGTTGCTGCAGCCCCAGGATCAGCGCCTCCCAGGCATCGAGCGCCTTGATGCGTTCGAAACAGTGGCGGGCGCTGGAATAGGCGTTGAGATCCCGCTGGGACGCCAGGCCGAGGGCGGCGCGGGCATAGAGCTCGCCGGCTTCATCGAGCCGGCCCAGAGCTTCGAGCTGCTGCGCCCGCATCTGCAGGCGGAGGGCCTCCTGGGGAGTCTGCGCGGCGGCCGTGACGGCCGCGACGAGGATCCCGAGCAGCAGCAGGTATTTACCTATTGTCTTCATGTTCCCGGATCGACTCAAAGTACTTGCGGATTAGCTCCAGATAATCGCGGGCGTAGCCCTCCTGCTTGGCCCGCAGCAGGTCCTGCTGGAGCTGGTCGCGGCTCTGGCCCAGATCCCGAGGCAGGGCCGCCGGAGTGGTGCGCGGGTAATTCTTGCCCGTCTCGGCTTTGCGCTCCTGGCTGTGATCGCGTTGGCGCATCGACTTTTGATAATCGAGCATGCGCGACAGGATGCGGTTTTGCCGCTCGATCGTCTGCCGGTCAGGGGCGTGCGCCGCGAGGTCTTTTTCCACCTGCTCCATCTCGCCGCCGAGATGGTCGAGATCGCCCGGCAGGTCCTGAATTCCGGCCGCCTCGGCAGCGAGCTGTGCAAGGGACTTGCGAATCTGACCTTGCTGCTGCGCCAGGCGGCTCATCGCCGCCTGCTGGGCCAGCGAAAGGGATTGTCCCAGGCCGCTGAGGCCCAGGGTTTCGGCGTTGATCCCCCCCTGCCCGTCGGCGAGATTCTGCATTTGCTGCATCAGGGCGCTCATGCTCATGCCGGAACCGCCCCCCTGCATCATCGATTGCATGGCGGCATCCAGTTGCAGGACCGCGTCATTGAGTCCCGCCATGGCCTGCCCCTGCTGGCCTCCCGCCTGGCCCAACTCGCGGCTCTCGAGCCCCTGCAGGGCCTTCTGCATCGCCTGCCGGGCCTGGCCCAGGGCATTGCCGACCTGCGGTGTGATCGCCATGCTCTCTTTCGAGGCACCATAGAGATCGTCGATGAGTCGGTCAAGGCTGGATGAGAGCTGCTGCTGCCGCTCGGCCGCCTCCGGCACCCGGGCACTGGTGGCGGGCAGGCCGGTGGCGGTACGCATCAGATCCTCCTGCATTTGCGACAGGGTCAGCAGACTGCGCGTGCCGCGCTGCATCGCCTGCATCGCCCGCCTCGCCGCGGCGCCGGTGAGGGCATCCTTGGCCTGCTGCAGCTGCTCCTGCGCCTGCTGCAAGCCGCTTTCGATCTGGCCGGCGCTGGATTGCATTTGCGCCGACTGGCCCTCACGCAGGGCCTGTGCCATCGCCTGCATCTCCTGCTTGACGCCGGCCTGGTCCAGCGCCGCACGCGCCGCGGCTACCTGCTGCTGCGGCATTTCGGGCTGACCGGACATCGCCTGCTCCATGGCCGCCAGTGACTCCTCCAGCCGGCTGAGATCTTGCTGCAGCGCCTTTTGTGCCGCTTCGGGAGGATCGCGGCGCTCCTGCGCCGGCTGCTGCCCCTGCCGGGAGATCTCCTCCTGCCGCTGGCGCAAATCTTCGGTCATGCGGATGGCCTGGTCCAGTTGCTGCTCCATTTTCAGGCGTTGCAGCAGGGCCAGGGTGCGGTCGAGGTTCTTGTTGAGTTCCTCTTCCGAAAGTTTGTGCGTTTCGAGCGCCTTGCGCAATTCTTCCGGGTCGATTTTCTGCATGGCCTCCGCGACCTTGGCCATGCTCTGCTGCAATTCGGGGGTCATGATGTCACGGTAGAGCTCTTGCAGTTCGGTATATTTTTGCAGGGTTTCGCTGGAGAGAAGCTGATTATCCTGAAGGGTACGCACCATCTCCTCGAGCTGATCGGCGCCCTTTTGCAGCTCCTGCAGCAGCTGTTCCTGTTCCTTCAAGGCCTCGCCGACCTCCTGCTTCTTCTGCCAGGTGAGCTCTTCGGTGCGCTTTAACTGCTGGGCCAGGTCATCGAGGCGCGACTTGAGTTCCAGGCTCTTCTGGTAATTCTCCTGCAGCGCGGCAATGGTCTGGTCCTGGCTTTTGCTGACCTCCTCGTACAGCTCGTAGATCGAGGGGAAGCGCGCCCGGTAGAGGGCGGTGCGTGCGGATTTCGGACCGCTGATGCTGTCGTTGTCACGGACCTCGACAAAGTAGAGCAGTACTTCGTTGGGGAGCAGGGGCGAGGGGGAGAGATCCCAGGTGTAGGAGACCGTGGTGCTGGCCGCTTGCGGCCGCAGGAGCGGCAGAGGCAGCCGCCGGAAACGGCTGGAATCAATCGCTGCCGTGGTATCGCCGGCCACCTGGAAGGCAAGGGTCATGGCCGAGATCCCGTAATCATCCTGCGCCTGGATCAGCAGGGGCAGGGACATATCCTCATGCAGAGTAACCTCGTCCTCCGGCGCGAGAATGCGGACAAAGGGGTACTGATCCGGGAGCGGGCGCAGATGATAGAGGATCGGATTATCGCTGCGGAGGCCGCCGGCGTCCTCCAGCTCGGCGAAATAGGTTTCCTCCGCCCGGAGGGAAAAATGGGTGCTGAGGCGGCGGTCCTTGATCTCCAGGGGCAGCGGGGCGCTGGAGGAGAAGCGCAGCGCGGCGGTGACGACGGGCGTGTTGCTTTCCGCACGCCACTCGATGTGCGAGCCCTTGAGGGCGCTGACATCGCCGATATTTTCCTCGAGTTCGAAGGCCTCCGCATGGCTGTACGCCGGCGGCGTCACGCGCAGCTGCAGCGAGCGGATCATCGGCAGATCCGCAATGCGCAGATGGTAGCTCCGGCTCGCTGATTTTTGTTGCCAGATCCGGTACGCCAGGGAGTCGCGGAGCGCCGGGATGAAACAGGTGAAGGTGTCGCCGCGTCCGCGCGTCATCTCCATGCGTTCGCGCCGGCCGAAGCGGTCGAGCTCCAGCGCGAGATTGCCGCCAAGCAGGCTGCCGGACCAGGCGCGAATGGTCACCGGCGCCCCGCGCAATATCGTGGCATCTCCCGGAGAGACCGAAACCTGCAGGAGCGGCAGGGCGGTATTCTCCCGGCCCGGAAAGAGGGTGCGCTCGAGGCCGGTGGAGATGGTGCGGGGAAAGAGGCCCCAGGCGGCAAGAACGAGGCCTGCCGCGGCGGCGAGGCGGCGGCAGGCCCGGCGCGCCGGGGCGCGCTCGAGATGCGCCTGCAGATCGATCGCGGCAAAGAGCGTGGCGAGGCTGTCGGTTACCGCCCGGATCAGCTCCGGGGAGAGCGCGGCCCGCGCCGCGGGCGCGAGGTCGGCAATCTGCATGGCGTTGGCGAGACGGTCCTGGAGCTGCGGATAGCAGCGGCCGAGGCGCAGGGCGAGGCTGTTGAGCGAGGGCTGGTCGGGGCGGAAAAATCGCGCCTGCAGCGGCTGGCGCACGTGGCGCCACCAGGACCAGGCCAGAACCAGCAAAAGCGCCAGCAGGAGCAGGAGACGACCCGCTTTGGGCACCGGGAACAAGGCGTTGCACAGCACCACGGCCGCGCCGGCGAGGAGCAGGTGCAGGGCCCACCGCGCCAGGGCCGCGCGCAGCGCCAGGCTCTTCTCCGCCCTCCGGAACTCAGCAAGCCCTTTCAAGCCAACCTTCGGCATGAATTCTCCACAACCCTCGATTTAATGGGTTAATGCGTAGACGATGATGTTCATGCCCATCTCCAGAGCCTTCTCCCGCACCTCGGGGGGATCATGGTGGACGTTCTCATCCGCCCAGCCATCGGATATATTGCTGTTGAAACAGTAAAAAAGAACCATGCGCCCGTCGTGAAACAGGGCGAAGGCCTGGGGCGCACCCCCGTCATGCTCGTGGGTCTTGGGCATCCCCTGCGGAAAGGAGAAGGGCGCCTGAAAGATGGGATGGGAGAAGGGCAGTTCCACCAGCTCGTGATCGGGAAACACCTTGCGTATCTCGCGCCGGAAGTGGTCGTCCATGCCATAATCGTCATCGGCGATGAGGAAGCCGCCGCCGGTCAGATAGGCGCGCAGCCGGGCTGCTTCCGCGCCGGAAAAGGAGATACGCCCGTGGCCGGTCATGAAGAGCACGGGATGGGCAAAAAGCTCCTCGTCCATCAGGGAAAGGCGCACTTCCTCTGCAGCGACCGCCAGGGTCGAGTGCGCACCCAAAAAGGCGAGCATATTGGGCAGGATCGAGGGATCGTTGTACCAGTCACCGCCACCGCTGTACTTGAGCCGGGCGATGGTAAAATCCGCGACGCCGCCTGCCGCCGGTAACAGCGGCAGGAGCATCAGTGCTCCGAGCAGGAGTATCGTGGATCTACGTTTGCTCTTCCTCATCCCGTTCCTCCCAAGAAAAAAAATCGGCCCAGAGCGGGCCGATTCGCACCAACAAAACACTGCTGCGGACCGTCTACTGTGAGAGATCATCCTTGATCTCCACATGGACCTCCTCTTTGAGCTGGTCGATCCAGGCATTGAAGGCCCGCTGCATCTTGTGATCGAGGGCGATCTGATGGATCCGGTCATAATCCTTGGTAAAGTCGAGTTCGCGTGCTGGTTCGCGTCGATCGACGCGCAGGATGTGAAAGCCATATTGGGTGCGCACCGGATCCGAGTATTCGCCCGGTTTCAGGCCGTTGACGGCGTAGACGAATTCCTTGGCGCGCTCACGCAGCTGATCGATCTCAAAGGTACCGAGACGGCCCTTATCCGCTTTCGAGGATTCGTCCTGCGAGTAGCGCTGGACCATATCCTCAAAGCTGGCCCCCTCCTTGAGTTTTCGGGCGATGGCCTTGATGGTGTCGGCTGCGGCGACCTCATCTTCGCGCAAGGGTTTGGGCGCAATCAGGATATGTCGGGTGTCTATTTTTTCACCCCGGCGTTCGACCATCTGGATGATATGGTAGCCAAACTGGGAGTAGATCACGGGACTGGTTTCGCCGGGGGCGAGTTTGAAGGCCGCCTCCTCGAACTCCTGGACGAACTCGCCGCGCGACATAAAGCCGAGATCGCCGCCGCGGCTGGCGCTGCCGGGATCTTCCGAGTTTTCACGCGCCAGTTCCGCAAAGTCCTCTCCGGCGAGGACGCGCTGGCGCAGGGCTTCGGCCTTGTCGTAGGCGATTTTGCGCGCCGCCTCTCCCGGCGTGGCCTTGATCAGGATATGGCTGAGATCGATCGTCTCCTTGATCGGGCCGATGGAATCCTTGTGGGCTTCGTAGTACTGCTCGACCTCGCGGCGGCTGATCTTGATCCCCTGCATCCGGGTCGATTGCACCGTGCGGATGCGCATGTTGCGCTCGATCTCCTCGCGGTAATTGCGGCGCACCTTGGTGAGCGAGGCTCCAAAGTATTCCTCCACCTTGTCCTCGCCGCCCAGCTGCTGGATGACATTGGCCATCTGCTGCTGCAAATAGCGCTCCACCTGCGCCTCATCCGCCTTGACCGTATCCTTGTCGGCTTGCACCAGGAGGATCTTTTGATTGATCAGATTGTTGAGCGTCTCCTGTTTGAGACGCGCAAACTCGCGCGGGGATTTCGTCGGATCGATCCGCAATTGCATCGCGGTCAAGTAGGCCCCTTGCGCCACCTCCGACTCGAGGATGACGTCGTCATCCACCACCGCGAGGATGCGATCGAGGATCTGCTGCGCCTGCAGGGGAGAGAGGGCCAGGCCGATCAGGCTCAGGGCCAGGCCGCACCGGTGCGCCAGCTTTACCAGGATGTCAGGTACAAAATTCATTCTTATTCTTTCTTTTTGATCGACTCCAGCAGGGTCATGTCCGCATACGGGACCAGTTCTCCGCTCAGCTGTGTGATCAGTTGTTGATAAGCCTTCTCTTTTTTCTGCGCCAGGACTCGCTCGATCACCTGCGGCCGCACCTCGTCCAGAGGCTGCATGCTACCTTTCTTCTGCACGCCCTCCAGCCGGATCAGATTGTAGCCAACCTCCGATTTCAGCGGGGCCGAAATCTCGCCCGGGCGCATCGCGCTCACGGCGCGGCTCAGCAGCGGCGAGAGCGCGCGCAGCGGCACATACCCGAGATCTCCCCCCTGGAAGCGGCTGCCGTCGATCGAATAGCGCCGGACGACCTCGGCAAAGGAGGTGCCGTCGTTCAGTTCACGCCGCGCGGTGCCGGCCTCGTCCGCCGTGCGCACCAGGATCAGCAGGGGATGATAGAGATCTTCCTCCGCCTGAAATTCCTCCTTCTGTTCCTGATAGTAGCGCTCGATCTCGGCATCGCTGGCGGTAATTCCGACGGCGAGCTGCTCCACCAGCGCGGTGGTGATATAGTCCCGGGTCATCTCCCTGAGCGCCCGCCGAACCTCGCTCTCTTTGTCGACGCCGCGCCGCAGCGCCTCCTGATAGAGCAGTTCCGATTCGATCCAGTGCTGGATATAGCGCTCGGCCTGGTCCCGGGCTGCCGGTGCGTCCACGCCCGGCGTGCGCTCGCGCACCTCCTGCAAGGTCAGCACCGTCTTGCCCACGCGCGCGACGATGCTCTTGTCATCTTTGCCGCGGCAGCTGATTAGGGCCAGGCAGAGGAGGAGGAGAGCGGCCGCGGCACGGAAGCACTTCTTCATGGAGAGGTCCGGGAATTAAAAGCTAAATTTAGATAAATATAGCAATTAAATAATACTTTCCAAGAACTTTTTCATCTGTTCGATGGCGCTCACGTGGTGATCGGCCGTGATTTCGAAGAAGAGGGTGTTCTGGCTCTGGCGCAGCTCGAAGGGATAGCATGCTTTTTCGACCATTTTACCCAGCCAGGGGCGGAATAGTTCCCCCTTGGGCAGGGCAGTGGCGAAGAATTTGCCGCTGATCTTGCCGTTTTTAACGCCGATCTCCTCGACCCGGGCCTGATGCGCCAGAAGCTTGACCAGGACATAGTCGAGAAGATGGCGGGCCGGCGCGGGCAGGAGGCCGAAGCGGTCGCGCAACTCCTGCTCGAGCGCCGCAATGGCCGGAGCGGTCTTCGCCTCGATGAGGCGCTTGTAAATGTCGACGCGATCGGCCGCGGCCGCGACGTAGGTGTTCGGGAGAAAGGCATCTCCCTCCATTTCAATGCGCGATTCCATGGGAAGTTGCGCTTCGGCAGCGGGCTTGGGGCGCTGCCCGGGCTGGAGTTCCTCGCGCAGTTCCTGGATGGCCTCCTCGATGATCCGGGCATAGAGTTCGTAGCCCAGGGCATCGACAAAGCCGCTCTGTTCCGCACCGAAGATATTGCCGGCACCGCGGATCTCGAGGTCGCGCATGGCGATCTTGTAACCCGAGCCGAGATGCGAGCATTCCTGGATCGTCTGCAGCCGCTTGATCGCGGTGCGCGTCAGTTTGCGCAGCGGCGGAATGAGAAAATAGGCATAGGCCTGATGGTCGGAGCGGCCGACCCGGCCGCGCAGCTGATACAATTGCGCCAGGCCGAAGCGGTCGGCGCGGTTGACGATCAGGGTATTGGCATTGGGCACATCGATGCCCGACTCGATGATCATGCTGCAGATGAGGCAATGGACCTGGCCCTCGGCGAAGGCAGTCATCACCTTTTCCAGCGCCGGGGCCTCCATCTGGCCATGCGCCACGGCAAAGTTGATTTCAGGCAAGAGCTCGGTCAGGAGATGATGGATCCCCGAGATCGTCGCCACGCGATTGTGAATGAAGAAGACCTGCCCCTTGCGCTCCACCTCGCGCAGGATGACCTCGCGGATGTGATCGCGTTCAAAGCGGCAGACCTCGGTGACGATGGGGAGCCGGTTGCCAGGCGGCGTGTTGATGAGTGACATGTCGCGCGCACCCATTAGTGCCATGTGCAGGGTGCGCGGGATGGGGGTCGCCGAGAGGGTCAGGGTATCGACGTTGGCCTTGAGCAGCTTGAGCCGCTCCTTGTGGAGCACGCCGAACTTTTGTTCCTCGTCGATGATCAACAGGCCGAGATCGCGGAACTGCACATCCCGGGAGAGGAGGCGATGGGTGCCGATGACGAGATCGATCTCGCCGCGGCCGACCTGCTGGATGATTTCGGTCAGCTGCCGGGCGCTCTTGAAACGCGAGAGCACGGCGATGCGCACCGGAAAGCGCGCCAGGCGCTCGCTGAACGTGGCGAAGTGCTGCTGCGCCAGCACCGTCGTCGGCACCAGCACCGCCACCTGCTTGCCATCCATCAGCGCCTTGAAGGCCGCCCGGACGGCCACCTCGGTCTTGCCGAATCCGACATCGCCGCAGACTAGGCGGTCCATCGGCGTGCCTTTCTCCATGTCCTCCTTGATCTCGTTGACCGCGTTGAGCTGATCGAGGGTTTCGTCAAACTTGAATGAGGCCTCAAGCTCCTTCTGCCAGACGGTATCGGGCGGAAAAGCGTGCCCCGGCCTGAGCTTGCGGACCGCATAGAGCTTGATCAGCTGCCCGGCGACCTCCTTGACCCGCGACTTGGTGCGGGATTTTAATTTATCCCACTCCTTGCCTCCCAGCTTGTTGAGCACCGGGATGTAGCCGTCGCGAGAGGAGTATTTTTGCACCTGGTCCATTTTTTCCAGCGGGACGTAGAGCATGTCGCCGCCGGCGTATTCGATCTGGATACACTCGCGTACGCGGCCATAGGCGTCGATCGGCTTGAGGCCGCGAAAGATGCCGACACCATATTCGATATGGACGACATAATCGCCCTCCTGGAGCTTGAGCATCTCGGCAAAGGAGACGGCGCGGCGTGAGGCCTTGTCTGCCTTGCTGAGACGGATGCGGCCGTACAATTCACGATCGGTGTAGACGTAGAGGTGGTGCTCCGGCCATTGAAACCCTTCGGAGAGATTGAGGGTGGCGACGTGGATATCCTCCACCTCTTCCCGGGCGACCAGGTCGCGGAGACGCAGGGTCTGGGACTCCGAATCGCAAAGGACCGCAACCGTCGAATTTGTGCCCGCTTGCGCCGCCGTCCGGCGGTGGGCCTCCACCTCCTGATAAAAGAGCTTGAGATTGCCGGCAAAATGAGCGTTGCGTTGTGTGGAAAACTCGATCTCCGGCAGGGCCAAACTTGACTTAAATGTATTTATTTCAAATATTTGAAAATTATTAATAACCTCAAGGATGGTATCGCGGCTTGTGTAAAAGCTTTCGAAGCTGAGGCCCTCCTCCTGGTGCTCCTGGAGATGGGTCTCGAAGCGGACGGAATACTCCTTTTCAAAATCCTCTAACTCATTAGATATCAATGTTTTATCAAAAAGAAGTATTGTACTTTCCGCCGCAAGATACCCGGTCAGCAGCGCCGTGAGTGGCAGCTGATCGAAGGGCTGATCGAAGACCGGGCCGTAGAGTCCCGCCGCGCTGAGGGGAAGCAGGGAGATGGCTTCGACCGGCTGCAGCGAGCGCTGCGTCTCGAGATCAAACTGGCGGATCGATTCGATGTGATCGCCCCAGAACTCGAGGCGCACGGGGTGGGTCTCCTCGAAAAGGAACAGGTCGATGAGGCCACCGCGGACCGACATCTCGCCCGGACGCTCGACCTGATGTTCGCGCACATAGCCGGCATGGACCAGCTCCTCGATCAGCTGGGCAAAGGAATACTCCTGGCCGGCGTGCAGGGAGAGGGTGGAGCGGGCGACACGCACCGGATCGGCCACCTTCTCGAGCAGGGCTGGCGCGGAGGTGACGACGACGCCCGGGCCGCCCCGCATCAGGGTGCTCAAGGCGTTGAGGCGCTGACCGACGACCGGGCCGAGGGGGCCGACCTCATTCCAGAGCTGTTTATCGTGCGGGGAGAAGAGCCCGAGTGCGGGGGCGGGCAGGAGTTCGACGAGATCGTCGTAGAACTGCCGCGCCTCCTCGGGCCGTGGGAAGAGGCAGAGCAGCGGGCGCGGGCGGCTCTGCTGCAGCGCCTCGACGAGAAAGGCCCGGGCGGCGCCCAGGCAGCCGTTGAGGACGAGGCTTCCGCCGCCGGCGCTCTCGGCCAGCACCCGCGCGAACGGGGCGCTGCGGCGGAAGGTATCAGCAATGGTTGTGATGATGGGAGGAGTCATGGATTCTCAACTTTGGCAATCATCCTGGCGCCGGCGCGGGTCCGGGTCAGGAGCGCAGGGCGATCGCGCGATGGACAAAGCCCTCGCCGCGCTGGAGCAGTTCGCGCGCTTCTGCAGCGGAAACCCCGGCAGTGATCATCACCAGGGCGGTTTTGACATGGCCATCGGCGCGCTTCAGGGTGGCCGCAGCGGTCTCATAGTCCACCTGGGCGGCCTGCATGACGATCTTTTTCGAGCGCTCCTCGAGCTTTTTCGAGGTCATTTGCAGATCGACCATCATGTTTTCCCAGACCTTGCCCAGCTGGATCATGGCAGTGGTGGTGATCATGTTCAGGATCAACTTGGTGGCGGTGCCGGCCTTCATGCGGGTGGAGCCCATCACCACCTCGGGCCCGACCACGGGGCAGATCGCCACATCCACCTGGATATTCATCTCGGAGCGCGGGTTGCAGGTCACATAGAGGGTTTTGCAGCCGAGTTCGCGCGCCTTGTCGACGGCGCCGATGACGTAGGGGGTGCGGCGGCTGGCGGCGATCCCACAGACGACATCGCGCGGGGAGACGTTCTTCGCCAGGAGGTCTTGGGCGCCCATTTCGTAGCGGTCTTCGGCCCCCTCCTGGGCGCTCACCAGGGCTTTGAAGCCGCCGGCGATGATCCCTTGCACCATCTCGGGACTCACCCCGAAGGTAGGCGGGCATTCCGAGGCATCGAGGACGCCGAGGCGGCCGCTGGTTCCGGCGCCGACATAGAAGAGGCGCCCGCCCGTCTTGAAGGCCTGGACGATCAGTTCGACCGCCTGGGCGATATAGGGAATCTCGGTCCGCACGACCGCGGCAACCTTGAGATCTTCATCGTTGATTAGATGGAGCGTATCGGCGATCGACAGCTTGTCGATCTGGCGCGTCGCGGGATTGCGCGCCTCGGTGGTGAGGTTTTTGATCTCATCGAAGACCTGCTTGGACACAATTTCCTCCTCGAGGGGGTTCAGGCATTGCGGATCACGATCATTTGGCGCCGAGCCTCTGGATCGTCCGGGAGTTCCGGCATCGGCAGCAGGGCCGCCTCCAGGCCGGGGTATTTGCTGCGAAGCTGGCGCAGTTCCAGGGTCAGGTCGCCCCCTTTGAGGGCGGCCAGGCGGCCGCCGCGGTGCAGCAGGGGCGCGGACCAGCGCCACAGCTCCGGCAGACGGGCGACGGCGCGGCAGACGACCAGGTCAAAGAGGAGGCCGGGCGCGGTGGCGGGCAGGGTTTCGGCGCGTTCGCAGCGGACGCTGACATCCTTCCAGCCGAAGGTTCTCACCACCTCATTGAGAAAGAGGGCCTTCATCCGGCGCGAGTCCAGCAGCGTCAGCTGCAGCTCCGGCAGCTGGATCTTCATCGGCACCCCGGGAAAGCCGGCGCCGCTGCCGAGATCGAGCACCGTTGCAGAGGTGCCGAGCACCTCCGGCCGGCAGAACCAGAGGGATTCGCGCACATGCCGGGAGACGATGCGCCCGACATCCTGGCGCGAGACCAGGTTGGTGCGCTGGTTCCACTCCTCGATCAGATCGACGTAGCGCTCGGCCTGCTCTGCCTGCGGCATGGGCCAATGTACATCATTTGCAAGCTGCAACAAAGCACTTTTATTCTCCCTCTGCATGTTCCTCCTCTGCCGCTGGGGTTCCACGTGGAACACTGGCGCCGCGGCGCCAGCGGGCGATATGGATCAGCAGCGTGGCCACATCCTCGGGCGCCACACCGAGAATCCGCGAAGCCTGCCCGAGGGTGCGCGGACGGATGCGCTGCAGTTTTTCGCGGCTCTCGTGGGAGAGCGCCGTCAGTGCCGTATAGTCGATCTGCGCGGGAATCAGGGTCTCCTCGAGTCCGGCCATGCGCCGGATCTGCTCCTGCTGCCGCTGCAAGAATCCGGCGTATTTGACCTCAATCTCGACCTCCTCGCGCACCTCGCGCCAGAAGGGGGTGTCGGCGGCGAAGAGGGGATCCGGCCACAGGCCGGCCAGCATCTCGAGGCGCAGCTGCGGCCGTTTGAGCAATTGCGCCGCGCTCTCGCGGTATTCGATCGCTGCGCTCCCGGCCTCTTGCAGCAGGGGATTGATCTCCGCTGGTGCGGGCTTGAAGTCCTCGAGCCGGGTCATGGCTGCGGCAATCTCCTGGCGCAGGCATTCGCACTTTTGCCAGGCGGCCGCGTCGATCAGCCCGAGGTCATAGCCGTGCGCCATAAGGCGGAGCCCGGCGTTGTCCTGGCGCAGATGGAGGCGATTCTCGGCGAGCGAGGTGAACATGCGATAGGGCTCCGCCAGCTCCTTGGTGACCAGGTCGTCGATGAGGACGCCGATATAGGCCTCCTGGCGCGAAAGGATGAAGGGGGGCTCACCGCGCAGGGCGCGTACGGCGTTGATGCCGGCCATCAATCCCTGAGCCGCCGCCTCCTCATAGCCGGAGGTGCCGTTGATCTGTCCCGCCAGATAGAGCCCTGCGAGCACCTTGCTTTCCAGTGTCGGCCAGAGCTGGCTGGGGAAAAAGTAGTCGTATTCAATGGCATAGCCGAGGCGCGTCAGGTGCGCCCGTTTGAGCCCGGGGATCGAGCGAACCGCGGCGATCTGGATGTCTTCAGGAAGGCTGGTGGAAAAGCCGTTGAGATAGTATTCACGGGTGGAGTGCCCTTCGGGCTCGAGAAAGAGCTGATGGCTCTCCTTGTCGGCGAAGCGGTGGATCTTGTCTTCGATCGAGGGGCAATAGCGCGGTCCGACGCCCTGGATGACCCCCTGGTAGAGAGGGGAGCGATCCAGTCCCGAGCGCAGGATGGCATGGGTTGCGGGACCGGTGCGGGTCAGGTAACAGGAGAGCTGCGGATAATCGATCTCCGCGTGGTGATGCGAAAAGGGGACAATGCGGGCATCGCCGGGCTGCTCGGTCATGGCGCTGAAATCGATAGTGCGCCCGTCGAGGCGCGGCGGCGTGCCGGTCTTGAGGCGGCCGCTGCGCAGGCCCTGCGCGCGCAGTTGCTCGGTGAGGCCGGTGGCGGGCAGTTCACCGCTGCGGCCGCCGGAAAAATGGCTCATGCCGACGTGGATGAGGCCATTGAGAAAGGTCCCGGCGCAGAGAATGACCCGCTCGGCCCGCAGCGGGGTATCCACCTCGGTGATCACGCCCTGTATCCGTCCGCCGGCCAGGAGCAGCGCCTTGACGCTGTGCTGGCGCAGGGTGAGTCCCGGCTGCGCTTCGAGCAACTGGCGCATGCGGCTGGCATAGAGGAGGCGGTCGTTCTGCGTGCGTGGTGACCAGACCGCCGGTCCCTTGGAGCGGTTGAGCATGCGGAACTGGATCGCACTCTCATCCGCCACCCGGCCCATGGCGCCGCCCAGGGCATCGATCTCCTTGACGAGATGTCCCTTGGCGAGACCGCCGATGGCGGGATTGCAGGACATCTGTCCGAGGGTAAAAATATTCTGGGTGATCAGCAGGGTGGCGGCCCCCATCCGCGCCGCGGCCAGTGCCGCTTCGCAACCAGCATGGCCGCCGCCGATGACGATGACCTCATACCCCTGGTCGTGCGTCTTCACGGTGTCCTATTTCCTTCCGCATCCGGAGAACATGTTCCACGTGAAACATCCTATTTGCCGATGCAGAATGCGGCAAAGATATCATTGAGCAGATCGGCGCTGCTGACCTCTCCTGTGATCGTGCCGGCTGCGGCCAGGGCCGCGCGCAGATCGAGGGCGATGAACTCGCCAAACTGGCCCTCCGTCAGACTTTGCCGGGCCAGCAGCAGATGCTGCCGCACCTCCTGCAGGGCCGCAAAATGACGCAGCCGGGTGAGGACAACCCCCTCACCCGCAGGCTGCCAGGCAGCGACGCTGTCATGCAGGGTTTGCTGCAGCTCCGCGATGCCGCGGCCGCTGTAACAGGAGATCTGCAGCGCCCCGGCGAGATCGGGATCCGCCGCGGTCGCCGGGTTGGACGGGAGATCGCTCTTGGTGAGGATGCGCAGGGTGGCGACGCGGCGTTTTTCCGCGCCCAGGGCCAACACCCGGCGGTCGAGTTCATCGAGTGGCGTATGGGCCTCAAAGAGTTGCACCAGGATATCGGCGGACTCAACCTCCGCCAGGGTACGCGCAATCCCCTCCTGTTCGACCGACTCCGCAGGCGCGCGCAGGCCCGCCGTATCGACCAGCCGGAACAAGAGCCCGTCGAGCTCCATGCCCTCTTCGAGCGTATCGCGCGTCGTACCCGGAAGCGGCGATACAATCGCACGCTCGCGGCGAAGCAGGCTGTTCAGCAGGGTGGATTTGCCGACGTTGACCTTGCCCACCAGCACCACCCGTGCGCCCTCGCGCACGATCCGGCCATAGTTATAGGTGGCCAAAATGGTGTCGATCTCGGCCAGCGCTGCCTGCATCAGGGCGGTGAGCTGGCCGCGTTCGACGAATTCGACCTCCTCGCTGAAATCAAGTTCAAGCTCAAGCAGGGCGCAGCCTGCGCGCAACCCTGCAGTCAGGCGCTGCAAAGCCGCGGAGAGGCCGCCGTGCAGCTGCGCCAGCGAAAGATCGGCGTCGCGGCGGCTGTGCGCCGCGATCAGATCGGCGATCGCCTCGGCCTGGATCAGATCTATCTTGCCGTTGAGGAAGGCGCGGCGGGAGAACTCCCCCGGTTCAGCCAGGCGCGCTCCATACTGCAAGAGCAGTTCCAGCAGGCGCCGTACCACCACCATGCCGCCATGGCAGTTGATTTCGATCATCTCCTCGCCGGTGAAGGAGTGCGGAGCGATATAGCTGTGCAGCACCACCTCATCGACCTCACGGCCGTCCGGCGCGGCGGGGTCGCAAAGATAGCCATGGAATCGTGCGGCTTTGGCGCCGTCCACGCCCGCTCTTCCCGAAAACAGGGCAGCACAAAGAGCGCGGCAGCCGGCGCCGCTGAGGCGGATGATCGCCAGCGCACCGGTACCCGGCGGGGTGGCCAGTGCGGCGATGATATCGTTGTGTGCTTCGTTGGACATTACCAGACCCTAAACAAGAATGCCCCGCTCGTGAAAGCGGGGCACATCATGGCACGGCATCCGGAGCGGTCTCCTCATCAGACCCTGCGTTTGGCGGGAACCGCCACCGGCTCGTTCAGACCCATAAAATACTTCTGATGGATAATCGCGATGATATTGAACAGGGTATAATAGAGATTGAGCCCGGAGGGAAAATTATTGAAGAGCAAGGTCATAAAAATGGGCATGAAATAGACCATGGCCTTTTGTTTGGGATCGCTGATCGACATCTTTTGCTGAACGATCATCGTCAGTCCCATCAACAGAGGCAGGATATTGACGCCGTTGCCGTACATCGGGATCGAAAAAGGCAGGGTAAAGACGGTATCGGGGCCGGAGAGATCCTTGATCCACCAGAAAAAACCCTCCTGGCGCAGCGAGATGGTGGTGCGAAAGACAATGTAGAGGGCCCAGAGGAGCGGCATTTGCAGCAGAATGGGGAGACATCCGCTCATCGGATTGACGCCCTCTTCCTTGTAAAGCTTCATGGTCTCGGCGTTGAGGCGCTGCGGATCCTTGGCATACTTTTCTTTTAACTCCTCCATCCGCGGCTGTAGCGCCTGCATTCTTTTCATCGAGACCGTGCTCTTGTGGGTCAGCGGCGCTGTGATCAATTTGATGATCAGCGCAAAAAGGAGGAGCACCAGACCATAATTGGGGATCACCGCATGAAGCTTTTTGAAGGTCCAGAGGATGGCGATGCTGAAGGGCTGAATGATCACCGCGCCCATGTCCATGAACTTTTCCAAACCAATCTTGTAGGACTTGAGGAGGTCGTCATTCATCGGGCCGATGAATATTGTAAAACGGTCCCGGCTGCTCTCGCGCGTCAAAGGCATGCCCAGGCCGATGGCATATTTTTTCCACTTGAGTTTGCTGTCGCCTTGCCAGATAAATTCCTGCCCGAGCGTGGTCGCGGAGGCGCCCTTTTGCGAGACCGGAATGATCGCGTAGGCAAAATACTTGGTGCGCACTCCGACCCAGTCGATGCTGCCGCTCTCCTTCTCGAGAACTCCACGAGTTTTGCTGATTTTGTTGACTCGCCCGGCGGCCGCTACCGCTGCCTTGGCATAGTACATGTCCTCGGCGAGACGCACCTCCGAACTGGCCAGGCCATTGGGCGCCACAATCTGGTACGATTTGTCTGCGACCAGCGAACCCATGTTTTCGAGGCTGACCTCCAGATCGAAATCATAGCGTCCGCTGCGGAAGGTATAGCTCTTGCTGATGAAGCGGCCGTCCGGGAATGGACGCGTGAAGGTCAGCGTCGTACCGCCGGGGGTGGCCGTGATCACACCCTGGTCATCGCAGGCGAAATTGTAGAGGCCGGTTCTCAGGGTATCCTCATCCCGGGTGACAAAATCGAGGCCGAGGTTTTCCCGGCCGTTTTCCGGGAGCAGCGAAACCAGTTCGCTGCCGCTTTTGCGGTACTTTTTCAGGGTCCAGCTTTGCAGGGTGCCGCCGCGGGTGGAAAAAACCGCCGTGAAGAGATCGGACTCGACGGTAATTTCGCGCGCGGGCTGCTGCATCTCCTCCTGCAAGGTACGCTGGCCCGAATCGTCGGGCGCGCTGCTCAGGCTTTCCGCCGCCAGCGTACCCTCCTTGACAACCCGGGTAGCCACGGAATCAGCGGTGGCAGGGCGGGTCTGACGCGCTTCCAGCTGCTTTTTATAGCTGTCGGGAAAGAAGATCTTTTGATAGATGGGGCTCTGGACGAAGAGAAACACCAGTCCGATCAGCAGAAAAGCGAGAATGGTCTTTTTGTCGAGGTTCATGGCTGGTCCTATACAGGGTCATATCCGCCCGGAAAAAGCGGATTGCATTTGAGCAAGCGAATGAAGGCCTTGCTACAACCTTTAATAATTCCATATTTTTCAATTGCTTGCAAGGCATATTCCGAGCAGGTTGGCTGAAAGCGGCAACTGGGAGGGAGCGCCGGTGAGATCGCATGCTGATAGAAACGAATAAGCGAGAGGAGGATCGGTTTTACGGGATTGTTATTCACTATCGTGGCGTTTTCCTTGTTGGCTTCCCTGCGGCGGGAGGCTCATGGGGCCGGCTGATCGTGCCATACGACGGATGATCTGTGCGACCAGGGCCCGGAAATCGTTTTCCAGCGCGGTGAAGGGAGCGTTCAGGGCGCGCTCACGTGCGATAAGGATGAAATCCCCCGTGATGCTGATCTCTTCCTGATGGCGTCGCCACACCTCGCGTCCGAGGCGGCGCAGGCGGTTTCTCTGCACCGCAGAGAGGCCGTGTCTGGCTGAAAATCCCATGCGGCGCAGTTCATTCTCGTTATAGAAAACGGAAAAGTAGCTGCCCTGAAAGAGCAAGCCCCTCTTGATGAGTTCGGAAAACTCGGCGCGTTTCTTGATCATGGCCGAGTGGTCGAGTTTAGCGCGGGGCACGAGGGGCGTACCGGTTATTCGTCACTGACACTCAATTTTTTGCGTCCTTTGGCTCTGCGCCGCGCGAGAACGATGCGGCCGTTTTTGGAGGCCATTCTGGAACGGAACCCATGCTTGTTGATCCGCTTCCGTTTGCTGGGCTGGAATGTAGGTTGCATGTAGGGAATCTCCTTTTAAAATGGATATTAGCTTATATAATTACGAATTTTCTTTTAAAAAATCAAGCATTTATTTTGTCTTCAGCCCGGTGCTGCGGATGTGCCCGGATGGGCCGCTGTGTTTTGTTCCCCGTCTGCAGAAGGCCGGTACGCCGCTCAGTGCCGTCTGCCACCCGAAAAAAAAATCAATTTTGCTGTTGCAAATCACCCGGCTTTTACTAACATTTAAAGGGAAAACCGGAACTTTGAGAAAATGTGGATAACTGCAAGGCTGTTCACCTGAAAGCAGCTGCCGGCCGGCAGCATCGCCAGGTGGTGTGGATAATCCCGACGGGATTCCGGTGTTAACCCATCCATTTTCAAGGCTTATATAAAAATATCCCACCTTGATGGATGTGAATAACTTGATCTTTATTGTGGATAACTCAGAATTACCTTGTAACGTAGCATCCGGAGCCGGGGCAGGACGATATGTTGACAAGCAATCCTCTATTACGTGACGGGAGCCATATGCAGTACGATCATACCGAGATCTGGGACAAGGTCCTCGCCATCCTCAAGGATGAAGTGCACCCCAACACCCTGCTCACCTGGTTTCGACCGATTCGACCCCTCAAACTGGATGACAAGTCCCTGACCATCCAGGTCCCCAACCAATTTTCCTACGAATGGATCGAGCAGCAATACGGCGGCATGATGAACCAGGCGCTGTCGCAGGTCATGGGTAACGGCTTCAAGCTGTCCTATTCCATTCGCATGGATTCGCCCCTGCCGCCAGAACTGAGCGTGCCCGTGCCGGTCAGACCCGTTGCCTCTGCCGTTCCGGCCGGACCGCGGCATCCGGACAATCTCAATATCCGCTACTGCTTCGACAGCTATGTCGAGGGCGAGTGTAACAAATTTGCCAAGGCTGCTGCTCTCGCGGTCGCCAAATCGCCCGGATCGACCACCTTCAATCCGCTGGTGGTCTATGGCGGTGTCGGCCTGGGCAAGACGCATCTGATTCAAGCCATCGGAAACTACGCCAAGGAGCAGAATCCCGCAACGCGTGTTCTCTATGTCGATAGCGAGCGCTTTACCGCCGATTTCATCAATTCGATTCAGAAGAACAAGACCACCGAGTTCAGCGGACTGTACCGCAATGTGGATATCCTGATGATCGACGACATCCAGTTTTTCGGCAATAAAGAACGCACCCAGGATGAATTTTTCCATACTTTCAACGCCCTGCACCAGAAGGGCAAGCAGATCATCCTCTCCTCCGATCGCCCTCCCAAGGATCTGCTGGGCATGGAGGAGCGTCTCAAATCGCGTTTTCAGTGGGGTCTGGTCGTCGATATCCAGCCTCCTGATCTGGAAACGCGGCAAGCGATTCTCCAGAAGAAGGCCGAGGAAAGTTCGATCGAGCTGCCTCCGGAGATTTTCCATTTCATCGCGACGCACATCACCTCCAATATCCGCGAACTCGAGGGGGCGATGATCCGTCTGCTGGCCTATGCCTCGTTGAACGGGATCGATATCACGCTTGAACTCGCCAAAAAGGTCCTGCGCGATGTCTGCATCAGCAAGACGCGCGCGATCAGCATTGAGTACATCCAGAAGGTGACGGCTGAACATTTTGCCTTTCCGGATGATTTGCTGCGCTCCAAAACGCGCAAGAAAGAGATCGCCCAGGCCCGGCAGATTTGTATGTATCTCTGCAAATCGCTCACCGACAGTTCCCTTAAAACCATCGGACTGCACTTCGGCGGGCGTGATCACAGCACAGTCATTCACGCCCTCAATTGCACGGAAGAGATGATGCGCGGCAATGTCAAATTCCGCGAGGATGTTGATGCCATTCGTAGCAAGATCGAGATTTCCCAGCTTTGAGGGTACCCATGTGCACAAGATGTGAAATTGCTGTGCAAAACCAGCTGAAGGGTGTGGACAAGGTCAGGGTTATCCCCGCGCGGTGCCAGACCAGGGCCCTGGCGTGGATAAAAGCGCCCTTATCCCCGCCCGATGCACACCGGTTTGTGTAAAACCCGCCGCAGGGGGTCCATGTGCTTACTTGTTGTTTTCAAGCGGCCGAACGCGTCACAAAAATCCGGATTTTTTGCTTATCCACATATCCACCCTGCCTACTACTACAATTATCTTGATATATATTTTTTTATTATATAACTTAGAGGATTAAACCAGCCTTTTTCGCATGGAGGAAAACATGAATTTTTCGGTTTCCAAAAAGGACTTTTTCGACGCCCTGCAGAAAGTGATCGGCGTTGTGCCGCCCAAAACCACGATCTCCATACTTACCTGCATTCTGCTCGATCTCCGCAATGGCAAGCTGTCGCTGACCGGAACGGACCTCGAAATTTCGATCACGACTACGCTCGACGTCGACGGAAGCGAGGAGGGCTCGGTGGCCATTCCGGCCAAAATCCTGGTCGAAATCGTGCGCGAACTGCCCGATGTTCCCCTGAATATTTACTCCGATGCCGACAACAAGGTCACCATCAAGACCGACAAGGGGGAATACAAACTCGCCACCCAACCGCGCGAGGATTTTCCACAGATCAGCGTCGAGGAGGGCGAACTGGCCTTTCAGATCAAGGCCGAACTGCTCGGCCGCATGGCGGAACAGACCATGTTCGCCGTTTCGACCGATGAATTGCGTCCCGCCCTGACGGGCATCAATATGGAACTGCTTCCCGGCGAGATCCGCTTCGTCGCCACCGACGGTCACCGCCTGGCCAAGATCACGGTCAGCAACGGCATGCTCAGTGACGATGTACGCCGCAATCTGATCGTCCCCACCAAAACCCTGCATCTGCTCCTGCGCAATTTACAGGAGCAGGCTCCGGTCGGCATCCAGATCGGCGAGGATCATATTGTGTTCACGCTGGAACGCGCCGTGGTCTATTCAAAGCTGATTTCCGGCACCTATCCCAATTACGAGCGCGTTCTTCCCAAGGATAATGATAAAAAACTGCAGATCAACCGCGAGCTGCTGATCGCCAGCCTGCGCCGCGTCTCTATTTTCTCCAGCTCCCTGACCCATCAGGTGCGGCTGATGGTTTCGGCTGATGAAATGACCATTCGCTCCGAGGATCTGGAGTTCGGCGCGGAGGCCAAAGAGACCATCCCGGCCACCTTCAACGGCGAGTGGTTGCAGATCGGCTACAATGGCACCTACCTGATGGATGTTCTGCGCCATCTCGAGGGCGAAGAGGTCATTTTCGAGTTGAAGGATGCGACCAGCGCCGCCATCCTCAAGCCGGTTGAAAAGAAGGTGGACGAGGAGATCATCATGCTGCTGATGCCGATCCGCATCAATGAGGCCGCACCGGCAACGGGAACCGAGTACTCCTACAGTGCCGAGTAGGAATCGGCCCGATCATGCTCCTGCGCCGTCTGGTTATCGATTGTTTTCGAAATCTGGGTTCCCAACAGCTCGACTTTTGCAGCCACAAAAACTATCTTTTTGGTGAAAATGCCCAGGGCAAGACCAATTTGCTCGAGGTGATCTATCTGCTCTGCCTCTGCAAGTCGTTTCGCACCGCCAGCGACGCAGAGATGGTTCCCCTGGGCAAAGAATATTTCAGTATCACCGGCCATTTTATCGGCCAGAATTCGATTGAACACGAGATCCATTTGCGCTACCAGACCGCGTCCGGAAAACTGCTCGTTCTTGATGGCAAACCGCTGCATCAGCTCTCCCGCCTGGTGGGGCAATTTCCGGTTGTGGTACTGTCCGTCGCCGATTATGATATCACCCATGGTTCCCCGCAACAGCGCCGGCGTTTTTTCAACATCCTGGCATCCCAGTGTTCAACCCGCTACCTGAACGATCTCAAAGAGTATGACAAGATCATCAAGCAGCGCAACCGCATCCTCTGGCTCGGCCAGAACAGCAGAATGCAAGCGCGCGATGATCTGGCGGTCTGGGATGAGCAACTCATCTCCCGGGGAACGGCCTTGATGCGTTTCCGCCAGCGCCTGGTGGCGGAGATGAGCGAGGTTCTCGCCTCCCGTTATCAGCGGATCGCCGGGGATTCGGACGCGCGGCTGACCATCACCTATCAGCCCAATGTCACGGGCGGGGGTGAGGCGGAGATGGAGCAGCAGTTTGCTGAGCGCTTGCGTCAGAGGCAGAGCGCCGAGGCCGCGCGGGGCGTGTCGCTGGTTGGACCCCATCGCGATGATTTTCTTTTTCAGATCGGGCCGCGCCCGCTGCGCCAGTATGGTTCGCGGGGGGAGCACAAAAGCGCCTTGATCAGCCTCAAGGCCGCGGAACTGGACCTGTTAAAACGCCACCTGCAGATGACACCGCTGCTGCTGCTGGACGATCTCTATGCCGAGCTGGACCAGGAGCGCGGCGAGCGGGTCATCGATCT
This sequence comes from bacterium, assembly GCA_035353815.1. GTDB lineage: Bacteria > Zhuqueibacterota > Zhuqueibacteria > Residuimicrobiales > Residuimicrobiaceae > JAKPUX01. Next base: position 47,796 of record DAOQAG010000014.1, read on the forward strand.
CTTTTCCGAGGAGGGGCAGTGTTTCATCTCCGGCACCTCCGCCGATTATGCCTCCCTGCAGCATCGGCTGCAGCGGGGCGAGCGGGAGGAGCTCTTTTTGGTAGGCGGCGGCGAGATCAGAAGGGCCGGAATTGGCGAGGGATAAAATCCAGCATATTTCCCTGGGTTTGGGCCAGCTGGTCAAGCAACTGGGATTGGGAGAGCGTCTGCGCCAGCAGCGCGTTCTGGACGAGTGGGCCCGGATGGTGGGGGAGCGCATCGCCGCAGTTTCGCGGCCCGAACGGATCCAGGATGGGGTGCTTTATGTGCGGGTCTCCTCGGCAAGCTGGCGGATGGAACTGCTCTTTCAAAAAGCGCTGATCCTGGAAAAAATTGCCACAGCTCTGGGCGAAGATCTTGTCAAAGACATACGCTATATCTAAAACGGGCACTGTGAAGGGCATGAATACCAGCAAAAACAACAACAGATACGACGCCAGCCAGATTCAGGTTCTCAAGGGACTGGAGGCGGTACGGCTGCGCCCGGCGATGTACATCGGCGATGTGGCCGTGCGCGGGCTTCACCATCTGGTCAACGAGGTGGTGGATAACAGCATCGATGAGGCCCTGGCCGGCTACTGCGACGAAATCGAGGTGACCATCAATCAGGATGAGAGCGTCACGGTCAGCGACAACGGCCGCGGCATTCCGGTGGATATCCATCCGGAACAAAACCGCTCCGCCCTCGAGGTGGTCATGACCATGCTGCATGCCGGCGGCAAGTTTGACAAAAAGGCCTACAAGGTTTCAGGGGGACTGCATGGCGTCGGCGTTTCGGTGGTCAATGCCCTCTCGGAGTGGCTGGTGGTCGAGGTTGCCCGCGACGGCGGGCTCTATCGCCAGCGGTATCTGCGCGGCGTTCCCGAAGGTCCGGTCAAAAAAGCGGGTGCGCGCAAGAGCACGGGCACGAAGACGACCTTTTTGCCGGACGGGGAGATTTTCAAAAAACGCAAATTCAGTTTCGAGATCCTTTCCGAGCGGTTGCGCGAACTGGCCTTCCTCAATCCCAACCTGAAAATCTCCATCACCGACGAGAAGAGTGGCAAGAGCAACAAATTCAAGTACAAGGGCGGGCTCAGCGCCTTCATCGAATATCTCGATCAGGGGCACACCACCATCACCAAAAAGCCCATCTACCTCACCGGCGAGCGCGACGGGATTCCCGTCGATATCGCCTTTTCCTATAATGACTCCTACAACGAAAACATTTACTCGTACGTCAACAACATCCATACGGTCGAGGGCGGGACGCACCTGGTGGGCTTCAAGGCGGCGCTGACGCGCACGCTCAATAATTTTGCGGCCAAGAACAAGCTGCTCAAAAATGGCGACAGCACCCTGAGCGGTGATGATGTGCGCGAGGGTTTGACCGCGATCATCAGTGTCAAGGTGACCGAGCCGCAGTTTGAGGGCCAGACCAAGACGCGCCTGGGTAACAGCGAGGTCAAGGGCATCGTCGAGGCTCTGGTCAACGAGCAGCTCGGCAAGTTTTTCGAGCAGAACACCGCTGCGGGCAAACGCATCATCGAAAAATGCGTGGTGGCCGCACGCTCGCGCGAAGCCGCCCGCAAGGCGCGCGAGCTGACGCGGCGCAAATCCGCGCTCGAGAATGACAGCCTGCCCGGCAAGCTCGCCGACTGTTCCTGGGCCGAACCGGAGCGGACCGAGCTCTTTATCGTGGAAGGTAACTCGGCCGGCGGCAGCGCCAAACAGGGCCGGGACCGCCGCTTTCAGGCCATCCTGCCCCTGCGCGGCAAAATCCTCAACGTCGAAAAAGCCCGTCTCGACAAGATGCTCTCCAACGAGGAGATTCGCACCATCGTTTCCTCCCTGGGCACGGGCATCGGCCGCGACGATTTTCAGGCGGAACGGATCCGCTATCACAAAATCATCATCATGACCGACGCCGATGTCGACGGCTCCCATATTCGCACCTTGCTGCTCACCTTCTTCTTCCGCCACATGCGCCCGATCATCGAGCAGGGCTATCTCTATATCGCCCAGCCGCCGCTCTATCGCGTCGCCAGCGGCAGCGAGGAGCAGTATGCCTACGATGAGGAGGAGGTGCAAAAGATCCAGGAAAAATACCGGCAGCAGAACCGTACGGCCAGCCTGCAGCGCTACAAGGGACTGGGGGAAATGAATCCGCCGCAGCTCTGGAAGACGACGATGGATCCGCAAAACCGCACGCTGCTCCAGGTGACGGTGGAGGAGGCCTTTGAGGCGGATCATATCTTTTCGATGCTGATGGGCGACGATGTCGAACTGCGCCGTCAGTTCATTGAGGAGAATGCCCGGTATGTGCGCAATCTCGATGTTTGAGGTGTGGTGTAACCCTAACGACGAAATAAGATGACGGAAAACAGCGAAAAGATCCTCCCGGTATTTATCGAAGAGGAGATGAAGAGTTCCTACATCGATTACTCGATGTCGGTGATTGTCGCCCGCGCCCTGCCGGATGTCCGCGACGGTCTCAAGCCGGTGCACCGCCGTGTTCTTTTTGGCATGCTCGGGCTCGGTATCCGGCCCAATTCGCCCTATAAAAAGAGCGCGCGTATCGTCGGTGAGGTGCTCGGCAAGTACCATCCCCACGGCGACACCGCGGTTTATGACGCCATGGTGCGCATGGTGCAGGATTTTTCCCTGCGCTATCCCCTGGTCGACGGCCAGGGCAACTTCGGCTCGATCGACGGGGATGCCCCGGCGGCGATGCGTTATACCGAGGCGCGTTTGGCGTCGATCTCCGATGAGGTCTTGCGCGACATCGAGAAAGATACCGTCGATTTCGTTCCCAATTTTGATGATTCTCTCAAGGAGCCGCTGGTGCTGCCGGCGCTGCTGCCGACCCTGCTGGTCAATGGCGCAGCGGGCATTGCCGTCGGTATGGCGACCAACATCCCGCCCCACAACCTGCGCGAGGTGGTTGACGCCCTGGTCGCGGTGATTGAAAAACCGGATCTCAAGCCCGAGGAGGTCCGCAAATACATGAAGGGCCCCGATTTTCCCACCGGGGCGATCATTTCCGGCGATGAAGAGATCGCGGCCTATTTCAAGCACGGCCGCGGCAAGCTCACCGTGCGCGCACGGGTCCACGTGGAGGATGTCAGCGGCGGCCGTCATCGCATCGTGGTCACCGAGATTCCGTATCAGGTCAACAAGACCTCCCTGATCGAACGGGTGGCCGAAATGGTCCGCGAGAAAAAGATCGATGGTCTGTACGACATCCGCGATGAATCCGATCGCGACGGCATGCGCATCGTCTTCGAACTGCGCAAGGAGGCCGATGCGGAGGCGGTCCTCAAGGATCTTTTCCGCTATACCCAGATGCAGACTACCTTCGGTGTGATCCTGCTGGCGCTGGTGGACGGCCAGCCCAAAGTGCTCAATGTCAAGCAGATGCTCGCGGAGTTTCTCAAATTCCGCCATGAGGTCATCCTCCGCCGCTGCAAATACGAGCTGGAAAAGGCCGAGCAGCGCGCCCATATCCTCGAAGGCCTGAAAATCGCCCTCGACAACATCGATGCGATCATCGCGCTGATCAAAAAATCAAAGGATGTGGATACGGCGCGCAAGGGGCTGATCAAGACCTTTAAGCTATCTGAAATCCAGGCCCAGGCCATCCTCGACATGCGCCTGCAACGCCTCACCGGCCTGGAACGCAAAAAGATCGAGGATGAATACAAGGAACTGATCAAGCTGATCCAGCGCCTTAAATCCTTACTGGCGAGCAAATCCCTGCGCATGCAGCTGATCAAGCAGGAACTGCTCGAGCTGAAAGAACACTATGGCGATAACCGCCGGACGCAGATACTGACCCGCAGCAGCAACGGCGCGCAATCGCTGGAGGAGATGGTCTCGGACGAGGAGTTCATCATCGCGCTGACCCGGCGGGGAAGAATCGGCCGCTTCAGCCCGGTTGATTACAGTGCCGAGGCGGCCGCCGGACTGCTGGGCGAGAAGGATTATCTCCGCTTCGCGCTGCGATCGGTCAACAGCCAGTTGCTGCTTTTCGTCAGCCGCTCGGGGCGGGCCTATCTCTCGCGCACCAGCTTCATCCCCCTCGCCTCCGAGGAGGTGAAAGGCGGCGAGATCGGGCGGCTGCTCCATTTCAAGGAGGAGGAGGAGATCATCGCCTGTTTTGCGGTGCCGAAGCAGAACGGCGAACGTTATCTCTTCCTCGCCACCCGCCAGGGTTTGGTGAAGAAGATCAATTTTGAGGAGTTGCAGCGGATCAAGGAGGGGGGCCTGGCCGTGGTCGGCCTGCGCGATGAAGATCTTTTGATCGGAGCGGGGGTGACCGACGGCAAGACGCAGGTCCTGCTGGCGACGCAGCAGGGCAAGAGCATCCGTTTCTCCGAGGAGGATGTCCGCGACATGGGTGCCGCCGCGGGCGGCATCAAGGGGATCGAGCTGGAGCAGAAGGATCAGGTGATCAGTCTGGCGCTGCTGCAGCGCGAGGAAACAGCGGTGATGAGCGTGACCCGTCTGGGATTTGGCAAGCGCACTGCGCTGGAGGAATACAGCATCATCAAGCGCGGTGGCAAAGGCATCGTTAACAACAAGTGTTCGGAGAAATCGGGCGAGGTCGCCGCCGTGCTCGAATCCAGGGTGCAGGATATTTTTGTCGTGGTGACCAAAAAAGGCAAGCTCAAGCGGATCAAGGCCAAGGAGATCAAGATGAGCGGGCGTGGGACCCAGGGTGCCGCCCTGGTCAACATCGTCAAGGGCGACGAAATCGTCAGCGCCTTTGTCGTGCCCGATCCGCAGAGCAAGAAGCGGGCTTGAACGGAAAGAGAGCCGGCGTCATAACGGCAGGAAGAGGGAGGATGAAAAGATCACATCACTATCGCGTAGTTGTGGTGTCCGCTCTGCTTGTTCTGGGTGCGGCCGCGGCGCTTTTCGCCCTCAGCGGGGGTATTCCGGAGCAAAAAGGCGTCGTCACTCTGGTCGAGGGGTCGGCCAAGAAGCAGCGGCTGGCGGAGAGCGACTGGCACAGCGTGGTCAAGGATTCCCCGGTTTCCTCCGGCGAGCGGGTGCGCACCTTCATCGAATCGCGCGCCGAGCTTGAGATCGCCCGGCTGGATCGGATCCGGATGGCGCCGCGCACGACGATCGACATTGTCAAACTCTATGAAGAATCGCTCGAACAGCGGCGCGAATCGCAGATCGTGCTGCAATCGGGGGATTTGTGGGCCCAGGTCGGCAAGAAGAGCGAAACGCAGACCTTTACCATCACCACTCCGGTCGCGGCTGCGGCGATAACGGGCACGACGCTGCGTCTGAGCGTGGCGGCCGATTCGAGCGCGGAACTCAAGGTCTACACGGGAGAAGTGGTGCTGAGCCGGGCGGCAACGCCGGCCGGCCCCGGCGCAAAAGGAGGGGTGGCGCCGCAGCAGGTTCCCGGACCCGCCGAGGTGGCAGGGCCGCATGCGGTATCGCTCGATGAATGGCGGGTGATCGTCCGGAGCATGCAAAAGGTACGGGTCAATGGCCGTGGTCAGGTGGTGCAGAGCGGTGCATTCAGCAGCAATGATGCCGACGAGCAGAGCGACTGGGTGCGGTGGAACCAGCAGCTGGACCGGTTGCATCCCTGATCAGAAGGTGTAGCCTGCCGAAAAATACCAGCGCGTGCGGCCGTTGCTGGCCTTGCCATAAGCGACGGAGACCGGTCCGGCCAGGGTTTTGGCTGACAGGGCGACGCCGCGGCCCGAGATGAAGTCACTGCCCTTGACGTCGACGGAGCTTTCCCAGACCGCGCCGAAATCGATGCGGGTGGAAAGGTAAAAGTTGAGATAGTTTTTCCACGGCAGGGCATAGCGATACTCCAGACTCCCCAGAATCAGATTGCGCCCGCACCACTCCTCTTCCCGCAAGCCATAGAAAGAATTTTCCCCGCCGATCTTATACTGTTCCGAAAAGGGTGTGGTCAAATCCGCGGTGCCCCAGAGGAGCCGGGGCGAAAAGGTGCTGCGCTGTTTCCAGGTCCAGTAGGTGGTGAGCAGGTTCTGCACCATGAAATAAGAGATATCGGCGCCAAGAAATTTGCCGGACGAGAGTTCATAGCTGAAGGTGAAATATTTGCCGTGCCGGGGGTACAAGGTCTGGTCGCGGGTATCGACGATGCTGGTGAAGCCGATGGTGTTGACCAGCAGGTCGCCGGAGGCCGGGACCATGCCGGCGAGGGTGTGGAGGTTGGTCTTTTCCAGACGCATGAAACCCGAGAGCTGGCCGAGGCGGGCGAGCTGCATGCCCAGGCTGAAGAGGGCGCCGCTCGTGCGCCGCTCATATTCGCCGGCCCCGGAAAAATGGGTATAGTAGAAACGTTTGGCGTACTCCTCCTTGATCACCATCTGGCTGGTGAGGCTGGATTTCAGCAGGCGGCTGGTGTTCAGCTGGAGGGAGGTCTTTTGATCTCGGTCGCCGTATTGGCCGTGCCAGGTCAGTTCATTGGCCGTGCCGAAGATATTGTCATTGGCGACTTCGACAAAAGCGCGGCCGTTGCGTTCCACATCATAGTGGCTGCCGAAGCGGAGAATGGTGTATTTCTTCTCCGCGAGCCGGACGATGATTTCCCAGCCGGCGGGGCTGGACTGCGGCATGAGAGTGACCGCATCAAAGAGACCGGTGCCGAAGAGGTTGGTGACGGCGGTCTGCGCCTTTTCGCGCTGGAAAAGGTCGCCGCTTTTGAGGGAAAAATCGCGTTCGAGGACCCACGATCGGGTGACCGCTGCGCCCTCGAATTGAATACGGACTATTTTTCCCTCATCGATCCAGAGATCGGCAATGCCGCTTGTGGCGTCGAAATGGATACTCTTCACCTCCGCGAGCGAGTAGCCGGCCTCGCGATAGCGCTGGATCAGCTCCGCCAGGGCTGTGCGGGCCTGGTGGCGATTCAGTGGCCGTCCGAGCTGCGGGGCAAAGGGCAGCAGGAGCAGGCTGTCCGGAAAGACCGAATTGCCATGCAGGCGGATTTTGTTGAGTTCCGGGAAGGGAGTGAGCTGATAAATCAGCGTGGTGTCCTGGTCGATAACGGCAATCCGCGCAGCGACGTCCTGATAATAGCCCGTTTCATGGAGTGTTGCCAGATTGGCATGGATATCCGCAAGGGTATAGGGCCGGCTGGTCCGGGTGTCGACGAGTTCGGAAAAGCCGAGGTGGAGGGTGCTTTCGAAAAGGATCTTTTGCACGCGAAAAGTATCCGGGTCGGCAGGGGCCAGGTCGCGGGCCTTGGCGGCGATGGCGCGCTGCAGTTGCGGAATGATCTCCTGCGTCCGGGAGCGCGCCTGTTCATAGAGCGACCGGAGGCCCGCCAGGTGGGATGGCGAAGCGGGGAACTCTTTAAAGGAAAGGACCAGATCGGCTTTTTCGATCTGTTCACGGTTGTGTTCCTGCTGCATGATGGTGGTGACCTGGTCCACCAGCTTCCAGGGCAGTTTGATGTCCTCGCGGTCGCGCAAGCTGGCGGTGCAGTCCACCGCCAGAACGATATCGGCACCCATCGCCCGGGTTTCGTCGACCGGCAAATTATCGCGCAAGCCGCCATCGACAAGGAGGGTGCTGTCATATTCCACGGGAAGAAGGAGCAGCGGGACCGCGATCGAGGCGCGCATGGCCTCGATGAGATTGCCGTGCTGCAGCACTACCTTTTGCCCGGAGAGAAGATCGGTGGCGATGATTTTCAGGGGAACACGCAGGCGGCTGAAATCGGCTTCATGCAGCGGCGCATTGAGGAGGAGATCGGTCAAGGTGTTGGTGATCTTTTGACCGGGGGTAACCGCTTCCGGCAGGAAAAACTTGCCTCCGGCCATACGCAACTGCAAAAAGGCCCGGTTCTGTTTCTGTTTTTCGGAGAGAAACTGACTGGCGCGGCTGGGCGCATCGTTGAGGAGCCCGGCCACGTCCAGGCCCTGGATGGTCGACCAGAGCTCTTCCGGCGAGTAGCCTGAGGCATAGAGGCCGCCGACGACCGAGCCCATGCTGGTACCGGCAATATAATCGATGGGGATATTGTGTTCGACGAGAACCTGGAGCACGCCCAGCTGGGCGAGGCCGCGCAGGCCGCCGCCGCTCAAGGCGAGTCCGACGGTCGGGCGGAGCGCCCGTTCTTCCGGCACGAAGGAGAAGGGCGAGAAGGCGGCGGCCCGCTGCAGGGGAATGGTTGCCAGCGTTTGCGGCCGCAGCGGGGCGGTGCTGCAGAGGAGCAAAACCAGGGCCAGGCGGCGCAGGATGCCGGAGCCGGCTGCCCTTGATGTCGTCCAGCTGTTCCGGAACGGCCGTCGCGGGTGCTTGAGCATTGCCTGATCACCAATTAGGTCGGTGCCGCCCGGTGAGGAGATCCCCCCGGGCATAATACTAAACAAGGTGCAAGGCTTCCCTCCGGCCCAGCGCGGGCGGGAGGATGCACTGCACCTTGAGTGATCCATCTACGCTTGATGATAATATATCAAAGCGGCGAGGAAAATGCAACAGCAAAATGGCGACTGGCACGGACAAGGCGGAGCGTTCCACTGCCCAGACGCTGCCATCGTGCGGCCTGAGCGCAGACCCATAACGGCATCGGGCAACCCGGGAGGCACGATTTGCCAGCCATGCCAACCCGCGTCATAACCGGAGCGGCCCTGATGGCTGCGCTGACCTGCTTCGGCTCTCTGGTGCGGATTCCCTTTTTTCCGGTACCCATTTCGCTGCAGAGCTTGTTCCCCCTTCTTGCAGGCGCCCTCTTTTCGCCCGGAGCGGCGGCGCTGACGCAGGGACTCTATCTGCTTCTCGGTTTGCTGGGTCTGCCGCTGTTCAGTCAGGGAGGCGGGCCCGCCTATCTGGCGCAGCCCACCTTTGGCTATCTCGCCGCCATGCCCATCACCGCCGCGCTGGTGGCTGCCGGCCGGGCCCGGCTCCGCCGTGACAGCTTTGCCCTGCTGCTCCTGTTGATGTCGGCGGGGGCGCTTTTTTTGCTTGTCTTTGGGAGTTGTTGGTTGTATTTTTCCTTTAACTGGATCATGGGCAAGCCCTTGTCGCTCTCGGCCGCCCTGCTGACGGGATTGGTGCTCTTTCTTCCCGGCGAGGCGCTCAAGGCGGTGGCGGCTGCCCTGGCTGCGAGAAAAATTCATCTTCAGGTGCGCGCATAAAGGAGAGCGGGTCATGGCGAAACGGATCATTGGATTGGATGGTGGCGGGACCAAGACGCAAGGCGTGATGATCGACGCGCAGGGAGGGCTTTTGGCGCGGGTTGTCGGCGAATCTTCCAATATTCAGGCCATTGGCCCGGAACGGCTCGGGGAGAATTTGTCCGCCCTGGTCCACGAGTTGACCGCTGCGGCGGGCTGCACCTCCGGCGAGGTCGATCATCTCTACGCCGGGCTGGCCGGCGCCGGACGTCCGGCGGACCGCGAGGCGATCTCCGCCCAGGTCACCTCGAGGGGATTGGCTAAAAAGCACACGATCGATACCGACGCCGCTGCGGCGCTGGCGGGTGCCTTTGGCGGCGGGCCCGGGATCATCGTCATTTCCGGCACCGGCTCGATCTGCTTCGGCAAGGACGAAAAGGGCACCCTCTATCGCTGCGGCGGCTGGGGCTTCAAGCTCGGTGATGAGGGCAGCGGCTATTATATCGGCCAGCAGGCCCTGATTGCGGCGCTGAAAGACCTCGATGGCCGCGGGCCAAAAACGGTGCTCCGGCGCCATTATGAAGACAAGTATGGGCTGAGCAGCGTCGATATGATCATCTCCCGGGTCTATTCGGACCAGATCGATCGCACCGAAATCGCCAGCAATGCCCCGGCGGTTTTCGCTGCGGCCGAGGCGGGCGATGCCGCGGCCCGGCAGATCATCGAGAGCGCCGGACGCGAAATCGGCCGGCTGGTGGCGGGTGCGGCACGGCGGATGGGCCGAGCAGGCCGCGAGGTTGCGGTGGCCTTGATTGGCAGCATCTTTCACCAGCGCCAGGTTCTGATGCCCTATATGCGCGAGGAGGCGCTGCAGGCGGTCGACCATGTGGATTTTATCGATCCCCGGTTCGAGCCCGCCGTCGGGGCCTGCATTATGGGATTGCAGCAAGAGGGGGTACCGATCACCCCGGCGCTCCTGGATACCATGGAAAAGGCCCTCCGATGAGGGCCTTTTTTTAGGGGGGTGACGCTGCTGCCGAGGTCTCTCCGGTAGTCCTTATTTGAAAATGGAGACCTTTTGCGTTGTTTCCAGAGGCAGATTGAGCAGACCGAAGGGGGTATTGAGGTCGGCTGCGCCTGCAAGGGAACAGTCAATCGCGCCGCCGCTCAAGGCGGTTCTCAGCGAGGCGGCGACTCCGGAAAAATCGAGCCGGATGGGCAGGGCAATTTCGCCCGCTCCCTTTTGCGGGATCGCCGCGAGATTCTGCGAGAGGCCGGAGGCCACCGGCTGGCCAGCGAGCTGGACCGCATAGTTCAGCTTGCCGATATCGAAGGCGAAGGCGTTGGGATTTTTCATCTTGATGGCCAGGCTCAGATCCACGCCGCTCAGGTTCAGCTTGTTGACCTTGAGGCTGCCCAGTGATACCTCGGGTAGGCGCACATTCGGCATGGTGCCGGTTTTGGAGAAGGGGATGGTCATGCCGGCCAGCAGGCCGCCGGGATTCAGCGCTCCGGTGATCTGGTATTTCAACGAATCCAGAGATTTGGTGTTTTGAACCAGCGCATAGATCTCCTTGAAGTGGAGGGTGATGGGGATATGGGCATGGCCGTCACCCTGTGCCGGCACGGCAAAGCTGTTGGTAGTTTTTCCCGAAAAAAGCTCTTTCTCCTGCAAGGCAAAGGTATAGCTGAACCCCTGAAGCGAGGCGCCGAAGGCGTTGGGATTGTGCACCTTGAGGTCGAAATCGAGGGTGACCGCCTCGAATGAGAGATTCTGCAATCCGACGTGGGCCACGCTCACGCTCGGTGTTTGCACCAACTGCTGCAGACCCGCACACGCCAGCAGCAGGGCGCAGCTGATGGTGAGGCTGAGATGAAGGGCTGGGCGGAAATATTTCATAGGGTCACTCCTTTGCAGCATTCATGGCGGTAACGATGGCGACGCTGGCGCTGGCGCCGATACGGCTGGCGCCGGCGGCGATCATGGCCAGGGCCGTCTCCAGATCGCGGATACCGCCGGAGGCTTTGACGCCGAGATTCCGGCCGACGCAGCGGTGCATCAGGGCGATGTCGGCTACGGTGGCGCCGGCCTTACCGAATCCGGTTGAGGTCTTGACGAAATGGGCGCCCGCGGCGCGGCTCAGCTCACAGGCACGGATTTTTTCCTCATCGTCAAGCAGACAGGTTTCGAGAATGACCTTGACCAGATGGGGCGACGCGGCGCGAACCACGCCGGCAATGTCATTGAGCACCTGGTCTTGATAGCCCGATTTGAGCCAGCCGGCATGGAGGACCATATCGATTTCGCGCGCGCCGTCCTGAACTGCGCGCCGGGTCTCCTCCGCCTTGCTCTCCGGCAGGATCGTGCCGAGGGGGAATCCGACCACCGTGCACACCGGGATGCCGGTGCCCTGGAGGAGTTCGCTGCAAAAGTCGACCCAGGAGGGATTGACGCAAACCGAGGCGAAGCGGTAGGTGGCCGCCTCGCGGCAGAGCTGTTCGAACTGGGGTGCCGTGGCCTCCGGCTTGAGCAGGGTATGATCAATGAGCCCGGCCAGGGCAGCGGGGGTCAGATTATTTATTTCAGGGGGAACAAAGGGTGGCGTCTGCATGGTTTCCTTTCAATGTACGGGGGCCAATTTGCCCGCGTGGCCGAGGAGAAGCGGCAGCAACGCCGTGGCGGGGAAAGTGCCGAGGGATCCGGCGCTGCAGGCAATCTCATCGAAAGTCTGGACCATATCATAGCGGGCTGTGCCCGACTGGATCATCACCGGCACCGGATGCCAGGAGATCGCGCCCAGGGCGCTGGGACAGGAGTGGTCCCCGCAGACGGCCAGCACCGCCGGTGCGGATTCGAGGAGCTGGGGAATGCAGAGGTCGAAATCCTCGATGGTTTTTATTTTTTCATAATAGCCGCCCAGGCTGCCCTCTCTTCCGGGTGCGGTATAATGGAGGATGACGGCATCGTGTTCCGGAAGTGCCGTACAGGCCCGGCCGATCAGTTCCGCCGGAAGATCCGGCGCCGCGAGCGCGGTGATCCCGGCCGCAGAGAATAGCTCGAGATATTCCTGGCTGGCGGAGATGGCGCACGCCCGCAGGCCGAGCTGGGCATGCCAGTCGGGGGCCTGCTCCCGGTGCCAGCCCAGCAGTCGTTTCAGCGTGGTCTGCGGAGCCGGAGTGAGTCCGGGTGCAATGGGATGGAGCTGGCCGCACTCTGCCCGGCGCGCCAGGGCGTTGAGGTGAGGCCGGTGCGCTTGTTGCAGCTCGGTGAGCATGTTGGGTCCTGACTGCACGCCGCCGATGCCGCCGAGCAGCACCATTACAAACTTCTGATCACTGGCCTGCACATAGGGCAGGATATCTGGATAGAACATTCCGCGCGTTCCCGTTGCTGGTGAAATTACGTGTGCGCCTCAAGTTAAACCTTTTTTGCCAATATTTCAATGACTTTGTTGGTGCACGCCGGCCGGGGATCAAGAAGCTCTTTTAACTGAGCAAAATTTTTACTAACTTTGATTTTAAAACGTATCCCTTCCCCTGAAATGAAAGGCTGCTATCATGTCGCTCGAATTAAAGAAACTGGCACGCTTCGGCGGGCGGCCCGGCCCCCTGCTGCTGATCATCATGGATGGTGTCGGACTGGGCAAACACGATGAGACCAACGCCGTCTATATGGCAAAAACCCCGGTGCTGGACGAACTTTTCGCCAGCCATTTTTTTACCTCGCTCAAGGCGCATGGCACCGCCGTCGGCTTGCCGAGCGACGACGATATGGGCAACAGCGAGGTCGGCCACAACGCCATCGGCGCCGGGCGGGTCTTTGCCCAAGGCGCCAAGCTGGTGGACGGATCGATCGCCAGCGGCAGGATATTCACCACCCCGATCTGGGAGAAGCTGATCGCGCGCGGCACCAGCGGCGCAACGCTCCATTTTATCGGTCTGCTCTCGGACGGCAATGTCCATTCGCATGTCAAGCAGCTCTTCGCCCTGCTCGAGAACTGTGCCGACAAAGGGGTCAAACGGGTGCGCCTGCACGTCCTTCTGGACGGCCGCGATGTCGGGGCCAAGACCGCGTTGACCTATATCGCCCAGACAGAGGCGCTGCTCAGCCGCCTCAACACCCGGCAGGGCTGCGATTATCGCATCGCCTCCGGCGGCGGCCGCATGGTGACCACGATGGATCGTTACAACGCCGACTGGAGCGTCGTGCAGCGCGGCTGGAACGCCCATGTTCTCGGCCAGGCGCGCGGCTTCGCTTCGGCAACGGAAGCGGTAGAGACCATGTATCGTGAAGATCCCCAAATGACCGATCAATATCTTGCGGCCTTCGTCATCGTCGACAGCGCCGGCAAGGCGGTTGGAACCATCGAGGATGGCGACGGGGTTGTCGATTTCAACTTTCGCGGCGACCGCGCCATTGAAATCTCCCGGGCCTTTGAGGAGATGAATTTTGCCGAGTTCGATCGCCAGCGCTACCCGGAGGTCCTCTACGCCGGGATGATGGAGTACGACGGCGATCTGCATATCCCGCATAACTATCTGGTCTCTCCCCCCGAGATCGATCGGGTGCTCTCCGAGTACCTGTGCGCCAGCGGCGTCCCCTCCTTTGCCCTTTCGGAGACGCAGAAATACGGACATGTCACCTACTTTTGGAACGGCAACCGCTCCGGCTATATCGATGCGAAGCTCGAGCAGTTCGTAGAGATCCCCTCGGACAAGATCCAGTTCGACAAGGCCCCGAAGATGAAAGCGCTCGAGATCGCCACCGAGGCGGAAAAGCTGCTGCGCAGCGGCCGTTTTCGCTTCGGTCGCGTCAATTTTGCCAATGGCGACATGGTCGGCCACACCGGCGTGATGGAGGCCGCGATCATGGCGGTGGAGACCGTCGACGGCTGTGTCGGCCAGCTGATCGAGGTGGTCAAGGCGCTCAAGGGCATTGCGGTCATCACCGCCGATCACGGCAACGCCGACGAGATGTTCACCGTCAAGAACGGCATCACATCGGTTAAAACCGCGCACACCCTCAATCCCGTCCCCTTTGTGATCGTCGATCCCCTCTTCGCCGGCGAGTACGAGCTGGCGGCGGTGGAGCATCCCGGTCTCAGCAACCTTGCCGCAACGCTGCTGAACCTGCTCGGCTATGCGGCTCCAGCGGAGTACGACCCGTCGCTGATCACGGTTAAATAAGCTGCGGCTTTTACGCCTGGAAGCAAAAAAGCCTCTCCGGTACTGTACCGGAGAGGCTTTTTTTTCTCTTGCGCCCGGGCGCTATGCTTTCAGCGCCGCGCGGATGGTTTTAGCGACGTTTTCGGGATCAAGTCCCTGACTTTTGTAAAGCTCATCGGGAACGCCGGAGCTGCCATAGCGGAAGATGCCGAGCTTGATCAACTTGCAGGCCGTTGCGGATTCGGCAAGTGCATTGGCGACCGCGCTGCCGAGGCCGGTGCGGACATGGTGATCCTCATAGGTGACGATCAAACCGGTGGCGGCCGCCTGGGCGAGGGCCTCCGGGTCGGGATCGCCGGGACAGGCCATGGCCAGCACGGTGACATCGATGCCCTCGGTCTGGAGCAGTTCCCAGGCGCGGACGGCGCGGCCGACCATGCCGCCCATGGCGATAATGGCGGCGCGGGTGCCAGTGCGGATCCGGTCGGCCTTGCCGTAGGTGAAGATATAGTTCCCGCCATAGAAGGGCTGGCCCGCCTCATCGAGCACCATGCCCATCTTGGAGCGGCCCATGGCGAGGAGGAAATTGCCTGCGGTGGCGGAGATATAGCGCGTGGCGCGGTCGGTCTGGTTCGGATCGGACGGAACAATGACCTTGAAGCCGAAAAAGTTCTGAAATGCCCCGACATAGTCGATGCTCTGGTGGGTTTTGCCATCCTCGCCGACATCGAGGCCGACATGGGTGCAGATCACCTTGTAATTGGTGCCGTTGATGTCGTTGAGGCGGTGCTGATTAAAAGTCTCCGCAACGCCGAAAACGCCGAAATCGGCAAAGTAGGTCAATACGCCTTCGGCCGAGCACGCCCCGGCGATGGTGGCGGTATTGTGTTCCTGGATGCCGCCCTGAAAGAAAACGTCGGGAAAGTTTTTAGCGATGTTGGTGGTTTTAACCGAAGGGCCGAGGTCGCAGTCGAAGACGGCAATCGGCAGGTGGCCGTGGTTGGCGGCGACAATATCGTCCAGGGCGCTGCCCCAGCCGCTGCGGTTGTCGGTCTTTTCCGCGGCGCCGTAGGTGCGCGGCGTGCCGGGCGCGGCTGTGGCCGCAAGATGGGGGCGCCGGGGCAAGACGACCGCGGGATCGTGTTCCTTGCGGCGCTGCGCCAGCGCATCGAGATCATCCGGCAGGCCGAGCAGGGCGAGGGCCTTGCGGCACTCGTCGAGGGGCAGGGCCTGGCCGTGCCATTTGTGATCGTTTTCCATGAAAGCGACCCCCTTGCTCATCACGGTGTGGGCGAGGATCATCACCGGAGCCGGCCGGAGGTGCGCCTCGCGGATGGCCTGATAGATGGCCTGAAAATCGTGGCCGTCGATCTCAATGACCTGCCAGCCGTCGGCTTCCCAGCCGGCGCGGATGTGCTGGGGCATGACTTTATCGATGGCGCCACTGATTTGCAGGCGGTTGTAATCGACAAAGACCGTGGTATTGGTGAGACCGAATTTCACCGCAAAGCGCCGCGCTTCAGCAATCTGGCCTTTTTGCTGTTCGCCATCGCCCATAAAGCCATAGAGCTGGATCTGGTGGCCTTGCAGCCGGGCGCCGAGGCCGAGTCCCATCAGGGCAGAGAGGCCCTGGCCGAGATTGCCAGTGCCCCACTCGACGCCGGGGACCTCGCGTTCCACATGGCCTTCGAAGGGGGAGTTGGTTTGACGGAAATGGGCGACGGCGTCCGTGCTGTTAAAGAAGCCGAGACGACCGAGGGCGGAAAAGACGCCGGGTGAGGTATGTCCATGGCTGGTGACGATCCGATCCCGATCCGGGGCGAAGGGATCCTGCGGATTGATGTGGGCCATGCCAAAGACCGTCAAGTAGAAATCGATCGAGGACATGCTGCCGCCGGGATGGCCGCTGGCTGCCAGGGTGGTCATCTTGAGAATATCGCCACGGCATTGACGCGCGAGCTCCTGCAGTTCATGCAGGGCAGCATCTGGAAGGGTGGCCTGGGCAAAGGAACGCGGTATCATAGTGATCTCCTGAATGGTTGCAAATAAAGATGTAAAGTATCAAATAAATGCATTTTTTGCAAGGTAAAACTCCGCTCCTGGGGCGCCGGCGGCCGGTCTTTTCAATTGCGAATCACTCCTCTTTTCGCTAATTTATCGCTGTTCGCCTGTCCAAGGGGCAGGAACGAGAGCCGGAGGTTTTATGAGGGAGAGCGGTATGTCTGAGCAGGCCATGGAGGCACAAACGCTGAATCTGCCGGATGCGTATCTGATGCAGGCTGAAAAAATGGGCCTCCTCAGCATCCTCACGCCCGGATTTGCCCATGATGCCGGCACGCCGCTGATGGGCATCACCGCCATCACCCAGGTGCTCAAGGAGAAGATCGACGACCCTGGAGTGCGGCAAAGCCTGGGGCAAATCGAGCAGGCCGTGGACCGGCTGACACAAATCCTGCGCACTATAGTCGACTCTTCCCGGCCGATCCGGCCGGATCGGCAAAAGGTCTATCTGAACAGCCTCATCCTCGAGACGGTGCGCATGGTCCAGCATGACCGCCGCCTCAAGTATCGGGAGGTGCGCACCGAGCTGACGGCGCAGATTCCGCAGGTTCTGGCCAGCGCCGACCAACTGCTTCTCGTTCTGCTCGCGCTGTGCATCAATGCGGCGGAGGCGCTGGAGGCGGACCCGGCGGGGTATCTGCTCCTTCAATCCTGGCAGGAGGAGGGGCGGGTTCTGGTCGCGGTGAAAGATAACGGTGCGGGCATAGCCTCTGAGCTTATGCCGCACCTCTTCACTCCGGGCTTTACCACCCGGCAAGGCGTCCCGGGCCGCGGGCTGGGCCTCTATGTCTGCCGGGCGATTCTGACGGCGCACAGTGGGAAGATCGCGGTGGCCAGCGAACCCGGCAAGGGGACCACCGTCACCCTCGCGCTGCCGGCGCTGGAATCCGGGCAGGAGGAGTAGTACGAAATGGCACAGCGCGTCCTGATCGTCGAAGATGATGATATCACCCGGGAGCTTTTGGTGCGGGTACTGGGAGACCGCGGTTTCGCCTGCGACCAGGCCAGCAACGGCCGGGAGGCGGTGGAGATGTTCGCGGTGCAGGAGTACGATGTGGTGGTCACCGATATTGCCATGCCGGTGATGACCGGCATCGAACTGATGGAAAAGAGCGCCGAGATGAATCTGCGCGCCTCCTTCATCATCATAACCGCCTATGCTTCGCTGGAAACCGCCCTGGAGGCTCTGCGCAAGGGCGCCTATGACTATCTGCTCAAGCCGCTCAATTTCGAGGATGTGGCCATCAAGGTCAAAAAGCTGCTGGAGCACAAGGAGCTGGTGCAGGAGAACCAGGCGCTGCGTCAGGAAATCAATGCCCAGTATGATTTCTCCAACATCATCGGCCAGAGCCCGGCGATCCGCCGGCTGTTCGCGACGATGCGCAAGGTCGCAGACAGCGACAGCCATGTGCTGATCACGGGCAACAGCGGCACGGGCAAGGAGCTGGTGGCGAAGGCCATCCATTATAACAGTCCCCGGCGCAAGGGCCGGTTTGTCGCGATCAACTGCGGCGCCATCACCGAGACCCTGATGGAGAGCGAGCTCTTCGGCCACAAACGGGGGAGTTTTACCGGCGCCGTCGTCGATAAGGAGGGATTGTTCAAGGTTGCCCACAACGGCACGCTCTTTCTCGATGAGATCGGTGAAATGGCGCTGACCGGCCAGGCCAAGCTGCTACGCGCGCTCGAAAACCGCGAAATATTGCCGGTCGGTGCGACGGCGGTGGTGCCCGTTCATGTGCGTATCATCGCCGCCACCAATCGCGACCTGTGGCAGGAGGTGCAGGCCGGCCGGTTCCGCGAGGATCTCTATTTCCGGCTCAACATTATCGAAATTCACCTGCCTTCGCTGGCGGAACGGCGCAGCGACATTCCCCTTCTGGTCGAGCACTTTATTCAGAAATACAACCGGCAGATGAACCGGCGGGTCAAGGGGGTTGATCCTGCGGTACGGGACTATCTCAGCAAACGGGAATGGAAGGGGGAGGTGCGCGAGCTGGAGAACTATATCGAGAGGTTGATGATTTTTGCGCAGGGGGAGGTCATACGTCTGGAGGATCTGCCGGCGGAACTCAGGCCGGCGGAGCGTTCCCTCTGGCACCCCGAGGAGAGGGAGACTCTGAAAAGTGCCGTCGATCATTTCGAGCGGGAATTCATCCGCGAGCAGTTGATTCGCAATGCCTACCACCGCGGCAAAACCGCGGCTGAACTGGGCATCGGCGAGGCGACCTTGTACCGCAAAATGAGAGACTATGGCTTGAATGATCTGGAGTGACCCGGGGAAAACCGCTGCACCTCCTGCCGCCGCTTACTGATTGCCGAGAATCAGGCATTCGCGCTCAAAGAGGGCCTGATTGAGGTTGTCGATCGAATCCGAAATGTGTAAAAAGTGATCGTCGATCATCTCTTTTTCCAGAGGGGTGGTCTGCAGGCTGGCGACCTCCACCTGGATGCCATCCAGTTCCTCGAGCATATCACGTTCATGATAATAAATCCGCGCCAGGCGTTTATCCGCGATGTGATCCCGGGTGAAAAAGTCCTGGCCGGTATAGGTGGGATCCTGCAGGCTGGCGCTGATGGTGGCCAGCTTGCGCCGGGTGCTGTGGACCGCTTCGGCCAGAAGCCGGCGCTCCTCTTCCGGTGCAGCCGGGAGGGCATCGAGGTTGGCCTGAATGGTGCCGATCCGGGTGATCAGAAACTGGCGCAACTGCAGGTCGGACGGCTTGCGGGTGCCGGAGTGCTCATAGCCGCTAAAGCCCCCGACAGTGGCAGCAAGTGTTGCAAGAGCCGGTTCGGGCGATGATGGCAGGGTCATGCGTAAAACTCCTTGTGCTGCTGGAGAAAGGAAACCGAAGCCGCGGGTTCATGCGCAAAAAAAGAGCGGGCATCAAGATCCCGTAAAGCAATCCATATCGATATGATTCGCGATTATATGGACAGGGAGACTGGCGAAAGATTGAGGATTTCAGGCTTTATCATAAACGATGCGATGTGCCTGAATATATGCGAGAGTGTATATGGAATCGGCCGGAGAGCGGGATGGCAACGCCGATCGCGCCACGGCGATACGTATGCGGTGTACTAAAATATAGGGCGTTGCGACTTAAAAGTCAACAGCTATTTCGCTTTCCGCCGATTTCAGCCTTTGACCACGGCCAGGGGGCGCAGCTTGGCTACCTTGACCGCCAAACCCGCGCCGACCACGGCATCAACCACCTGGGTGACATCCTTGTACGCTTCCGGGAGTTCCTCAGCGATGGTTTCATGACTGGCTGCGCGGATCTGGATGCCGCGTTCGGCAAGTTCCCGCGTCAGGGAGCGTCCTCGCGCGGCTTTGACCGCCTGGCTGCGGCTGAGCAGGCGGCCGGCTCCATGACAGGCCGAGCCAAAGGTCTCCTGCATCGCTCTTGCCGTTCCAGTCAGGACATAGGAACAGCGCCCCATGTCGCCGGGAATGAGCACCGGCTGGCCGATCTCGCGGTAGGCGGCGGGAATCTCGGGATGGTTGGGGCCGAAGGCTCGGGTCGCCCCCTTGCGATGGACGCAGACCTTGCGCTGCCGGCCCGCGAACTGGTGTTGCTCGATCTTGGCAATGTTATGCGCGACTTCATAGACAATTTGCAGGTTGAGGGTGCGCGGCGAGATCCCCAGGGCGCGCATGAGCGCTTCACCCGCCTGGTGGGCGAGCAATTGGCGGTTGGCGAAGGCAAAGTTGACGGCCGCGGCCATGGCCGCGAGATAATGCTGGCCTTCGGGAGAGGAGAGCGGGGCGCAGCAGAGCTGGCGGTCCGGCAGTTCGATCCGGTATTTCTGCGCCGCGTGCAGCATCTCCTTGATCGAATCCTCGCAAACCTGATGGCCCAGGCCGCGTGAGCCGGTATGGATCAGGAGGGTGACCTGGTCCAGGTGCAGCCCGAGGGTGGCGGCTGCGGCCGCATCATGGATTTCCGTGACCACACCGAGCTCGATAAAGTGATTGCCCGAGCCCAGGGTTCCCAACTGTCCGCGGCCCCGTTCCAGGGCGCGAGCGCTGACCAGGCCGGGGTCGGCGCCGGGCATCTCGCCGTTTTCCTCGATCTTGTCGAGCCCCTCCGCCTCGCCATACCCGTTCTCCACCGCCCAGCGGGCGCCCCTCAGCAAGACCTGTTTTTCCGTCTTTTCGTTCAGTTTCAGCGAGCCGGTGGAGCCCACGCCGCTGGGGATGGCATGGTATAACGCATCGACCGCCTGCTGCAGGCGCGGGACGAGGTCGTCCCGTTCGAGGTCGGTGCGCAGCAGCCGTACCCCGCAATTGATATCGTATCCGACGCCACCGGGAGAGACGACGCCGGTCTCGACATCGAATGCAGCGACGCCGCCGATGGGAAAGCCATAGCCCCAATGGATGTCGGGCATGGCGTATGCATAGCCGAGGATGCCCGGCAGCCAGGCCACCTGGGCCGCCTGCTCGGCGGCGCGGTCCTTGAGGATGGCGGGAAGCATTTCCGGGGTGGTGTAAATGCGCGCCGGGACGCGCATTTTGCCGCTTTGGGGAATCTCGAAGAGATAATCGGAGATGCGCTGGATGGGTGTGTTCATAATAGCCCTCCTGCCGCGCCCGGAGGCAACCGGAGTTGTCCGGTCCCGGGCCTGCACGGATCAGATATCGAAATAGATCCGGCCCCGCCACAATTCAGCCGCTTCCTGGCGAACCTCGATGCGATGGTAAGTCACGGCCTTGATCTCACTGCGCACGCTGTGGCGCATCGGATCGCACCGTTCCCCCAGAACCTCCGCTTTGAGAAACCGGTCATGAATTTCGGTGATGTGGATCTGGGACGTGAGGAAGTTCTGCACCTGGCAGAGATAATTCAGCTCGGAGAGCCAATTGACGAGCAGCTCTTCGAGATTTTCCCCGCAAACCTGCAGGGCATGAGATTGCAGAGGTTTGATTTGGCAATGCGGGCAGATGAGGTGCATGAGGCCATCGGCGGCCACGGCGAACAAGGCCGGCAGAGTGTCGGCCTCAATCTCGAGGCCGACATCGGCGGTATGGTTAAGGATTTTATAGCCTGTTTTGGGGGAATCACCGGTGCTGGGCATACGCTAGCCTCTCCAAAAAGGGTGCGCGGGCAAAAGACCGATGCGCCTGGCTGCGGTCACAGATAGCAGGGCTCCCGCTTGCCGTCGCTGGATTGCCAGTAGGGCAGCCAGACCAGAGCCGTCAGCCGGACCGTGATATCGCCTTTTTTCGGCCGGAGCGAGGCCGTTTCCAGGGGCTGCTGCATAGGATCGGTCTGCTCTTCGATTTGGGTGATCTCCTGATTGAGTTCCTGTTCCAGTTCGTTGAGGCGTTCCTTGAGGACGTCGAGGCTCTCCACGGCATTATCGATGTCGCCGTGTTCCTTGGCGGTGCGCATGCCGCTACGCATGGCGCTGCCGGCCCGGCTCAGCGTCGAGGAGGAGATGGTCTTGCGGCCGAAGAAGGCGCCGAGGATGGTCGCGCCAACGCTGACCGCCGTCGACATGGTTTGGGTACGATAGTCGCTTTTTTCCTTCTCCAGCTTTTGTTCGGCGCGCATGATGCGGTCCTGAAGCGAGGCCATTTTGCTTTCATAGCGTTTGCGCAGCAGGTCCACTGCTTCATCCCGTTTTTCCCGGGCCAGCTGGCTGATGCGGATGCGGAAATCGCGTTCCGATTCGCCCGGCTGCGAGGTCATTTTAAGCGAAGTGCTGGTGAAGAGGTCGATCTTGGCGGTGCGGTAGAGGGCGTCTGCAAAGCTTTTGCTCCAGAGCCCGTAATTCTCCGGACTTGCGGCCGGGGCCGCGAGCCGGGCAAAATCGGCCTTCTCTTCGGGCGACTTTTCGAGATCATTTTCCGAGAAGGGGGTTTCGACCGCCTTCTCCCAGTCCACCGGCACCGGCCCCTCATCGATCCAGGCGATGCGGCCAAGGCGCTGTGATTGCCCGGGCGCGAAACTCACCTCCGCCAGGCCGAGAAGCCCCGGACGGTAGATCAGCTGCGCATCGCCCCGCAAGGTGCCTCGCAGCGGAGCGAAATACTCGACGATCTGCGGCGGCAGCGCCGGACGTCCCTCGGCATCGGTGCCGAAGGAGGCGCGTGCGGCGGCAGCTGGCCGCGCCGCGGCCGGGCTTGCCGATGCCGCCAGTTTTTTGATCTGGGCCAGCGTCAGCGGACCGCGCAGATACGAGAGCGCCCATCGCGACTGAAAGATGACCGGATCACTTTCGTGAATATTTTTCATGAGAAACACCCGCTTGCCGAGCGCAGCGAGGGCTTTGGTCACCCGGGGATCAAGCTCGCCAGCGCCGCTACGCAATCCCTCGATCACCTTATCGATGTCCTGCTGGGTCTGCAACCGGCCGATGAACCAGGTTCCGGTATTGGAAAGGGCCTTGTAATCGAGATCCACCGGGTTCTGGGTGGCCAGCATCACGCCGACCCCATAGGCGCGGGCCTGCTTGAGCATGATCATCAGCGGCTTTTTCGAGGGCGGCGCCGCCACGGGCGGCAGATAGCCGGCCACTTCGTCCATATAGAGGATGGCGCGCAAGCTGGTGGTGCCCGGCTGGCTCCGCATCCAGGAGACGACCTGATTGAAAAGGAGGGTGACGAAAAACATCCGCTCTGAATCGCTGAGATGGGCGATATAAAAGATCGAGTGGCGCGGTTTGCCGCTCGCGGTATAGAGGAGGCGGCCGATCTCCATGGGGTCGCCCTCCATCCAGGTGGAGAAGCCGGGAGCGGCCAGCAGGTTGTTCAAGGCCAGAGCCAGCTCGAAGCGCTCCTTAGCCGGGTAAAAGGTGTCGACGGCGAAGGCGCCGACCCGTTCGAAGGGGGGATTCTGGATGGCGGTGATCAGGGTTGCCAGATCGAGGTCCTTGCCGTTCTGCCAGGCCTGATTGAAGATGTTGGAGAGGAGGATGTGCTCCCGGCTCTTGACCGGATCGGCATTGATGCCGATGAGGCCGAGCAGACTGGTCACCGTCGAGGAGATGAGGTCGCCGGCGGCTTCGGAATCGAGCAGGACATTCTCCGCCGGGCGGGCAAAGCTGCTGAGGATGGAGATGGGGGTACCGGCGGTGCTGCCGGGGGTGAAAATGGTAAAGTCGGCGGCATCGCGCAGGCGCCGGATGCGGTCGCCATCCTCGCCCCATTGTGCGAGGCCCTTTTTCCAGGACTCGGCCTGGGCGGCGGCATAGGCCTGCGGGGTCTGGTTTTCCCGCCGCGCATCGTCCTCATTGATCCAGGGGGCGAATTCCTCCGGCAGCAGCCCGGGGAAGGTGAGGAGCAGATTGGTCATGTCGCCTTTGGGATCGACAATGAGCGCGGGGATGTTATCGATGGCCGCTTCTTCGAGGAGGGAGATGCAGAGTCCGGTCTTGCCGCTGCCGGTCATGCCGATACAGACGCCGTGGGTGACCAGATCCTTGGAGTCATACATCACCGGGGCATCGAGAAGTGCTTTTTTTTCGGGATCATACTCTTTGCCCAGGTAGAACATACCCAACTTTTCAAAATCAGCCATACCAGATCCTCTCGTTCTCAAGTTTATAATGCAGCGAATTCCTGTTTCAGGGCCTGGACCCGCTCCCGGGCTTCGGATTCGCTCCGGTCTTCGGCGATGACGCGAATGATCGGCTCGGTATTGGAGGCCCGGATATGGACCCAGGCGTGATTGTAAAGGAATTTAAGTCCGTCGGTCCGGTCGATCTGCTCCCCCGCATGGCGGGCGGAGAGCCGCTCCACCAGGCCTTTGGCGTCGGCGCCAAAGGGGAGATCGATCCGGTCTTTGACCATGACATACTGCGGCAGGCGGCTCTGGAGGCGGGAGAGGGACACTCCCCGTTCGGTGAGCAGCTGCAGGATCAGGGTGATGCCGATCAGGGCATCGCGGCCCAGATGCAGCGCCGGATAGATCACGCCGCCGTTGCCTTCTCCGGCGATGACCGCGGCGACCTCCCGTGCCCGCGTTGCCACGTGGATCTCGCCCACCGCCGTCCGGTGCACCCGGCAGCCGTAGCGCAGGGCGGTCTCCTCGGTTGCCAGGGAGGTCGAGGCATTGATGACCACATCGCCCGGCGTATGGGCGAGAATGAGATCGGTGACCAGGGCCAGGGTGTACTCCTCGCCGAGGGGCCTCCCCTTTTCCGAGACCAGAGCGAGGCGGTCCACATCGGGATCGACGGCGATGCCGAGATCGGCCTGGTGGGCGACCACGGCGGCGCAGAGTTCGCCGAGGTTGGCCGCGACCGGTTCCGGGCTACGCGGAAAGCGTCCATGCGGCTCGAGGTTGAGAAACACGGTCTCGCAGCCAAGGCGTTCGAACAGCTGCGGCAGAATGGTGCCACCGGCGCCGTTGCAGGGATCGGCGACGACCTTGAAGCGGCGTTTGCGGAGGGCGGCCATATCCACCCGGTCGAGGCCTGCGATGGCGTCGAGATGTTCGCCGGCCGCGGCCGGATGTGGAATAACGCGGCCGACCTGATCCCAGGGGGCGAACTTAAAGTCCTGGTTCTGTACCCGTTCCAGAATGCGGGCCCCTGCTTCGGGGCTGAGGAAGAGGCCGTCCGGCGCCAGCAGCTTCAGGGCGTTCCATTCGCGCGGATTGTGGCTGGCGGTGATGATGATGCCTCCGCCATTCCCGGTTTGTGCAGCGGTCATGGCCGTGGTCGGCGTCGTGGTCATGCCGATATCGACGACATCGCAGCCGCTGGCGAGCAGGCCGGCCCATACCGCCTGCTTGATCATCTCCCCGGTCACCCGCGAGTCGCGGCCGACGACCATGCGCCCGGGGCCGTACTCGGCGCCGTAGGCCTGGGCAAAGTGCAGGGCGACTTCGGGTGTCAGCCCGTCCCCGACGATGCCGCGCACCCCGGAGACCGAGATCATCAGGTTTTTCAGTTCAGCCACAGGGCCCTCTCCTACACGGTCGGTTCGATGCCGTTGATTTTCTGGCGGCGCCGCAAGGCTACCAGCCGCATATGATCCTTGGCGTTCTCGTTGACATCGATCGTCACCTGGTCGATCATATGATCGGTGCCGCCGCTGTGGCGCACCACTTTGTAGATGGGATCCCAGACGCGGCCGATGCGGAAACGCTCGGCGCACTTGTTGACCAGCTCGTAATCTTCCCCATAGTTACGGGAATAGGGCGCATCGTTCATGCCAAACCAGCCCAGCTCCTTGAGGACCTTGATCTTGATCGAGCGCGGTGCGCCGGCGCCGCCGATGCGCAGCAGGTTGTTGCGGCCGTTCTCCTCGGTCCATTCATCATGGGTGACGATAAAGGGTTTACCCGCGTTGAGGACGGGCTCGACCCGGCCATCGGCCAGTTTTTCGAAGACCTGATAGGATCCGATCACCATGCCGATCCGCTCATCCTCCTCATACACCTTCAGGAGCTTTTCGACGGCCTCCGGGAAGAGAAGATCATCAGAGTCGAGCTGCATATAATACTTGGCCCGGGAGCTCTGCAGGGCGTCATTAAAGCAGAGACCGAGGATGTTCATGTCGTGGATGATGAGGCGCACGGGCGGTTTATTGGCGGCATAGGCATCGCCGCCGGGCATGTAGCGCCGGACCTCGGGGATGGTGGGGTCATGATCGCCGCCGTTGCAGACGACGACGATTTCGATGTTTTGCACCGTTTGCGCCTGCACCGACTCGATCGCCGGGCCGATGAATTCCGGGCGGTTAAAGACCGGTATCACCACCGCCGCGATGCAGGAGGAGAAGGAGGCCGCTTCCTCTGCGCTGTACTCGACCTTGCCATAATGCTGTCCCGGAGCGAGGTAGGCCTTGATACGCTTGAGATGCTCGGTGAGGATCAGCTCATTCTCCAGCTGCACCTCCTTGCCCGTCTTGAGGTAGGCGAAGACATCAAGACCTTGTGCCGCGGCGTAGGCCAGATAGGGTACCCCGTTGAAGCGGTTGGAGATATGCAGGATATGGCCGGATTCCATGGCCTTGAAGCGGAGATCCTGAAGCGGATTAAAGCGGTAGCGCTCGTCGCAAAATCCGGCCTCTGTGAGGAATTTGCGGCTGAAGAGGAGGCAAAAGCCGGTATCCCACGCCTCGGTGAGGCGGCCGTTATGCCACTCCTGCAGTTTGCGCTCCTTGCGCACCCCCTTGTCGATCAGGTCATAGTCGGTGTAGAGCAGGGAGGCTTGCGGATGCCGATCCATGGCCATGGCGTAAAACTTGGTGGCCGAGCGTTTGAATTCCAGGGCATTGGATTCGTTGTTGCACAGCAGCACATATTCGCCGCGAGCCTGGCGCAGGGCGGTGTTCAGGGCCCTTGCTTTGTGATCGAGTGGGGTCAAAAGGAAGGTGAAGCCGGCCTGTTCCGCGATCCGGCGCGCCTCGGTGTGTTCCCCGAAGAGGAGCACCTCGAAATTTTGATCATATTGAGCCTGCAGGGAAGCGATCATGCGCGAAAAGGAGGGGATATCATACGGCATATCGGGATGGGCATAGAGCAGAATGGAGAGTTTGGGGAACATACCAGATACTCCTCATAAAGGCCAGCAGCCAGCGGCGTGGGACGCCTCAGATTACCAAGTCTAATATAATGAGTAGCTGCCATTCATTCAACCTTTTTTTGTTCCGTGCGCAGCCGCTGCGGGATTCAACTAGATGTTGACATTGAGATGGTAAATGTGTAAGTTACACCGAATTGAACCGTTTTCATGCGCGCTTGCCGGAGGGCCATTCATGCGAAGAGTCCTGGCCATCATTCTTGGCGGAGGCAGGGGTACCCGGCTTTACCCTCTGACCAAGATGCGTGCCAAGCCGGCGGTGCCTCTGGCGGGCAAATATCGGCTCATTGACATCCCGGTGAGCAATTGCATCAACTCGGGCATTCGTTCCATTTACGTCCTGACCCAGTTTAACTCCGCTTCTCTCAATCGTCATATAACCCAGACCTATCATTTCTCCCCCCTGACCGACGGCTTTGTCGAAATTCTCGCCGCGCAGCAGACACCGGAACATTCCCTCTGGTTTCAGGGGACGGCGGATGCCGTACGTCACTACGCCGGCACCTTCGATGCGCAGAATGTCGATGAAATTCTGGTGCTCTCCGGCGATCATCTTTACAGCATGGATTACGGCCCCTTTCTGCAAAGCCACCGCGACTGCGGCGCTGATCTGACAATATCGGTGGTGCCGGTTGCGGCGGAGCAGGCGCCCAATTTCGGCATCCTGCGGGTGGACGACCGGGGTCGGGTGGTGGAATTTCGCGAAAAGCCCCATACCCGCGCGGAGCTTGAGGGCATGTCCATGGCCGGCCGCTCCGCCGGGCTCTCCGGCAAGATCCCGGAAGACCGGCCGTACCTGGCCTCGATGGGCGTTTATCTGTTCCGAAAAGAGGTCTTGATCCGGTTGTTGCATGAAAAGAACCGTTTTGCCGATTTCAGCAAAGAGATCATCCCGTCGACGGTCGATGATCTCCAGATGAACAGCTACCTCTTTGATGGGTATTGGGAGGACATTGGCACCATCGAGTCCTTTTATCATGCCAACATGCAGCTGCTGGCGATGCCGCGCCCCAGCTTTGATTTTTACGACGCGGCGCATCCGGTGTATGCCCGGCCGCGTTTTCTGCCGCCGACACCGGTTTCCGGGAGCACCATCGATCAATCGATGCTTTGCGAGGGCTGCCATATTGCCGGCGCGCAGCTCAAGCATTCCATCATCGGCATCCGCAGCCGCATCGATGCCGGCGTGCAGATCGAGGATTGCCTGGTGATGGGGGCCGATTATTATCAATCCGAGGAGGAGCGCGCACGAGATCGCTCCCGGGGCCTGCCGCCGATCGGCATCGGCGCGAACAGTGTGATCCGCCACGCCATTATCGACAAAAATGCGCGCATCGGCACGAATGTCCGGATCACCAACGACGCCGGTCTCAGCGAGGCGGAGCGCGAAAGCGAAGGCATCTGGATCAGCAAGGGCATTACCATCATTATGAAAAATGCCATAATTCCTGATGGAATGGTACTATAGGAGGAAGATTCTCCCGCTGCAGCAGAAAATGCGGTCAAATTCCATACCCCACACTTGATCCGTCCAGCCGGTTTTCTGAGGGGCATAGCCGGCACAGAGGGCACAACCGAGAGGAGCGACGATCCCACCATGGCCGAACCGATGCTCTCAGCAGACCTGCTCCAGTTACAGCAGCAAATGCATAAGAATCTTGGGGGCATTTTTTCACCGAACCGGCCGGTTTTCCTGGCGCGTGCGCCGGGCCGGCTGGATCTGCTGGGCCGCATGGCCCTCCGTGCCGGTGCCCGGGCCCTGCACGCTCCGCTTGCAGAGGCCCTAATCGTCGCGGTACAGCTGCGCCGGGATCGACGGATCGTCATCCGCAACCTGAATCTCAACAAGGAGCGCGTGTTGACGGTCGAGTATCGTCTCGAGGAGGCTCTCGAGGCCGCACGCCGGAATGACTGGGGTGCGTTCCGCACCCTCGCCAGCGCCACCGAGAGAGGCTGGACGGGGTATGTACTGGCAGCCGTGGCTAAAATGGTGGCACGGTTGCCGGAGAATTCTCCGTTGCCGGGTCTGAACGTGGCCATCCAGAGCGCGCTGCCGGCGGGCGCGGGTCTGGGCTCCTCGGCGGCGCTGTTGACGGCTTTGCTGCTGGCGCTGCAGGAGGCCCTGGAACTCCCTCTGGAGAATGCCGAGCTGGCGGAGACCGGCCGGCAGATCGATGCCGGGATCCTGCAGCGCGAGAGCGGGACGGAGGATTTTTTGACGATCCTGCTCGGGCGGCAAGAGCAGATCGTCGCCCTGCATGGCCGCCCCGCCGTGATCGAGCAGACCTTCGCGCTGCCGCGGCCACTCCAGTTGCTGGCCGTAGACCCCGGGGTACTGCGGCCTGAGGACGGCGAGCGCGCGGCGGAGCTGGACACGGCCCTGCAAATAAGCCTGCGCCTGCTCCAGGATGTGCTGGCCGAGGGCAATTTACAGCCGGCTGCCGGCGTTATCCTCGAACAGATCCCGGCGGAAGTGTGGCAACGCCGGCTGAAAAAGCGGGTGCCCTACCGCTGTTCCGGCGCCGCATTCCTGCAGGACCATGCGGTGGACGCAGGCAGCGCCATCGATCCGGAGAGACGCTATCTGCCGCGCAATGTGCTCGAGTTTGCGATCGCTGAGTGCGATCGGGTAGGGAGTTCTTTGCACCTGCTGGAGGAGGGCGTCGAGGGCGAGGAGCGCCGCAGACAGCTCGGCGCGCTGCTGCTGGATTCCCACCGCCACTACAGCCTGTGCTGTGGACCCGTGAGCCCGGAGGCGGAGTGGCTTGTCGCTGCTTTAAGCGCGATGGGGCCTGCGGCTGGCATCTATGGCGCGCGGGCGGTTCCGCAAGGGGAGGCCACGCCCGTGGCCGTGCTGACCCGGGCAGGCGTGGCCGATCCGGTGCACAATCTGCTGGCGCGCTATGCCAGTGTATTCGGCAAAACAGCGCATCTTTCCGCGGGAAGTTCGGACGGTGCCGGAATCATCGGGGTTGTCCGGAGCTCCTTCGTCAGCTGAAGGCAGAGGTGCGTTTTATCAACTGTACAGGACCTCAAGTCCATGCGTATTCAAATCCGTTATATCGATGGCGCGCGTTTGAAGCGTGCGATCATCGCTTCCGCCGGCCGGATCATCGAGATGCAGGAAAAACTCAACAACATGAATGTTTTTCCGGTTCCCGATGCCGACACCGGCACCAATATGGCCCTGACCATGAACAGCATTATCGCGAGTGCGCGTTCATGCCCGGAATCCACGTTAACGGAGGTTTGCGGCTGCATTGCCGAGGGGGCGATGACCGGAGCGCGCGGGAATTCCGGCGCGATCCTGGCGCAATTTTTCCAGGGCCTGGCCGAGGGCGCCGGCGGGCGTGAGCGGCTTTCGCCCGAGGAATTCGCCCAGGCGGTGGCGACCGCGGCGAAGCGCGCCAGGGAAGCCCTGGCCGCTCCCCGTGAAGGCACGATCCTCACCGTCATGCAGGACTGGTCCGATTATCTAAAGCTCCAGGCGATCGGGGAGAAGGATTTTGCGCATCTCTTCCGGGATGCCCTGACCCGGGCGAAGGAATCGCTGGCCGATACCCCCAACAAGTTGCAGGTGTTGCGCAAGGCAGGCGTGGTCGATGCGGGCGCGCAGGGATTCGTCCATCTGCTTGAAGGACTGAGCGATTTCATCGACTCGGGTCGGGTCGCCGCCCTCAAAGCCACAAGCCATGTCGCCGAAAAGATCCGCCATTTTCATTTTCACAAGGTCTCCGATGAGATCCGCTTCCGTTATTGCACCGAGTGCCTGATCCAGGGGGAGGCGCTGGATCGCGGCCGCATCCAGGAGGCGCTGCAAGCCCTGGGGGATTCGCTGATCGTCGTTGGCGGCGGGCACAAGGTCCGCATCCATATTCACGCCAACGAACCGCAGCAGGTCTTCGACCTGGCGGCCACTTTCGGAGCGGTGCTGCAGACCAAGGCCGAAGACATGAAAAAGCAGCACGCGGAGGCCACCCAACAAGCGCCACGGCGTGCCATCGCCCTGGTCACCGATTCCGCTTGCGACCTGCCCGCCGAGTGGATCGAGAAATATGATATTCATACGGTGCCGGTGCTGATTCAGATTGGCGAGGAAAGCTATCGCGACCGTGAAGAGATCAGTGCCTATGATTTTTACACGATACTGGAGCGGGACACGCAGCGGTTGCGAACCTCACAACCAACGGTGGCGAGCTTCCTTACCCTCTATCAACAACTCGCCGAGCGCTACGAATCGATCCTCTCCATTCATCTGTCCGAGACGTTGAGCGGGACCATCCAGGGAGCGCGCACGGCGGCGCGCCAGCTTGCCGAAAAAATACCCATCACGGTGGTGAACAGCCGCTCGGTCTCCGCCGGGCAGGGGTTGATCGTCCTGGAAGCGGCCAGGATGATCGAGTCGGGAGACTCGCTGGAGGAGATTCGCGAACGGATCGAGGAGGTGGCGCTCAGGACGCGTCTTTTCGTGGCCATCCCCACCCTGAAGTACCTGATCCGCAGCGGCCGCGTGCGCAAAAGCCAGGGATTCCTGGGCACCTTGCTGCAGATCAAACCGCTGATCTCCTTGAACAGCGAGGGGCGTGTGGTCGAGGTCGCCAAAGTCATCGGCCGGAAACGGATCGTGCAAAAATCGGTCGAGCTGGCCCTGAGCTATGCCCGCCGGATTGTGAATCCTCGCTTCATCGTGGTGCATATGCTGGCGCAAAATGTGGGGGAGGTGATGCGCCGCCAAATTGAGCAGGAGTTTGCCGGGATCGAGATCCCCGTCCTCGATGCCTCGCCGGCCCTGGGACTGCATGCAGGTATCGGGGCAGCGGCGATCGCGGTTCTCGGGGATCCCCGGCCGGAATAATTATTATCGGGAGAAGGTGTCATGGCGGCCGAACTTGTTAGCCTGGTGCTTGCGTATCTGATCGGCTCTTTTCCGACCAGCATCATCGTCGGAAAACTGTTGCGTGGCATCGATATCCGGGAGCACGGCTCCGGCAATGCCGGCGGGACCAATGTCTTTCGGGTGCTGGGCTGGAAGCCCGGACTTTTTGTCACACTGACCGACGTCCTCAAGGGATTTATCGCCGCCTATTGGCTGCCGCAGTGGATCGCGCCGGCCGACGCGCACATGCCCCTGCTGCAGCTGGGGGCGGGCGTCGCGGCGGTCCTGGGACACATCTGGACCATCTTCGCCGGCTTCCGCGGCGGCAAGGGCGTAGGGACCGCGGCGGGCATGCTCCTCGCCCTGTTCCCGCAGGCGGTGCTCTACTGTGCCGTGATCTTTGGGGTCGTGCTGCTGGTGACGCGCTATGTCTCGCTCAGTTCCATCTCCGCGGCGATCATGTTTCCGGTCGTGCTGACGATCTTTCGCTATGGGCTGCAGCGCGAGGTGCCGCTGCCATTGTACCTGTTTGGTTTTCTCGTCGCGGTGCTGATCGTTTACACGCATCGCACTAACATTGGACGGCTCCTCAAGGGGACGGAAAATCGCATCGGCCGGCCCAAAGCCTCCTGAGCGGCTGCCGTGAGCTCTGTAAAACCGACGCGAGCCGCGACTGCGGTCATTCTTGGCGCCGGCCTGATCTCCATCTCGCTGGCCTCGGTGTTGATCAAGCTGTGCCCGGCGCCTCCGTTTGCGATCAGCAGCTACCGGCTGTTGATCGCCGCCCTGGTCTACCTGCTGATCGCACGGCTGCGCGGCCGGCCCGTGTGGCAGGCCTTTTCCCCCGCAGCGCGGCGCTGGGCGTTGCTCTCCGGCGTGTTACTCGGCATCCATTTTCTCGCCTGGATCTCCTCACTGCGCTATACCTCGGTCGCCGTTTCCGTGATCCTGGTGCAGACCTTTCCTGTCTTTGTCGTCCTGGGCAGCTGGTTCTTCCTGCATGAACGGCCGAGCCGCCTGACTGCTGCGGGCATGATGCTGGCCCTGGCCGGAGGGGTGATCATCACTCTGGATGCCGGCCGCACCGGGGAGGTACACATGACGGGCAACCTGCTGGCGCTGACCGGTGCGCTCGGGGCGGCGGGATACTATCTGATCGGACGCAAGCTGCGCCACGAGGTCGATACAGTTCCTTACGTCGGTTTTGTCTACACCGCAGCGGCGCTGATCGCCCTGGTGGCGACCCTGGGCAGTGGCGTGGCGATGCAGGGATTTACCCCGCGCACCTGGCTGCTGCTCCTTGCCATTGCCCTGCTGCCGCAGGTGATCGGACACACCAGCCTCAACTGGGCTCTGAAGCACTACTCGGCCACAACGGTTTCGATCATGACCCTGGCCGAGCCTGTGGGCGCCACCCTGCTGGCTTTGCTCATTCTGCATGAGAGCGTGGGGGGGCAGGCGCTTCTCGGCGGGGCGATCATTCTGGCGGGCGTCGCCCTCACCCTTCTCGGCGAGTACAGTCGTCGCCGCGGCGGCGCGGCGTGAGCGGCCGGCGGATTTTTCTCTTGTGATTCAGCAGGAATAGCTTTAAATTATATTTTTAATTTAATTGCGGCCCGAAAATGAAACGAATTGCCTACCTGCTGGCCCTGGTCAGCCTGCCCGGCCTCCTCGCCTGTTCCGGCAGTCGCCGGCTTTCCGGCACGGCGCCGGAAATGCGCTCGTACAATCGCGAGGCCATGCGCCATATCATCAACGGCACGATCGAAGATGTCCTCGGCGACCCCAAGAGCGCGCTGGTCGAATACCATCAGGCCGCTGAGATCGATTCCGCCTCCACGGGCATCTACCTGGCTCTGGCGGAGAACTATTTCTATCTCGAGGAATTCAACTCCAGCATCCGCATGGCCCGCAAGGCGCTGCAGCGGGACAGTAAAAACCGCGATGCCCTGGAACTGCTCGCTGCCAATCTTGAGAAGCAGCGCCAGTTCGTCGAGGCCGCCCAGGTTTACGATCAAATGGACAAGCTGGCGCCGAATAACCTGGAGACCCTCTACAGCCTCACCACCCTGCAGATTATCACCAAAGCCTACGACAAGGCCGTGCAATCCTACCATCGCCTGGTCGCGGCCGGATTGACGGACGCTGAATACCGTCTGCGCATCGGTCACCTCTTTTTTCAGCACCAGGCCTTCCTCCAGGCCCACGCCGTCTATCAGGATGTCCAGCAAAGCAATCCCGATTTTGAAGGCGCCTGGCTCGCGCTCGGGGCGCTGAGCAAGGCGCAAAAGGATACAACCGAAGCCATCCGCATCTACCATGACGCCCTGCAGCGGCAGAACGGCTTTGAGGAGGTCAAGGCGGAACTGCGACTGCTCTATGAACGCAGTGGCCGCATTGAGGAGGCGACTACCTTGTTCCGCGAGCTGGTGCGGCGCGATTCGACAAATCTGGGCGACAAGATCCAACTCGGGCAGTACCTTTTCCAGAAAAAGGATACCCTGGCAGCCGTCCAGTGGTTTGAAAAGATCGTCGCCGAACATCCCCAGAGCGAACGCGGTTATCTGGCCCTCGGCGCCCTGCGCCGCGCCCAGCACGATACCGCCGCGGCCATTCAGGTCTATGAAACCGCACTCCAGACCAATCACCTTTTCCTTGACGCCCGGCGCCGGCTGCGCGATCTCTATACCGCACAGAACCGCTGGACAGACGCCATCGCCCTCTATGAGTCGCTCACGGATAACGACTCCACCTACGTCGGCGCACGGATCGAGATCGCCAACCTCCTGACCCAGAAAGGCGATACCCTCAAGGCGATCGCCGCCTGCCAGGAGCTGGAAAAGGCGCATGGCGACGACTGGCGGGTTCCGGTCACGCTCGGCCGCCTCTTCATGGTGCGCCGGGACTACCGTGAAGCCCGGATCCGTTTCGACAAGGCCCTGGCCTTGCGCAAGGACCTCTCGCTGATCTGGGTGCTGGCGGGCGTCAATCTGGCGCAGATGGACAGCCTGCGCGCAGCGGAGAACCATTTTGCGGCCGCCATTCAGCTTTTCCCGGAGGATCCGGAAATCAATTATTATCTCGGCTTCATCAACAATCAACTGGGCAAGCATGACCAGGCGCTCCGTTACCTGGAAAAGGCCTATGAACTCGATGGCAATAACATCCAGACCATGCTGGCCCTGGCGGCCCTCTATGATGAGGTGCAGGAGCCCGATCGCGCCGCCAAACTCTACGATGCGCTCCTCAAGGAGAATCCCGAAAGCGCGATCGTCCTCAATAATTATGCCTATCATCTGGCCGAACGCAACCTGAGGCTGGAGGAGGCGCGCGCCATGGCCGAGAAAGCGCTGCAGCTCGATCCGGAGAATGGCGCCTACTGGGATACCCTGGGCTGGATCCTCTTCCGGCAGGGGGAGCTCACCGCGGCGCGCGAAAAGGTGGAAAAAGCGGTCGCCCTTTCGCGCACATCGGCGGAGGTCTGGGAGCATCTCGGCGATATTCTCGTCCGGCTCAATGAGAACAAGGCCGCGCGTTCAGCCTATGAGCAGGCGCTGGCGGCCGAGCCGGGCCGGCAGGAGGCCCAAGTGAAACTGCAACAGTTGCTGCAGCAGGAAGTGAAGCAGTAGTCCTATGGCCGTGTGTACCGGGAGCGCCTTCCTGCTTATGCGGCGCCGGGGAACCGGGGTGATGTTCCTGTTCGGCCTGATCCTGATGAGCGGTTGCGCGGCGCTGCGGCCGCCCATGCTTTTCCCGCCCGGAACCGAGTCGCCGGCGCAGGTGGCCGCCGCGCTCGAGCACAACTTTGCCCGGATTGATCATTTCCAGGGGCAGGGCCGCCTGTCGGTTTCATTTCCCGGTCGATCCGTCTCCGTGACGACCCGCCTGATCATCGACCGTCCGGATACCCTGTTTGTGCGCCTTGAAGCACTTTTCGGCCTGGATATAGGCTGGTTCTTTTCCGACCGGCATCATTACCGCTTTTACATTCCGATGGAAAACCTTTACGGCGACGGATCCGTGGACTCGGTGCAGAGGACGCATTTGTTCAAATTGGCGCCGGATTACGACCAGTTATTGAGCACCCTCTGCGGCCTGGAACAGGCGAAGGGACTGACCGGGGTACAGCTCGTCCGCAAGAAGGACCGGCTCATCCTCTCGGGACAGGGTCCCCTGGGGGAGCACACCTACTGGATCGATGCCCGGCGTGGCGTGGTCCTGCAGGGGCAGGTGTGCGATTCGAGCGGGCAGGTTCTGCTGCGGCAAAAGTTCGACCGCTTCAAACGCATCGGCGGGGTGCAGCTCCCGCAGAGCATCCGGGTAGAGCGGCCCGGTGAAAAACAGGCGCTCGTGCTTCATTATGATGAGATTCGTGTCAACCGGAACTACTCCCCCAGGGAGATCAAAACCAGAATTCCGGCCAGTGCGCGCAAGGCCCGTTGGTGAGGGGCCGGATGCGGGCGGCCGATGCGGAGCACGGCCGGATTCATGCCTTAAAGGAAGATTATGCAAGCCAGTGACCGACAACCGGGGATTGATTTTTCGCTGGTCATTCCCTGCTTCAATGAGTCCGAATCCCTGCGGGAGCTTTACCGGCAGATTTCTGCGGTTTTGCAGCGGATGCAGATGAGCTATGAGATCATCTTTGTGGATGACGGCTCAACCGATGCGTCAGCCCGGGTGATCGAGGAACTGCACCGCCAGGATAGCCGGGTTAAGCTGATCGAGTTCATCCGCAATTATGGCAAATCGGCCGCTCTGGCCGCCGGATTCCGCGCAGTTTCCGGCCGCTATGTGGTCACCATGGATTCGGATTTGCAGGACGATCCGGAGGAGATTCCGCATTTGCTGGCCAAGCTGGAGAGCGGCTACGATCTGGTCTCGGGCTGGAAAAAGGTCCGCCACGATCCGCTCTCGAAACGTCTGGCGTCCAAGGTCTACAACTATTTCACCTCGGTCTTTAGCGGCATCCGTCTGCATGATTTCAACTGTGGCCTCAAGATTTACCGACGCGAGGTCATCGCCAGTATGCGGGTATATGGCGAGCTGCATCGCTATCTGCCGGTCATCGCCTTTCGCAACGGCTTTCGCGTCACCGAGCTGCCGGTGCGGCATCATCCGCGCAAGTACGGGGTCTCCAAGTTCGGGATGGCGCGGTTTGCCCGCGGGGCCTTTGATCTGATGACCATCTCCTTCCTCACCCGCTATAAAATGCGGCCGCTCCATCTCTTCGGCGTGATCGGGTTTCTCTGTTTTCTCGGCGGTTTTTTCATCACGGTGCTGCTGGCCTACGAGCGTCTCTTTGCCAACAAATATCTCAGCAACCGACCCCTGCTTTTTCTTGGGGTGTTGCTGATCATTGTCGGTGTCCAGTTCTTTTCCATCGGTCTGCTGGGCGAGATGATCACATCGCTGCGCAAGGAGAGCGATGCCTTTTTGGTGCGCCGCTGCATCGGGTGCCCGGACAAATTTCCGGGTGCGGCGGAAGACCATTTCTTTGCCGCCTGAGCGGCCGTACGGAGAGGGGATCTGGAAGAGCGAATGCGGAGGCATGGATGAACAAGATAAGGATGGGCATTGCCGGCGTCGGCAAACTCGGGACCTTTCACTGCAATACCTTGAGCCAAATGCCAGAGGCGGATCTGGTCGGCCTCTATG
Source organism: bacterium (assembly GCA_035353815.1). Lineage (GTDB taxonomy): Bacteria > Zhuqueibacterota > Zhuqueibacteria > Residuimicrobiales > Residuimicrobiaceae > JAKPUX01. The sequence goes on from DAOQAG010000014.1 coordinate 85,242, forward strand.
ACCTCGATCCGGAGCGGGCGCGGGAGAGTGCCGAGCGGTTCCGCTGCAAGACCTTCTCTTCCTACGCCGAAATGTTGGAACAGGTCGACGCGGTGGGCATCGCGGTCCCGACGACACTGCACCACTCGTACACACTTCCCGCCCTTGCGGCGGGCAAAGCGGTTTTCGTTGAAAAGCCTATCGCCGCGTCCATCGATGAAGCCGCCGCGATGGCTGCTCTGGCGGCGGAAAAACAGGCGATTCTGCAGGTGGGCCATATTGAGCGCTTCAATCCGGCGATCCGCGCCCTCGAGCACTTGCTGCCGGATCCGCGCTTCATCGAATCGCACCGCCTCGCCCCCTTCGATCCGCGCGGCACCGACGTCGCGGTGGTTCTGGATCTGATGATCCACGACATCGATATCATCCTCAGCCTGGTGCCCAGCGAGGTCAGCCGGATCGATGCCAGCGGCGTCGCGGTGGTCTCGGAGGAGGTCGATATTGCCAATGCGCGGTTGCAGTTCGCCAACGGCTGCGTCGCCAATGTCACCGCCAGCCGCATCTCGCAACGCAAGATGCGCAAGATGCGCCTGTTCCAGCGCGATGCCTATATTTCGATCGATTTCCTCCAGCGTCTCTCCGAGGTCTTTCGCATTGTCGCGCCCGAGGAGGGGCTGCCGAGCACCGTGGTGCTGGGGCAGATCGACAAGGGCAGCCGCAAGCGGCACATCATTTATGAACAGCCGCAGCCGCCCGAGGGCGATGCGATGCGTGCGGAGTGGCAGGCATTTTTGGCCGCGGTGCGCGATCATACGCGGCCGATTGTCAATGGCGAGGATGGTCTCAAGGCCTTGCAGGTGGCGGAGGAGATCACCCGGATCATCGCGCAGAATACACTGTAGCGGCGTGCCGGCGAACGGCACGAAGAGATGAATTTGTTTAAAACAGGACGAAAAGATGGCCTGGCGTGAAACCTTTTTCAAGTATCGCAGCTTCACCCCGATTCCGTTGATCCTTGCGGCCCTGATCCTGGCCGATACCACGGTCTGGAGTTTTTTTTCCGGACTGGCGGTCGCCCTTCTTGGCGAAGGAGTCCGCCTCTGGTCGGTCCGTTATGCGGGCAGCGCCACGCGTACCACCGGTGCGGTGGGCGCCGATGTTCTGGTGACCGACGGTCCGTATGGCCATCTGCGCAATCCGCTTTATCTGGGCAACTTTTTGCTCAGTCTGGGGATCCTGATCATGGCGTGGCCGTGGATGCCATGGATGATGCTGATTTTTATCCTGCTCTTCGGCCTCCAGTATGGCGCGATCATCAGCCTGGAAGAGGATTTCTTGCGCAACAAGTTTGGGGCGGTGTATACCGACTATGAGCGGCATGTTCCCAGCTTGCTGCCGCGGTTAACCTCGTGGGGCCAGGGGGTACGTCAGCCGACGCCGTTGCATAAAGCCTTGCGGACCGAACGCAATTCGTTGCAAAGCTTTAGTGCGGTGACGATTCTGATCCTGTTGCGCTGGCTGCTGCACTGAGGCCATGATGCCACCCAAGGTGATGCTCATTGCCGGGGAGGCCTCTGGGGATCTTCACGGCGGCAAGCTGGTCGC
>DAOQAG010000015.1:0-81023 GCA_035353815.1 bacterium
ATTTGATGGGAAGAGGCCATTTGAGCCGGCTTGTTTTCAAAATGACCGGCATAGCCAGATTCACGTTTGCGACGGTCAAAACCACACATGGACAAATCTGTGGCATCGATGAAATAAGCCAGGAGCTGGAGCAGGAATTAGGCGGCAACTAAGCTCCTTTTTTGATCCTTTGATAAAACCAAAATACTTTTCAAAGAGCGCACAAAAACCAATATTCTCAATGAAGCGCAGAAACAAGAAAATTCCTCCCCGGCCCGAAAGTTACGCGTTGGTAATTTCAATGGCGGATATTTTTGCTTGCTTTTTTACCTGTTTTGTTGCCATATTAGTAACACCTTTTGGGTTAGCGGTTTGTTGTTTTGTTGTTTGGTCGCAACAAATATAATAACAAATCATTATATGCCCAAAAGGTTTTTGTTATTAAGAATCGCTCAGCTTAGGTAAAAGTAAGAATTCCTGAAACAGCTCTGCTAACAAGTACGTCCCAATATAACGGCGCGGCGCTCGGATGTAATGCGCTGAATCCGATAGAGTAGATAGGTTGTACCCGAATGCCATATCCTCATCAATAAATATGGCCTGAAAACACGATTAATTCTTGACTTTAGCCTTTGTACTGTTTATATTATAAACACATTCGTTGAAAAAATTGTAATTTCGCCAATCATGGCCGACCGATCAACCGGTTACGCCCTGAAGCATCGATAAAAACCTAGCAAATCATGAATGTAACGTCTTGATTTGTGTTTAGTAATCCCACAGTTCTACTCCTCTGCTCGGCTCCGTTCAGTTTATCCAATTCATTCCATTTTCGTCATAATGCGAGACGCTGCCGCTGAGCAGCCGGGAGGAAGTATGAAACGCTTCGGAAGGATACGAATCATTGGTTTGCTGCTGGTTTTCGGGATGGCCACTATTCCCGCCTCCGCTCAGGTTTTTACCGGTGACACCATCCTTTACACGCAACTGGAGCTGGCGACGTTCGGCGCGGCCTATACCGAAGTGGATGGCCAGCTCTGCCTGGCTGGTCCGGAAATCAACGACTTGACGCCACTAGCCAATCTGACCCGAGTGAACCATCTCGTCATCCAGAGTACCGCTTTGGTCAATTTGCACGGTCTGGAGCAACTTGTCACCGTAAAGATGCTGCAAATTATTGCCAACTCATCTCTTGTATCGCTGCAGGGACTCGATAATTTGCACTCCTGCTCTTATCTCTGCACCTTTGAGTGCGAAGCCTTGCAGACGATAGCGGAATTCAATGATCTCGATGGTCTCACGGTGTTGATTGAAAAATGCGATGCCTTGACCAGCATAACCGGCTTCAATTCCCTGGTTACGGCCAACAGCTTTTACCTTGTCAACAATCTCGTGCTTTCGGATATCAGCGGGTTCGCTCAGCTCAGGAATGTGCTGGCGTACGGGGAGGTGCGAGATAACCCGGCGCTTGTGGACGGCTGTGTGCTTTACTACATAGTCAAGAACGGCCCTTTTCCATACATTTCCAATAGCAACTTCTCCAAAGAGGAGATTCTAAGCAATGGTCCCTGTGGCGCGACGCAACTGGCCGTGCCGCTGCAATGTAAAGACAGCGCCGGCAATGCGGTCGGCGATGTGATCTGCAGGCTGGTTATCTCCGGAGAAAGCGACTGGAAACAGCAGAGTGGATGGGAGTGGCAGACCGGACCCTACACGGAGCATAATGTATTATATAAGGGCAAGGTTCCTTGTTTCGCCGGCGATTTTCAGTTCAAATTCGAAGCGCCGCAAGGATGGCGGTTTGTGGGCCCGGATTTCCTCACTATCCCGAGAGATGGGTGCAATGATTTTTATGCCTCTTCGCCCTATGCCTTGATCCTCGAACGCGCCGATGGTTCCACCGCACCGCCTGCTCCGCCCGAACTGGTTTGTCCGGTCGAAAATACGGCCCCCTTTGCGCTCGCTTTCCTTAAAGGTACCCCGTGCTGGAAAAGCGAAAGCTGGTGTAATGCGGTTGACGGAGATATTTTCGGCTGGGATGGCACGGCGACGGTACTCCCGGATGAGACGGGTTTTGCCTGGGCTATCTTCCGTTTTGCCGATGACCAGACCCACTTGGTGCATAAGGTCGGCATGGGTCTTTTCAACTTTGAAGAAATGGACCAAGAAATATTTGAGCGTTTTGTCCAAGAATTTGAGGTTCTGGTCTCTACCACGGGCATGGATTTCGCAAACTTTACTTCCATTGGAAAATTTAAGCTGGATTGGCCCTTTATGCAATGGTTCAATGTGACCACGCCGATGGACGCCAAGTTCGTGATGCTGAAAATTCTGCAGCCCTACTACTCGCCGCATGATTTCAAACAGGTGGTGGAATTCACCATCAATAATGATACGGGCTTTGATATCTTTGCAAATCCCAATCAAGAGAACCAGACATCGGCTATAATGGCTTTGCCCGAGGAGACCGCCCTGATCGGCAGTTATCCCAATCCTTTTAATCCGGCTACGACGATTTCTTACAAGCTGGCGGAAAGTGGACCGGTGCATTTGACGATCTGCAATACGACCGGACAAATCATCGCCACACTGGTCGATGGGATGCAAACGGCGGGTCAATATACCATGCGCTGGAATGCGGCTAACGAGCCCTCGGGAGTCTATCTGTGCCGTCTGCAGGCGGGTTCCTATCAGAAAACGCTGCGCATTCTTTTGGTCAAATAACGTAACGAATACCCCCGCTTCCTCGAAAGGGCTGCCGCATGCGGCAGCCCTTTCTTCATTTCAGCACGGCGCCCGATCATCCTCAGCAGCTCATTACCTGCAACATGACATCGAGGGCCACCATGGCCAGGGCCGGCACCGAAGCGACGCAAGAGATACAACCACTGCAATCGCGGTTGAAGGCGCTGCCCGATCATTTCGCTTCCCTTACATCAAAGCCAGCTTGCGCGCGGTATTGATATTCCTCACGGTCATCTCCTGGTAAATCTTGTGAGAAATAATTTTGGATAACTGACTCTTATTCAAATTTTCCCGGCGGATATTCCAGATGATAGCACCTTCCGCAATACGGATATTGGTATATTCCCTTTTGATCGGCAACTCTTTCGCAATAGCTTCAGCATCCATTGCATCAAATAAATAGGCGACGTCCGTTTTCTGCTCGCTGTTATTTTTCCATTCCGCAGGTACTTCTCTTATGATCGCTTTCATCTCTTCCGGGGTTTTTACCAGTACTTTAATATCAACAGCATATTTTTGTCTTAGTATTTCTTCGATGCTTGTCTTTACGGCATCTTTGCCGCGATTTGCTTCGAAGATCAGGTTTCCGGAATTGATGTAAGAAGCAACATTCAGAAAACCGTTTTCCAGCAACAGTTGTTTCAACGCATCCATATTGATCTGGACTGATTTGCCCACATTTATTCCGCGGAGCAAGGCGATAAACTTCATATGAATTCCTATTTCTTTTCAATCTGCTTGCTTCTTCTGCCATCTTGAATGCCCGGTGGTTAGTACGGCGTTATCGCCCTTTCGTATTACATTATGTATAAGTTCGGTCTCGTTTACTTTCTCTACTCTTACTTCGATCAGATCTTCAAATCTTGCTTCCTGCAGGAATGCTCCTTCCAGCGATTCCATTTGGTATTTGACATCATACTCAATGGGTATGGTCTCTAATACCCATTCTGCATACCGCACATTATGTACATGCTTGTTACTATCTATATCCGTCCTTCTGATATGGAATGCTTCCGATATGAACTTCTCTGATATAGGAAGGGGGCGTTTGAGTAAGGGTGCTGCAAACGCCTTCTCTTGGCAATACGCCCACTTTTCCTTGAACACATCCGGTATGGGCACTGGGCGTCTTTTATTCACATCGATAAATGCCCATCCCGTCGTGGCCCTGACACAGGTTTCCTTTCGACTATCCAGTACGACGAATTCTCTAAAACCTTGGAGTATGGTCCATTTTGATATCCATGTTTTAATGATGAGGGAATCTGCATAGCTTGGATATCGTATATACTGGATAGCACCGCCTCGTAATACCCAGCCATATCCTTCTTGAAGAAGCGTAAAGACATTTCTATCGATTGAGCTGCAATTTTCAATAGCGGCTTCTTCAAGCAACTGTATGGCGGATAGTGCTTTCAAATGACCTGAACTATCAACCTGATTATAACCCACTTTTACATCCGTTGAAAAAGTATTAAATTCCATTTCAATATTTTCTCCCATAGTATATCGGCTTGGCTCATTGCTGGACCAGAATCGACCGACTTTGCTTATTAACATCGGCAAGATCCGGCCAGTTGCACTTTCTTTTACATCAGAGTGTCCATCTGAATCTTGACGGCGGCCAGTTTCTCGACACGGTAGCTGTCCATATCGATCGCTTCGAGGATGCCCTTCGGCATATCCTCCTCGACGGAAGCAGGCAGTTTGGGCACGAAGCGGTTCAGCAAGATCGAGAGCTTTTCCCATACAGCGTTGGTGCAGGGATGGATCAAGGAGAGGTAGCTGCTGATCGCGTGGCTGTACTGGATCGCGCGCTCGATACCGCTGTTCACCACCATGGTGCGTGCCTCGTCGCCGATCCAGCCTGCGCCATAGGCGGCCGGCCGTGGACGGCATTGGCCTTGATTGTTCCCGGAACACAGGGCGAGCCGGTCAGGGCCGCGCAAACCAGCCGTTCGCGGCCGCGTTCGGAGATGTCGGTGGGTGTCATGGGGTCTCCTCTCCGAGCAGCAGATGCATCACGATGCGCACCAGCACCTCTTTCTCCTGCGAGTGGCTCTCGGCGATCATCAGGGTCAACGCCACCAGGGCGGCTTCAGAGAGGCGCCGCCCGCCTGGGGCTTGATACAGGATGACCTCGCCGTTGGAATCGGGATTACGATGCTTCATACCTCGGCCTCCGCGGGCGCCTTGTCGGCGCCCGCTTCGTCTGGCTCGCCCTCGGCTTCCTCCGTCTCGGACTCACTAGAAGACGAAGTTGTGAAAGGGATCTTCCTCCGGCAGACGCGCCGCCGCCTCACGCACGCCCAGCTTGCCGGTGACCACATTAACGATCAGGAGGGTGCGGCATTCGCAGAGGAGGGAGATTTCACAACGTGTTCGTGCTACCACTTCATCAGTCTCCCTCGACTGTTCTTCGATCGCACTGATAATGGCTAATAAAGTATGTTATTATGTATCCGCCATATTATTCATGATCCTGATCATTCCGACAGAGAAGATCGTTTCATCCTGTTGGGCCTAAGTTATAGATTACGGATTCTAGTTGTCGTCCACACCTACAGGCAGAGTGATGAGATTATTCGAATAATTTCTGCCCGGAAGGCTACAAAAATTGAAGCATCATACTATCAAAAGGTTAACAAAATTGCGCAAAGAATATGATTTTTCGAAATCTGCTCTCAGTCCTTAGGCAAAATAATTTAAGCAGCAAAGTACCATTCGGTTGGAGAGAGAGATTATTGCCTATTTCAAACGGCTCGCTGAAGAGATTGACATCCCTTATCAGAGACTGATAAATCTATACCTTCGTGACTGCGCTGAAAAAGAACTAAAACCTTCATTGTCTTGGCAAGAATGACTTGGCATCGACACCGCAGTGATTTTACAGGCACCCAACGACTAACAATCAGCAGCGCGCGGCGAGCGGATTCATCGTGAAAAACAGTTTTCTCAATGCAATTTGTTGAAGCAGATTTGTCTAATACTGAATGTGTCCACTGTATTGTGCCGTCAGACTTGATTCCGCAAAATACCGCTAGATAAAAATGGCATTTCATTCTACAAGACCCCCTTTGCATACAAATACATTTTTTACTTTACCAAATATTTTATTATTTAGCAAGAAAAATGCGGGCTTGCCGCAAATCGGTATGGGCGCCAGGCGGGGTGGGAATGAAGGAGAAGCGGCCAGCCCGGACGGCGAGGCGAGCGGCCGCTGCGGCGGCTAGGCTATTAGCTGACGGGACGGCCGGGCCATTCAGCATCCATCCGCCACGGCGGAGGAGGGTTCCCCGGGAACTGTCCCCCCCGTCAAAGCACCGAGAGGGCGAACGAAACAAACGCCACCACCAGCGCGACAATGGCGATGACCAGCGACTTCATTTCGACGGCCATCCACTCCCGATGACTGCGCTCTTCGAGGATCTGTCCGGCGAGGATAAAATTGCGGTGATTGGGCGGAAACTGCAACTGGAAATTGAACAGCTCGTCATCACCCTTCCTGGCTAATTGCTCATACGAATAATCCATACACTTTCCTGCATGTTTGCGCCGCAAACGCTCCCCGGCGTCTATTCGGCAAAATCAAATCCGACCGGAATCGACGGCGGCGTCGCATCGACAACGCTGCCGTCGCTCTTTTTCACCAGGACCAGGTACATCGAGGTCTTGCTGGTCCCTTCATTGCCGCCGAGTACCACTTCGCCGGCGGCGAAGGTGCGGCTGTAGAGATGGAGCGGCGAATCGTCGGTCGTGACGATCTCCGCCCCGGTATCGGTCCAGCCCTCCATCCAGGCCGGCCGGGTACTGGCGCCATTGTCATAAGCGATCATCACCGTCGCCGCCAGATTGGTCCGGAACGACAGCCAGTGGGCGTCACTGCGCTCCTTGTCATCGTTCTCGGTCATGATCCAGGTAAAGCCCTGGCATACCGGAGGAATGGCGGTCAGCTTGAGCTCGCGGTCGGTGTAGTAGGTGCTGCCCGTGCCAAGCTGGGCGACGCGGTAGGTGGCCGGACTGAGCTCGCTGATCTGCAGCGTCGCCTCGAAGCGGTAGTTCAGGCTTTGGCTGGCCATCGTATTGGCCACCCTGGCCTGGTCTTTGACGCCGGCGATGGTGATGGTATAACTCTGACCGGCGCTGTGGGCTGCCGTAGTCAGGGTGACCTGGGTGGCGTCGTCCGAGAGCACAGCCGCCGTCACCGCCACGGCGGGGGTGATGACATAGTTGGCCAGGTTCCGGGCCGAGGCGCTCTCGACCTTTTCATCGAAGGCGACCAGGAGCCCGGTGGCGGAGACCACCGTCACAGCGGCCACCCGGGGCGCCTGGGTGTCGCCGGTCGTGGAGAGGGTGATCTCGGCCGCTGCCGCGCTCTTGTTGCCGGCATCGTCGAGGCTGTAGACCGCGTAGCGGTACGAAGAGGACTCTTCCAGACCCTGGTCGGTATAGGTCGCTGCGGTCACGGTGGTGAGCTGCACGCCATCCCGGAAGATGACGTAGCTGCTGGCGCCATCGCCGTCGCTGGCCGCTGCCGGGGCATTCCAGGTCAGGGTGAGGGAATGCATCGTCCGGGCACTGCCCTGAAGTCCTGCCGGGGGATTGGGGGCGACGTCGTCGGAGCGCAGCCCGGCGCCGATGTGGAGGGCCCAGTCGCCGCTGAAGGGCGGCGTGAGGGTCTGCTTCGCTCCGCCGGTCACGGTTCCGGCGGACTGGCTGACGCCGGCGCGGGGATCGAGCCACTCGACCGGCAGGGTGCCGCTCACCGCGGTGAGATCGATGGTTACCGCGCCGCCGTTGCGGTTATAGGCGAGGTACTCCGCACCCGGCTTGGCGAGGAGCTGGCCGGCGCTGGTCCATTCGGGATGGGGCTCCATCTCGGCGATGGGGAGACGATCCATGAGCTTGTTGAGAAACTCGACCCAGCGCTGCTCCTCCGGCAGGGCGGCGGGATCGTAGCCGCCCTTGTCCGGGGCGTAGGTGGTAAAAAAGCCGTTGGTGTAGTAGCCGCCGGTAGTAACGATCTCCCACAGGCCATAGCGGCTCGCGGCATTGTCCTGGTCCGGGTACATATAGCCCAGTTCGGCGTTGACGACCGGCTTGTTGTAGACGCGGTCGCGCTGGATGTCGCGAGCGTGGTAAGGGGTCTGCTGCATGACCACGTCCATCCAGCTGCTCGAGCCGAATTCGGCGCTGCTGGTGCGGCCGGTCGGATGGAGGGTGATGGGATGGTCGTAGGGATCGTATTTTTTCACCAGGGTTCCCCAGTCGGCGAACTCGCTAGTGGGACGGCTGTAATCGTTGGGGAGCTCGTTGTACTCGCCGCAAAGCACCCAGATGACATTTTTAGCGGCAAAGCGGGCGACCAGGTAGCGGACATAGTTCTCCCACTGATCCGAGGAGAAATTGACATACTCCTGCGCCCAGGAGAAGAGAATGACCGGGACAATGCCCTTGCTCAGGGCATAGTCAATGCGCTTGTCGATCCAGTGAAAGTAGCCGGGATTGAGCTGGTCGTAATCCTTGGCGTCGGCGCCCTCGACAAAGCAGGTGCCGCCCTCGTTCTTCCAGAAGCCGAGTCCATTGATGTAGCTGTTGACGATCGACTGCATGGCGGTGTAGCCCTGGTCGCTGCGCAGGTCGATGATCTCCTTCCAGCGGCCGTCATAGGGCAGCAGGGAGGTGAAGCCGCGCCAGCTGGTGTCGCCCTTCCAGAGCCAGGTGGTGCCGTCATCGTACATGAAGGAGTAGGGCCGCGCCGGATTGCGGCGGACGAAGCCGTGCGAGGCCGAGGCGACGCAGGTGAAGGTGCCGCTGCGGCTGAGGGCGGGCGAAGAGCCGCTGATCTGATAGCTCCACGCGCCGAGCTCGGTCGGGGCCATGCGCACCTTCCAGAGGTCGTCCCCGTCCCAAAAGCCCTCAATCTCGATGGTCTGACTCGGGCCCTTGAAGAGGCCCTTGAGGCTGACGTCGCGGTAGGGGCGGCTGCCGCCGGTGCCCGGGGCCTTGATGGTCACCTCGAAGGGTTCGTAGCGCCCGACCTCCGCGGCCTGCTCGCCGCGGGTGGTGAAAGTGGCGCTGAAGGGGGCGCTCAGGGTCAGCCCGGCCTTGTCCGTGGCGGTCGCAGCCACCTTGACGGTATACGTGGTATTGGCCTGCATCAGGTCGCTGTGCTCCCAGGCGAGGGCCGCGCCGATCCACTTGAAGGAGCCGGCGAGGGCCGGGGTGATGCTGAAAGCGGCCTGGGTGACGCTCTCGTCCATCGGCTCGCTGAAATGGACGAGGATGTCCGCGTCAGGGGCGATCGCACTGCTGCCGCCGGCGGGCTCCATCCCCTTGACCTGCGGCGGCGTCTCATCCTTGTAACGATAGAACTTGAAGTCGGTATAGGTCAGACCGTTGGGGGAGGCATAGCCGCCGCTGCGGCTGTTGAGTCCGGAGCCGAGGCGGAGCATATGGTCCGGCGGCGCGTACTCGACGCCGAAACTGGAGTAGTCCCAATCCTTGATCTGCACGCCGTCGAGGTACCAGGTCATATGGCCGCTGCCCCAGACGAGGCGGTGCTGGTAGACATGCTCCTTCTCCCATTCGAACGGGCCGACGGGCGGATCCTCAAAGGCATGGGGATCATCCTCATAGCCGCCGTTGAAGGCGGCGACGTTGAGGCGCAGTTTCATCCGCTTCCATTTGAAGAGATCACCCGCGGTATAGCCATAGATATGCATGACGGTTTTGTAGGGATTATGCCATTGCACCGTGCCGTACCAGCTGGCGTCGTCATCCCGGTCGTACATGCCGAAGAGGGTATAATGGACGTTGTCCGAGCCCGGGACGACCTTGCCGTCGCGGTCATAGCCGACGTTGGGAAAGACCTCATTGGAGGCATAGATGCCCTTCACCTTGAATTGCACCTCGCCGGCGGCACAGGTCGGGATCTTGTATTCGATATAATCAAAGGCGGTTTGGGTGACCCAGCCGGCGGCGGTCAGCTGCCCGCCATTGCGGGTGCCCCGGGTGCTTCCCGTCAGGGGGTCCTCCAGTTCGAGGAGCCGGGTGACGGACTGGGCCCCCGCCGCCGCAAAGCCGGTTAAAATGAACGCTGTAATGGCCAGGATGCCGAACCCTTTGCTGCGAAACACCATGATGCTTCCTCCCGTTCCACACCGTTGTGAGTGATTGTGCACGTTGGTCAGGTCTGTTTTACAGAGCCCGCCTTGCAAAGAGCGCGCCATAAATAGCGGAATTGATTTTATGCAGGTTAGCCCAGCCTACGGCAGCGCCGCTTACAAGATTGAATCCGGGCGAATACAAATTTTTCTGCGCGTCCGGCGGCGCCGGGCTTGTACGTGGCGCTCTGCGCCTGTCAGCCCGGCCGCTGGATACCGCCTCGGGCCGGCCGGCGTGGCTGCGCCTCGATGCCCATCCTGCCGACTGATGGCGCCGTGGGCCCTGATGGCGGCGGGGGTGCCAGAGAATCCGGATGCCGGCGACGCCGGGCTTGTTGGTGGCGATCTGCACCTGTCGGCCCGGCTGCGAGTGGCCGCGAAGGCCTTCTCCTTTTCCGCGAACCGCAGATAAAACCTGTATACAATTAACAGCCATCTTCTTGCACCAGCTGCCACCGACCGTGATACTTGTACTTCCAAAACCGGAGTGCACTATGCGTTGCCGTATGCTGCTGTTATCCCTCCTTGTAGCGGGCGCCGCCTTCGCCCAAACCGTCCCGCAGCACAAGCGCCTGCTCTACTCGGACAGCCTCACCAGCGTCACCTCCAGCAAAATGGGCCTGCTGACCAACAAGGGGGGCGAGTTTCTCCCCGGCCGCGGCTGGAAGGCCTCCACGCAGAACAGCCAGCTGATCATCACCCTGCCGGCCGATCTGCCGCCCGAGGGAACCTTTATCATCAACGTCACCAATTTCGATCCGGTTTCGCAGAGCGTCGACGCCAAGCAGAACATTCTCAGCATGGCCTCGCACCTGGACATGTATTCGACGCCGCAGTACGAGACCGGCTCGTGGTGGCTCTACCGTACCGGCACGGGGTACACGGATGGTCCGGGGATGGCCGGATTCCGCATCGACTATGCCAGCCGCGGCGTCGACACCCGCAGCGACGGCCGGGCGATGCAGAGTTCGACCTGGAATTACAAGCGTACCTACGAGTTCAAGGTGGTCTGGCAGGCCAGTTGGATCAGCTTTTACGTCGACGGAAATCTGATCATGGATCCCAAGATTAGCGGCACGGGCTGGTCGGGCCAGTCGCAGTTCTTCCGTTACATCTTTGTCGGCCGCGACAGCAAGGGGTATCCCGGCCAGCCGGGGCCGATCTGGTTCAACGCACGCGTCTACGTCCCGGGTCCCGCCCTGGCGATCAGCAAGGTCTCGGGTGACGGCCAGAGCGCCTATACCAGTGCCCTGCTGCCTGCGCCGTTGGTGGTCAAGGTGGCGGATCTCGACGGCGCGGCGCAGGCCAACATCCCCGTCACCTTTTCGTTCACCTCGGGCAGCGGCCAGATGGTCGAGGCGCAGCCGTTGCAAACTGATGCCAACGGGCTGGCCTCGGTCCATGTCCGGCTCGGGTCCGTTGCGGGTCCTTATGCCCTGCAGGCCGTCGCGGAGGGCGCCAGCGGCTCGCCGGTCGCCTTTTCCGCCGTTGCGACCAATCCGACGATCGGCCTGCGCAAGGTCAGCGGCGACGGGCAGAGCGGCCCGGCCGGTGGTCTGCTCGCCACCAGCCTCATCGTCAAGGCGGTTTACAAGGAGGGTGCGCCGGTGGCCAATGAGCCGGTCCTCTTGCAGACGCTCAACGGCGGCAGTGTGGACGGGCAAGCGAGCGTGACCAGGACCACCAATGCCGAGGGCCTGGTGAGCGTCAACTGGACGCTCGGCCCCGCCGCGGGGGTGCAGCGGCTGCGCGCCGCGCACGGGGATTCGCTGGTCGAATTCACCGCCACCGCCACCCTCTCGGCCAATCAGAGCCTGCAGCTCCTCAGCGGCGGCGGGCAGAACGGCGCGCCCGGCCAGGCGCTGGCCGCGCCCGTGGTGGTCCAGGTGCGCGATGAATTCGGCAATCCGGCCGCCGGGCAGAGCCTGCTTTTTGCCGTCAGCGCCGGCGGCGGCACGCTCGGCGGACAGATCTCGCGGAGCATTCTGACCGATGCGGAGGGCAAGGCCGCGGCGCAGTGGAGCATGGGACCCTACCGCGGGGTGCGGCAGCTGCTGCAAATCTCCGGCACCGTGAACAGCGCGCCCCTGGGCGGCTCGCCGCTGACGGTCGAGGCGGGACTCGGAGCTGCCCCCGACGCCGCCCTCTCGACCCTGAGCGCGACCTCGCCGGTCACCGCCAACGGCAGCGACGCCTCCCATATCACCGTAACCGTCCGCGACAGCGTCGGACAAGCCCTGAGCGGCTATATCGTCCGCCTTGCGGTCAGCGGCAGCGGCAACCGGCTGAGCGTGCCCGACTCGCTGTCGAATGCGGCCGGGCAGGTCACCGCCACCCTGACCAGCACGGTCAGCGGCAGCAAGACTATTACTGCGCGCGTTATCGGCGCCAACGTGCTCCTCAACGCCACGGCCAGTGTCCAGTTCGACCCGGTGCCGCAGACCGCCGCGAGCATTCAGATGCTCTCGGGCAACAACCAGAGCGGCGTCGCCGGCACCCTGCTGGCGCAGCCGCTGGTGGTCAAGGTGATCAACGATCAGGGGGCGGCCGCCGCCGGCTATCCTGTCACCTTTACAGTCGCCTCGGGCCATGGTACGCTCGACGGCGAGGCGGCGCAGACGGTCCTGACCGATGCGCAAGGCCAAGCGCGCGTCAGCCTCACCCTCGGCACGGTCATCGGCACGGCGACGGTGCGGGCGACCACCGCGCCTTTGGCCACCATCATCACCTATACCGCCAAAGCGGTCAGCGGCCCGGCCTATAAAATGACAGCGCTCAGCGGCTTTAGTCAGAGCGGCACGCCGGGCAAGAGCCTGGCCAATCCGGTCGTCGTCGCCGTCACCGACCTCCATGACAATCCGGTGGCCGGCTATTCGGTGCTGTTCAAGGCCGCCTCGGGCGGCGGCAGCGTGGCCGGCGCCAGCCAGGCCATTGTCGCGACCGATGTTCAGGGCAGCGCCGCGGTCTACTGGACCCTCGGCCGTTATCTCGGCGCCCTGAACCAGCTGGTCATCAGCGGCACCAACAGCGAGAGCGTCCTGGCGGGCGCCCCGCTCCTGATGGAAATCGCGCAGCCGGTGCTGCCGGAGGTCACCCTGAGCACGGTCACCGCCACCACGCCGGTCGTCGCCGACGGTGTGGCCTGGTCCGATCTCACGGTGCAGCTCCTTGATCCCGCCGCGCAGCCGCTGGCGGGATTCACGGTCGATATCACCGCCACGGGCAGCAACAACACCCTTATGCTCACCGACTCGCTCAGTGACCGCGACGGGAAGGTCAGGGCCAGGCTGCGCAGCACCACAGCGGAACTCAAGGTCATCGGAGCGGCGGTCAAGGGCGCCGGGTACACCCTGCGCGATACGGCACAGGTGCGCTTCACCGCACCTTCGGTCCTGGATCAGCTCCTCTATATTTCGGGAAACGACCAGACCGGGCGGATCGGTGCAACCCTGCCGGAGCCTCTGGTTGTGCGCGTTCTCGATCTCAACAAGAATCCCAAGGGCGGGGTCAGCGTGGAGTGGAGCGTCAGCGCCGGCGGCGGACTGGTGAATCGCAGGACGGCGTGCAGTGTCTACTCAGATACCGCCGGCTACTGCCGCGTGCTCTGGAGTATGGGACAGGTCGCAGGACGGCGCAACAATATGCTGACGGTGCGTATCCACGGCTCGGAGCGGACCACCCTGACCTTCGCCGCCTCTGCCGCCGCCACAGAGCCGGCACAATGGACCATTGTCAGCGGCAATCAGCAGAGTGGCATCGTCGGCCGGGCGCTGGCCGCACCCCTCTGCATCCGGATGGGCGATGCCAACAGCAATCCTGTAGCCGACCTGGCCGTCCTCTTCAAGGTGACCCAGGGCGACGCCAGTTTCGCCGGGTCGCCGGAGTACGCCACCAAGACCGATGCCTTCGGCCAGGCCTCCGCCCTGCTGACGCTGGGGCAGCTGGCGACGACCAGCCAGATCCAGGTCTTCGCCGGCACCGCGCCGCTGCAGCCACTGCTGTTCACGGCCACGGCGGCTGCGGAGGCGGCATCCCGGCTGATGAAGGTGAGCCGGGACAGCCAGCAGGTCGCTCTGCCGGCGGCGGACGGCATCGGCTTGACCGTTCGCCTGACCGACCGCTTCGGCAATGGAGTGGCCGGGGTGCAGGTGGAGGCCGCCTCGTCCGACGGCGGCCGTCTCCTCTCCGCGCCCGGCGTGGTCACCAACAACCGCGGCGAAGCGCTCTTTCAGGTCCGGCCGGGCGATTTCCCCGGTCTCTATCACTTGATCTGCCAGGCCCCCGGTGGCATCAGCACCAGCTGGTCGCTGATCGCCTATAAACAGGAGAGCAATCGCGCGCCGGTCATCGCGGCCTTTGCGCCCGCCGACACGGCGCTGACCCTGGTCTCCCCGGGCGCAGCGCTCGAGTTCCGCTTCGATACCGTGCTGGATCCGGACGGCGATAATCTCCGCTTCGAATGGCGCGTCAACGATGCGGTGGTCAGCACCGGGCAAGCCCTCGCGCTGGTGGTCAACGCGACGCTTGCGCTCCACGAAGACGGCCTCTTTACCGTCACCGGCAGCGTCAGTGACAGCAAACTGGCGACGGCGGTGCACTGGCGCTTCATCCTGAACAGGACCGGGGTAGCGGTGGAGGAGACACCCCTGCTGCCGCGAACGCTCGAGCTGACCCAGAACTATCCCAATCCCTTCAACAGCTCGACGACCTTCAGCCTGGCCCTGCCGCAGCGCACCCGCGCCTCCCTGCGCATCTTTAACCTCAGCGGAGAAGCGGTGCAGACCCTCTTTGAGGGCGAGCTGGCGGCGGGACAGCACCGCTTCAACTGGCAGGGGGGCAACAGCCGCGGTGAAGCCATGCCCTCGGGGGTTTATTACGGTGTGCTCCAGGCTGGAGGGGAGCGCCAGACGCGAAAGATCGTGCTGATGCGTTGAGCCGCAGTAAACCCGCGGATCGCCTTGACGCGCCAGGCGACTGCAGCAAAACGCAAGCAGCGTGCTGCTGCGCTTCCGGGCAACCGCAAAAAAAACGCCGCAGGAGGAAAGCCAGCTCCGGCGGCGCCAAGTTGGGCGAGGGATCAGCCGATCGGGGTGTTGGCGATCCCTTTCTTTTTCATCAGTTTTTCGATTTCCGCGATGGTGCGCGGGGCATGCGAGAGCACCTTGCTGCCCGCGGCCGTCACCCATACGTCATCCTCGATGCGGATGCCGATGTTCCACCAGGAGGCGGGCACACCCGGCATCTCCGCGCCGATATAGATCCCCGGCTCGATGGTGATCACCATGCCGGCAGCCAGGGGCGTATTCACTTCCAGATCATGCGCCTCGAGACCAAGCTGGTGGCTGATGCCGTGCGGCAGGAATTTGGCCACCTCTTCGCCCTCCTTAAGCAAGCCGAGCTTTTTCAGGCCGCTGCCAACCACGGCTGCGGCTTTTTTATTGAGGTCGGCGATGGTCGCTCCCGGGCGGATGATGGCGATCGCCGAATCGTGGGCCGCCAGCACCAGATCATAGATCGCCCGCTGCTCGGCGGAGAAACGGCCGTTCACCGGAAGGGTGCGGGTGACGTCCGCGCAATAGCCCTGATACTCCCCGCCGACGTCCATGACCACCACCTCCCCGGTGGCCATGCAGCGCTCATTGGCATCGTAATGGAGGATGATCGAATTGGGTCCCGAGCCGACGATCGACGGAAACGCAGTGGCCGCACAACCGGCCCGCATAAAGCCATATTCGATCACCGCCTGCAGCTCGTATTCATAAAGGCCGGGCGCGCAGCTCTTCATCGCCTCGCGCAGCGCCGCATCGGTGGCATCGATCGCCTTTTGCATCAGGGCGATCTCGCCGGGCGATTTGATCACGCGCAGGGGCGTGAGCAGGCCGGCCGCGGACTTGATCTGCAGGCCGGGGTACTTGTCCTTAAGGGTCTTTTTGCTGTCACGATCGGGGAAATAGCCCTTGCCCGCAACCGGGTCGTTGATGAAAGCGGGCGTCAGGGCCGACAGATAGAGGCTGCGCTTACCCTCGAGGATGCGGCCGAGGAAGCTCTGCAAGCGGTCATCGGGAAGGGCCGCCTCAAAGCCAAGCTTTTCCCGGACCTGTTCGGGTCCCGGGGTTTGGCCGAAATAGGCGCTGTGGCGCGCCTGCGGTACGAACAGGAGTTCGTGACAGAGGCGTCCCTCCACCGCGATGCCCGCGGGCGCCAGGAGAAGCACGCCGCCGGGCTCACGCGAACCGGTGAGGTAAAAGTAATCCTCTTCCTGGTGGAAGGGATAATTGACATCCCCGGCGCGGGCGACGGTCGCTGCCGAACGCACGATCAGCACCGCCGCGCTGTCCATGCCGGCCAGAATCCGCTGGCGGCGGGCGCGATACTCATCCGAGCCGGTACCCGCTGCTGTCTGGGCGGCCAGAGCCACGAGAATCCACAACGCGATTTTTTTCACCATGGGTCTCCGTTTGAATTGGAACGGCGTCAGGATCTTGTCCCCACCACCTTGGCCGGAATGCCGAGGGCGATCGAATAGGGCGGAACATTCCGGGTCACAACCGCGGCAGCGCCGATGACCGAGCCGGTGCCGATGGTGACGCCGTCGAGCACCATCACGCCGGCGCCGAGCCAGACATCATCCTCGATCACTACTCCGCCCTTGCTCTCATAGCCCTGGCGCATGATCGGCACATCGCGGCGGTCGAATTTGTGCTGCGCTCCGCCGATATAGCAATTGGCCGCGAGCAGCACGTGCTTGCCGAAGCGGATCCGGGTCGTCGTGCCGAGGCGGCAGTTGGCGCCGATGTTGCTGTAATCCCCGATCTCGATGATGCCGTTGCGCGTCCCCAGCACCGTGCCGCGTCCCAGCAGCACCTCCTCGCCGAGGGTGATGGCGCTGTCATCGTCGCCTTGCGCCGAGAGCGAGCAATACTCCTCGATGACGCAGCGCTTGCCGACGCTGATCTTGTGGGGATGGCGCAGGGTGACGTTACGGCTCCACACCGTCCCCTTGCCCTGGCGGCGCAGCAGCGCCGGCAGGGAGATCTGGCGCAAGGCATAGCCGATCATCCCCGGCAGCGGCATGCAGAAGAGGGTGACCATCTCGTATTTGATAAGCCGCCACAACTGCAGCGGCCCGATGACAATTTCGGCGTACTTGTGCAGCGGCGACCGTTTGCGGCGCATGACATCCTCAAATCCGCTGAAGTAGCGGACCTCGCCGGCCACATCCCCGGCCGCGATCTCCCGCTCGGGCGCCGACCCCATGGTCACCTCCTGATCGATACGAATCCCCAGAGTCGAATAATAGATGCCGCCGAGCACGCCCGTCACCAGCGCCTTGAGGCGCATCAGCAGGGCCACCGAGAGGCCGGCCGCCCCGCCAAAGCCGAGACGGTCAAAGGTGAAGAAATAGGCCCACTCCGCCAGGCCGATGCCGCCGATCGAGACTGGCAGCATCATGATGACCATAATGATCGGCGTGATGATCAGGGCATCGAGGAAGGTCAGCGGGCAGCGGAAGGCCAGGGCGCTGACCCAAACGTTGACCACCGCGGCTAGATAAAAGGCGAACGAGTTGACCATGGCGAAAATGATGGCGCCGCGATGGCCGCGGATCGAAAGGATCGCCTCCTGGAATTTCTTCAGCCGGGTGACGATCTTGCGCAGCACGCCGGCCGGGACTTTTTGCTCCATCCAGCTCAGATAGCGGGCGTTGAAGACGATCACCAGCAGGGCCAGATAACCGGCCACCGAGACCACCATGGCCAGCCCCAGCCAGGCATCCCAGAGCGCGCGCAGGGCGGCGAAAAAGGCGATGACCGCCACCAGGATGAGGGCCGTCAGGCCGGTGAAACGCTCGATAAAGACCGAGGCGAAGGATTTGGCGTTCTCGCCCGTCGCCTTGCCCAGGGCCCAGGCGCGCACCACGTCGCCGCCGACATTGGTCGGCAGCACGGTATTGAAAAAATAGCCGACCATGTAGAGCCAGAAGAGGCGCCAGCCCGAGGCGTGGATGCCCTGGGCGCGCAGAATGACCTGCCACTTCCAGGAGCTGAGGAAGATGAGGAGAGGCGTGAGGGCGATGGAGAGGCCGAAATAAAACCAGTCCGCCTGACTGATCGTCTGCCACAATTTGCCGAGATCGACCTTGTAGAGCACATACCCGATAAGGACGATGCTGATCAGCCAGCGCAACAGGACCGAGAGTGATTTCTTGGCGGACATACTCTGCGAAGGTTTAGGGTGACCGGTGCCGCGGCTCAGCCCAGATATTCCTGGAGCACGCCGGCCGAACGGCGCGCTTTTTCTTTTTCGCGGGCGACCTGCGGCAGCATCACCGCGCGGATGTGCTCACGGTCGTTCCAGGCGGTGCGGATGCGGGCGAAAAAGCTCTCCACCGCCAGTTCCTTGAATTCGACCAGGTGCGCCTCCATGCCGATGGTGCGCATGTAGCCGCGGTTCTTGGGATAGGTGACGATGCCCACCGGCGGCACGCCCATCGCCGAGGAGAGAATGAGGCTGTGGGTGCGCATGCCGGCGAAGAGCTGCAGTTTTTGCAGCACGGCGCAGATCTCGCGATAGCTGTAGACCTTGTTCGAGATCAGCCGGACGCGGTCGCGGTTGCGGATGCGCCCCAGCACCCGGGTGGCGATGCCCATGTCCATGTGCTGGGTTTCGACAAAGAGGACATCCACATCCAGTTCAGTGATGACGCGGTCCACCGTGGCGGCATAGAGATCGACGAGATTGTCGCGGCCGAAGGTGCCACCCTGGCGCACAAAGGCGTCGACATAGCTGTTGACATTAAAGCCGATGACGGGGCGGCCGCTGCTGAAAAGTCCGGCCTCGCGGCAGATCTCCTCCAGGCGCGCTGCATCGACCGGCCGGGCGTTGAGGGCGCAGTCCGCCCCCTCGATCACGCGGGGATGCTGGAAGCCCTGGCGCTCCAGCAGCTCGACCGACTCCTGGTCGCGCAGGATCAGGGCGCTGGTGTGGTCGAGGATGCGCTGCAGGGCTGCATGGCCGGCGGCGGTGCGGATCGGCCCGAGGCTGCAGTTGTAGAGCACCACCGGCACGCCCTTCTGCCAGGCGCGCGGCAAAAAGTGCGAGAGGGTCCAGAGATAGTTGAAGAGCGGATTATAGAGCTTGCGGTCGAAGAGGATGGCATCGGTCACCAGAATGACGTCCGCCGCGCGCATGGCGCGCAGCACCGGGTAGCCGAGGATCTTCATCGAGCCGTGCCAGGGCGTCATGGGCACGGGCTGGATCCGGTATTCGGAGAACTGCCGCGCGACAAAACCGGTGTTGATGGTCGGGATGGTGAAGAGGGCGTCCGGGTAGCGCTGCGATACATCCTCGAGCACACCGCCGAGGATGGCGGCATCGCCGGCATTTCGGCCGGAAAAATTACCAACGACATTGATCGTTTTCATGACACCTGCTGATTAGATGGGTCCATCCGGAACGGCCTGTTCAAGGCCCTCGCCATCGGGCGGGCCGATCCGGAGTTGCACTTCATGATGCCTGCGGATTAAGTTGGTCAATCGAGATAGCCGTTTTCCTTGTACCACTGCGCCGTGCGCCGGATCCCCTCCTCCAGTCCCACGCGGGGCTGAAAGCCGAGTTCGCGTTTCGCCTTGCTGATGTCGAAGGCGCGGTCCTTGACGAAGAGATCGACACGGCGGCGAAAAATCGGCGGCTGCACCCGCAGCGGGATGCAGATCTTTTCACACAGCCAGCCGGCCGCATAGACCGGCCAGACCGGGGGATGCAGCCGCGGCGGCTTGACCCCCAGCGCAGCGGCGACCATCCGGGCGAAATCGTTGAGGGTAAAATAGGTATCGCCGGCGATGATGTAAATCTCGCCCGCCGCCGCGGGGGTCTCGGCTGCGAGGCGGAAGCCCTCGACGATATCGGTGACGTAGCTGAGATGATAGAGGACGTTGCCGCCGCCGAACATGATGAATTTGCCGCGGTTGATCATGCGGTACATCTTGAGCATGCGCTGATCGCCAGGGCCATAGATACCGACGGGGCGGGCGATGGTCACAGGCAATCCCTTTTCCCGGTGATAGAACATCGCCACCTTTTCGCCCTCGACCTTGGTCTCCTGATAGATGTCGCCGGGCTTGATCGGCGCGGTCTCGGCGGCCGGCGGCTTTTCGATATGGCCATGCACGCCGCAGGTGGAGCAGTGCAGCACCCGCTGCACCCCCATCTCCAGGGCGGCCGCCATGACGTTCTCCGTGCCGGTGACGTTGACGTCCCAGTAGGCCTGGTCCGGCTGGTTGGCCTCGCGATAGAGCGCGGCGATATGGTAGACCACGTCGATGTTGCGCATAGCCTGGGCGAGATCCGCCTTGTAGAGCAGATCGCCGCTGGCGATATCCACGCCTTTGGCCTTGAGATGCGCGGTGTTGCTCGTTGGCCGCACGAAGGCGCGCACCTGATATCCCCTCTCGACCAGATGATCGACCATATAGCCGCCGGTGAAACCGGAGGCGCCGGTGACCAGAACCCTCATCCTCCTCCCTCCTGCCTATTTTTTCGCCAGCACCACCGCCGCATGACCGAATTTATTACGGATGCAGCCGGGCAGCAGATTATAGAGCGGAACAAAGATGTAGTTGAAGCAAAAGGCCAGGACTCCCTTGCGCGGGGAGCGGGTGGCCCGGGTATAATCGAGAAAAACCTCCACCGTGCTGAACTCCTTGAAGAGATCGCGCAGCTGCTTTTTGTCGTAGAGGCGGGTGATCGGCGCATCCTCATGGGCGAACTCGAAATTAACCCGCCCCAGCTGGGTGAGGAGAATTTTCCAGGAATACTTGTAATAGAGGGTGATCGCCGCCTCGCCGCCGGGTTTGAGCACGCGTTTGACCTCGGCGACCGCGTTTTCGGTGCTCTGGGTCTGGTGGAGCACGCCGAAGGAAGCGACGATATCGAAGGTGTTGTCCTCGAAGGGGAGCTGCTCGGCGTTGCCTAGCTTGAGCTCGGCCTGGAGCTTGTTGTGCTCGAAATTGCCCCGGGCCAGTTCGATGGCGCCCGAGGAGAGGTCGAGGCCGGAGACCTGCATCCCCGCCTGGGCCCAGGCGACGAGTTCCCAGCCGGCGCCGCAGCCGATCTCGAGCATCCGGCCGCCGGGATACTTGGCCGCCTCCCGGGCGATCAGACGGTAGCGGTGTTCGTAATTCTTGCGGATAAAGGCGCCGACGGTGTCGTAGAATTGGGGCGAACCGATCTCGCGCGGATCGCCGGTCCAGAACTGGGTGGTATTGACATTGTCCGTCCAGTATTGGCGGACCTGGTCGATGGTTTTTTCGTCACTGCCCTTCCAGAGGTAAGAGCCGATGGTATCAGACATAGAGACCTCAAATTGCGATTGGGTGAAGAATTAATTATTTACTGAATACTAGAGATGTTACGCATTTTTTGCGGAATTTCAAAGTGCCTTTTCTGCCCGCGCCGGCGGGGTCGACTCCACGGGTGCCCAGCCGGGGTGGGGACGAGATCGGACGCGCGCCCAGCCGGGGTGGGGACGAGAGCGGATGGGCGCAGCACGCTCAGATCGGCTGGTAGCGCGCCCGCAGCGCGGCAAGTTCCTGCGCCACGCGCGCCGCATCCCATCCCAGCTCCGCCGCCATGATCGCGGCCGCCTCGGTCACCGCGGCGTCGCCGGGGTACTCGCCCGAGCCCAGCTCGGTGCGGCGCAGCACGACATCGGCGAGGGTCAAGGCCATCTCGCGGCGCACGGCATGGCTTACTTCGGCGCGCAGCACCTTTTCCTGCCCGGCGAGCGGCCGCAGCCCCGCCTCCATCTCCCCCGCCGTCTTGAGCACATCGCCCAGGCCGGTGCCGTAATTGCGCGCCAGCTGCTCGAGCTGGGCGGCGCTCATCCCCTGCGGCCGCTCGGCCTGCTGGGTCGCGAGGAATCCGGCGAAATCGCCGACATCCCCGCCCCACACCGGTGTTTTCCGGCCCCGGCCGCTGTTCAGGCGCCGGCCCAGTTTGCGCCCGGCCGCGCGCACCGCTGCTTCGGCCACCCCGCGCGCGGTCGTGTACTTGACGCTCAGAACGCTGAGGAGGCCGGGTATCCCCTGCTCCTTCTCGTGATCGTAAATCCGGAAGTGCTTGGTGATGCTGACGTCGCCGCTGGCGGCGTTGACCCCCGCCATCGGCAGCAAGCCGCCGTAAAAGAAGGTCACCTCATCGCGGCGGATCTCCGCCCCCGGCATCGCGTCGTTGGCGTCCTTGAGGAAGGCGGCGATGTCGGCCTCGCTCACCCGGTAGTCGCCCGCCGTCCCCTTCCAGGGACGATGGTCGGTGCCGATCATCGTATAGTCGCGCCAGGGCACGACAAAGAGCAGCCGCGAGCCTTTCTTGATCAGGGCATCCCGGTCCTTGAACTCTTTTTTGCAGTTCACGCCAAAGGCATAGGTGTCGCTGAGGCGCCGCTTGACCACCAGATTAAGCGCGGTCGAGAAGGCTTGCGCGGGCGGGCGCCGCTCGCCGAGCTGGGCGAAGAGATCATTGATCCAGGGACCGCCGCAGGTCAGGGTCTGGCGCGCCCTGATCTCCACCGTGCCGCCGCCGATGGCGTCGCGGGCGCGCACCCCGCCCACCCGGCCAGCCGCCATGAGAAACGACTCGGCGGCGAGATGGTTGGCCACCGCTGCGCCGTTCTCCGCAGCCGCGCGCACAAAGGCCAGGGCGAGGCGCTCGGAATTGTACATCGTCGCGTCATACCAGACCGCCCCGCCGTTGAGGCGCGTCTGGTCGACATGGGGCACCAGGTCGAGAAACTGCGCCCTGGAGAGCACCTTGCCCATCGGCAGTCGGTGCTCCGCATCCAGACCGAAATTGCGGTCGGCGCTGAGCACATCGTTCATCAGCATCGCCACCCGCATCACCTCCGGGCCCTTGATGGCATGGCCGTAGGTCGGCATGACACAGGGCAGGGGATGGACCAGATGCGGGGCGATGCGCAGCAGGATCTTGCGCTCGGCGATCGATTCGCGCATGCGCTTGAGATCGGCGTGCTGCAGGTAGCGCAGGCCGCCGTGGACGATTTTCAGGCTGTTGCCCGAGGTGCCGGCGGCAAAATCGTTCGCCTCGATCAGGGCCACCCGCAGGCCGGCCAGGGCTGCCTCGCGCGCCGCCGTGGCGCCGTAAATGCCGCCGCCGACGATGAGCAGATCGAATTCCTCTTGCCCGAGCTGGTTCAGATCGCGTTGCATGGAGTCTCCGTGAATAAGGGTCCGCAGCCCTCAGGGCCGCATATAGTGTTCGTGCCACATCTGGAACATCAACAGCGCCCAGAGACGGTGGCTATGGTTCTCGCGTCCGGCCAGGTGCTCGCCGATCAGACGCTGCACATACGCCGGCGCGAAGAAGCCGGTTTTTTCGAGGGCCTGCGGCGAAAGATAGTCGAGCATCATCGGCCGGAGCTCCTCCTTCATCCAGCGCTTGATCGGGATGCTGAATCCCTCCTTGCGGCGGTTGAGGATCTCCTCCGGCAAAATGCCACACATGGCCTGCTTGAGGATATACTTGCTGCGCTTGCCGTTGAGGCGCAGGTGCGGCGGCAAGCTCGCACAGAACTCGACGACGCGGTAATCGAGAAAGGGCGCCCGGGTCTCGAGCGAAACCGCCATCGACATGCGGTCGACCTTGACCATGATGTCGTCGACCAGATAGGTGACGATGTCGACGTACTCCTGTTGATCCAGGGGCTCGACCGCCCCGCTCTCGGCGAAGGCGAGGCGGATAAAGCCGTAGGGATCGCGCCCGTCGAGCATCTCGCGCAGGCCGGGACGGTAGAGCAGCGCCTTTTCGGCTTGCTGCAGGAAGATCATCCAGCGCACATGCTGGAGGTCGGCCGGAAGGCGGCAGCCTTCGATGAAGCGCCGCGACTTGTTGAAAAAGCCTTTTTTCTTTTCGGTCGGTGGCAGCAGGCCGACGGCGGGCTCGATCACGCCGCGGCGCAGCCAGCCCGGCAGGCGCTGGTAGCGCCGCGCCATCTGTTCGGCGATATAGGTCTCGTAGCCGCCGAGGAGTTCATCGCCGCCATCGCCGGAGAGAGCGACGGTGACATGTTTGCGCGCCATCTCCGAGACCATCCAGGTCGGAAAGACGGAAAAATCCCCGAGGGGTTCGTCGAGCTGGCGCACGATCCGCCCGGTCAGGGCCACGGCATCGGGGGTGATGATCTCCTCATGGTGCTCGGTGCCGAAATGGCGGGCGACCGCCCGCGCGAAGGGCAACTCGTTGTAGGTGGCATTGTCAAAGCCGATGGAGTAGGTCTTGACCCCGTTCGTCGAGGTCTGGCTCATCATCGCCACCACGGCGCTCGAGTCGAGTCCGCCGCTGAGAAAAGCGCCTAGAGGCACCTCGCTCATCAGGCGGATCCGGGTGGCGTCGCGGAGCAGCTCGCGGAATTCCTCGGCGAACTCCGCCTCGGTCCGGGCCGCGGCCTGGTAGCGCAGCCGCCAGTAGCGCTCGATCCGCAGCCCGGCCGCATCGAGGCTGAGCCAATGGGCATGCGGCAGCTTGTGGATCCCCTTGAAGATGCTCATGGGTGCGGGGATGTACTCGAAGGTCAGATAGGCGTCGAGGGCGCGGGGATCGATCTCGCGCAGGATCTCCGGCAGGGTCAGGAGGGCCTTGATCTCGGAGGCGAAGACCAGCCGCTCGGCGTCGCAGTAATAATAGAGGGGCTTTTTGCCGATGCGGTCGCGGGCGATGAAGAGGCGTTGACGCGGCTCGTCCCAGACCGCAAAGGCGAACATGCCGTTGAGATGGGCCGGACAGGCCTCGCCCCATTCCTCGTAGGCATGGAGGATCGCCTCGGTATCGGCATGGGTACGGAAGCGATGGCCGCGGCCCTCAAGCTCGCGACGCAGCTCGAGATGGTTATAGATCTCGCCGTTGAGGACGATCGCGGCGCTGCGCTCTTCGTTGAAGATCGGCTGCTGGCCGGAGCTGAGGTCGATGATCGCCAGGCGGCGCATGCCGAGGCCGGCCGGGCCGGCGATGTGCTGTCCCTCCTCATCGGGGCCGCGATGGATAATGGCGTCGCACATGGCCTGAATGGCGGCCGGAGAGACCGGGTGCTCCCTGTCCCGATGAACGATCCCGCAAATTCCGCACATACGCCCTCAGACCCCCGCAGCCCGGGCGACGATCCATTGTACCCGGCGCAGATACTCCGAGTAGCTGTAGTCGCGTTCCGCCAGGGCCGCCGCAGCGGCGACGCGCCGGGCCGAGGCCTCGCGCTGTTCGAGCGCTTCCCGTATCCCCGCGGCAAAGGCCGCCGGTGTGGTGCCGGCCAGGACCGCCACCTCGTCGTTGAGGATCTGGGTGTGGGTGATGTGGCGCGTGGCGACGATGATCCGCCCCGAGCGCAGGTAGGAATAGATCTTGAGCGGCGAGTTGGTACCGCTGAGCCGCGGCGAAACCAGCACCTCGGCGATATCGATAAAACCGGGGATCTGCTGCGGCTGCACGAATCCGGTGAACACCACGTGGTCGGCCACGCCATGCTGCCGCGCCAGCGCCCGGCCGGCCTCGACCTGATCCGGGCTGCCGCCGACGAGGAGGAACTTGATCCCGGCACCGCCGCCGCTGGCGCCCGCACCGGGCGGATTCGCAGGCGCTGCGCCCGGCCCACCCGCGGCCAGCAGCTGCGCCGCGCACTCGATCAGCAGCGGAATGCCCTGATAGGCCTCGAGGGTGCCGTAATAGAGGACGATGCGGGCCTCGCCGAGGCCGTAGCGGGCGCGCAGCTGTGCCGCCTGGCCAGGCTCGGGCGGAAAGACCAGGGCATTGTCGGCCACATTCTCGATCAGCCGGCTGGTGACGCCGGGGAATTTCTCCTCGACATAGCTCTGCAGCTCGGGGCAGATGGTGATCACGGCCGCAGCCTGGCGGATGGTCCGCGCCTCGAGGCGCTCAAAGGCCCCCACCAGCAGCCGGGACTGCGAGTAGCGAAAGTTGTGGAGCTGCTGCGGCAGCGAGGAGTGCATGTCGTAGAGATGCGGCATGCGGTAGCGGCGCGCCAGGTTGACGCCGAAAAAGCCCGCCTCCTCATGGGTGTGGAGGAGGTCATAGCCGCCGCGGGCGGCCATCTGCCGCGCGCGGCGCCAGAGCACCGCATCGAGCAGGATCTTGGCCTTCGAGGGGCCGATCTTGACCTGGTCGATGCCGGGCACACGTGCGGCGCGGAGAATGCGCAGCCCGGGCATCGGCACATCCTGACCGATGGGATAGGTGACCAGATCGACCTCGTGGCCGAGCAGGGTCAACGCCTTGATGCGATGCAGAACGCTGAAGGGGGTGCCGCGCGGCTGAAACCAGGGCTGCGGTGCGATCATGAGAATGCGCAGCTTCTTTTCGACAGGGGGTAGGGAAAAGTTGATCATCCGGATACAATCCTGTTATTCGGCGCCATAGCCGGTGAGTACGACGAAGAAGGTCTTGAAGAGGATCTTGATGTCGAGCCAGAGCGACCAGGTGTCGATATATTCGAGATCCATTTTCATCCATTTGTCAAAGCCGATCTTGTTGCGTCCGCTCACCTGCCAGATGCAGGTGATGCCCGGCTTGAGGCTGAGGCGGCGGCGCTGCCAGACCTTGTAATCCTCGACCTCGCCGACCAGCGGCGGCCGCGGGCCGACCACGCTCATATCGCCCATGAGGACGTTGAAGAGCTGCGGCAGTTCGTCGATGCTGCTCTTGCGGATAATCCAGCCGATGGTCGTGATGCGCGGGTCGCGCTTGATCTTGAAGACCGGCCCGTCCATCTCGTTCTGCTGCATCAGGTCCTTCTTGCGCGCCTCTGCATCGGCGACCATCGAGCGGAACTTGAAGAGGGTGAACTTGCGGCCGTTGAGCCCAATGCGGGTTTGCTTGAAGAGCACCGGCCCCTGCGAGGTCAGCTTGATCAGCAGCGCCACCAGGGCGATCACTGGCGAAAAGAGGAGCAGCGAGAACGAGGCGATCACCAGGTCCATCATCCGCTTGATGAAGAGCTGCCACTCCTTGGCATGAAAGGTCTCGAATTCGAGCAGGGGAAAGCCATTAAAGTCGGTCTGGCGCGTCCGCGCAATGTGGATATTGAAGAGATCCAGGGCGATCGAGGTGGAGATGCCGAGTTCCTCACACGAGAGGATCGCCTCCTCGATGCGGTGCAGCCAGAGGCGCGGCACGACAAAGATGACGCGGTCGATCACCACCCGCTTGACGATGAAGGGGATGTCCTGGATGCGGCCGATGACGCGGTAGCCATCCACCTCCTTGCCGTACATGCCATGCTCGTCATCGATCAGCCCGACGATATGCAGGCCCCAGTTGGAGTGGAGTTTGATGGCCCGGATAAAATCGCGCGCCCGCCGGCCGGTACCGACGATGAGGAGATTCTCACGGTTGTAGCCGCGGCTGTGGACCCGGTCGAGGAAGAGGAGCAGCAGCTTGCGCTGCCCCAGCAGCAGGGCGAAGGCGAGGATGACAAAGACGGAAAAATAGAGCCGGCTCGCCAGCTCCAGCTTGAGCAAAAAGATGAGGCTGCCCGAGGCGACCGTCGCCCACACCGTCGAGACAAAGAGGAGCCAGGTGAATTTGCGGAATGAGCGGGTGCGGTAGTTGCGGTAAAGGCCGTAGAGCGAAAAGATCGCGCTCCAGATGAGCGGAAAGCCGATGATCATCTTCCAGTAATTGGAGGCGAAATAGAGAAAGCCTGAGAAGGTAGGCGAGACTGCGTAGGCCTTGACGTTGAGTTCGGCCACGGTGCG
Organism: bacterium; assembly: GCA_035353815.1. Taxonomy (GTDB): domain Bacteria; phylum Zhuqueibacterota; class Zhuqueibacteria; order Residuimicrobiales; family Residuimicrobiaceae; genus JAKPUX01. Next base: position 27,668 of record DAOQAG010000015.1, read on the forward strand.
GATATATTCATCGACGAAATAGGCCAGGGGAAAAGTCAGCAGCAGGGTGAGCAGATCCGCCACCCGCATCACATGCCCCAGGAATCTTTCCTTTTCTGATACCATAGTACTCTGTTTTTAGGATCATGGCCAGTGCGGTTGCAGGCAGCTGACCGGGGCCGGGCAATGGATGCACTACATGTAATATTGTTTGAACCACTCGGCGAAGGCGCTGACCCCCTCTTCGATCGGGGTGACCGGCCGGTACCCCAGTTCGCTGCGGGCACGGCTGATGTCGGCATAGGTGATCGCCACATCGCCGGGCTGTTCGGGAAGGAACTCTAACTGCGCCTTGCGCCCCAGGGCCGCCTCGATGAGCCGGATGAGCTGGAGCAGCTCGATCGTATGAGATTCGCCGAGGTTGTAGAGATGATAGCCGTCGCAGCGTTCCATCGCGGCATAGAGCCCGCCGATGATGTCGCCGATGAAGGTATAGTCACGGCGCGAGGTGCCGTCACCGAATACCGGCACCGGCCGGCCATCGGCGATGAGCCGGGCGAACTTGAAGATCGCCATATCCGGGCGCATGCGCGGCCCGTAGACAGTGAAAAAGCGCATGCAGCTCACCGACACGCCGTAGAGATGGTGATAGGTATAGCCGATCAGCTCGCAGGCTTTTTTGGTCGCCGCATAGGGGGAGATGGGATGGTCCACCGGATCGCTTTCGGCGAAGGGGACCTTGCGGTTGTTGCCATAAACCGAAGAGGAGGAGGCCAGGACCATCCGCGGCACGCTGTAGAGACGGCAGGCCTCGAGGAGATGGAGCGTGCCCTGGACGTTGACCTGCTCGTAGAGCAGGGGCTCCTGGATGGAGGGCCGGACGCCGGCGCGGGCGGCCAGATGCACGACCTGGTCATAGCTGCCCGCGGCGAAGAGCGCCTCGACCATCGCGCGGTCGACGATATCGCCTTCGACCAGGCGGTAAGCGGGATGGCCGAGGAAGGGCTGCACATTGGCCCGCTTCAGGGCGGGATCGTAATAGGTATTGAAATTGTCCAGGCAGTCGACCGCATGGCCCGCGTCGAGCAGGGTACGGGTGAAATGCGAGCCGATAAAGCCGGCGCCGCCGGTCAAGAGAATGCGCATGGGTGCCGTGATCCGTCGATTAATAATGATAATAGCTGTAATTCTGCACCAGCTGGGTATCCGAGCTGTTGAGCACGGCGCCGACCAGCTTGACGGGCACCGTGTGAAATATTTCCATCTTTTCCTTCGCCTTGCCGATGCGGGTCTTGCCGGCCCGCACGACCATCACCATGGCGTTGACCTGGGTGCCGAGGACGACCGCGTCGGTGGCGGCATCCAGGGGCGGTGTGTCGAAGAGGACGATATCGAACTTGCGGCTGGCCTCGTCGAGGAAACGCCGCATCAAGGGCGAACCGAGCAGCTCCGAGGGATTGGGCATCAGAGCGCCGCAGCTGATGAACGAGAGATTGGGGATATGCGTCTGCTGCACGATCGCCGACAGGGTGACGGTGGAACTGAGATAGTTGGCCAGTCCCGGCTCGCGCCGCATCTGAAAGGTGTTGTGCAGCACGCCGCGGCGGAGGTCGGCATCGACGAGCAGGGTATTGGTGCGCTGCTGCGCGAAAATGATGGCCAGATTCGACGCGGTAAAGGACTTGCCCTCCTCCGGGGCGACGCTGGTGATGGCGATCGAGTGCGGCCGCTCATGCGTCCGCGAAAAGATGATCTGGGTGCGCAGCGCCCGGTAGGCCTCGCCGATCGGAGTCGGCGAATAGTCGTGCGTCACCAACTGGCGGTCGATCTGCTTGGCCTTCTCATGATCGTGATACTCGGGGATGTCCTTGAAATCGACATTGGGAATCGCCCCGAGCACCTTGAGGTTGAGATGCTTCTCGACATCTCCCGGCGTGCGGATGTGGCGGTCGGCGAGATCGATGACCAGCGAAAAGGCCAGGCCGAGCGCCAGGCCGATCGCACCGCCGATAAAGACCTTGGTTGACTTGGATGGGTTGATCGGAACCGTCGGCTGGATCGCCCGGTCGAGGATGGCGATATCCTCGCCCTCGCCGCCATCGGCAATGTCCAGCTTTTGCAGCTTGGTGTAGAGGGTCGTGTAATGATCCTCGCTGATGCGCTTGTTGCGCTCGAGCTCCATCAGACGGTATTCGTCGTCCGGCAGCATGCGCTGCTGCGCCTGGATCTGGTCCATCTTGGTGCGGGTTTCGGTCTCCCGCTGCGCCAGGGTGTTGCGGAAGTTCGAGGCGAAGGCGATGATGTTATCCTGGGTCTCGCGGATGCTCGACCGCAGGCTGACCAGGGGCGCATAATCGTCGGAATAGTCGCGAGAGAGGTCCGAAAGCTGCTTTTCCTGCGAGTCGAGTTGGTCGCGCAGCAGGGCCAGGGCCGGCTCGTCGCGCATCGCGGAAAAATTGGCGAGCTGGCGGACGATGAGGCGGCGGTACTGCTCCGGATCCGAGCCGACCACCGGCTCGCCCAGCTTTTGCAGGAGCTGGGTCAACTGCTCGCGCTGCTGCGGAATCTCGCGCAGGGTATAGCTGTTGAGCTGCATCTCATCGAGAATGGTCTTTTTGGCCGCATCGAGCGAGAGGGGATATTTGGAATAAAAGGTGCGCAGATCGGCATCGGCGCCGCGCACCTTGGCGGCTGCGATCTCGAGACTGCCCTCGAGCCGCTTGCGGTAAGAGTTGGCATCGCGGTCGCGCAGCCGCAGCGTCTCCTGGACGTAGATGTCCGCGATCTGGTTGAGCTGATCATCGAGATTCTCACGGTCTGGCCCCTTGATCGTCAGCTTCATCAGGTTGCCGTTCTTGCTCACCTCGGCGGTCACCATGCCGTTGAGTTCGGCCACCGCTTTCTCGAAAGGCCGGATCCTGAAATTGACGAATTGCGGTTTTTCGACAAATTTCGGGTTGAGCCGGAAAATGAAACCGTTGCAGGTATCCGGCCGCGACAGCACATCCCAGACACTCAGACTGTCGAGCAGGGTCTCTTTGGGGTACTCGACCAGAAAGATCGAAAAGGTGCCGCTCGAGTCGACCTGGATCTTGTATTTGCCGGGGACCGGACTGGTGGTGGTGTGGAACTCGCTAAAGACCTCGCCCTGGGGGCCGGACTTGGTCCCCATCTGCAGGACCAGGCCCATGCGCGCCGCGACGCGCTCGGCAAAACTGCGGCTGCGCAGCTCGGCCTGACGGCTCCAGCTGAGGATGGTTTCGGACTCGGTGTCGAAGCTGCGCGTTTTGATGGTGGCAAAGGTGCTGTAGATGGGCACCTCATTTTTCGAATCCCAGTAAAACCAGGCGGCCCCCACAGCGGCAAGCACGAGAATGACCCACTTCCGCTTCCAGAAGCCCTTGAAAAATTTGCCAAAATCCATGGAGGGACCCTGCGGTTCACCTCCACCCTGCAAGAGATCGAGATCGTCCATATCCGGCTACAGATTGGTGTTGGTTTTGTTATAGTTCATCAGGGTCAGATAAAAGGTCAGCATCGCCATGCCGAATTGCAGATAGCGGATGATGGTATCAAATGAAATCCGGTTCACCCGCGGAGCGACGATTTCGTCACCCGACTGCAGGCCGAGCTCGTAGAGCGACTGGCCGCGGTAAAAGGCATCACCGAAACCGCGATAGAGCGGCTCGCCTTTGCGCACGATGTACATGTCCTCAAAAGAAGAGAGCGTGTGCAGGCCGCCGACCTCCTTCATCACCTCCCAGAAGGAGATGTTGGGATTGAAGCGGTAGAGCCCGGGCTGGGAAAAACCGCCCTTGAGTTCGAGGCGGATCAGGGGCACGACGAGTATCAGCGGTTCCTTGGCGAAGGGCTTGAATTTCTCCTGCAGGACCTGGGCGATCTCTTCGGGCTTGAGGCCGGCGATCTGCACCCGGCCGAGCGGGCCGAGGGAGATCTGGCCGAGACCGTCGACCACGTACTCCTTGTCGTGATAATTGCCGACGAATTTGGCCTTGTCCGAGGGAAAAAGATTCTCGTAAATATAGAGGTGGATGGCATCACCCGGAGTGACGCGCAGCGCCTCCGGGGCGAGTTCCTGTGCGGCGGCCGGATGCAGCACGGCGAGCGCGAGCAGCAGGGCGGCCGGCATCAACCCGTGCAGATCAATCAACGGGCGTTTCATGTCAACTCCTATGCATGGTATGACCAGGGCGGCCTGACAGTGGCTGCAAGAAAGGGAGATCCCGGCGCTGCAGGCCCGGGAGGACGGGCGACCGGATCAGCGAGATCGATAGAACCGGTACCGCTTGGCCTTGGTCTCGAGTCCGAGGCGCTTGAGGATGCCGCGCAGTTTGAACAAACCGATCCGCGTGTAGCCGAATCGGGGCGAGTTGAGCTGCCGCTTGATGCCAAAGGGAGTCATCAGCGGATTTTCCGTGACCAGCTTTTTGATTTTTTCGTTGAGCGGCAGATCGACGTCATCGATGGCGCGGCCGCGGGCGACCGTGATCGTGCGCGCGGTGCGGTTCTCCTTGCTCACCGGGGGGAGAAAATCGGCGGGATTCTCGACGGCGCGGTCGGTTTCCCATACCGGTGCCGCCGCGGTCGTGCCGGTCCGGTCCATCAGGGCCGCACGCAGATCCACCCCCTGGCAAAAATCATAATCGTCGATGGCTTCCTCGAGGGAATCATAGCAGGTCAGAATTCGGTTGAACTCGAGCATTTCGAACACTTCATTCACTTCCGGGATCATTTGAATAATTTTGAGATCCCCGCCCTGCTCACGCAGTCCGCGGATCTCCCCGACGAATACCCCCCACCCCGCACTGCTTACATAGTTTACTGCACCCAGATCGATGATGATCTGTGAGACCCCCTCGTGAATGACTTCGGTCAGCTGGCGCTGCAATTCGGGCGATGTGGTGGTATCGACATACCCCCGCACACGAAACAGCCCGATGTCGCGCAGGGCGCCGACACGGTCCACGGTTATTTCAATACCATCCATCCAAAGCCTGTCAAATTTAACTGAATTGAACTCCGCAGCGGCCGGGCGTTCCCATCCCCCCGAGCCCGTACAGCCGTTGGCCACCTTTATGCAAAGTTAATGCCAGCAAATCGCAGGCTGCCGGCGCCCCCTCCCGCCGGATGACGCAGATGTGGTCAGGTCTATCCTATTGTGTTCTATGCCATTGGTACAGCCTGGAACAGCCGGCGCCGGTCGGCGCTGCAACGTCCGCGCCGTCGCCGGACAAGAATCTGTCGTGACGCAAAACATGATTGTTTCAAAGTGAAACAGAGCGGAGCGGCAGCCGGCAAACAAAAACCCCTTGAGAACAGGGGTTGTTGCCCGGGCGGAATCGCAGGCCGGGGGGTGAGGGATACAGCCGTAGTGGGGGCAGCGTTGGCAAGACATCCGGCTTACCGTTTCTTTTTGGCGGTTTCCAGTCTGAGATAGAGCTTGACGTACTTGTCTGCGGCGATGGCCCAGGAAAAGTCCTGCTTCATGCCGCGCTTGATCAGCTTCTGCCACCCCTTGTCATCGCGGTAGGCGGCGACCGCGCGGCGTACGGCATCGGTCAACGCCTCGGGCGTATAGTCGCTGAAGAGAAAGCCGTTGCCGTTATTGGGATCGGCGCCGGCATCGACAATGGTGTCGGCCAGTCCGCCGGTCTTGCGCACCACCGGGATGGTGCCATATTTGAGGCTGTACATTTGATTGAGCCCGCAGGGTTCGTAGAGCGACGGCATGAGAAACATGTCGCTCCCCGCCTCGATCAGATGGGCAAGGGTGTCGTCAAAGCGGAGGAAGAGCGCAACCTGGCGGGGATGGCCCTTGCGCATCTTTTCGAGAAGTTTATGAACCTGGGGATCGCCGGTGCCGAGAATGACCAGCTGCGCCGGCAGCTGGACCATCTCGCCGATCGCGGCCGCCACAAGATCGAGGCCCTTCTGGCTGGTCAGACGGGAGATCATGCCGATGACCGGCACCTCCGCCTCATAGGGCAAACCCGCCTCCTTGACCAGGGCTTTCTTGTTTTTCTCCTTCTCCTTGAGATTGGCAGCGCTGTAGGGGGCGGGGATCAGCTCATCCTTCTCGGGATTCCAGATGCTATAGTCGACCCCGTTGGTAATGCCGCAAAGGTCCTCGCGGCGCTCAGCCAGCACACCCTGGAGCCCGCAGCCCAGCTCGGGATCGCTCTGGATCTCTTCGGCATAGGTCGGGCTGACGGTGGTGATGAGGTCGGCGCTCTTGATGCCGGCCTTGAGATAATTGACCTTGCCGTAAAATTCGAGGTCGCTGCCGGCGGCCGCCAGCTCTTGCGGCAGGCCCAGATCGGTGAGCACAGCCGGGGGAAAAGTGCCCTGAAACGCGAGATTGTGGATGGAAAGGACGGTGATGGCTTTGGCGAAGAAGGGATCATCCTGGTACTGGTTGCGCAGCATCCACGGGACGAGCGCGGTCTGCCAGTCGTTGCAATGGATGATATGCGGTTCCCAATGCAGAAGCTTGATGGTCTCGATGACGGCTTTGGAGAAGAGGAAGAAGCGCTGCGCGTTGTCGGGAAAGTCCTTGCCGGTTGCCGCGTCGACGTAATAATCGGAGCGTTCGAAATAGGGCTTGTAGTCGAGAAAGTAGACCTGAACCTTGGTCTCGGGCAGGAAGGCCGATTTGGCGCTGACGACATGTTCCTGATCGCCGACCCGAATCGGGATATCCTTGAGACGGATCACCTCGCGCAGAGTGTAGCGCCGTTCGCTGATATTGCCATACTTGGGCATCATGACCCGCACATCATGCCCTTGCTCAAAGAGCGCCTTGGGAAGGGCGCTTGCGACATCCGCCAGCCCGCCTGTCTTCGCAAAAGGAGCCACTTCGGTGGATAAATAAAGAACTCTCAGCCGGTTTTTCATCCTCGTTCAGCCCGATTTGGTTTCAGGAAGTATCGTGGCCCAGCCCACCGCATCGTATCTTATATTACTGGTTTTATTAAAGTATTAAAAATTATTGAGAAATGCAATAAAAAAAAGGGTGGCCGAGCGGCCACCCTTGCAAAGAGGACTGGGGCGAGAGGATTACAGGGTTTGCAGATAATACTGGGCCCGGGCCCGGAACTCGCTCTCCGGGTAGGTATCCAGGAGCTTCTGGAATTCCGATTTGGCCTTCTCCACATTGCCGGTACGGGTGTAGCAGAGTCCCAGCTTGAGCTGCGCGTCGTCGTTCTTGTCGGAGTCGTGGAAGGTGAAGACCTTTTCGAATTCCACGATCGCCTGGTTGTAGGCGCGCATGCCATAATAACACTCGCCGATCCAGTACTGGCAGTTGTCGGAGAGCTTGTTGGCGGAATCGGTCGAGATCAGCGCCTCGAACTCCTGTACCGCCTCCTTGTAACGGCGGGATTCGTAGAGGGCGCGCGCGCGGTCGTAGCGCTGCTGGAAGGTGCCGCTGGCGGTGACGGGGGTTTTGACCGGCTTGATCTCCATCGGCGGCTCGGCATTCTCGGCGGCATTGAGCTGGCGGTCGCGTTCGGCCAGCTCCGCCTTGAGGTTGGCGATCTCGATATCCTTTTCCTTGAGGTTCTCCTCGAGGCGCTGGCGGTCATTTTCCAGCCCCGCCGAGGTGGGCTGCGGCTGTGCGGCCTCGGCCGGCTGGTTTTTGTTGAGGCCGAGCAGACGCATCACCTCATCCTCGTCGGTACTTTTTTTCACCGTATCGGCGGGGGTTTGGGGACGTTCTTCCGCTCCGGAAAGCGCGGCCTGCTCCGTGGCCAGCGAGACCTGTCGCGAACTGCTGCAGCCGCTCCAAACCATTGCCCAGGCGAAGATGGCTATGCCGCCGAGCAATCTGCTCAAGTGCCGTATTTTCATAAATCGCTCCTACCGATCTTGGTTGGCTGTGGACCCTTCCGAATGCCGTAATCGACGATGCAGAGCCGGATTCCTGTTCAGGAAAAGTGGCAAAAACTCCCTATTTTTACCTAACTTAAGATATCATTGTCACCTAAAAAAGTCAAGGATTATTTTGCACGCGGCTGTGGCGCCAGCGCCAGAGGTAGAGACCGGCGCCGATGAGGATAAGCGCGATGCTGATCCCCTGGTTCATGCTCAATCCCTTACCGACCAGGGGCACCAGGATCATCGAATTCTCATAATAGCGGAAGAGATCGATGATGAAACGGCCCACGCCGTAAAAGAGGAGGGCGAGATAGAGCAGATAGCCGTCGAACCTGGGCTTGCGGTCGATCCAGATCAGAATGAAAAAGATGACCAGGGCATAGGCCGAGGAGTAGAGCTGGGTCGGGTGAATGTGCACCCCCTGGTACATCGCCCCGGCCGGGCTGTCCGGGGGAAAGACCACCGCCAGGGAGCAGGTGGTGGGGATGCCGTAACAGCAGCCGTTGAGGTAACAGCCGATGCGGGTGATGGCCTCGCCGAGGAAGAACATGGGAATGATCGCATCGGCAAACTTGAGGACCGGCAGCTTTTTGGCGCGCAGATAGAGGATCGAAGAAACCAGGGCAAGAATGACCCCGCCGAGCATGGTCAGTCCGGCGATGCCGATCTGGCCGTTACTCTGGAAGGGATTGAAAGTGTCGGTCCAGTGGCCGGCGAATTCATCGAGATGAAAAATGACGTACATAAACCGCGCCCCGATGATCGAGGCGAGGATGATGACCACGGAAAGATCCATGACCTTTTCCGGGTCGATGCCGCGGCGCTTGCCGCGCCGTACCGCCAGATAGATGCCCAGCAGAAACGAGATGGCCAGGGTGAATCCGTAGGCGCGCATCTCGAAAGCGCCGAGCCGGAACAGCACAGGATGCATAACGCTCCTCCAGAAGGATGATTTAAAAGTAACGCTGCGTTGCCGTGTTGGAAAGCAGGGCCGCCATGGCCATATTGGTCAGCATCGCCGACCCGCCATAACTGATGAAGGGGAGCGGCACCCCCGCCACCGGCATGATCCCCATGGTCATGCCGAGGTTGACGATCGCCTGGAAGGCAATGGTGATGACGATCCCCATCGTCGCCAGGCGGGCGAAGCGATAGCCGCTGGATGCGGCGATCTTGGCTCCGCGCATGAGAAAGACCAGAAAAAGGCCGAGCACCACCAGCGAGCCGAAAAAGCCCCACTCCTCGGCGAGCACGGAAAAGATGAAATCGGTATGCTGCGCGGGCAGAAAACGCAGCTGCGTCTGGGTGCCGTGCAGCAAGCCCTTGCCGAAGGGGCCACCCGAGCCGATCGCCACCATCGACTGGATGATCTGGTACCCCACCCCGCGCGGATCATCCACCATGCCGAGAAAGGTGAGGATGCGCTGCTGCTGATAGCCGTGCAACTGCTCCCAGACCAGCGGCGAGAGGGTGCCGACAAAAAGGTTGCCGGCGAAGATGCTCCAGGCGATCCGCTTGTTGCGGCGCGAGAGATAGAGAACGACGCTGATGAGGAGAATGGCGACACTGAAACTGTAGTAATTGAAGGAGGCGAGAAAGGCGAAAACCGGGGAGACGATGACAAAAATAGTAAAGGGCGCCAGACCGCGCCAGTAGAGCATCGGAATGATCACCGCCAGATAGACCAGGCTGGTCCCGAGATCGGGCTGCTTCAGAACCAGTACAAAGGGCAAAAGAACCAGGCCGAAGGCGACCAGCAGGTTCTTAGGCTGGTTGGGATTGGTCTGCTCCGGGGCAAAATAGCGGGCCAGGGTGAGCACCAGCACCGGTTTCATAAACTCGGAGGGCTGGATCTTGACGCCGGCCACCTCGAACCAGCGCTGCGCCCCGCCGCTGATCGAGCCCACCAGGTCGATCCCGAGGATCATCAGCACAAGGATGGCATACAAGGGATAGGCCAGCGCGAAGACGATATGCAGCGGCACATAGGTAAGGGCGAAAAAGAGCACCAGTCCGATCACCACCCAGACGATCTGCTTGGCAAAATTGTCATGGATCGCCGCCACCTTGCTGCCGTGCGTGGCGCTGTAGACCGCCAACAGGCTGAAGAGCGCAAAGAGGAGAACACAGATCAGAATGACCCGGTCGACCCGCGTATTGCGAATTTCTTCAAGCATCTCGCCTCACCGGCGCTCCGTCACCGCAGGGGGTGCGGCCGCCTCTTTCTTCAAATCAAAATAACGGCGCAGCAGCTGACCGGCGATCGGGGCGGAGGTCGCACCGCCGCCGCCGCCGTTCTCGACCAGCACGCAGATGGCCACCTCCGGATCCTGCAGCGGCGCAAAACCGACATACCAGGCATGAGGCTCGCCGTGCGGATTCTGCGCCGTGCCGGTCTTGCCGGCCACAACCACATCCTCCAGATAACTGGCGTGACCGGTCCCGCCCGGAGTGTTGACCACCCGGAACATCCCCGCATGCAGGGTCGCATAGGTCTCCTGCGAGATCCCCGCCGTGTTCCTGGACTCGAGCTTTTGCTTGTAATACCGCTGCGTCCGCGGATCGAAGATCTTGTAGACGAGGTGCAGCGGATAATAACGACCCTTGTTGGCAATGATCATCGTATATTGGGCCATCTGCACCGGGGTGACCAGCAGATCGCCCTGACCGATGCCCAGGTTGAGCATCATGCCGCCCGACCAGCCCTTCTTGCCGAAGACGCGATCGAGATAGTCGCGGTCGGGCAGAATGCCCGGCTCCTCGGCGGGCAGGTCGATCCCGGTCCGGGCCCCAAAGCCGTAGTGCCGCGCTGCAGCCGCCCATTCGTCGACCGAAAGGCGCATGCTGAGGCGGTAAAAATACGAATTGCACGAAACCTTGATGGCATCGAGCATCGCCAGGGTGCCGTGGCCCTTGCCGCCGTGGCAGAGAAAGGTGCGGTCCCCATAGGTGACCCCGCCGGTGCAGGGAAAGGTCGTTTCCGGCGTCGCCTTGTGCTCCTCCAGCGCCGCGGTGGCGGCGACCATCTTGAAGGTCGAGCCGGGCGGATAGGCGCTCTGGATGACGCGGTCGTAGAGGGGCTTGCCGGGATCGTTGAGGAGGCGCTGCCAGTCGGCGGCACTGAGCGTGCCGGAAAAAAGTTCCGGATCGAAATCGGGTTTGCTGCACAGCACCAGGACGCCGCCATCGCGGGTATCGATCATCACCACCCCGCCGATCTTGTCGCCGAGGAGCGAGTCGGCGAGGCTCTGCAGCCGCGCATCGAGAGCGAGATAGAAATCCCGGCCACGGATCGGGGTACGGTCGCTGGCGCCGACAATGTCCTTGACCTCCCGGCCGACGGCATCGACCTCGATCGCATCGTAGCCGACCTGGCCGCGCAGATCGCGGTCGTAATAGGCCTCGAAGCCCTTCTTGCCGACCAGATCACCCGGCATCAGCCCCTCCTCCTGACGCCGTTCCAGCTCACCCTTGGAGATCTCGCCGATGTAGCCGAAGAGATGGGGCGACTTGACCCCGGCCGGATATACGCGCCGGCTCTCGGTTTCGTAGGAGACGCCGGGGTACTCGAGTTTATTCTCCTCCAGCCGGACCAGCATCGCATAATCGATATTGCGGCGCAGCTTGAGCGGAATGAAGGGGTTATCGGCCTGATCTAGCCGGCGCTTGACGGCGGCGACATCCTCCTCCATCAGGTCGGCGAGAAAGGCGAGCGAACGGGCGTTGCCGCGCACCTCGATCGGCAGGGCGCTCAGGGTGTAGCTGGGGCGATTCTCGACCAGGGGAAGGCCGTTGCGGTCGTAAATGACGCCGCGCGGCGGCTCCAGCCGCAACCGCCGGGTGCGATTTTTGTCCGATTGCGCCTGATATTTCTCCCGCTGGATGATCTGCAGCCGGAAGAGCTGCACCGCCAGCGCCATAAAGGCGCAGGCGATAACGATCTGGATCATACGGGCGGAGCGGTCTTGGGAGAGCATGGAATGCGCAATGAATTAAAGGTTAAAAGAGCGGCGTCGGCTCGGTTTTGTAGATCTTTTCCCAGATGGATTCCGGCACGATGGCAAAAATGATCAACGCCCAAAACATGGTATAAATGGCGGGCAGCACGATGCCCAGCGCCAGCCCCTGGAGCAGGCCGGCACCACCCTGGATGATAATGATGTAGAGCAGCAGATGCTGCAGGATCGCGAGCACGCCGACGATCAGGCCGGCATTGAGGCTGTAGGCGCTCTGGAGGGAGCGGTAGCTCATGACCGAGCCGCTGATAAAGCCGACCAGGCTCAGGGCCAGGGCGTGGCTGCCGAGCAGGCTGCCGCTGAGGGCATCCTCGACGAAGCCGATACCCAGGCCCCAGAGGGTGCCCTGGCCGCGCCCGGCGAAGAGCGAGACCGCACAGACCGCAATGAGGATAAAATCGGGGGCGACCCCGCGGATGGCCACCAGATCGCTCACGCCGTGCTGCAAGCCCAGGGCCAGCGCCATCATGATCAGATAGTAGATCAGATTCATCTTGCCGCGCCTTCCTGCGTATGGCGCACGATATAGACCTCGCGCAGCCGCGCCATATCGACCTTGGGTTCAACATAGATTCTGCGGTACATGCCCGATTCGGCTTCATCGATGAAGGAAACCACCCCCAGCTTCAATCCCGGCACGAAGATCGAATTGGTCCCCGAGGTGACGACAAGGTCGCCCTTGCGCACGTCGCCGCTGAGATAGATCCCGGTGAGGATACCGCGGTTATAGCCCTCCCACTTGAACATGCCTTCGAGACGGCTGCGCTGGACAATGGCGGCGCAGCTGAAGGCGCGGTCGTCGAAGGCCTGGACCGTGCAGTAGGAGGTGGAGACCGAATGGACGCGGCCGACCAGGCCATCGGCGGAGACCACGGTCATGTTGACCTTTACACCCTGGTCGGAGCCGGCATCGAGAAGGAGCGAGGCCAGGCCCGTCCGGGTTTCGCGACCGGTGACGGTGGCGGCGATGAGATCATAGGGGGCGGTCATCTTGAAGCCGAGGAGCTGGCGCAGGCGGGCATTCTCATACCAGGCCTCGGCCATCTGCGCATTGCGCAGCTGCAGGACGGCGTTGATCTCGCGCAGGCGGCGGTTTTCCGCGCCGAGGGCGAGATAGGAACGCAGGTCCGCTACCGGCTCGGTCAGACGGCCGACAATCTCGAGGCTGAGGGCATGCAGGCCGCCCAGGCTGCGGGCATCATTGGCGAAAAAGAGAGCCGCCAGCGCAAGCAGGATCGCAGCCAGCAGGAGCAACCAGTCCCGCCAGAAGGTATTTGGTTTACTGTTCTTGTTCACGGCCCATCCGTCCTGGACCCTGCGCGGGCGTAAAGGGTCGGCCCGTCTGGCCGTCCCACTGCAGCAGGGCCGGAACACCCGCTTCGATGCGGGCAAAGGTGAAGGTGCGCATCCACGCCCCGGCGTTGACATACCAGCCGCGCCCGTGGGCGAGCAGGGCCGGGACATGGGTGTGGCCCATGGCGATCAGATCGTACTCCGTCTCGAGCCGGCGGCAGGCCCAGGCGCGGTAATCGGCATCATCGTAGCGGTCCTCGCGCTGGGATTCGCGGCTGAGATGGGAACAAAAGAGTGCCAGCGGAATGCCCCAGTCCGGATGGAGCAGCCGGTAGGCGGCGACGGCCAGGGGATGGCGGAGCACCCGTTTCATCAGGCGGTAGCGATGGTCGCGCTGGCGGAGACCGTCGCCGTGCAGCAGCAGGAGGCGGCGGCCGGCCTGCTCCAGTTCGAGCGCGTCGGGATGGACGGTCATGCCCACCTCCTCGCGCAGGAAGGAACCGAGCCAGAAATCGTGGTTGCCGGCGAGATAGTCGACCGGAACGCCCGAATCGATGAGGTCAGCGAGCCGGGCCAGGGTGCGGAAATGGCTGCGCCCCACCACGTGGCGGTACTCGAACCAAAAGTCGAAGAGGTCGCCGCAGAGAATGAGCTGGCTGTTGCGCTGCCCGCGCAGGGCGTCGATGAAGGTGGTGAAGCGGCGGAAAATTTCCGCTTCGCTCCCGGGATTCTGGGCACCCAGATGGGCATCGCCGAGCAGATAGATCGTTTGGCACGCGGCGCGCGCCGGAACAGGCGTCTCCAGGGTCGGCATATCTCCTATAATAGACCAAAATTTAAGGATATGCGCGCATAAAAGCAAGCATGAAGTTCCGGCCTTCGCGGCGCTGTTGAATAAAGTTGACAAAGTGCCAAAAGTTGCCTAATTTACAAGCTTGAATCTTGCCATGCAGATAAACAGGTGTGCCGACATCATGTCTTCTTCCCTGCGTCATTATTCCGCCTATGCCAAGATCAACCTCGGCCTGCGCATTCTCGGCCGGCGCGAGGATGGCTATCATGAGCTGGAGACGATCTTTCAGCAGATCAGCGTCCGCGATGTGCTGACGGTGGCCGCGCAGCCCGACGGCATCGTCGTGGGCTGCTCCGATCCCGCCATCCCGGTGGACGAGGGCAATCTCGCCTGGCGCGCGGCGGCGCTGCTGCGCCAGCGCGCCGGCGTGACCCGGGGCTGCAACATCCAGATCCAGAAAAACATCCCGGTCGGGGCAGGACTGGGCGGCGGCAGCAGCGATGCCGCGACCACCCTGATGGCCCTCAACCGCATCTGGGAGCTGCACTGGCCGCTGCCGCAGCTCATGCCCCTGGCGGCGGAACTCGGCTCGGATGTCCCTTTTTTCCTGCTCGGCGGCAGCGCCCTCGGCCGCGGCCGCGGCGAGATCCTCACCCCGCTGCAGATCCCGCAGGAGTGGTGGGGGGTGCTGCTTTACCCCAATCTCCCCATTTCCACGCGCTGGGTCTATGAAAACGCTACTTTTAACTTGACAAAATCGTTAAAAAACAGTAAATTTTATAGCTTGACCAGTTTCGCTGAGCGACTTTCCGACTGGGACCTCCATCTTGCCAACGACCTTGAACCTGTTGTTTTCAATAGATATCCACACTTGATGGAACTGGTGGAAGGATTCAGGCGGAAGGGGGCATTTTATGCCCGGATGTCGGGCAGCGGTTCAGCCCTCTTCGGCTTGTTTCTGGACAAGAGCGACGCCTTGAATGCCCTGGCGGGAACCCGGCAGGAGCATACGACATTCCTCTTTCACCCGATCGCCCCCCGGGAAGAGTAAGGCGCAGCACACCTGGCAGTTTCTCTTGGGGCGTCGTCAAGCGGTAAGACACGGGATTTTGGATCCCGCATGCGGAGGTTCGAATCCTCCCGCCCCAGCCCTTGCAAAAGGGACGGAAATGGCGAAAATCTCCTCGGGTTTTCGTCCTTTTTTTATTTCCGCCCCCTCAGTCCGGCTTCACAACAGAAAGCAGTACATGGCGCAAGAACGCGAGATGAAAATATTCTCCGGCCGGGCGAATCCGCAACTCGCCCACAAGATCGCCGGCGCCCTGAAAAAGAACCTCGGGCAGATCTCCCTGACCAATTTCTCCGACGGCGAGATCTGGGCCAAGTATGAAGAGAACATCCGCGGCACCGATGTCTTCCTCATCCAGCCCACCCCCGCACCGGCCGACAACATGCTCGAGCTGCTGATCATGATCGACGCCGCCCGCCGCGCCTCGGCCAAACGCATCACCGCGGTCATCCCCTACTTCGGCTACGCCCGCCAGGACCGCAAGGACCAGCCGCGCGTCGCCATCTCGGCCAAACTGGTGGCCAATCTCATTACCACCGCCGGGGCCGACCGCATCCTGACGATGGACCTGCATGCGCCGCAGATCCAGGGCTTCTTCGATATCCCCCTGGACCACCTCTATGCCGCCTCCGTCTTCATCGAGCATATCCGCAAAAAACGGCGCTCCCCCGGCCTGGTCGTCGCCTCCCCCGATATCGGCGGCATCCACCTCGCCCGCGCTTATGCGCGCCGCCTCGGCACCGAACTGGTGCTGCTCGAAAAACGCCGCCCCCGTCACAATGTCGTCGAGGTCAGCCGCCTCATCGGCGATGTAGACGGCAAGGATGTCCTCCTCGTCGATGACCTCGTCGATACCGCCGGCACCCTGGTCGCCGGCGTGGCCG
Source organism: bacterium (assembly GCA_035353815.1). Taxonomy (GTDB): domain Bacteria; phylum Zhuqueibacterota; class Zhuqueibacteria; order Residuimicrobiales; family Residuimicrobiaceae; genus JAKPUX01. The sequence continues at coordinate 43,598 of DAOQAG010000015.1, forward strand.
TCCTCAAGGAACGCGGCGCGAACCACATCTACGTCGCCTGCTCCCACGGCATCCTCTCCGGCGAGGCCGTACAGCGCATCGCAGATTCGGCCATTGATACCTTCTTCATCTCCGACTCGGTCGCCATCACCGAGGAGAAGAAAAACAGCAAGATCGAAATCCTCAGCGTCGCCGACCTCCTCGCCGACGCCATCCGCCGTATCCACGAGGACCGTTCCATCTCGGATCTCTTCCCGGAGAAGGGACCCATCGTCTAGATAATTCGTTTGGTTTTGGTATAGCGCAAAAGACTGGAGAATCCTGATGTCTGCTCATCTGCTCGAATTGACCGTCCGCGAAATGCACGGCACCCAGCAAGCCAAAAAGATCCGGCAAGCCGGCGAAGTGCCCGGTATATTTTACTTTCACGGCAAGGAATCCGTTCCCTTCTCGGTGAACGCCAAGGCCCTGCAGACCACCCTCAGCAAAGAGGCCACCCTGCTCGACGTCCATTTCAGCTCCGGCGACAACCGCAAATGCATCGTCCGCGACATCCAGTACCACCCCATCCATCACGCGATCATCCATATCGATTTCATGGGCATCCAACTGGATGAAAAGATCACGGTCTCGGTGCCGGTCCACTTTACCGGCACCTCCACCGGCGTCAAGAATGACGGCGGCATCCTGCAGCAGGTCGTGCGCGAGCTGGAAATCGAGTGCCTGCCCGCCGACATCCCCGAAGCGATCGAACTGGATGTCACCGCCCTCGCCATCGGCGATGCCCTGACCGTCAGCGATGTCGTGACGAAGAACTATGTCATCCTCGGTGAAGCCGACCGCACCATCGTCACCGTCACCGCGCCGCGCGCGGTGGAAGAGGCCCCGGTCGTCGAGGCTGAGGAAGGCGCCGCCGAACCCGAGCTGGTCGGACGCAAGCCCGAGAGCGAAACTGAAGAGAAGTAGGCCGCGGCAGCGGACGGTCGCCGGAGATGCGCCGGAAATACCTGATCGCCGGACTCGGCAACCCCGGAGCCCAATATGCCCATACGCGGCATAACCTCGGCTTCATGACCGCCGATGCCCTCGCCAGCGACCTCGGCGGCGGGTTCCGCAAAAAGAACTCGGCCGCGCTGATCGCCGAAACGAACTACGCGGGCTGCGATGTGATCATCGCCAAACCCCAGCTCTTCATGAACCGCAGCGGCGAGTCGATCGCACCGCTGGTCCGCTATCTCAACATCACCCTGGAAGAGCTCCTGGTCGTGGTCGATGACGCGGACCTGCCGCTCGGCAAACTGCGCCTGCGCAAACAGGGCAGCGCCGGCGGCCATAACGGCCTCAAGTCGATCATCGCCCACCTGGATGCGAACAACTTTCCCCGGCTGCGGCTGGGCATGGGCCGGCCCGATGATCCCGGTGCCATGATCGATCACGTGCTCTCCGATTTCAGCCGCGGCGAACGCCCGGTCGTCCAGGAAAGCGTGCAACGCGCGGTCGGAATCATCCGCGATTATATCGAATACGGCATCGATCAGGCCATGAACCGCTGCAATGCCGATTGAGTTTCATTAACCGTTCAACAAGGTAGTTCAACCCCCAAAGGAGGACTGGTTTGCGTAAATACGAGACCATCATTGTCATCGACTCTCTGCTCAAACTCGAAGAGATCGAAGGCATCATCAATAAATACGAACGCTTCATCTCAGCCAACGGCGGTCAGGTGGAGACCATCGACCGCTGGGGCAAACGCCGCCTGGCCTACGAGATCAAAAAACGCCAGTACGGTTTCTACGTCATGATCCGCTTCGACGCTCCCCCGGCGATGATCAAGCAGCTCGACCGTGAGTACCGTCTCAACGAGTACCTGCTGCGCACCATGACCACCCTGATGGAAAAACGCGCCCTGAAGGCCCTGGCCAAGCAGTACGCCGCCGCACCGGCTGCGCCCGCTGCAGCGGAAGCTCCCGCCGCGCCGGCCTCCCCCGCGGAAGCCCCGGCCGAGGTCCCGGCGGAAGCCGCAGCGGAAGCTCAGCCGGAAGCCGCTGCCGAAGTTGCAGCCGAAGCCCAGCCCGAAGTTGCAGCCGAAGCCCAGCCCGAAGCCGCAGCCGAGGTCCAGCCCGAAGCCGCGGAACCGGCCCCGGGTGATGCCGCTGCCGAATAGATGCAGCGGCTGTTCTTTGCCAAATTAACGATCATGTGAGCCAGACCATCGCCCAATTCAAGCCCCTTGAGCACGGCTTGAGGAGTGTATGATATGCCCGATTTGAAGATGCCGGATATCAATAATGTCCTTATCGCCGGATATCTGACCAGCGATCCGGCGTTCCGCAAAACCTCGAATGGCACACCGGTGATCAACTTTTACGTCGCCTCGAATCGCAAGTACCGGGACAATTCCGGGATCTGGCGCGAGAATATGTGCTATGTCGGCGTCGTCGCCTGGCACCGTTTGGCCGAGGCGTGCGCCGAGATCCTGAAGAAGGGCTCTTCGATCCTCATCGATGGCGAGCTGCAGAGCCGCAACTGGCACAACGAGGACGGCACGGCGCGCAACGTCGTCGAACTGCGCGCCCGGCGCATCCAGTTCCTCGACCGTAAAAGCGGCAAGGATGTCGAAGAGCTCGCCCAGCAGAGCAGTGATGATACGCCGGGCACGCCCGAGGACGACCGCGGCCGGAGCAAAACCGCTCCGGAGACGCAAGAGTTCCAGAAAATTGAACCGACAGAATTCGATTTTGGATATCAGGATTTGAACCTGTAACCCAGCTTTAGGCCATTAAAGGAGTCACTATGTTGAGAAAAAAACGAATTTGCCGCTTTTGTGAAGAAAAAGTGGATTATATCGACTACAAGGACGAAAAGCGGCTGATGCGTTTCACCACCGAACAGGGCAAGATCATTCCCCGCCGCACCTCGGGGACCTGCGCGAAGCATCAGCGCCAGCTCGTCAATGCGATCAAGAAGGCCCGCGAGATCGCTCTAATTCCCTACATCTCTGAATTGACCAAATAATGCGGAAATCCTCATGAAGATCATTTTGAAGCAAGATATCCAGTCGCTCGGCACCGCCGGTGAGATCGTCACGGTCAAGAACGGCTATGCCCGCAACTATCTTATTCCTCAGGGGTTCGCCGCGGCGGCCACCCCGGGCAACATGCGCGCCTGGGAAGTCGAAAGCAAGGCGTCCGCCCTGCGCCTGCAGCGCGGCATGCGCGAGGCTCAGGAGGTCGCGGCCCGGCTGGAAAAGCTCTCCCTCACCGTTTCGGTTCAGGTGGGCGAGGAAGAGAAACTCTTCGGCTCGGTCACCAGCCAGAATATCGCTGATCTGCTGACGGAAAACGGATTCGATATCGACAAGAAGAAGATCGTCCTCGATGAGCCGATCAAGGCCCTGGGTGTGTACGATGTGCCGGTCAAGCTGCATCCGGAAGTGACCGGTATGGTCAAGGTGTGGGTTGTGCGCGAATAATCCGCAGTGATCGCCGCGGAGCCTGGGATGGATTATTTTCAGTTACTGCTGTTGGCGCATGTTATCGGTGATTTCACCCTGCAGACCGACACGATTTTCCGTCTGAAACAGAAATCACCCTGGGGCGTCCCCCTTCACGTCCTGATCTGTTCGCTGGTCACCGCCGCGCTGCTCCATCCCCTGCTCGGACGCCCGGCGCTCTGGCTGGCGCTTGTTTTCATCGCCCTTGTCCACTTTACGCTCGACCGCACGAAACTCTTTCTTGCGGCTTTTCGCGCCAAAGATGGGCTGGGCTATTTTTTTACCGACCAGGCCCTGCATGTGCTTTCGCTGCTAGGGACAGCGCGTTATCTGCAGTGGGCCCTGCCGCATGAGAGCTTCTGGCTCAGCCCCGCCCTGACGGTCGATCTCACCGCCCTCGTGGTGGCCGGGTTCGCTGTCCCCCCTATCCTGAACTACATCCAGCGTGCGCTGGCTGTCCGGGGCCGGCAGGCGAGCCATCCCCCCTTTCCCTCCTTCCGCCGCCGTCTCCCCGGCATCCTGTCGCGTATGATCGCCACCGCCGGGCTCCTGCTCGGCGGCTGGTATGTGTTCCTGGTGCTGGCACTGCTCACCGCGCTGGTCGCGCCGATGACCGCCCCCGGCAAGCACAAAGGCTATCTCGCCGCCGAACTTGTCACCAGCAGCGCCGTGGTGCTCTTCGCTGCCCTCATCACCTGGTATCTGCGTCTCAGCTGAACTCTGGTCTCTAGCCCAGTTCGCCCGCGGCATCGAGCAGCCGCACCGCCGCGGTCAGGGCCGCGGTTTCGCTGCGCAGCCGCCGCGGACCGAGGCTGATCGGCAGTGCCCCGGCGGTCACGGCCCGGTCCACCTCCGCCTGCGTGAATCCCGCCTCCGGTCCGATCAGCAGCGTCGCCGCCGCCCGTCCGGCCAGGGCCGCAGCCAGCTCCGTGCGCGTGACCTCGGCCTCCTCCCAGGCGATGAAGAGGGCCGCGCCGCGCGCCGCGTCGACCACCTCCGCGAAGGACCGCAGCGGCCGCACCTCGGGGGCCCGGCTCCGGCCGCACTGCTTCATCGCCGCCCGCGCCTTCTCCTCCCAGCGCCCCGCGCGGCCGCGCGGCGCGGCCACCGTGCCCGCGGTCAGCATCGGCTGGAACACCGACACCCCGATCTCCGTCCCCTTCTCCACCACCCAGTCGAACAGCCCGCCCTTGGGCACGCCCTGCGCCAGGGTCAGCTGCAGCCGCGGCTCCCCCGCCCCCTCCTCAACCGTCTCCACCCCCACCCGCAGGCTCTTCGCCCCGATCGCCAGGATCGGGCCGGTGTAGCGCCGGCCCAAGCCGTCGACCGCGATGACCCGTTCCCCCACCTGCTTGCGCAGCACCCGCACCGCATGCTGATATTCGGCTCCGCGCAGCTCGAATCCCTGCGGACCGGCCTCCTGAGGATCCACATAGAAAAAATGGATATGCGCCATGGCTAAAACCATACCTTCATGTCAATGAGATACTCCCCGCGCCCGGAGAGATCCCAGGCGCGCTCGAATCGTATCAGCTCCACATAGGGGAGCTGCACCGCCACACCCGCACCGAAGCCGCCGCGCCGCTGCTGCTCCCCCCGCGCCCAGCCGGATTTGGCGATCAGTCCGGTGTCATAAAACAGCGCCCCGTGCAGCGCAAAGGGGAGATTGCGCAGATAGCCGAGCCGGTCCTCCGGCACCAGATTAAAAAAGCGCGGACGGATGATCGGCCAGCGCAGCTCCGCCCCGGCCAGAAGCCGCTGCTCGCCTTCGAGCACTTCGCGGAAATGGCCGCGGATGCGTTCGCCATAGCCGAGATAGAGGAGACTGTGCACCGGCACCCGGCCGCTGCTCGCATCGAGGCGTACCCGGCCGGCGAGGATCCCGCCCCCGGGCAAAGGCTGGTAGCGCCGCAGGTCGCAGGCGGCAAAAAGATAATCGGAGGCCGCGGCGACGCGCCGCAGGCTGACGCCGGCATCCACAAACCAGCCGTGCCGGGGATAGGCCGAATAGTCGCGGTTGTCATAGGTGAATCCGGCGGAAAACTGCGCAATACGGTCCAGGCCCGCCGCGGAACGCGTCAGCCCCAGCTCCGGCGGCAGCCGCACCTCGCGATAGCCCGCCCCGACGCTCGCCCGGGTATAATAGCCGAAACGCTTGCTCAGGCCGAACAGCAGCCCGGCATGGCGCTCCTTGAAGCCGTTGTAGCGGGGACTGAGATTTTCGTTCCGGCTCCAGGAGGCCTGGGCGGAAAAGGCGAGGCGGTGCCGGCTGTGGATCCAGGGATTGCTATAGGTGAGATTGACGGCGGGATCGTAGCCCAGCCAGAAATTGCCGAGCAGGGTGATGTTGCGGCCGCGGAAATTCTCGTGGCGCGCGCCGGCCCCGTAGGAAAGCTTGCTCCAGTCGCGGTCGTGGATGAAGAGCAGGGGATAGGGAAAAAGATACCAGCGTTCGTTGACCAGGTAGAGCAGGGTAACGCCGTCGGCGCCGGGGAGCACCTGCAGCTCGACCCGGGTGAAGAGGCGAAGGTTCTCGATGCGCTGGCGGTCGGCTTCGGCGATGCGCGGATCGAAGGGATCGCCGGCGCGCTGCTGCATCTCGCGGACGAGGATCTCTTCGCGGGTATGGTCGTTGCCGATGAAGAGGATGGTGGCGATCAGGGCTGAATCTGCGGCCGGCGCGGGCGCGCCCTGCAGCCACAGTGCTCCCCCCAGAAGCAGCAGGCTAATCCCGGACATGATTCTTTCGGGTTTTCACCAGGATGACGGTGGTCCCGCCGCCCGGTGTGAACTCATAGTCCACACTGTCCATCATCGAGCGCACGATGAAAATGCCCCGGCCATTGTCCTTGAGAAGATTCTCGGGCAGCAGGGGATCGGGCACCGCGGCGGGATTAAAACCCGTGCCCTGGTCGGTGACATGCACCTTGAGCCGGCCGGCGCTGAGGAAAAAGCGGATGTGTACCGTCTTTTTCGGATTGCTCTTGTTGCCATGATAGATCGCGTTGGCGACCATCTCGGTGACCGCGATGGCAAAGGTATCGCGCTCGTCGTCACTGAATCCCGCCAGCCCGGCCATCTCCTCGCATTTCTCCTCGACGCGCTGGATCTGATCGGGCAGACTCGGGATGATCATCTCATGCAGTTCACTGCTGTTTTCCGTCACTCCAGTTCCTTCCCTGCTTCAGGCTCGTCCGCTCTTGCCGCTGCTCTAAAAGAGCCAGTCCAGTCGTAAATCCAGGGTATTGATGGTGTAGCGGCGCTGCTGCCATGGATAGACCCGGCGGCGCTGGCCGTCGAGAATGAAACGCGTGCGCCGCGACGGGGTATAGTAGATGCTCAGGGCCGGTCCATGACTGCTGAAACGCTGCGCGAGCGTCTCCAGGGTATTGCCGCGGGCATCGATGTCATGCCGCCACTCCAGGCGGCTGTAAAATCCGTATCCGGGACCGAGCTGGAGCGCCGGTGCGGCCGCAAAGAGCAGCCGCAGCTGCAGCCAATGGCTCCGGCGGGTGGTGAGCATGCGCTCCTTCCAGTCCGACCAGAAGAGCTGCCCGTTCTCCTCCAGCTGCAGCCGGTAATCGAACTTGAGGGTCGATCGGCGCGTCAGCGCATATTCCAGCGAATCGTCCCAGGCGAACTTGCGAAAGACAAAGCTTTTGGTCTGCAGCGCCACGTTGTCGAAATCATAGTCGACATAATTGGCCAGCACCTCGAAGCCGTTGTGCCAGTGCAGCCGCGGCGAGGGGGTGCAGCTCAGGACCGGCCGCAGGCGGAAAATGCGGTTCCAGTTGTTGTCGGCGCTGCGCTCGCCATAGATATAGACCATATGATAAAGAGAGGCGCTCAGCTGCAGCTCGAAGCGCAGGGCCGGACTGAACCGGCGCCCGAAGGTGACCTGGGAGTGGATGCGCAGCTCGTCCCGGTCATCAAAATTGTTGGTATCCGGCGTATCATACTGAAAGCGGCTGATGGAGGCGTAGACCGCCAGACTGTCGCGCCGTCCGACCGGTGCCGCAAACTCGCCCAGCAGCTGCAGCCGGTTGCTGTTGTTGTCCGGCGTGACAAAGGCGGTATAGGGGGAGAACGGCGACTGCACCACGCCGGTGACCAGATCGTACTTTTGCTGCTGGGTGTTGTAGTTCAGGGCCAGCCGGCCGTTCAGGCGCCGGCGCGCAACGGTAACCTCCAGGGCGTGGTCGCCGAGCTGGTCGTTGCGCTTGCGCTGCCGCGCTGCGGCCTCGGTGCCGAAACTGAGCAGCTCGACATTGCGGAACTGCCAGGAGGTGCGCAGCGCCAGCTGCGTCCAGGCGCCGAGGCTGTAGTGGAGCAGATTTTCGAGCCCCTTGTTCGCCTCACGCAGGCTCTCGACATCCCCGAGCAGGGAGGTGTAGTTATCTCGCCGGCGGCTGGTGGTGAAGAGCCGCAGCGAATCGCTGCTGCCGGGGGTGAAGGCCCGGGCCACGGCCCAGGCGAGACTGGACTCGTGGTTCTTGCGCACGGCGTAACGGTCCATCTCGATCATGCCCTGCAGATGATGGGCATAGCCGCCCCACTCCAGGCCGGAGAGTTCCTCCTCGCCGCTGAAAAAGTAGCCGTGGTCGTGAAAGCCCATGCGCGCATCCCATTTCGGACCGGCCGCCACGCTCAGCCGCAGCCGCGGCGAGGGGGCGAAGCGCAGACCCCAGCCGAGGGTGTTGCTGCGCACATCATTGTAAAATCCGGTCTGGCGGTCATAAAATGACAAAGAGCGTAACAGGGCGTTCAGCTGCAGCGCCGGCCAGAGCTGATAGCCGATGCGGGTGAAAAAGGCGTGTTCATCCTTCCATTTGTCCTCACTGCTGCCCAGACGCAGCATCGAGGTGCGGTACTGTTCGCTGAACTGCCATTGCAGCCGCGGCGTCAGGGCGATCTGGCGGCCGGCGTCGAGCTGCCAGAGATAGTTGTTCAGCTCCTGGCGATAGCGCAGGGTCGCCGGGAGGTTCACACCGGCCGCCTCGCCGCCCGCAAGCGGCTGCGCCGCAGCCCGGCCGGCCAGGGCCAGAAGTACGCCCGAAACAAAAAATGCCATCCGCGCGGCGACACGATGGCATTTCCCGATCAAAGAGGGGATGGAGACTCCGGAAACAGGATTACTGCACGTGAACGATGATTTCATCCGGTTCGCCGAGACTGTGCTCTTTCTGCGCTTCGCGCTTGATGCGATTCCGGTCATTGGTCAGGCTGTCGGCCTCTTTTTCCATCCAGCTTTTTTTCTTCTTCTCCAGCTCGATCGCCTTTTGCAGCTGGCGCCCTTCCTGCCACAGGCGCATCTGCGTCAGAAAACCGGAAGAGCCGGCGACATAGGCCAGGAAAAAGATCACAAAGCCGATCAGATAGAACCGGCCGCGCGTGATCTGAATCTTGTCCAGGCGGCGCCGGAGCCGCGCCAGCACTCCTCTTTTTGCATTCATCCGCAACCCCTCTGAAAAACGCACCCTGCCGGCGTCGGGGCCGGCAGGGTGCCGTGTTCCGTACTACTTCCGTTTGATCACGCCGAGACCAGCATACCGGCCCACTTCGCCGAGGTTTTCCTCGATGCGCAGGAGCTGGTTGTACTTGCAGATGCGGTCGGTGCGGCAGGCGGAGCCGGTCTTAATCTGGCCGGCATTGGTCGCCACCACGACATCGGCGATGGTGGCATCCTCGGTTTCCCCCGAGCGGTGCGAGACCACGGCGGTATAGCTGGCGGTCTTGGCCATCTCGATGGCATCCAGGGTTTCGGTCAGGGTGCCGATCTGGTTCAGCTTGATCAGGATCGAATTGCAAACGCCAAGCTCGATGCCGCGTTTCAGGCGCTGGGTGTTGGTGACGAAAAGATCGTCGCCCACCAGCTGGATCTTGCCGCCGAGCTTGTCGGTCATCAGCTTCCAGCCGTCCCAGTCATCCTCGGCCATGCCGTCCTCGATGGAGGCGATGGGATACTTGGCGACGAGATTGGCATAGTAATCGACCATCTGCGCCGAGGTCAGCTTTTTGCTCTCGGAGGCGAGGTTGTAGAGCTTTTCTTCGGTCAGATAGAAGGAGCTGCTCGCCGGATCGAGGGCGATAAAAATCTCTTCGCCGGCCTTGTAGCCCGCCTTGTCGATCGCCTCCATGATCACCTGCAGGGCCTCTTCATTGGATTTGAGGTCGGGGGCGAATCCGCCTTCGTCGCCGACGGAGGTATTGTAGCCCTTTTTCTTCAGCACCGACTTGAGGGTGTGGAAGACCTCGGTGCCCATGCGCAGGGCCTCGGCGAAGGTCGGGGCGCCGGCCGGCATGATCATGAACTCCTGCAGGTCGACATTGTTATCGGCGTGCATGCCGCCGTTGAGAATATTCATCATCGGCACCGGCAGGATCTTGGCATTGGCGCCGCCGATGTACTGGTAGAGCGGCAGGCCGAAGGCCTCGGCGGCTGCCTTGGCGGTGGCCAGGGAGACGGCGAGCATGGCGTTGGCGCCGAGCTTGGCCTTGTTGGGGGTGCCGTCCAGCTCGATGAGGATCTTGTCGATCAGGGTCTGTTCGGTGGCGTCTTCGCCGATCACCTCATCGGCGATAATATCATTGACATTCTTCACGGCCTGGAGCACGCCCTTGCCCTTGTAGCGGGCGGCATCGCCATCGCGCAGCTCGACCGCCTCATGCTCGCCGGTGGAGGCGCCGGAGGGAACCGCGGCGCGTCCCATGGCGCCACCCTCGAGGGCCACATCCACTTCGACGGTGGGGTTGCCGCGGGAGTCGAGAATTTCACGTGCAAAAACATCGATAATGGTGGTCATGAATCCTCCTTGTTTGCTTTATTTTTAAAAACTATTTCTCACAAAGGCACAAAGGATACCAAGAAAAACGATCCGGCAGGTTATCTTTGTGGCTTGGCGGCTTTGCGAGAGTCTAATATGCCGTTAGTAAAACAAGGCGTCACCGTCTGGCTTTTCCTTCGTGCCTTGGCGGCTTTGTGAGAGCTAATATATTGTTAGTAGATCATCAGGACCAAAAGGACCGCAAACGCCGCCGCGGCCATGTTGACCCGGTCATTGTTCATCCAGTGCACGCCGCCGCTGAACTGGGTGGCCTCGCCGCGGCAGTGGTGCTGCTTTTCCGTCATCTTGCCGCAGACCGGGCAGCGGAACCGCGCCTGCACGGTCGCCCCGAGCAGGCTGTCGAAGAGGCTGGCCGCAAGACCGGCGCCGAAGAGGAGGAGAAACTCGCGGCCGCCGAGGCCTGACGGCGAATGGTGCGGCGCAACGAGCCAGCTGACCCCCGCCAGCACCAGGCTGCCCAGGGCGGAGCCGAGGGTGCCGATCACCGAAATGCCGCCCGAGGTCCCGACCGGCACCGGCATGAAGGTGAGGATGGAGCGCGGTTCGCGGCGCGACAGGGTTCCGATCTCGGTGCCCCAGGTGTCCGCCGTGGCCGCCGCGAGCGAGGCGGCGAAGAGCACATACCAGCCGGGATGCGGCCAGATGTAGCCGCCGATCAGCAGCAGACCGCCGGGACCGCCATTGGCGATCACCTGCCAGGCGTCACGCGCGCCGCCCTTCTCGATCATTCCCGCCAGCCGTTTTTTGCGCTGCCCACCCATTTTCGAGAGCAGGCTGGAGAGAATGAAAAAGGTCAGCATCGGCACGGTGAAGGGCCAGCGGCCGATACCGAAGACCACCGTCCCGAGCAGAAAGGTCGCCGCCGCACCGCTGGTCGAAAGAAAGCGGAGGCGGTGCGAAAGCAGAGCCACGATCGCGGCCATGACCACACCCAGGGTCAAGTACGCGGCATCCGTGGGGCTGTGGGTCAGCAGATAGTGCAGCACCAGCGCCGCGCCCAGGGGCACGGTCAGATTGTCCGATCCCTGATAGGAGAGCGCTTCGCAGACCGTGGCAATGAGGGCGACGATCAGACCGAACCAGATCACCTCAAGGGCCGGACGGCCGCTCAGGGCGAGGGCCGTGGCCGTGATGGCCAGGCTGGTGGCGAACATCGCCGCCGAACCCTCCAGGGACTTTTTGTCCGGGCCGGCATAATAGAGATGCGGCCGGGCGAGATTCTCCCCCACCAGCGCGGCGACGGCGTCGCTGATGGCGAGCAGCAGCATCGCCGTGATCAGGATGAGGGTTTGGCTGTGCCACAGCAGCAGCGCCAGGATCACGAAAGCGGCGGGGTAGTAGACCGTGCCATAGGTGCGGCGGTGCAGATCATGCATACCCTTGAGCCAGCCCTTTTGCACCGAAACAAAGTTGATCAGGGCGAAGGCCAGGGCGACCGCGATGATCGGCCCGCGGCGTGTGAGAAAGAACGGGGAAACGGCCACCAGAATCCCGGTGAACATATGGACGAATTTGCGGGAGAACTCCTCGGTGCTATGCAGTCTGCGTCGCAGCAGCTCGGAGGCCGTAAGCAACAGGAGCAAACCTGCGAGCAGAATGAGCAGATATATCAGATCCTGAGCGGTCATGGACTCCCGGATGAAGAGGCGCCGCGGCCGCAGGGCAGCGGCATGACTTAATGAGAATATTTACAAAAATTACCGCAGAAATGCAACGGTTATTTGCGCCGGGGGCGTGGCGCCGTCGGCAGAGCCGCGGGCTGGCTCTGCGCTTTCGTGCCGCCGCACCTCATGCCGCCAGGGCTGCGCAGGGCGCCGAACGCCCATCCGCTGGCTGGCTCTGTGCTGCGGTGCGGCCGCTGCTTGCCCACAAGTTATCCACATTCTTTTCACACCCGTGCAGTGCATAACCCGAGATCGGGGGCTGCAGTCGCTGCGGGGGCGGGGTCCTGAAAATATTCCACTTGCGGCTGCTGCGCCGCCGGGCGGCCGCGGCCCTGCAGGAACTGTATGATATATTATATTATTAATATATATCTTATATCATATTCCCTGCCGCTGCTGCCGGGGCGGTCCCGGTGCACGGCCGTGGGCACCCAGCGTCCGGGCGCCGTTTGCGAAAGGCATAAAATTATTGGAGTTCCGGTTTTGTCCACTTTATGGACAGATCCGCGCAAGTTATCCACATCTGTCCAGAAGAGGACCCACCCACGCGGCGAAAAAAAGCCGGAAATCTGACCTCCGCCCGCGCCGCGCCCTAATTCGTCATTCCTGGCTTTTGTTGGCCAAAAAATGATCAATAACGTGGTGCAGGGTCTCGTCCAGCTGCACCCGCGGCTCGTAGCCGATCGCCGCCTTGACCTTGGTCAGGCTCGGCACCCGGATGCGCATGTCCTCGAATCCCTCCTCGTATGCCTTGGAGTAGGGGATAAAGCTGATCTCGGAGGAGGAACCGGTCATCGCGATGATCTTGCGGGCCAGCTCGACGATGCTGATCCCCTTGTCATTGCCGACATTAAAAACCTCGCCGACCGCGCGCGGTTCGTCCATCAGGTGCATCGCCGCCCAGACCACATCCGCCACATAGGTGAAACAGCGCACCTGCTCGCCGTCGCCATAGACCGTCAGCGGCTCGCCCGCCAGGGCCTGGCGCACCAGCCGCGGAATGACCATGCCGTAGCGGCCGGTCTGGCGCGGCCCGACGGTATTAAAAAGCCGCATGATCACCGTCGGCACCCCCTTCTCCTTGTAATAGGCGAGGGCGAGGAACTCGTCGATCGCCTTGGAGCAGGAGTAGCTCCAGCGGCTCTTGGTCGTCGCCCCGAGCACCCGGTCGTCCTCCTCGGTGAAGGGAATGCTCTCGCTCTTGCCATAGATCTCGGAGGTGGAGGTGATCAGCACCTTGCGCAGATAACGCGCGGCGAGGCGCAGAACCACGTGCGTGCCGAGCACGTTGCGCTCGATGGTTTCGACCGGGCTCTTGACGATCAGCTCAACGCCGACGGCCGCGGCCAGGTGAAAAATGACATCACACTCGCTCACCAGGCGGTCCATCACCGTCTCGTTGAGGATAGACTCGACCGCCAGATGGAACCGCGGATGGCTGCGCAAATGCGCCACGTTCTCGAGCTTGCCGGTGGAGAGGTCGTCGATGACGCATACCTCGTCACCGCGCGCCAGCAGCTGTTCAGCGAGATGGGATCCGATGAAGCCGGCGCCGCCGGTGATCAATGCTTTCATGTTTACTCCTTGTTCTTCTCAGTGTTTTCGTCCCGCCCGGATGAGCAGGGTCAGGATAACATAGACCAGAATGGTTTGCAACAGCACCAGAATGCTCAGCTGCAGGCTGATGTAGGGCAGAAGCAGGGCGCTCATGCCGATGGCGATGCTGATCAGATGCACAAAGACCACCACCTGATTGCGGCTCAGTCCCAGCCGCAGCAGCCGGTGCGAGATGTGGCATTGATCCCCTACATATACCGGACGATGCTCACGAATGCGGATGAGAATCACCGTGACCGCGTCAAAGATGGGCACCCCGAGAACCAGCAGCGGGATCAGGATCGGGATGAGCGAGGCGCTGCCGGCGACGACGTAGGAGCTGGTCAGGCTGAGGGTGCCGAAGAGATAGCCGATGAAGAGGCTGCCGGCATCCCCCATGAAGACCCGAGCTGGATGCAGGTTGTAGCGGAGAAAGCCCAGGCAGGCGCCGCAGAGCAGCGCAAAAAGTAGGGCGGAAAAATACTGCCCCTGCTGCGCCGTGAGCCAGAAGAAGAGTGCCCCGCAGATCAGCGCGATGCCGGCCGAGAGCCCGTCCATGTTGTCGAGAAAGTTAAAGACGTTGCTGATGGCGACGATCCAGAGCACAGAAAAGAGGGCATCCAGCCAGGGCCAGGGCAGAAAAGTGCTGCGCGCGCCGCCCGCGACCGCAATGACCGCGGCGGCGATCTGGACGGCGAACTTGATCGCCGGCGGAAAGGTGATGCCGCGGATATCGTCGATCAGGCCGACGGCGACCAGCAGGGTCGCCCCGGTCAGGATCAGGGCCAGCTTGGGCCATACGGCCGCGAGCCGCGGCACCTGGCGGACGAGGAGCGGAAATTGGGCCGCAGCGTACGCCGAGTGGCCGCTCCACCAGAGCAGGCCGAGGCCGGCCGCCAGGGCGGTGACAAAAGCGGCATAGATGCCCAGGCCGCCGAGAAGAGGCGTGACCCGGGCGTGATCCTTGCGTCCGGCGGGATGGTCCTGGATGTCCCATTGGACCGCCAGGACCATGGCGAGGCGAACAAAGATCAGGGCCAGGGTCAGAGCGCCGCTAAAAGCCGCAATAAAAGTCAGATAACGCAAAACCACCTCGATGATCGTTCCGGTGCGCACGTTTGTCCGCGGCAGCGCCTTAGGGCATGGCCGCGGCCGGCATGAGTATCATTTAATTTACAAAAACGGAGGATAAAATCAAAAGGGAAACCTGCGGGCGTGCAGCTCAACGCATGACGATGCACTTCTCGAGGACCTGGGTGCGTTCGCTGCCGCTGACGGCATCGACGCGGTAGAGATAGACGCCGTTGGCCAAAAGGTCGCCGTCGCCGTCGCGGCCGTCCCAGAACAGACGGTTAAAGCCGGCGCCCAGGGTTCCGCCCTCGAGGGTGCGGATGAGGCGGCCGTTGACGGTGTAGATGCGGATGCGCACCTCCGCCGCCTGGGTCAGCTCGAAGGTAAAATCGGTGCTCTCGCGCAGGGGATTGGGATAGTTCATCACCCGCTCGAGCCGGATGGTCGCGGCGACGCCGAACTCGACCGCGGTGGCGGCGAGGTTGCCACTGCCGTCGGCAAAGAGGATCTCGAGGCGGTGTTCGCCGTCGTGCAGTTGCGGCATAAATTTCAGCAGGGCGGCCGCCGTGGTATCGGGCGGCGGCAGCAGCTGCAGCATGGGCGTGCTGAAGGGCACCCGCTCGCCGTCGAGGAGGAGGTTGACGCGCAGGGTATCGCTGAGGGCGAGGGGGCTGTCGTCGATCAGCCGGGCCAGGATCACGGGTTGTGCGGCTACCCAGTCTCCGGCGGCGAGGGTGCGGCCGTCGAAGGTCACCGCGATCTCGGTCTTGAGAGTATCGGCGACCACCTGGACGCGCGTGGTCAAGGTATTGTTGGATTCGGAGAGTTCGTTGATGGTGTTGTCGCCGTCGATGCGGATGGTCAGCAGGCGGCTGCCCGGCTTGCCGCCGGGGGTATAGAGCTGGTCAATGGTGAGGCTCTGGTCGGCGGCCAGGGGTTTGGGCAGCATCACCCGCGAGAAAAGCCTTTCGCCGCTGCCCGGGGCGGTCTCGGAGAAGGTAAGGCTGACGCTGTCGGCGGCGGCGAGGCCGATGTTGAAGACGCCGAGGTTGAGGACCACCGGGCGGCCGGCGAGGACCGAATCGGCCGAGAGGCTCAGAAAGGCCGGACTGACCGCCAGGTCGGGGACCGGGTCGTGGAGCACCTGCCAGGCGCTGAGGCGCGGCGAGTGCTGCTGGTCGCGGCTGGAGAAGCGGGCGCAGAGCTGGAGGTAGGGATAGCTGCGGGCGCTGATCGCCGCGATATCATGGTCGCGGTTGGCGGCCAGGCCGGTGCGCAAGGTATCCCAGACGCTACTGTTGCGGCGCTGCCCGAGCAGGCTCAGGGTGAGGTCGCCGGTCTGCGGCACCTCCGCCTCGGCCCTGACGGAGCGCCAGGCGGCGGCCGGGCCGATGCGCGGTGAGGTCAGTGTGCCGACGGGGGCAAAATATTGGAGGGTATCCGCAACTACAGCGGAACCCGCTTTGGGCAGTACGGTTTTCTCGGGGACGCTGCCGAGTGCCGCACCTTTTCTGCCAATGATCGCCCAAGAAGAGCGGGCACCGACGCTGCGGCACTGAGCGCTGCCGATACTCTCAAGGGCGCGATAGGCCCTGCTGGTCATACTGACCGTCCCTTCATCCATAATAGCCGCTAAAACGATTTTGCCTTTAGGCAGCTGTTCGATCATGGACGCCATACTGTTTGCAGCAGAGGAATCTTCATAGGTATCGAATGTGCGCGTAGCCTCAATAGCAAAACTCTCGGGATCAACTACAACAATATTATGCCCGCGATGTGGCTGCAGTGCTGGCGAATCTCCGACGATTATGCGGGCGAAATTGCCATCAAAATATCCAGCAGACTCAGCGTATAATGGGAAAGATAAATTTGCGAGCGTGGCATTCTTTGAACAAGAAATATGGAAAGCAGCACTTTTTGAAAGATCAAATTGCCCTTCTTGCCTCCATCCAGTTTCGTTACGTAAGGCCGTTTTAAAAGAACTTACATTCCAGTATGCTGGATTATGGGTGGAATCATTAATTCTTAAGAAGTATTGTTGGTTTTCTTTTAGAGTAGCCGGCTTCCAGTCAAATACAGGGGCTGAGGACCAATCCGAGAGCACATAACTTTCAGATATGACGCCGGTGAATGAGGAAGATGTGTCAACCTGGACTCGATAAACTGCTGCACTCCCTGGTACGAGGTTGCTGCCATCCAGTTTGACGATGACATTTGCAGCGGGCATCAGACTAAATGGCGATGGTGCAAGAATCTGGATCTGACTTGAAAGAATCGTGAATGGCCGCATGGCAATATTATTGTTTTCATCCTCTTCCTGAATTCTGTTCTCTGGATCAAGCTGAACGACAAGATTGACAGCACCTGTCATACCGTGCAATTGCCAGATGCACTCCAGAGAGTCAGTTCTTCCAAATCCCGAAAGCTTGCTCACTGATGTTATGACCTGTTCCCCAAAATCGGGATGTTTGGCAACAATTTTAACTCCAATACTGTCATTGGCGCCTAGACCATAATTGTGAAGGACAACTTTCAGCCGTGCCACAGAATCTGCTAAGCTAGGCGTTTCCGGAATTAATTGGATGTCGGATGATTGCAGAGCCAAATCCGGCTTTACAGGGGTTGCTAATTTTATTGCCGGATCCCCTAAAAGATTATACTGATACATCATATCACGGATTTGCACATTTTCTGCTGCATTCTCCCACAAACGCACTTTAGCTACGTTGATAATTTCAGAAAGATATCGCATCGTATCACTCAAGGCAGCCGGGAAAATCTTGCAAAGAAAGGAGTAATCCTCATAAGAATATCCCCAACCCGAGGTACCCATAAATCCTATCGCCCCTTTATTCTCCGCTGTCAAAAAGTGTTCCCCGAACGCCACTTGATTGGGTTCTGCAAAACGTCCTGTATGACACGTCATGGAGGTAATGAAGGGGAAACGCGGGCTATTGTCCAGGGCTTCAATATCGACATCGTGGAACATTAAATCCCATGTCCGGCTGCCCGCATGGCCAATAAAGTTGACCCAACAAACACCATCATTCATTGTGTCCAGCATTTCTTGCCGGTGTTCACCTTCGACATATCCACCAGTTGATTTATTAAGCGTGACCGCACTTCCGAATGTCGGGGCCGGAAATACATACTGGTTTCTCAGAATACTAGACTGCTGCCCGAATTGACTTTGCTCCAGGAAGTCAAATCCTCCGCTTATAAAAAGGAAGCTCTTCTTCCACAACGCTGACGGGCTTGATTCATATGCTTTTATTTTTTCTATACTGGCTTCGGCTTCTGCCACATTCTTGACAGGGATACGACCGATATTTACATCAGGCAGAATATCGCCTTCCCCATCAAGGCACCCAAACCACGAATCGCTGACAGGATTGCCATAAGTGGGAACGAACTCGGTCGGATTTAATACATTCAAATGATTCTTGGGATCCCAGCTCGCATCGCCAAAAAGAAGTACAAATTTCGGGGACGGTTTGATCCATTTTTGCTGCGTCTGCTGTAAAAAAGTGCGGATTGCTAGTGGCTCGGCCAGACTATAACTGAACTCATCGTAGATATCATCAAGCAAGACGACTTTTGTTCGCCAGCCATTATGTGAGGCGCGATAGTTAGCCAATTCATCAGCCTGGCTTTTAAAAAGGGGATGAGTAATAATGATGAAATCGGCGCCGGACCCACCGCTTACCAAATCACTTTGCCGATACTGTACAATGCGAGCAGGATGTTTAAGGGCTTTTTCAGAAAATTGTACGATTTCTGAACCTGCATCCGCAGGAAATTTGACAGCCTCGCTAAAGGAACTACCACCCTCAGGAAAGAGTAGTGATGAAGCTGCAATAGCAGGTCCACTTTTACTCTTGCTCAACTTTTCCGGGACGGTACCTGGAGCTGCTCCCTTGCAGCCGATCAGCGCCCAAGAATCTCTGGTCTCGACTTTACGCGTCAACGCACTGCCCAGGCTCTCCAGCGCTAGATAGGCAGCTTCGGTCATGCTGACAGTCCCTTCGTCCCTTATGGCGACAGCGACCACGGCGCCCTCAGGAAGGCGGCCAATCCACGCTGACATACTATCTGATTGGGCAGAAGATTCGTACGTATCAAATCTTTTACTCTCCAATAGCTGGCCATTGTTCGGATCAATCCGCCAAAGATTGTGACCGCGATTACCGTAAGCTATATCCTTGCCGTCGCGTGTCAATTTGGCCGCATTGCCATCGTAATACCCATAAGATTGTACGCTCAAATAATCTCGCCATTGCCGCGTTACACGCGGCAAAAGATAGCTACGTTTTCGCTGCATATCCCATGCAGTAAGGCTGGAGTCAACAAACCCGGTAATGAAGACGGATTTATCTTCGGCTGAGGGGGTAGCAAAATTAAGCCAATCCTTGTTGGCGACAAGGGAACGAAGATAACTGATTTCGAACCAGTCCATATATATCTGCGAGCGCTCTGAGGGGGTATCCGAGAGCAAATCCAAGGTCAAGTTGTTGCCACTTTCACGAAATAGGGAAGCCTTGCATCTCGCCTCGACCAGAAATTCATTGCGATCATCGAACCAGGTTTCGTAGACTTGCGTTCCATTGAGGGATATTTTGATATGATGATCTGGAGAATGGGAATCGAGGGTAGTGCCCCGAAGCCGTATTCGGAGCAGTATGGAATCCTGTGTACTCGCTGGTGTGGGTAAGTCGAAACTAATCGTCACATTGCTGTTTTTATTGAGCAGGCTCCAAATCCAGCCTTCTCCTGAAACAAGTTCACTATTATGAATATCGTTGTCGGAATCACCAGCATAATAAGCTAGATCCTTTTCCAAATGAAGAGTATCTGTAAAAGTATCGCTTGTTGGATGAGCAGAGGGTTCAATTGTTGTATTGACAAACCTGGCACTGGAAGTACTTCCAGCAGCGAGAACAAAGACATTGGTATCACTATAGGCATTGAAGTACTCGTCATTTCCATGTCGAAACCGGCCGTAAAAGAGGAGGCGATCGTTTGCATCGAATCGGCCATCTCCACCATCTTCCATTGCAAGCGGTTGTTCGACGCCGCCATTGAATAATTGGCAGTTTTGGGGTATAATACTCTCCAGTGATATTCCAGCAGAAGCTAAGTCAGAGCCTGTAATTACATAAGGCCCTTCGTCAACAAAATAGATCTTTACTATAGGCTGCATGGCGGTATTCTGCTTGAGTGAGATCACAGGACGCAACAGAGCCTGATCCGTCATAGTCATTCGCACATGAATACGGGCATATTTCAGAACATGCAATAGCTGATATTTCAGAGAGTAACGTGCAGGGAAAAGGCTTATTGCCAGGATGCGCTGGTCTCGCGCTTTACCTGTAAAGCTCTGGATCGTCTTCTCCGGGATTACATCGAGAGGCTGTTCTAATGCCATGGTGTTTTGAAAAATGAGGTCGCCACTATCCGAATCGATGGTGGGGGCAGGGCATAGTGGCAGACTCAAGAGTATACTACTCCAGAGGGTATCTGTCAGCGTTACTTCAGCAGTCTGGCCGTTCAATAAGCTGAAATGAATGGCTGCCATTGGCAGCAGAGGAGCTCCAGGATGCGACCAAAGCTGTTCACATGTTGAATCAGGACTAAGGTAGGATTGCCCATCAACCGTTATAGTCTGCCATTTCCAATCCGGCGCCTGCCATTCGTAAATCCTTTCGCTTGCTGTACTGCTTATCAGAGATAAGCCCTCCTGAGCATGCACAGGACACGGTGCAGAAATAAAAAAAAATGCCAATAGTATGGCAGCCAGAATGATTGGTCGATTTCGGAATTGGTACACGCGCATATAATTGTAGAAGCCATCCACTTAGATGCCGGTGAATTCTCTTGCGGAAGATAGGAGTTTCTGGAAAAATAAGCAAGAGTTTAAGGCAAGAGTTGGCCTAAAAACCTGAAGTCTGTGTGCATACCCTGAGCCAGGAGAAATGCCAGGATGCCGAAAATAAGACTCAGCCCGACCATAAAAAGAGCTGCGCCGGGCTGGCTCAAGCCAAGTCGAACGAGGCGATGATGGATATGTTCCTTGTCAGCATGGAAGGGATGTATGCCTCTGCGCACCCGACGAATGATTGCCAGTGAAGTGTCGGTTAATGGCAGGCACAGCAGCAGCAGCGGGACCAAAAAAGCCACTTTACCAGGTGAGACCGTTGCGGCGCGCAAGCTTAGTAACGCAAGTAAAAATCCGAGAGGCAAACTGCCCGAATCACCCATGAAAATTGAGGCGGGATTAATATTGAATCGAAGGAATCCCAAGACAGCGCCAGCAAGCAAAGGAGCAAATAGTAGAACGATTGGATTATTGTAGAGGGCGGCAATCCCCATGGAGACCACGACTACAACTAATGCAATCCCGCTGGCCAGGCCGTCTAATCCATCTACCATATTAATGGCATTAATAACGCCGACGATCCAGAGCATGGTGAAGGGATAGGAGAACATACCCAGCTTGATCTCGGCGAATCCCGGGAGAATCAATATTTCAAACCGCCATCCCGCGCAGGCGACGCCAAAAGCCACCAATAGTTCCACGGCCAGCTTAAGATTGCAGTTGAGATCGTGCTTATCGTCAAAAGAACCCAATGCAAATAGAACAAAACATCCAACTACAAGGCTGGATGCCATTGCCATATTCTCGACAAAAAGATCAGGTGAAACAGCGTACACGCAAATACTGCTGATAATAAATGCTATCATCATCGAACCGCCACCCCATTTGGGAATAGGGCTCGAATGAACAGTACGGTGATTGGGATAAGCAAAGATTTGATAGCGTATCGCCAAGCGCCGAATTGCTGGAGTGATTATGAGTACTACAGATAGACTTAAGAAAAAAGAAAGCCAAAGTTGCATGATATCATAGCCTAATCTTGGTTGTCGTTTATCCGAGCTGCAGCCTAGTTGAGTCCCGGCTTTCCTAATCGCCGATGATTTGAGCGCAAAGATTTTGCCGCCTTCACGCTTGAATCATTGGAATGCCTGAATTTTTTCTCCATCTTTCGGTGGGCCTGAATGGGGTGATCAGGCGCCATAACCAATAGGTCCTGGTACAGTTTATCGATTCGTCGTACCATAATTTCTTTGTCATATTCCGCGCCAATGAACCGGCGACCGCAATTCCCCATTTCCCGCGCTCGCTGCGGATGGGTGATTAAATAGGCCAGAGATTCCGTAAGGGCGTTTTCATCGCCGCGTGGTACGACAAAACCATTCTCCCCTCCGTGGACAATCTCTTTTGATCCTTCCGCATCGAAACAAACAATGGGGCGGCCAAGCGCGGCAGCTTGGACCAGCACCTGTGGGAGTCCTTCCCAGAGCGAGGTAAGTACAAAAACATCCATTGCGGCCATGACATTTTCAATATCAGTTCTGTGGCCTAAAAATCGGATCTTATCAGCGATCCGCAGGGATTGTGCCAAAGTGCGCAATTCCCTTGCGGAAGGGCCATCCCCAGCGATGATAAATAAAAGATCAGGATATTTGAGCAAAAGCCGTTGCGCCGACTGAATAAAATAATACTGCCCCTTTCGTGGTTCAAGGCGGGAAGCTGTACCGATAACCCAGGTGCTCTCGCTGATCCCAAGCTCGCGGCGAACTTTACGGCGCCTTAGGGCAAGTTCTGCATCACTCAAGCGGAAGCGGGCAATCTCAAAACCGCTGCGGATGGTTACGTACTGTTCCGGTTTGCCCACCCGTGCTTTGATGTAGATCTGGCGCAAATCATTTCCAACCGAGATAAACTGGTCCGTAAATCGAGCTGCCAGGCGCTCAAGGACACAATAGAAAGCAGCCGCCCATTTGTGCAGCGCACGATGAAAGGTTGCGCCGTGCAAAGTATGAATGATGATCGGTGTACCGCAAAGCCATGCAGCTAGCCGACCCAGTATACCTGCTTTTGCTGTGTGGGTATGAACAATCGAGTAGCTCTCCTGCCGGATGATCCGGATGATTTTAAAAAAGGATCTGGCATCATTCAGCGGCGATGGATTGCGCACTAATTCCGGGAGAACAATAATCCGACAGTTTTCTACTCTTCGCAGCATAATTTCATCTGATTGACCACCGACGATCAGGTCAATCTTGTAGCGAGCTTTATCCAGACCAAGAATGGTTTGGAGAGTATTCTCATCTGCGCCTCCAGGAATCATCCGAGTGATGATATGAAGTACGCCTATTTTGTTTTGGTCGCTGCTCATTTATACAAATTTGAAATAGCTCTCATTAGTCATGGGGTCACCCTGCGTTATACTGCTTGCTTTCCGCCATATTGATCTGTTTCACGCCAGCGATCATGTCTCATCTTGAGGCATATTATTAAAAAATAGCAACATCGGACAGAGATAATACAGTAAGACCTCCGGATTACATTAGATAAGCAATAATCTTGCCAAAAGAAATATTTCAGCTCCTAAGTGCAGCAAGTTGTTGCTCATAGAGTGCAATTATCTGTCGGCTATTTTTCTCGGCGTCAAAAAAAGTAACCGCTTTTTGCCGCCCTGAGAGACTCATCCTATTATATAAACTACGGTCTTCGACGAGCGAAGCTATGGCATATCTAAATGAGTGGGGATCGCGCGGCGCACAAAGGAAGCCATTTTCTCCTTGCCAGACGCATTCGCGATTCCCCTTGATGTTGCTGGCGATGAGCGGCTTGGCAAAGGCCATTGCTTCAATAAGCGTTACCGATAGACCCTCCCAAAGGGAAGGTAAAAGTAGCACATCAATGGCTGGATACATGGCCATAGGGTCGTCCAGCCACCCCGTCATGAGAACACGGTGATTATTTCGGAAATTCTGCTCAAAGTGGCTTTTATAGGGTCCATCTCCTACGATAAGAAATCTTACGGGCAGATCGGCACATATTTCTATAGTGCGCAAAAGCGTTTCCGGATCCTTCTGCTCCCAAAGCCGGCCAACATAGCCGATGATAAATTCATCCTCCGAGATACCCCATTTCTGACGGAATTGATCACGACAAACCTTGTTATTAAATTGCTTGACCTTCTCCAGATCCACACCATTAAAGATGGTAACCGCCTTCTCTGCTTCTATTATGCCTTGGGAAATCGCAAGCTCTCTTTCTTCCCGGTTAACAAAAATAACTTTGCTGGAGATCATGCCTGCTTTACGCTCGGCCCATCCGTAAATCTGTTTTTGCAGGAGAGGTGAAAATTCATGAAAAGGCAATCCTTGCACTGTATGTATAATAACAGGCACATTTGAACTATACGCTGCCCATCGCCCCAGTATCCCCGTTTTGGAAGAATGTGTATGCACAATGTCAAAATGCCGCTCGCTAAAGAACCGCTTTAGAGTGATCCAGGATTTCAGATCATGCCACGGGCTGATA
Organism: bacterium; assembly: GCA_035353815.1. Classification (GTDB taxonomy): domain Bacteria; phylum Zhuqueibacterota; class Zhuqueibacteria; order Residuimicrobiales; family Residuimicrobiaceae; genus JAKPUX01. Next base: position 67,640 of record DAOQAG010000015.1, read on the forward strand.
GCACGTACTAGGTCTGGCATGGTGACATACTCGATATCCTGAGCGGCCAAGACCGTCGTCAAATCGCCTTCTTCTTTGCACAAAACGACCGGTTCATAAACCACAGGATCAAGGCGAAAAATGATCTCCAGCATAGCGCGCTGGACGCCTGACAGCAAAGGTAAAAGCTGGACGTGGCATATTTGAATACGTTTAGTGGTAGGTATTTGCGGCCTCTTGCTCATTCGCGGTCAACGCCTTGGAATAGAAATAATTGAGTAATCGCACATATTCCCTGATATCGTGGTGCTGTTTTACATAATCATAGCCACGCTGCCCATATTCTTGCCGCAAGGCAGGATTATCGAGCAAAGTTCTGATGCATTCCGCTAATTCTTCAGCATTATCATTTTCAAACAGGATTCCGCGGTTATCAGCGAGGAGTTCGCTTATTCCATGCACATTTGCTGCAATAACTGGGAGCCTGTTTCGAAAAGCTTCGAGGACTACGATGCCAAGACCTTCGTAGGTTGAGGGTAGAATAAAAATATCATGTTCCTGATAATATTTTTCTGGTTCAAGCGTTGCGCCAACAAAATTGACCTTCTCTGAAATAGCCAGTTGTTCTGCCAAGTCTCGTAGTCTTGCTTCTTCTTCACCCTCTCCAACAATGGTAAGCGAAATACTTATATCCCTTAATCGTGAAATTGCACGCAGCAGACAAGGGATATTTTTCTCTCTGACTAACCTCCCAAGATAAAGGCATCTCATCGATGGCCCTGCAGTCATCTTTTTTCCCTTAACATCGGAAATTTCAATAGCATTATATAGCACCTCGATTTTTTCAGGTTTGAACAGTTGCTTGTGAATGAGTAATTCCTTAACGGCTTCTGAAATAGCAATAATGTGAGTTGCTGAGGGAATCGTCTGCAATAAGTCAATCCATCGAATGACAGAAAATCGTACGCCCTTTGCCCATCTAAACCAATGCACATCATGAACTGTTGTAAATATTACATGTTTGTGAAATGGTAATGCAAGTATCGCCGCAGTTCTGCCAAATATATCAGCATGGATCAGATGCGTGTGTATGACTTGAAATTGTTCTTTCAGAATAATTTTGATGAGCCTAGGTATCGTGAGCAGATTTCTGTTCATCTGTACAGTTGTGATATCAGCATCATCAAACAACTTTTTCATCGGCGCATAAGGATCAAAGTAGACAATCTTTATCCGGCATGAATATGTTGCCTGCAAATGCTTGCTCGTAAGCAGCAGGAGTTTCTCTGCGCCTCCCAATCGCAAGCCCGTGATAACATATAAAATGCTGAGCTCATTGCTGGTTTTATTTATTTTATTGATCACTTTTTCTGCCCGAGAAGATACACCCCGCCATTGATGATATCCAGATTTTTAGCTTTTGCTATAAAAATATCCAGATACTTGATCCAGAACGTCAGCCAACCGCTCATGAATTCAATAAAATAATTTAAGTACTTGGAATGCGAAAAGATCGTCATGAATTTTCGACTGTACCACGCTAACACTGAAAAAGGTCCTATGCAGATCCCTGATTCTAGAATAATGTATTCATGGAAAAGTGCCTCCAAGCCCATTCTTGAAAAACGACGGTAATCACCCACTTCGATCATATGCAAGGGTTGAAGAAATGGGACCTCGACATAGATCATCCCTCCCCTTTTTAGGCATCGCGTTGCTTCGCTAATAAGTTTATAAGGATCGTGAACATGCTCTAATACTGCACTGCAAATAACTGCATCAATAGATTCGGTTTTAATTGGTAAAAGAAAAGCATCTCCGATGATATCTATATGAAGGTTGGCATACAAATCCAGGTTAATTATTCCAGGCACAAGTCGTGTGGCACCCGAACCGATGTTCAAGACTTTTGAATCCGCTGCTATCAGCTCACGGGCCCATCTCCGCACATTTCGCGCCCGATAATTATATGAAGGGCTCGGCGGTCTAAGGTATTTAATTATACCATTAATCAATAAAACCATCCAAGACAGGTTGTTAATGCCTCTTGATTTTGTATGCCCATAGTTGAGGAACGGCATTGCAGTAACTTTCTTGGATGTTCTGATATTGCTTTTTAAATATAATGTTCAAGAACGCTAAAACCATAATCTTTATCAAAGAAGCTGCAATGAGGGCATATTTTAGAAATACGGCTTGACGATATCCTTTATATTTCTTATAGAAGTGAAGATATGATTTAAAGCCGGACAATAGGGATAATTTCCTAGCTTTTTTTGAGCTCTGCCCTTCATAATGAACAATGACAATATCAGGATAATACATGACCTGAAATCCCATAGTCTGGAGCCTGAGACACAAGTCAACGTCTTCTGCATACATAATGAGTTCAGGGTCAAATCCATCGATTGCATGGAGGTGCTTGCCACTGATCAGAAGGCAAGCACCGGATACCCAGGCAACTTCCCGAAGCTCACTATGATCCCAATTTCCATAGCGATATCTCCCAAAAATAGCTGGAAATAAATTCGAAAGCGATAGCACCCCGGCTATAGTATTAAACAGAGATGGCATTTTACCGCATGAGTATTGAAGCTCCCCATCTCCATAGGTAATTTTTGGCCCAACTATCCCTACCTTAGGATTCTTTTCAAGAAATTCTAGCAAGTGGCCAATTGTATTCTCTTTGATAATCTCAGTGTCCGGATTAAGCAAGAGAACATATTCGGACGTTGTTCGTTTTATAAGCTCGTTATTGCCCCGAGCAAAACCTATATTCTCATCAGATTTTATTATGTTAAGATTTGGATATGTCAGAGAAAGCTCTTCGAGCATCCTCAGGCTTCCATCAGAGGAATTATTTTCAAATACCAGAATTTCGAGATCGATGTTTTTCTCATTTTTCTGGATGGAGTGAATGCAATTTTGAAGAAGTTCTCTTACATTATAACTTACAATCAGTATTGACAGTTTACACTTCATTAACCATTTTCTCCAGCTCGGATCAGACTCAGGGCCATCCCGAATAATAGAGCCATATAGAAGCGATAGCCCCCTGAAATAAAGCCTAAAGAGATGGCAAACAGAAAAGTAAAATAAAGTAAAAACAAACCCTCTTGATAGAGAGTTCCTACTGTTGGATGCGATTGTGAACGTGGAAACACCAAGGCGGAATAAATAGAATAAAGCAACAGTAATAGTGCGCAAAAGCCAAACAATCCTAGCTCACTCAGGATTTCGAGGAAGAAATTGTGCGGCGTCATAGTTTCAAGAATCTCGGCGCGCATGATATAGAGATCACTTGTATTAACTAAATAGGTCGAATAGTTTAATGCCCCTATTCCAAATATTGGACTTGACAGGAAGGCATTAAATGCAACTCTGATTAAACCACTTCTCTCGATGTTGCTGGCATTACCCGAATCAAAGGAAGTGCTCAAGCGCCAGTCAACGAGTTCGATAATACTTTCTGATTTAATAGCTAGAATGGCTACCAAGATTAACACGATTGAAATAATGGTTTTTTTCTTGTTCCGGCCGTAAAAGTATTTGGTCATATAAGCCAGCAATAAAGCTAATCCAAGCCATGCACCGCGTGAGAAAGAGAAAAAAATGACCGCGATGACTAACAGACCAATGAGTATAAATTTGCCTGATTTTTTCTTGATGAAAGGAATAACCATACTCAAGGCAAAAAGAGAGTCATACCCACCAGGCAAGCGAAATCCGTATTCTACTAACCGCCCAGAAATGAGCCAATATAATGATATTATTGAATATCCAAACATGGATATGAATAGCACCCAGTAGATCGTCTTGAAGGTTTGCAGGTTTCTTATGTATAAGAAAACCAAAAGTGCCAGGACCAATACTTCAGTCCACTTTAAGAAGGCCTTGATAATCATTCCCGGCTTTGATGCAAACAAAGCAGAGGCAATTATGGCAATGAGGAAAAGAAAAAAGCCCGTCAAGAAGCGTAGAAGCGGCTTCGAGTCCCGAAGCGTTACACCCATCCCGCGAGAGATAGCGATAGTGCAAAAAGAGACAACGAGCACTGCCAATAAGGGCAACTCGAAAAGATGGAACTCTATTTGTGAAAGTGTTATATTCACGAATCGCTACGCTCGGCTAATATGAAATACCGAAAACTCAAGTATCCGGACAACAAGCCAAAAGTGAATTTATTGAGCAAATTACTCAGCGGGCCGGAGTTACCCCGAATCATTTGAATACAAAATCCGGCATCCTCCAATAGGCGTAATATTGTATCCTTGGTAAAAAATCTGAGATGAGCAATATCCAGCATTCCTGATCCTGAATATTCCCATCTGCCAAGGATGAGATTCACAATATTTCGCCAGTGCTGTATATTCGGAATACTAATCAATAGGTACCCATGGGGACGTAAATAAAGCCGAAGCTTCTTAATTACATTCCAGGGATCAATCAGATGCTCTACAACATCACCTAGTAGAATCAAGTCATAAGACTGCAGTTCGAGGGGCAAATCCACTTCTTCTATATTTGCGAGATATACATCGTCCAGCTTTTTACGAGCGACTTCGATCGCAGCGTTCTCAATATCGACTCCAGTAACAAATACGACGCCGTATTCTTTCTTTAATAGCTCGCCCGTTTCACCTGTACCACACCCTATCTCAAGGACACGGCGTAAGTTTGAAGAAGGCAAAAGGGCGAGTATGTCTCTACGTGGGAGACTATAGTAATCTATAGGCTTTTCAATTCTGGTACCTGAACTTTTTGCGGCCATTATCAGCTCCCAAAGTGCCAATTTTTTATTTGCGTTTTATTGAAAAACGGCTTTCTGATAATGATTGGAAAATGCTTATCAATTCGCCTGAGAACCTTTTTATGTAAGCTAAATTGAACAATGCATATGTTACCAGTGTAAAAGCAAGCGTAAGTGTAAATGGAATAATGCCTCCACCCCAAAGTCGAACAAAGACGATATTAAAAAATAAAAAGACCATCACCCATTTGACGGTATAGCTAATCGCTCCCTTACGAGATGAAAATGCATGGTATTCTTTTAGTGCTAATAACATCATGGAAATATTGCTAATAGTTGTAGCTATCGCAGCACCATCAATACTAAATTTCGGGATCAAGACAAGGTTTAATACAACATTGACTATTGCCCCACTGCTGACAATAAGCAAATATTCTTTATGCTTGCCAACAAAGAGCAGAGGTGCCATAAATATCGTACCGATAAACACAAAAAACATACTGTATGCTAATATTGCCAGGCATTTAATGGATTCCGAGTAGCCAGCCCCAAATAGTATCTGGATCAATTCCTGGTTCAGGCATACAAGAAAACTAGTCGCCATAATTGCAATAATATATTGGGCAGTCGCAAATAATTTGACAGTGGAATCGAGAGATTCTGATTTTGACGATCGTGCAAATGCAGGGCCAAACGCCATTTGCACCATTCCTGCCAGACCAATGAATAACAGCACAACCTTATAACTAGCTTGATACCACCCTACTGCCTCCGGCCGATCCATAAGCCCGAGCATAAAGGTATCAAAAGTATAATAGATTTTAATAACAACAACAGAGGCGGCCATTACCAGAGATTCACGCAGAAATTTTTTCCATGAATCTGGAAGCCATTTGAGATAAAATTGGAAACCATATCGCTGCTTGACCCACAGCACCAAGACAAATAAGGTCACCGCCTCAGCAATAGTACGTAAAAGAGTAACGATCCATAGCTCTTCCAGCCCGAGCACCAAAAGAAATATCAGCAATAGATAAAAGAAATGTACGAGCACACGCCAGGCAGCGACACCAGACATCCGCTCCAAGCCTTGAAATATGAATTCCGGATTCAGGGCTTGTGTAAATAATCCAAGCAGGCTCCCCCAATATAGCCAGCGCATAGCCGGCGCCATGGGCCAAAAGATTATGCCAATGGCAAGTGGTACTGCTACTAATCCAGCCATCAACAAGCGCATTGTAAGAATCTGGCCGGCAATCTCGTGCAAATGCTCGGGCTGACGTGCTATTTCTCTTGTCCCGAAAGTAGATAAACCCAAATCCACTGCCAGTAACAAATACACCATAATTGCTTGCACGAACGCCAGCCGGCCAAATCCCTCATCACTTAATCGTCGCGCTAAAAGTATAGTAATCACGAATGCCAGAGCACTCGATACGGCCTCACCACTGAAAAGTGAAACCAGATTGCCGGCGATCCTCCTGCCATTTTTCACAGGTTGGCCCGCCTATTCATTCAAGCCCACCCTGATTCCGAATTCATTCCGCTGGCCGGGATACTTCGCATTGACCGCTGACTCCCAGGTTGCCTCGGCATGGCAGAAAAAGAGCTGCAAAAAACCATTGCGGATTAACTCGTAGCTGGCTGTTACAAGAATTGAATTTGTAGTATGCAAATCACCTTCTAAAAAGTCTATATATTCCGGATCGGCCAGGTAATTTCTTGATTCAAAAAGACTGCCACCCACATTCTTCCCCTCAGGATTAGCACCGTGACGCACGCGCTCCCAAGCTGCCTTCAGCAACAGCGGGCGGCAATACCGATACTCTAATTGCATAAACAGGTCTTCAGAATTGGGCCCAATTTGATGCCCGAGTCCAGTACTATATTGCTGAAAATTGCTGATGCCATCATGAGTATAGGTGTATGGACGAATGCGTGTGTATTCCATGCGCAGATCAAGTCCGGAAATCCCTAAAAGATCGACATGATGACCGCCAGCGGTATAGGCATATTTGTTGCCATAGAAGCTGGTTCCAAGCTTGCTGCTGGTTATATCGTCCAGCAGTAGTTCCATATACAGTTTGGTCTTTGGTATAGCTTTGAGCTGAAGATCAATTCCCATCGCAGCATTGTCGCGATCGCCGAGGTAATGCTCGGCTGAGCGAAAAAAATTTAGGGGATTTAAGTAGGAAGGCTCAAAGGATCGGCCGCTATACAGGATCATCTCGTGCAGCCCAATGTTCAGAAAAGCCCACGGAGAAAACTCGATGCGATGTGCAGCAAGATATTTTTCCTGATGATTGCCGGTAAAAAAACCAGGAGAATAATGCTGCAATACCGCCCAAAGCATGGTGAATCGTAAGCGGCTGGCCGCCACCTCCAGCTTGATTTGATCATAGGAGGTCGCATGATCAGATAGCATGAGTTGACCGTTAAATCCCGGTCCCCATTTGTTCCGATCCTTGCCAACTTGCAGTGTAACTCCATTATGAGTGAATACAACTCCGGCAATCGTTTCATCGTAATCCATCTGCTTTCCGCCGGCACTACCACGCGCAAAACCCAATCCCTCACGTGTAAAATTGACGCTGCCTGGGTAATGGCGCGTCCCCCATTCCTGATTATCACGGGCATCGCTGTAAAAGCCGATATATTTGCCGAGAGTCCCTCGCATGGCGAGGCCACGCCTCAGATGATTAACCCGTTCTGTAGAGGCGAGTGTATCCGCATGCGCGGTCATACCCTCAAATCCAAAGACCGGGTCAAGCCAAATTCGCAACGGTGTGCCTGTCTCGCCTGGCAGCATCAACGAGAAAGTGCACATGTTTCTGCCGTTAGCGTAGAGCAGGTTCGGCGCCCACGGATCGACCAGGCGATGGCGAACCAAACGGCTCCATCCTGTTGATGCATGATTTTCTTTCACGTCGAGCTGCTCGAACTCCTCGCGCAACTCAATCAAAAGAAAGTCGAGTTGCTCGCGCTCGGCTCGGGCGAGGAGTTCTCGATGCGAAAGCAGGGGAAGCAGTTCGCGAGCGATCGCCGTGCGGGTCATGGGGCGCGTTTCTATCAGGGGTCTGGAAAGCAATCCGCGAGTTTCGAGGCGATCGAGGTAATCGTAAACCCAATGTGAGGTAGGGATAATAGTAGTTTGAGCATCAACGGTATTCGACCAGAAGACACACCCTATCACGATCAATAAAGGCCTTATCAGGGTGCGAATACGCGGAGAAGGGCGGGTTGACATGCAAATCCCCCGTTGTTAGCCCGTTGCGCCGAGGAGCCGGACGATGGCTTCACTGGCATGGCCCGTCCCGTAATGGGCTTTTTGCTCAGCCGGCGGTGTAAAGGTGCGGATGGCGTCGAGGATGCGCTCCAGCCTGGCTCCGGTCAGCCGGTTCCAGCCATCGGTCACCGTTTCGACCCACTCGGTTTCCTCGCGCAGGGTGACACAGGGAACACGGTAGAAAAAGGCCTCTTTCTGCACCCCGCCGGAATCGGTGACGATCATGCGGGCATGCTGCTCGAGCTGGATCATCTCCAGATAGCCGACCGGCTCGATGACAGTGATGCGCCCGGAGCGCTCAAGCCGCTCCATCAGCCCGTCCTGACGCAGGAATCCCACCGTGCGCGGATGCAGGGGAAAGACCACCCGTTCCTCACAGGCGATCAGGGCCTCGACGATGGCGGTCAGGGCTTCCGGATTATCGGTATTTTGCGGCCGGTGGCAGGTTACCAGAAGATAGGCGCCGGGAGTGAGGTTGAGCCGCTGCAGAATGGCGCTCTTTGCGGCCGCCAGATCGGCGAAATGCAGCGCGGCATCGAACATGACATCGCCGGTGTTGTGCACCCCTTTGGTGATCCCCTCATGCCAGAGATGCGTGACGGCGGTGGCCGTCGGACAAAACAGCAGCGCCGCAATGCGGTCGGTGAGGATGCGGTTGATCTCCTCGGGCATCTTCATGTTAAAACTGCGCAGGCCCGCCTCAATATGGTCCACCGGGATGTTCAGCTTGGCAGCCGCCAGCGCCCCGGCGAGAGTCGAGTTGGTATCGCCATAAACCAGCACCCGGTCCGGCTTTTGCTCTTTCAGAACCTTTTCGATGCCCACCAGCATCCGGGCTGTCTGCTCACCGTGCGGTCCTGAGCCAATCTCGAGGTTGAGGTCGGGCTCGGGAATGCCCAGCTCGTCGAAGAAAAGCTGCGACATGTTGCGGTTGTAGTGCTGGCCGGTATGGAGGAGAAACTCCCGGTGCTCGCGGCGCAGGGCGCGGGAGACTGGAGCGGCCTTGATGAATTGCGGGCGCGCGCCGACGATGGTGACGATATTAAGGGACATGATGGCGGCTTACTCCCATCCCTGCTTGTCGAGCAGCTGCTCCTCCGGCACCTCGCGCAGCGGCCGCGCGGGATTGCCGACCACGATTGTCCGCGCCGGGACATCCTTGCTGACCACTGCGCCGGCGGCGACAACCGCGTCCTCGCCGATGATCTTGCCGGGGAGGATTACCGCGTGCCCGCCGATGCGGCCGCCGCGCTTGACCGTCACCCCCTTGAAGTGCTTGAACCGCTCCTCGGTGCGCCCGAGATAGTTGTCGTTGGTCGTGCAGACCCCCGGGGCGATGAAGCAGTAATCCCCGACCTCCGAATAAGCGGTGATGTAACAGTTGGTCTCGAGCTTGCACTTTTTGCCGATCTTGCAGAAATTCTCGATCGTGGCATTGCGGCCGACAATGGTATAGGCGCCGATCGTGACATTCTCGCGCACCGCAGCGCCGTCGGCCACCAGGACATGGGTGCCGATCTCGCAGCCGGCATAGATCACCACCTGGGCGCCGAACATGCACTCGTCGCTGATCCGCACCGGCGGCAGTCCTTTTTCGTCCTTGAAGATGCTGCGCTTGGAGCGCATCGGCTGCTTGCCGATCACCGTACAGGCGTCGACGCGCACATTGTCGCCGAGGATTGATCCGGAATGAATGACCACATTATGACCGATGCGGCAGTTTTTGCCGATGACGACCTCGTCCTCGATGACCGTAAAATGACCGATCTCTGTGCCTTCGCCAATCGTGGCGGTCGCTGCGATGTATTGCATGCTTTACTCCATTGTGTTAGTCAGATACGCACTGTACATCCCGGGAGGAATGCGGCCGGCCAGGGCCGGCCCCGGCCATCAGATCCATGCCTTTCAGCGCCGCGAGGGACGGAACCAGTGGCGGATATGCGCGCCATCCTCGCGCAGCGCTGCAAACAGCGCCTGCCATTTGGCCTTCTCCGCGGGATGGCGGTCGAGCCGGCCGGCGTACTCCAGGATGAAGGCATAAAAGATGGTGCCGATGCCGGCGAGAATCCCCAAAACCGCGGCGAGCACTTTCTTGCGGGGCGAGCTCGGCCAGCGCGGCGGGACCGCCCGGTCGAGGACCTGAACCGTGGGGGTGTCGCGTGCCTCTTCGATCCGCGCCTGATAGTACTGCGAATTGAGCAGCTCCCAGACGGTCTCCTGGATCTTGACCTCGCGCACCAATTCCGCCAGTTGCACGCCGAGTTCCGGCACCTCGGCGGTGGGCATGAAGAGATCGTTCTGCGGCTCGCCGCGTGTGCCCACCTGCAGATCGTTGTATTTCCGCTTCAGTCCCTCCAGTTCCTGGCGGGCGCGGACAAGAAGGGGATTCTCCGGGGTCATACTCTGGGACATGACGTTGATCTGGATCTCCTTGGCGATAATCTGGCCCTTGACCTCACCGCTCTGGGTGATGGCTGCCTTGACCTGCTCCTCCAGAGAGATGGCGCGGCGGCCGCGCTGATACTCGGCGAGCTGGCGCGTGACCGCGGCCAGGTGCTGCTGGGTCTCGTGCAGCTGATTCTCGATGTAGAGGCGCGAGTTTTTGGCGCGCGAGACACTCTTCTCCCGGTTGACCCGGTCGAGTTCCTCCACATAGGCATTGGCGACATCGGCCGCGAGCGCGGGATTTCCCATCTCCACGCTGATCGTCATTACCGATTTTTTGGAAAGGACAAAGACCGCGCGCTTGCTCAGCTTTTGCAAACCGGATTCGATGTTCCGGACGCCAAGGATCCTGAGCAGCGGCAGGCTGTCGCCTTTGACGGCGAACCGGCGTTGCAGCACTCGTTCGCCGACCGAACGGCTGCGCAGCATTTCGAGAAAGATATCGGAGGTGGTCGACTGCTCCGGCAGGGCGATCCCCGGCACCTTGATATCGGACAGTAAACCCGCCATCGCGCTGCCCTGCTGTTCCGGCGGCGGCAGCAGCGTAGTCACGGCCACATAACGGCGCGGCAGCAGGAAGGCGAGCAGAAAAACTCCGGCCGCGACCGCAAGCATATTGCGGATGATCCGCCAGCGCCAGCGGGCGAGCACCAGAATCCCATCCAGCAGATGGATTTCGATCACTTTTTCGTCGTTATCGGCCATGGCTCACTTCGTCGCGTTCTGGATGACAAGATAGATCGTGGCGATCTGTCCGGCGACCAGGATGGTGTCACGGAAGATCTGCCAGTAATTGCGGTCCGGTTTGCGCGGCACCCAGATGCGGTCGCCCGGGGCGAACTCCTTGACCGCTTCATCGTCAAGAATGTCCCCGGCGGCCTTGATCACCTTGGCGCGCCGGCCGTCGGCATCCCAGCTCAATCCGCCCGCCTGGGCGATGTAGTACTTGAAATTAGCCCCGGGCTTGAAGAGCACACCCCCGGGACGGGCGACACGGCCGGAGACCTGTACCACCCGCGGGGTCTTGGGCACAAAGATCGCATCGCCGTCGCGCAAGGCGACATCATGGCTCTTGTCGCCGAGTTGCATCAGCCGGTGGAAATCGACCACGATCTGGCGGGCGTCGCTGCTATTCTGTTTCATCACCAGATACTCATACTCGCGGTCGCTCATCTGATCGCGGGGCATCGCCAGCAGGCGCTCATACTCCTTGTCCTCGGGCACCGGCTGTAGCCGGCGGGTGAGCTTGGCATCGCTGACCAGAGCATCGGCGGTAAAGCCGCCCGCCATTTTCATCACCGTACTCAGCAGGGTGGAATCGTCGACGATGGGATAATAGCCGGGAAAGGTGACCTCGCCGCGCACATCGACCATCGGTCCGACCTTCCAGTCGGGAATCCTGCGGATGAAGACCTGATCGTCGGCGCCCAGCAGCAGGTCGAGGGAATCGGCCGCATTCTGCGCCAGCTGTTCGAGGTTGATCTCATGCAGCTGCGGCGGGCGATTGGGATCCACTCCGGCGACCTCCGCCTTGAGCAGCCAGGCGCTGCGCGTCAGGCTGCCGGCCTTGAGGATGAGATCGCTGACGCGCATCCCGGCCTCCCACTCATAGACGCCCGGGCGATTGACCTCGCCCTGGATCGTCACGGTCTGATGCGGCGTCTGCTCCTTTACCGAATAGACGCTGATCCGGTCCGCGTTGGCCAGCACCGGGCCACCAGAATCCGCGGAGGTGAGATCGAAATAATGGATGCGGCGCGAGCCGTCCGGCAGCACCTGGCTGAGCTCGACCTTGCTGCGGAAGGCCATATCGGTGAAACCGCCGGCCAGGGTGATGAGGCCGGCGAGGTTCTCCATCTTGCCGGGAGCCAGCTCATAGATGGCCGGGCGGAAGACCTCGCCGGTAATCTCCACATGCAGCCGTCCGGGTGCGACAAAGATCTTGTCGCCGCTCTGGAGCAGAATATCGGCGGACTGGCCGGGTTTGAGGAGATGGGTATAGAGATCGACGGTGGCGACCAGATTCTCGCCGCGATAGACCTGAATGTCCCGCAAGGAGCCGCGTTCGGTCGGGCCCTGCGCGAGCGACACCGCGTCGAGGACGCTGTTGAGGGCGGAGAGGGTATAATTGCCCGGCTGCCGGACATCGCCGGTCACGGCCACGCGCACCATTTTGGGGGCCAGCAGCACCAGATCGAGGGTATAGTTGCTGTAAAGACGGCGCAGCTGGAGGTCGAGCATCTGCCGCGCCTCGGCCAGGGTCATGCCCTGCACGGGAAGGACGCCGAGGGTGGGCAGATAGATCTTACCGTCGGCGGTGACCGTGGTCTCAAAATTCTCGAGGGCCTTGCCGCCGAGATGGATGGCGAGCTGGTCGCCGGCGCCGAGGGCGTAGCGGTCGCTGGCTGTGCCCGCAGAGGCGGCCGATGGGCCGGGAGACGAAAAAAACTGTTGGCCGAAGAGGGAAAGTGCCGTGGAAGCGGGGGCCGCGGTGGTGGCGCTCTGGCCGGCGCCGGTCACGCCCTGCGCGCCGGCGGGAGCGGCGCCCTGACCCGAGGATCCCATGGCGCCGGCTGGCTGGCTCGGGGTGGCCGGATTCTGAACCCCGGCGGTGGCGGCAGGATTCAGGCCGGCTGCGTTTTGAGCGTCGCCGGCGGCATCAGCTGCAGCAGCGCGGCCGGAGGCCGAAGCCGGTTGACTCGCTGCGTGCCCCGCCAATATCAGCAGAGCCAGGGCCCACACCAATCCCCAACAGGCTGGATGTCTTTTCACCAGGTTGCACCCCATTCTTTCAGTCTGTTCATCCCGTCCCCGCGCGACATGCCCGAGCTCCGCGCTGATGTAAAATTTTTGCACATCGCAAAGTAAAATATAGTCAAAATAACCCGACAAGTCAACAAATATCACTACCTTCAAGGTACATA
>DAOQAG010000016.1:0-20829 GCA_035353815.1 bacterium
GCGAGGCGGGGCGGGCCACCCACGCTCACCGCACTACCGGGAACTCGCTGACCCGCAGCGTCGTGCAGCCGTAAGGGATCAGAGTGATCTCCTCGGCCGGGACCTGCTGCAGATGCAGCTGCGGACTCCACGGCAGCGGTCCCGCCATCTCGCCGTAGAGCTGCCACTCGGGAATGCGCTTGCCCCGCGTACGCAACTCAAGCGGGGCATTCTCCAGCGACCAGGGCCGCAGGCGATCTCCCTTGCGCTCGATAACCACAAAGCCCGCGCCGGGATCGCGCACCGCCGCCTCCAGCAATCCCCAGTTCCAGGGGTCGCGCGGAGCGACCTCCCAATACTCCCCCCACTTGTCCGCATTGCGGACCTGCTTCCAGATCTCGCCGATGCGCAGGCCATAGACCAGCGGGCCGCGCTCGACCCCCGCTGCGCCATCCGCCCAGCGGCTGATCCGCACCGCCATCGGCAGGCGCAGCTCCACCTCATCTCCGTGCCGCCAGGTGCGTTCGAGGCGGAGGATCGTGCCCGGCTGCGGCGACGCTTCCGCCTTGCCGTTGATGCGCACCTGCGCTGAATCACACCAGCCCGGAATACGCAAGGCCAAAGGAAAGGCGGCGGGCCGATCCAGGGCCATGCGGAAACGGATGAGATCGCCGAAGGGGTACTTCGTCTCCTCGGTGATCACAGCCTTCTCCCCCGCCGCCACCCGGAGCTCGACACGGCTGGGTCCATAGACCAATGCAGCCGCACCGCCGTCGGCAGTGGCGTACCAGAGATTCTGAACCAGTTTGGGCCATCCCTGATGGAGATTGCAGGTGCAGCAGGGATAGCCGGTCAACAAACCGAAGCAGAGGTCGGTGCCGCCGTGGTTGGCATCCTCATAGAAATTGTGGCGGGCGCGGGTGGCCATCACCTGGTTGGCGCACTGAAAATACTGGCGGGCACTGAAATCGTCGTTCACCTGTGTCGGCAGGGCATTATAGGCCAGACGCTCGAGGTGATCGGCGAAAGTGACATCGGCGGTGATGGGCAGCATGCTCTCGAGGGAGTACATCATCTCGACGATCGCGCAAAGCTCGATGCCCTGGGTCGGGGCATTACCGTGCATCGGCTCGTCGGCGCCGTACATCCCTTGCACCTGGCCATGAAAGGTGCGGATATCCGCAAAGGCCAGGCGCACCGCCTCGAGATAGTTGGGCTCGGGATGCTGCTGGTAATAGATCACCGGCTGTTTGATGCCCTGGGCGAGGTTGACGCAGTGAAATCCGCGCAGGCTGCGCAAGGAGAGGGCATCGATCTCCGCCGCTTTCCAGGGATAGCGGATCTCACCATAAATCCAGGGTTCTCCGTCGGGGAATGCGGCATAGACATCGGCGGGATGATCGTTGAGGAAGATGCGGGTCCAGGGAAAGGTCTGCTGCGCGAGCAGATCGGCGAGTTGGAGAAGAAAGGCGGCACCGGTGCGGTTATAGAGCCAGTAGACCGCCTGGAGGTTGTCCCCGCCGCGACGGTTGGCCCAGATGGTCCAGTGATCAAGCGGAGTGCCGGGCAGCGCAGCCAGCTGGAAGCGGAAGTAGCGGTCCATCAGCGTGAGGACGCGGTTGTCTCCGGTGGCATCATAATATTGCATGAGCACCTTGAGCATCACCATTTTCGGCCACCAGTCCTCGCGGTCGCCCTTTTGCAGTCCCGGCTCGGGAGTGAACTCGGCGAGGGGGAGCGGGCCAAAGTAGCCGTCGGGCCGTTGATGATTCAGCGACCATTCGATCCAGGGCCGGGCCTTGGCGAGGAGAGTGGAATCGTGGAGGATCAGGGCCAGAGGCAGCAGGCCATCGATCCAGTAGGGGCCGCGCTCCCAGCCGTCGCCATCGCCGCCAAGCCAGCCGTTGCGCGGCCCGACCACGCGGCTGTAGAGTGAGTCGAGATGGCCGGTCATGCCGTCACGCATCAGCTTGAGCTGCTCGAGCATCCAGCCCTCGGGCTGGATGGCGCCGAGGGGCAACTCCAGGTAGGGCTTGGCCTGGAGCGGCGGGCGGTTGGCGGGATAGAGGGACTGCCGGGCTGCCGCCGGACCGGCCAGGGAGAGGGCCAGCGTGAACAGGATGATGAAACGGTGCATGTGCTCCTCCTCTTTGTGCCGCAGCCTAGGCCGGCCGCGGCGAGGTGACGCGGTCGACCAGATAGAGGATCGACTTGAAGGGGATGCCGCTGTGGGTGGAGAGGCCGATTTCGCACGTCCGGCTGGTCGAAAAACCCTCCCGGCAATCCGCCGGCACCTGACTGCGCAGGTGCCGCAGGCCATGCGCATTCAGCTCGGGAAAAGTAAAGCCCCGGTCGCCGGCAAAGCCGCAGCAGTTGCACTCGGAAGCGGTAACCCGGGCAGCGCACATCCCCGCCAGCTGCAGCAGCGGCGCTTCGAGTCCCATTTTCTTGGCGCTGCAGACGGCATGGACCATCACCGTCTCCGGCAGGGGATGGAAGAGCAGGCGTGGCGCCAGGTATTCGAGGGTGAAGGCGATGGGTTCATACAAACGCAGCCGCGCATCGAGCGTCTCGCGCATCCGGTAGAGGCAGGGGCTCATGTCCGCCAGTACGGGATAGCGGCCCTCGGCGCTGGCGCGCCAGAGGGCATCATTCAACTCTGCGGCCTTGGCATCTCCGGCCTCCTTGAAGCCCTTGCTGGCGAAGGCCATGCCGCAGCAGAGATCGTCGAGGTGCTCGGGATAGATCACCGCAAATCCCGCCTTGTGCAGCAAAGCCAGGGTCAACTGCGGGAGGTCCTCCCTTTCGCCGTCGCCCCGGGCCGGTCCCATGACGCGGGTGATGCAGGAGGGAAAGTAGACGACCCTGGGCTGCTCCCCTGCGCGGTCGGCCGCCAGCCGCGGCGCGGTTTTACCCGGGCTATGGCTCCGGGCCGGCATCGCCGGCGTCCACAGCGGAATATGGCCGCCCGAGAGCCAGCGCAGTCCGCGCGCCAGCCCCCCGAGCAGCGGTGTGCCCAGGAGGTGGTGCGCCAGATCGACCGCTCCCAGTCCCATCCGGGCCGACGCGGTGACCGCAGCCATGTGCGCGGCAAGTCCGGCCGCAAGCCGCCGCGCCCGGGGCGAAGCCTGCTGGTGGCGCAACTCTTTGGTCAGTTTGCCGGTGTCGATCTCCACCGGACAGGCGAGGGCGCAAAGACCGTCGGTGGCGCAGGTGGCGTCGCCATGGTAGGCGAATCCGTCGCGCAGCTGCGCCAGCCGGTGCTGCTCCGCACCCGAGGCCGTGAGCCGGGCGATCTCCCGGTAGACGACGATCCGCTGCCGTGCCGATAGGGTAAGCTGATGGGAGACGCAGTGAGGCTCGCAGAATCCGCACTCGATGCACTTGTCCACCAGCTCGTGCGCGGCGGGCAGCGGCTTGAGATGGCGGAGGTGCGCCTCGGGATCCTCGTTGAGGATGACGCCGGGATTGAGGATCCCGGCAGGATCGAAGAGATCCTTGATTTCGCGCATGATCCCCAGCGCCTCTTCACCCCACTCGAGCCCTACATAGGGCGCCATATTGCGGCCGGTACCGTGCTCGGCCTTGAGCGCGCCATCGAAGCGCTCGACCACCAGGTGGCAGACCTCGTCCATAAAGCGCTGGTACCGCGCCACCTCGTCGGCCAGATTGAAATTCTGTTTGAAAACAAAATGGAGATTGCCCGCCAGGGCATGGCCAAAGATGATGGTATCGGCATAGCCGTGTTTTGCGAAGAGGCGCTGCAGTTCGAGGGTGGCTTCTGCCAGACGCGCGACCGGGAAGGCGACGTCTTCGATAATGACGGTCGTACCGATCGGGCGCATGGCGCCGACGGCCGGGAAGAGTCCCTTGCGGATATTCCAGAGCCGGCCGTATTCGGCCGGATCGAGGGTAAAGGAGATCGGCCGGAGGACGGGCACCTCCGCCAGCATGGTCCGGATCGTGGCGATTTGGGTTTGCAGGGCATCGGGTGCAGCGGCGCGGGTCTCGACGAGCAGAGCGGCGGCATCGGCAGGCAGGTCAGCGAGAAAATCAGGCATGCCCTGCTTGTCCTCGACCGAACGCAGGGCGGCGCGGTCCATGATCTCCACGGCGGCGACGGGGGCGGTCTCCAGGATCGAGACGGCGCGGCAGGCGCTGGCGATATCCGGAAAGAGGATCAGGCTCGAGGCCTTGTCGCGGTACTCCGGCACGGTCTCATAGCCGATTTCGGCGAGAAAGCCCAGGGTGCCCTCCGAACCGATCATCAGGTGCTGCAGGATCGCTACCGGGTCGGCGAAATCGAGCAGGGCATTGAGGCCGTAACCGCAGGTATTCTTCATGCGGAATTTGCTGCGCACGCGGTTGGCCAGCTCCGGCCGGGCGAGGAGCTTGCCGCGCAGGTCGAGCAGCTGCCCGAGCCGTCCGGCCTGATCGCGGCGGAAATGCTCGACAGCATCACGGTCGAGCCCGTCAAAGCAGGTCCCGTCGGCCAGGATCAGGCGCAGCCCGGCGAGGGTGCGATAACTGTTCTGGGCAGTGCCGCAGCACATCCCGCTGGCGTTGTTGGCGGCGATGCCGCCGATCATCGCCGCGTCGATCGAGGCGGGATCGGGTCCGATCTTGCGGCCGAGAGGCAGCAGAACGCGGTTGGCGTGACAGCCGAGCACCCCCGGCTGGAGGCGGATGCGGCGTCCCTCCTCTTCGATGTGCATCCCCTTCCAGCCCTGATCGATCAGGACCAGCACGGAATCCGATATGGCCTGCCCGGAGAGGCTGGTGCCCGCGGCGCGGAAGGTGACCGGCAGGTGCAGCGCGGAGCACTCGCGCAGAATGCGGGTGATCTCCCCCTCGTCGTTGGCGCGGATGACCAGCCGGGGCAGCATGCGGTAAAAACTGGCGTCCGTGCCCAGGGCGAGGGTGTTCAGATCATCATGGAGGAGACGGTTAGTGGGGAAAGCGGGGCGAAGGCGATCGTAGAGCAGTTGATAGTTTCCGGAGAGCATGGGCAGCCTCGATGCAAGAGAGAGAAGTGGATCCTTCGTTCAGGCCTGGGCCGGGGATGCCGGAGCGCTGCCGCCGCGGAGGGCAAGTCCGCCGCGATGCAGAAACCGCCACCGGCGGACTTGCGGCGCGCCAGCACTGCTATTACGGCCCGAGGCGAGCCCGCTGCGACGCGGAAACCGCCGCCGGCAGACTTGCGGCGCGCCCTGGCACCAACACAACTGCGCGGGGGGAGCAGGTTCAGATCGACTCAAAGGCCCTAATTTTGGTCATGCCCTGGTAATGGAGGGTTGCGCCGATATAGACGCGGGATCGCAGGGTCACGAGCTGATTGCGCAGGTTGGCGAGCACGTGCAGCTCGACGCTGATGGTACTGCCAGGATAGACCGGTTTGAAGAACTCGAGATTGTGCACCCTCAGGATGGCCGAATCTCCGAAGGCGCGGACAATCGATTTGACGATAATGGCGGAGATCAGTGCGCCCTGAACCGGGGTGCGTTCAAAGCCGACCTTGCAGGCATAGTCATCATCATAGTGCAGCAGGGTCCAGTCGTCGAAGGTCGCGCCAAAATCATGCATGATCTCGCGGCCGACTGTATACTCGTGACGCACACTCTCGCCTGCTTGCAGCATATCCTCTTCTCGCGTCGCTTGAACATCAAAATCGCAGTTCCTGCTGTCCGGCCTGCACGCTATAATATAGGGGGGCGGCCGGCAAGATTCAAGTGAAAAATCGGCGCACCGCCACTTTCCGGAGCATCGCCGCGGAGCGGGAATTTTCCGGCCTCCTCCGGCATTATACAGGTGACCAACTCGAGGAGGTTTCATGGAACTTGTGCAGGCGATAGAGAGACGCCGGACCGTCCGTAAATTTACGAATGCTCCCGTCTCCCCGGAGCTCTTGCGGGAACTGGCGCGGCGCGCCGGACTCGCTCCGAGCATCAACAACTCCCAGCCCTGGAAATTCATTGCCGTCACCAATCCCGAACTTATCCGCAAGCTCGCCGCGGCGGTGCATCAGCGGGTCTCGGTTCTCTTCGCCGATGCTGCCAAAACGAATGTGCTCAAAACCGTGGAGCATTTCTCCACGCTCTTTGAAGAGGCGCCGGCCGTGCTCTTTGTGGCGATGCAACCTTACCATGCGCTTGCCGACGGTCTGCAGAGCAAGGCGGCCGGACATGAGGCGGTCAATGCCCTGCGCCGTCACCCCGACCTACAGAGTGTCGGTGCAGCCGTCGAGAACATCCTCCTTTCGGCGGTGGAACTCGGCCTTGGCGCCTGCTGGCTCTCCGGCATGATGGTCGCCCGCGAGGAGTTGGAGGGTCTGCTCGCGCTGCAAGCGCCATGGGAACTGGTCACCGCTGTGGCCGTGGGCGAGCCCGAGTCGGTGCCCGCGCCCAGGCCGCAAACGTCGGTGGAGGATATCTTTACCCTGATCGGCTGATCCGGCCCGGCAGAAACCCCTTGCATAATTCAAATGATCATAATATATTAAAACCCTGTAATTATGCGAGAGGGAGCATGGCGGAGACACAGCACATCCGGGGCCTGGTTTTTAACATCATGCGGTTCGCGGTGCACGACGGACCGGGGATCCGGACGACGGTATTCCTCAAAGGCTGCCCGCTCCGCTGCGCCTGGTGCCACAATCCCGAATCGATCGCGCCGGGGGTGGAACTCTCGTTGCGCAGCGATCTTTGCATGGCCTGCGGCGCTTGTATCGAGGCCTGCCCCCGGGAGGCGATCGCTGCGGCGCCGCAAGCCCCGGTCACCCGCCGGGAGGCGTGCATCGCCTGCGGCGCCTGCATCGAGGCGTGCCCAGCGGGGGCGCGCAGCCTGATGGGCCAGGCGATGGATGCGGATGAGGTGATCGCGACCGTGCTGGCCGACCGCGTTTTCTACGACCAGTCCGGCGGCGGGGTCACCTTTTCCGGCGGCGAGCCCTCCCACCAGCCCGCCTTTCTGCACGCCCTGCTGACCGCGAGCAAGGAGGCCGGACTGCACACAGTGGTCGACACTTGCGGCCATGCCCCCTGGCCAGTCCTGGCGCGCATCGCACCCCTGACCGATCTTTTCCTTTTCGACCTCAAGATGTTCGATCCCGGGGAACATCGCCGCTGGACCGGTGTTTCCAACCGGCTGATTCTTGATAACCTGCTGCGCCTCGATGCGGCGGGCGCGGCGATCAGCCTCCGTCTGCCTGTCCTGCCCGGAATCAACGATGATCCCGGCGAGATCGAAAAACTGGCGGCCTGGATCGGAGGGCTGCAGCACGTCCGCCGCCTCCATCTCCTCCCCTTTCATCAGACCGGATCGGGAAAATATGGCCGGCTGGGCCGGACCCTGCCGCGGACGGAGCTGCGGCCTCCCGGTGAAGAGCACCTCGAGGCCCTGGCGCAGCGATTCAGGCGGGTCATTGAGACCGTAATCATCGGCGGCTGAAGCAAGGCCCCACCCTGCTGATTCTTCATTCATCGGCGGCTGAAGCAAGGCTCCACCCTGCTGATTCCTCATCCATCGGCGGCTGAAGCAAGGCTCTACTCTGCTGATTTTTCACCTACTGGAGGCTGAACCATGAACGAACGCGTGCGCCTTCTGCGCGAAGCGAGCTTGCAGGCCGTTCCCACCCTTTCGACGGAACGGGCCGAAATCGTCACGCGGGTCTACCGCGAAGCCGGCCTGCTCTCCGCTCCCGCGCTGCGCGCCCGGGTCTTCCAGGCGATCATGACTGGGAAGCAGATCTGCATTAATCCCGGCGAACTCATCGTCGGCGAGCGCGGACCAGCGCCCAAGGCCACCTCCACCTTTCCCGAACTCTGCTGCCATTCGCTTGAGGATCTCGAGATCCTCAACAGCCGCGAAAAGGTATTTTTCAGGGTCGATGCCAGGAGCCGCGAGCAGTACCGCGACGAGTTCATCCCCTTCTGGCGCGGCAGGAGTATCCGCGAGATGATCCTCGCCAGCATGACACCGGAGTGGAAAGAAGCCTATACCGCCGGGATATTTACCGAATTCATGGAGCAGCGCGGCCCCGGGCATACCGTGCTGGACGACAAGATCTACCATCGCGGCATGAATGATTTCATAGCGGAGATCGACGCCCGGCTGGCGGCACTGGATTATATCAACGATGCGGCGGCCTACGATCAGTCCGAGGAGCTCAAGGCCATGCGCCTTTGCGCGGCGTCGATCATCACCTTCGCCCGGCGCCATGCGGACGTCGCCGCAGCGCTCGCGCAGGTGGAGCCCGAGCCGCAACGCCGCCACGAGCTGGAAGAGATCGCTACCCTCTGCCGCCGGGTCCCCGCCGAAAAGCCGCGCACCTTCCATGAGGCGCTGCAGTATTACTGGTTCGTTCACCTGGGCGTGATCACAGAGATCAATCCCTGGGATGCCTTCAATCCCGGTCGCCTCGACCAGCATCTTTATCCCTTTTACAAATCAGAGATCGCCGCCGGCACCTTGACCAGGGACAAGGCGCGCGAGCTGCTGCAGTGCTTCTGGATCAAGTTCAACAACCAGCCGGCACCTCCCAAGGTCGGCGTGACGGCGGCCGAAAGCTCGACCTATACCGATTTTGCCAATATTAACAGCGGCGGACTTCAGGCTGACGGCAGCGACGGCGTCAACGAACTCTCCTACCTCATCCTCGACGTCATCGACGAGATGCGCCTGGTCCAGCCGAGCTCCAATATCCAGTTAAGCCGCAAGAATCCCGACGCCTTTCTCAAGCATGCGCTGCGCATCGTGCGCAAAGGCTGGGGGCAGCCCTCCCTTTTCAACGCCGACACCGTGGTCGAGGAGATGCTGCGGCAGGGAAAATCGATTGAGGATGCGCGGCAGGGCGGCACATCGGGCTGCGTTGAAACCGGGGCCTTCGGCAAGGAGGCCTACATCCTGACCGGTTATTTCAATATCCCCAAGATCCTCGAACTGGCGCTGCACGATGGCTTCGATCCGCGCACCCGGTGCCAGCTCGGGCCGCACAGCGGCGATCCCGCCGGCTGGCGCAGTTTTGACGAACTGATGGCCGCTTTCGAACAGCAGATGGCCCATTTTATCGAAATCAAGATGGCCGGCAATGCGGTCATCGAGCGCCTCTACGCCCTGCACATGCCGGTGCCCTTCCTCTCCCTGCTCATCGATGATTGTATCGCCCGCGGCCGGGATTATAACGCCGGCGGCGCGCGCTACAATACCAGTTACATTCAGGGCGTCGGGATCGGCACGATCACCGACAGCCTGGCGGCGATAAAATATCAGGTCTTCGAGCAGCAGCAGCTCAGCCTGCCGGAGTTTATTGCGCTCCTGGACCGGAATTTTGCCGGCGATGAAGCGGCACGGCAGCGGCTGCTCAACAAAACCCCCAAATACGGCAACGATGACGAATACGCCGATCGCCTCATGCTTCGTGTTTTCGAGATGTACTATGCGCTCGTCAACGGCCGGCCCAATACGCGCGGGGGCACCTATCGCATCAACTTGCTGCCCACCACGTGCCATGTCTATTTCGGTTCGGTCACGGGCGCCACGCCGGACGGGCGCAAGGCGGGGACGCCGCTGAGCGAAGGGATCTCGCCGGTCCAGGGCTCCGACCGCAACGGGCCGACGGCCGTTCTGAAATCCGCGGCCAGGATGGACCATGTGCGCACGGGCGGCACCCTGCTCAACCAGAAATTCACCCCCGACGTTCTCGCGGGCGAGGAGGGGATCGACCACCTCAGCGGTCTGGTGCGCAGCTATTTCACGCTCGGCGGCCATCATATCCAGTTCAACGTCGTCGATGCTGCCACCCTGCGCCATGCGCAGGCCCATCCGGAGGAACATCGTGATCTGATCGTCCGCGTCGCCGGCTACAGCGATTATTTTCTCGACCTCGGCCAATCCCTGCAGGACGAGATCATCGCCCGCACCGAGCACCAGGGATTTTAGCCCGGTGTCCTAGTGTCACGTCAATTAGATAGTATTGGGTAGAGTCGTTTTTGTTTAATCCTGGCGTCAGCGTCAGCAAAGCGCCAATCAACTCTTGATTCTTGCACATTACGCAGCCCTTGCCAAGCAGCTATTTCTTTTATCAATGTAGTATTATCTGGAATGCGTCGAGCCAAGTTTTAGCCCGACAATACACGCAATTCGATTTCAGCTATATTTAGCCAGCTGCCATGTTTGGGCGTGCAATGCAATTCTAATCGCTCAAGTAGACGTCTTGCTTCTTCTGGCGCGAATGTTTGATAAAGCGAGGAGCCTGAATGGGTATTGAAGTTATTGCTGATGGAAGAGGTATGGCGTGTGTACAGCTACGGCAAAAATGTACCGGCCGCGCAATCCGGAGGCTTCGCCCTTTTACAGGCTGGTGCGTGACCATTTTGACGCGTTCGAGGGCGGGTACGCCGAGTGCTTCGCGCCGAGATATGGTTACTGGCGGCCGGTCATACGCACAGCCATAGAGAAGTTCCGCAAGTGCGGAGACCTGCAGGAGGGATTTGCGCGGGTGCGTTGCCCGGATTGCGGTAAAGAGTTTTTCGTGGCGTTTTCGTGCCGGCAACGCTGCTGTTGTCCTTCGTGCGATCAGAAGCGTTCGCTGCTGCTGGGTGGGGGAAAGATCGATGAGGAGGTGGTGCGCTCGATGCGGGGTTCCGCTTCGCTATGCTCGTCCGGAATGCAGCGCTAGGAAGATATTGCGGCATTGTGGGTTGTGGAAGAATGCGTCATCCCGGCCGCCGCCGTCGGCAGCAAGCAGAGTTGCAACGGGGGAGCCGTGATGCGGCTTGCCGCGCTGAAAATGGGGAAATTGCTGGGTATCAGGCGTTTGCCAGAGGATGATTTCCTCGTTTTTTTTGACCCTCGGCGAAATCAAATTGCCTATAAGCAATGCAGAAACAAAATTATTCTAATTTTTCCAAGTCAGCCAAATCTTGATGACGCCCCGTTGCCTTTTTATTTTTCTTTAAATTTTCTAAATCGATAAAATTTATCTTGGTGTCCTCGATCTCGACTTCTATTTTGTTGTCATAGCAAGTCTTGAAATTTACACCCTGCAAGTCGGTCAACAAATCAATTCGATTCGGAGGGTAGCCTAATTGAATGATCTGATCCGGATCGAGAAAGTCGTCAATCTTCAATTCCAAGGATGCGAATCCAAAATCTTCCAAGGCTTGAAGTAAATTTTTAATATTCTTTGTTTCTGGCAAAAGCCAGATATCAATATCTTTCGTGTAGCGGGGATGCCCGTGAAATGCAACTGCATATCCACCGATCACAAGATATTGCACCTTATTTTCGTTTAATAATTGTAAAAACTCTTTGAAATCTTGGTTGATGAGCATATTTCCAACTCATGTATTCTTGTCTGATACTCTCTAAAGTTTCCAATCGTTTTTCAAATGGCTGCGATTGCCAAAAAAGGAAATCTGATCTATGATCACTTTTTTTTGTCCGGACGACGATTGTTTTTTCCATACGATGCTTTACAAATCCTATTGAAATGAATGATACAAGTATATAAAATAAAATCCGGTGATATCAAAATCATTTATTGGTCGCGCGGCTGTGCAGTAGTCGCTGAAAACATATTATTATGTTATAGCGAATAATTTGATGCTCACCGCTATTTTGCCAAGAACACTCTATCCCAGCGGCCATCTGCACTGACCGGTTGGGCGAACTCACTGCGTCGCTTAAATATAGCTTTTTCCTGTATCGAGAACAAGTCATTTGTAAACGCAGTGGCGATTTTGACCCTTGATGGATTTAGAATAATTTTGTAGCATACGCTATACCCCCTTGTAAGATGCTGATGGAAGAGGTATGGCGTGTGTACAGCTGCGGCAAAAATGTACCGGCCGCGCAATCCGGAGGCTTCGCCCTTTTACAGGCTGGTGCGTGACCATTTTGACGCGTTCGAGGGCGGGTACGCCGAGTGCTTCGCGCCGAGATATGGTTACTGGCGGCCGGTCATACGCACAGCCATAGAGAAGTTCCGCAAGTGCGGAGACCTGCAGGAGGGATTTGCGCGGGTGCGTTGCCCGGATTGCGGTAAAGAGTTTTTCGTGGCGTTTTCGTGCCGGCAACGCTGCTGTTGTCCTTCGTGCGATCAGAAGCGTTCGCTGCTGCTGGGGATTCGTCTTGCGGAGGAGGCGGTAGCGCCGGTCAGCCACCGGCAATGGGTCTTGACGATGCCGAAGCGGTTGCGGATTTTCTTCCGCTACGACCGTGGTTTGCTGGGGAAACTGTGCCAGCTGGCGTATGAAGCGATAAGGGATGGATTGCGCCAGGCCTGCGGGGTCAGAGAGGGGGAGCCGGGGTTTGTGGGGGCCATCCAGACCTTTGGCGAACTTATCGGGTGGCACAGCCATGTACATGCGATGGTGAGCGAGGGTTTGTTCAGGCGGGACTGATTTTTTATCCGGATCAGCAGGGTGGATAGGAAGCGATGTACAGAGCTGTGCCGGGAGGGGGTGTTTGCTCTGCGGATGGGAGAGGGAAAGATCGATGAGGAGGTGGTGCGCTCGATGCGGGGTTGGCCGCACTCGGGGTTCAGTATCGACGCCTTGGTGCGGATCGAGGCCGGCGATGAGGAGGGGATGCAGCGTCTGGTTTCGTATTTTTCGCGGTGTCCCTTTTCGCTGGCGCGGATGATCAAGGTTAGCGAAGGGGGCGAGGTGATTTACCGTGCCGGGAAGAGCCAGTGTGTGCGGTTTCTGGAGCTCGGGGATGAGCGGCTCAGGGAAGGGGTGTCGCGCAATTTTCAGGTATTTAAAGCTTTGGAATTTCTGGCGGAGGTGACGCAGCACATGCCGGATAAGGGTCAGCACCTGATCCACTGCCTGGGCTGGTATTCGAATAAGGAACGGGGAGAGCGCAAGAAAAGGGCGCGGGTGTCGGTGGTAAAGGATAGCGGAGAAGGCGAGGAGGCGCGAGCCTTCATGAAGCAGCGGCGGATGAGCTATGCAGCCCTGATTAAGAAAGTGTATGAAGTGGATCCGCTGCGCTGTCCGGAGTGCGGCGGGTAGATGAAGGTTATCAGTTTTATCGAGAAATGTCAGGGGGAAGTGATCAAGAAGATTCTTCGTCATTGTGGATTATGGAAAGAGGCGGCGCCCCAGCCGCCGCCGTCGGCAAGCCGAGTTGCAGCGGGTGTGCCGGATTATGATTATGGTTATTTTGAGCGCATCTGAATTTAGAGTCCATCCTTGATTTCTGCGCGAGCTGATGCCGCAGCGATAAAGCCGATTTGCGTGCTTTCAGCAATTTTTCTTGCTTTTCAGGCCTGCGCTGAATATTTTTCAGCAGGTTGGGGGCGATGCGGATGCCGAAAATGGCTTAGCGCTCTGAGAACGGGGAAATGAGCTGGTATCAGGCGTCTGCCAGAGGATGATTTCCTCGTTTTTTTTGCCCCCCGGCGAAATCAAAATACCTATCGGCTCAAAATACCTATCAGCTACCTATCAGCTTTTTGCCCCCCAGCGAAATCAAAATACCTATCAGCTATCAGCAAATACCTATCAGCCCTATCAGCTCCGCTTTTTGCCCCCCGACGAAATCAAAATACCTATCAGCTGCTGAGGCCGGCTAGAGCAGTGGCCGGCCGATGGCGTAATAGGTGAAACCGAGATCGCGGATTTTGGCGGGATTGTAGATGTTGCGGCCGTCGAAGATAACCGGCGATCTCAGGGCTTTGCGGATACGTTCAAAATCGGGCTCACGGTAGTCCAGCCACTCCGTCACGATCACGAGGCTGTCGGCGCCCACAAGGGCGTCATAGTTGTTCTCGCAGAGGGTGACCATCTGGTCCAGTCCGAGACGTTTCGCTTCCTCCAGCGCGGCGGGGTCGTGAGCCTGCAGCCGCACCCCCTTATCGTGCAAGGCCTGGATGAGGGGAATGGCCGGAGCCTCGCGCATATCGTCGGTGCGGGGCTTAAAACTCAGGCCCCACAGGGCCAGGGTGAGCCCCTCGAGCTTGCCCTGATAGTGCGCTTCGATCCGGGGCAGCAGGATGGTCTTTTGCGCCTCGTTGGCGGCCTCGACCGCTTCGAGCACCTTGAGGTGATAGCCGTTCTGCTTGGCGGTATGGATGATCGCCTTGACGTCCTTGGGGAAGCAGGAACCGCCGTAGCCCATCCCCGGGAAGATGAAGGAGTGTCCGATGCGCTTGTCCGAGCCGATGCCGCGGCGTACCATCTCGACATCGGCGCCGACCCGGTCGCAGAGGTTGGCGATCTCATTGATGAAAGAGATCTTGGTCGCCAGCAGCGAATTGGCGGCGTACTTGGTCACCTCCGCGCTGTGCTCGTCCATGATGAGGATGGGATTGCCCGTGCGTACAAAGGGACCGTACAGTTCCTTCATGATTTCGCCGACCTTGGGATTGCGCGTGCCGATGATGACGCGGTCCGGATACATGAAATCATCGATGGCCGCTCCCTCCTTGAGGAATTCGGGATTGGAGACGACGTCGAAGGGTAGTTCAGTCTCCGCCGCGATGGTCTCGCGCACCTTGTCGGCTGTGCCGACGGGCACAGTGCTCTTGTTGACGACGATCTTGTAGCCGTTCATGAGCTGGCCGATGGAGCGGGCGACCGCAAGGACATGCGAGAGATCCGCCGAGCCATCCTCATCCGGCGGAGTGCCGACAGCGATGAAGAGGATGTCGGATTTTTGCACCGCCTCGCGTATCTCGGTGGTGAAGGTCAGGCGTTCGAGTTTGTGATTGCGCTCGATGAGCCCCTCCAGACCGGGTTCGTAGATCGGGATCATCCCCTGCCTCAAGCTGGCGATCTTTTTCTCATCCACATCCATGCAAATCACCTGGTTGCCCGCCTCGGCAAAGCAGGCACCTGCCACCAGACCCACATACCCTGATCCAACGACGGTCAGTTTCATACCCTTGCCATCCTCTTGGTTTCATCAGCAGTAAAATTCCTGATTTCACCTAATTCTACGGGCAGAGGCCCGCAGGTGCAGAGAGATAAAAGGCTTCTCCGCTATTTTCCTTTCTGTGGTGCCGTATCCAGCAAGCTCTGGTCCTGGACAAAATCCCACATCGTCTTGCGCTGCAGGTCGGCCACTGCGAGTTTGAAATCGACATAAGCCGAAAGGTAGGAGGTCTTGGCGGTGGTCAGGCGGTTGCGGTCCAGGGCCAGTTCCTGGCTGGTGATATCGCCGTTATTGAAGCGTTCCAGGGTGATATCGAAGGCGCGCTGGGCCACCTCCTGGTTTTTTCTCAGCACAGCGATGCGGTTTTCCGCCTCGCGCAGGCGCAGCACCACCTCGCGGACCTCGCGCTCGATCGTCTTTTTTTGCTCCTCGAGGGTGAGCGCGCTGGTATGATAGGTGGCCCGGGCGGCCTCGACCTCGGCGCGGTTGACGCCCCAGTCCCACAGCGGCACGCTCAGGGTAAAAGTGACGCCGCGGTTATGCGGACGCCGGTCCATGTCATCCAGGCTCGAGTTCCACAGCTCGTTCCAGGGCGAATGGTAGGGCAGATTGGAATCGCTGACGCCGGTGATGTCATAAAAGGCGTTGATATCGCCGCGCATCTCGCTGCGGGCATCCGCTTCCTTGATGCTGATTCGCGCCAGTTCGATGTCGATCTGGCCCTCGCGCAGCTCGGTGCGGTATTTCATGGCCATCTCGGTCGCGCGCGCCAGGTCCACCTCGATCTTCTCGACGGCAAAATCGGTGCGCACCGCCACCTGATCGGTGAGTTTCAGTCCGATGAGCTGTTTGAAGGTGTCCTCGGAGCGCTGCAACTCGCCCTCGGCCGAGAGCAGGGCATTGCGGCTCTCCGCAAGGTCGACCTCCATCTGCAGGGCTTCGACCTCGGGGATCAGCCCAGCGGCATACTTTTTCGCGGCGATGTCATAGAGCTCCTGTTGCTGCTGGACGTTGTCGCGGGTGATCTCGTGCTGCCGCGTCGCCTGGTAGAGATCGAAAAAGGAGCGGGTGACGCGGTAGACGATATCCAGTTCGCTGCGGCGATAGCGATGCACGGTGCGCTCGTAGCTCAGATTGGCATTTTTCAGCCCCAGCTTGAGCTGATTGATCGCGAAAAGGGGCTGGCTGAAGCGCAGGCTGAGCGAGTTATAGATCTCGCTGCGGGAGACGTCCTGCTTGCTCTCCTGCAGGTAGGTCGAGACGTCGCGGTGATAGCTCTGGCCGCGCAGGGTGATGGCGCCGTCGGTGGGCAGCGGCTGGTTGATGTCCAGGGTCCCCATATAGCGGGTAAAGCCGGTCGTATTAAAGATCGGCAGGGCATTGGGGATGGTGATCTCCGAAACCGTCTCGTTCCAGTTGGGGGTTTCCAGGGCCAGGTCCGCGTTGGTTTTAAAGCGCCCCCGGGCGGCGATCAGGTTTTGCTCCGCCTGGCTGAGGCTGAGGCGCAGGGATTTCATCTCATAGCTTTTTTCCAGGGCGATCTTGATCGCCTGATCGAGGGTCAGGACGTTTTTCTGCACGCTTTCCGGCTGCGGCTCCGCAGCGGGCGCAGGGGCCAGGAGGCGGGTGCTGTCCGGCGCGTCAGGCCGCACCGGGGCGGTCTCCTGCGTCCGGGCCGTGCCGGCTCCGGCCAATAGCATGGCGAAGCAGAGGACGATGACGAAAGGGATTCGCTGAATCATACTCTCCTCAAGAATGGCGGTGCATCCGGGCATGAGCGCTTGCTTGCCGCTGCGGAGGTCCGGGCGGCTCACAAGGACGCTGCCGCAAGGGAGCGGCGTCCGGAGGTTATTCATAGCGCAGCGAGACAATGGGATCAAGTTTGGCCGCCTGGCGCGCCGGATAGATGCCGAAGATGATGCCGACTGCCGCCGAAACGGTGAAGGCCAGGATAATCGCACTAAAGCTGACCAGGGTGCGCCAGCCGGCGTAGAGGGCGATCACCTTGGTCAGGATAAAGCCGAGGACCACGCCGAGGAGGCCGCCGACGAAGCTGAGCACCATCGCCTCGACGAGGAACTGGCCGAGGATGTCGAGCTGGCGTGCGCCGACCGCCCGGCGCACGCCGATTTCGCGGGTGCGCTCCATCACCGAGGCGAGCATGATATTCATGATGCCGATGCCCCCGACCAGCAGGGAGATGCCGGCGATGGCGCCCATGACGATATTGAAGATGCGCTGGGTTTGCTGTTTCTGGCGCAGCAGGGCTTCGGGGATCGTGATCGTGAAATCATTGACCAGGTTGTGGCGGCGGCTGATCGAAGCCTTGACGACCGTCGCCGCCTCCTGAATGCGGCCGGAATCCTTGACCTGGACGATGATGCGATCGATCTCGCTGGCGAAAACGCTGCGGGGAAAGCGTTTGACCGCCGCGGTGATCGGGATGTAGACATTGTTGTTGAGGTTGTCCGAGATGCCGGAGCCGGCGCCGGCGCTGGGCTTCTCCTCCATGACACCGAGGACGGTGTACCATTGCTGGCCGATCTTGATCCGCTGGCCGACGGGATCCTGAAAGAGAAAGAGGGCCCAGCGGAGTTCGGCGCCGAGCACACAGACGCGGCGCGCCTCGCTGACATCCTCATAGTTGAAAAAGGCTCCCTGCTGCGGGGAGAAGGCCATGACCCGCTCATACTCGGGCATGGTGCCGACGACGGTGGCCTCGACCGATTCCTGGCCATAGTAGAGCTGGGACTTGACCGAGCGCTCCGGGATGGCAACGCTGAGCAGGGGATTGATCGTTTGCAGCGCCGTGGCATCCTCCAGCGCCAGTCCCCGGGAGAGATTGGTACGCCCGGTGCCATCCTCCTCGTTCTCGATCGGGATGTCGTTGATGAGGATATTGTTCATCCCCATCAACTGGATCTGTTCGAGAGCCTCCTGTTTGGCCCCCTCGCCGATGGAGAGCATGGCGATGACCGCCGCAACCCCGAAGATGATACCAAGGGCCGTAAGAATGGAACGCATTTTATGACTGCGGATGCCCTCCATCCCGATTTCAACGCTTTCGCGGATATTCATGGCGGATTCCTCTGTTCAACGCATGATCATCATGCCGCCCCCGCCCGCGGGCGGCCGGCGTTCCTGCCGCTTTTCCTTCACCGCAGACGGGGTGGTCTCCCCCGTCTGCTTGACCGGGACGGTCGGATCGCGCAGGGCCACCAGGTCCCCCTGTTTCAAGCCTTTTTCGATCACGACAAAATCGCTGTTTTTCGCGCCGATCTGCACCTCGTGGCGCTTGAAGCCGCCCTTCTTGATATAGACGACCGTGGTATCATCCTTGTGAATGACGCTCTCCAGCGGCACAAAGAGCTTGTCCTTGATGCGGTCGGTGATGATCTGGCACTGGGCGGTCATCCCGGGGCGCAGGCGTCCATCGGCGCCGTCGATGAGGATCTCCACCTCGAAGGTTTTGACATCCGAGCCGCTCTCGCGGGTGGCGAGGGTCGCAACGCGCATGACCTTGCCGTAAAAGCGCTCGCCGGGAAGGGCGTCGACCGCGAGGACTACCTGCTGGTCCTGCCGCACCTGGCTGATAAAAACCTCATTGACCTTGGCCTTGATCATCATCTGCGAGAGGTCAGGGATTTCGACCAGGGTCATGCCGCGCCAGGGCGTGTCTCCGACCTTGATCTTGGCGCGCCCGTTGGTGCCAAAGATCTCCTGCAGCACCACCAGACCGTCGATCGGGGCGCGCAGGGTGAGATCGCTGACCTCCTGCTGCTTCTGCTCGTAGCGCAGGCGCGCCTGGCGCACTTTGAGATTGCTCTTGGTCAGGTCGGCCCTGTTGATGATCTCCTGCGATTCGATCTTGCGTTGGGCCTGGTCGAGTGAGAGGGTCGCCTTCTTGAGGTTGAGCTCCTGTTCGCGCTGTTTGGAGAGGGCCTCGTATTTCATCTGCTCATAGCGGAGCTTGGCCTGTTCGAAGGAGTACTTTTCGGTTTCGTAGGCGGTATTGAGCTGGGCCATGGTCGAACGGTTGGAGGCCTGGAGGCTCGCCAGGTCAGCCAGCGCGGATTCGTACTCGTTGCGGCGGTCCTCGAGGTCCTGACTCGCCTCGGCGGTATCAAACTGAACGAGGAAATCGCCCTTCTGCACCATGGAGCCGTCATCGGCCAGCGCGACCACGCGCAGGCTGCCGCGCACTTTGGCGGGTACACCGACCGAGACCGATTTGACGGCATAGAGCTCGCCGCTCTGATTGATATCGATGACAAAGTCGCCGAACCGTGCCGCGGCGGTGGCCACATCTGGAGTCGAACCCAGGGTCCACGTGTAGATCAGAAAGAACAGCAGCACTGCGGCGAGAACAAGCACCGGCAGACGCCACTTGCCCAGACGCGCAAGCCCGTGCGCTTCGGTCCAGTTGTACCAGGTTTTGATCTGCTCACCAATTTTCATCGTGCACCTGCAATTTGTCCATCCATAAGGTTGAATGCGTGTCTAGAATATGCTGGCCAGCAGCCGGAGGTTGAGATAGGTCACGAGAATGCCGACCGCCAGGAGCAGCGCGTTCAGCGCCGTGGAATTGGCATAGGGACCCATCACCCTGCGTGAGGAGGTCAGATAGATCTGCAAAAATATCGTAAAAGGAAGCTGGATGCTCAACGCCATTTGCGAATAGATCAGGCCCTGGAAGGGATTGCGGATCAGAAAAATGACCGCGATCGCCAACAGGAACGAGGCCAGTACGCCGATCCGGCTGTGGCTGTCTTTCAGGTCGAAGGGTTCGATGAAGAAGCCGGCGAAGATGGTGCCGCCGGCCATACCCGAGGTGATGGTCGAAGCGAGCCCCGAGAGCAGCAGGGCAAAGGCAAAAATGGCGGCAGCGCTGTTGCCCAGCAAGGGGCGCAGCATCTCCTTGGCCTGCTGCAGCTCGGAGACCGGCGTGTTGCCCTGAAAAAAAACCGCTGCGGCCATCAAGATCATGGCGCTGTTGATGCCCCACCCGACCAGCATCGAGAAGAGGGTATCGAGAAACTCGTACTTGAGCTGGCGGCGAATGATCCCGGGATCCTCACGGTTCCACTGCCGGCTCTGAATAATTTCTGAATGGAGAAAAAGGTTGTGCGGCATCACTACGGCACCGAGCAGGCTCATCACGACGACGATCGAGCCCTGCGGGATGACGGGTGTAACCCAGCCAGCGGCAGCCCGCGGCCAGCTGATATCGATCAGGGTGAGCTCGTAGATAAAGGAGAGCCCGATGAGCGAAACAAAACCGATGATCCATTTCTCCAGCTTGCGATACGAGTTGGAGAAGAGCAGGATGACGACTGTGATCAGGGTGATAACCGCACCGGCGCGCACGGGAATGCCGAAGAGCATTTGCAGGGCAATGGCGCCTCCGAGGATCTCCGCCAGGGAGGTCGAAATGGAGGCCAGCATCGCCGAGCCGAGCAGGGGGCGGGAAATCCACGGGCTGCAGTATTGCGTAGCTGCCTCGGAAAGGCAGAGGCCGGTGGCGATGCCCAGGTGGGCGACATTGTGCTGCAGGATGATCAGCATCACCGTCGACAGGGTGATCATCCATAACAGCTGATAGCCGTGATCGGAACCCGCGGCCAGGTTCGAGGCCCAGTTGCCGGGATCGATAAAGCCGACGGTGACGAGCAAACCGGGGCCGATATACTTGAGGATCTCGAGTCCGCCGAATGCGGGCCGGTGGCCGGTTTTGCTCAAGAACTGGCGCAGTCGGAATTCAGGCATGCGTCCCCCGGCTCAGGGCTGCGGGAAGGAGCGGTCCCCTGCAGGCAGCCGCCGCCGTGTTGTGTCGCCCGGCGTAAAATCGGGCGGGAAGCCCGGGCCGCCGGGGCGCATCATCTGCCTCCGGGTCGTGTCGCCCGGTGCAATGCCGGGCGGGAAGCCCGGGCCGCCGGGGCGCATCATCCGCCTCCGGGTCGTGTCGCCCGG
>DAOQAG010000016.1:20929-80106 GCA_035353815.1 bacterium
GCGGGAAGCCCGGGCCGCCGGGGCGCATCATCCGCCTCCGGGTCGTGTCGCCCGGCGCAAAGCCGGGCGGGAAGCCCGGGCCGCCGGGGCGCATCATCCGCCTCCGGGTCGTGTCGCCCGGCGCAAAGCCGGGCGGGAAGCCCGGGCTACCTCCGCGCATAGCAGCCTGGCCGCCGGGGCCGGGCTGCATGCCGCGCATAGCCTCCTGCAGACGTTTCATGGTCGCCGGATCGATCTCCATCGGCCGGCCGTCGGAGGTCATTCCCGAGACCATCCGGCGCATCGCTTCATAGTCTCCGGCAGCGCCATTGGGAGCGCGGGCAATGACCTGGCGCCCGCGATTGCCATCATAATCATAGGTCAAGCCGCGCTTGTCCATCTCGGCCAGGGCGGCCGCCAGCTTCTCCTGGCGGTTGGCGGTCGTGGCGAGATAACTGGCATAGCCGAGGCGGTGATAGCTTGTATCGGGCGGGATGCAAGCGACCAGGTCGCCCGCCTTGAGGCGGTCGGTCTGGAGGACCACGCGCTGATCATCGCGTGGGCCCGTCCGGATCGCCAGGGGTTTGGGAAAGCTCTTTTTGGGAAAGACCACGCGTTCGCCCTGTCGTTCAAAAATGGCGCCGGTCGGCACAGTCAGCACGTCCTTTGCGATCCCCAGCTGGACCTGGACCCGGGCGGTCATTCCGGGTTTGAGCACGGAATCGGCCTGGCTCAGCCGCACCATCACCTCAAAATCCTTGACCTCCGAGTCCCAGTCCTCCTTCTGAGCCAGCCGGGCGATATGCATCACACGCCCCGTGAAGGAGCGGTCCGGGTAGGCATCCAGGCGGATGGTCGCCTGCTGGCCATCGCTCAGCTGCGCGGCATCCATCTCGTTGACGCGCAGCCTGACCTGGATCGAATCGAGATTGGGAATGCTGATCACGGGTTGACCCGGATTGGGCTTGTCGCCGATCGCGACCTTTTTGCGTGAATCGCCGAAACCGATTTCGTTGTACACCACCAGGCCGCCGATGGGCGCCTTGAGGGTCAGGCTGCCGATCTTTTGCTCGAGTTCGCGCACATCGGCGCGCGCCTTGGCCATTTCCACGCCCAGGGTGCTCAGCGCTGAGGCGTCAATGATCTCCTGGGAAGCGAGCGTGGTTTTGGATTCCTCCAGAGAGATCTGTGCTTTTTTCTCCTCAAGTTCGGCATTCATGCGTTGGACCGCCGCCTCATACTTGAGGAGCTCACGCTGCAGAACGGCCACCTCTTCCGAATAGCCCGCGGAGGCGATATTGGCTTTCAGCTGCGCGATGCGAGCCGACTGCTGGGCGCGCAAGCCGTCCCGCTGCGCTACCAGGGAGGCGAGGGCATCCTGCGCCAGTTCGAGGCGGTCCTCCAACTCTGAGGCATCGAACTGCACGAGAAAGTCGCCCTGTTTCACCACACTTCCCTCGGGGACCATGGCAATGATCTGCATGTCCATGCGCCATTCCATCGGCGGGGACAGGTCGACCGAATGCACCGCCTCCACCTCGCCGGTTTCGATGGCATCGATGACAAAATCGCCGCGGCGTAAATCGCCCCAGACCGGCTCACTGCCGACACTTTTTTCACTCCTGCTGCCCGCCAGCCCGATCAGGAGCAGGAGAGCAATCACACCGGGCCAGAACCAACGTTTCTGCGTGATCTCTTTAAACTTGAGCATGAACAAACCTGTTGGATGAATGAACGGCAGCCGGATGTACAGCCGCAGCCAGGAAGACGATGCCGGGGAAGCGTGGATCGTCTCGCCTGATGTTCCAGGGGATCGGGATGAGCGCCCGGGACAGAACCGGGCACTGTAAAATAGACGTCCGAGGCGGTGAAAAGTTCCTGCCTGCACTTCAGGGGTAGAGCAAATACTTCTGCCGGAGGCTTTCGAACTGCACCAGGCCCGCCTGCCAGTAGGCCAGAATCTCGTCCACCCCCGCGCCGGCGCGAATGCGCGTATGCACCTGGTCGGTCCCGATGGCCTTCATGAACATGTCCAGACGGGGCGTGTCATAGATATTCCGGTCGGGATAGAGCCGCTGCAGGGCGGTGAGAATGTGCAGCTGCGTCAGCATCGGGCGGAAACGGGAGCGGTCGAGGAGATGGATCTGCACCCCTTGCAGGTCGACACCCTTGAAGGTGCCATAGAAGGGGCGGTAGTGAACCGGGCGGAAAAAGACGCCGGGAAGCTGCCGGGCGTTGAGCTCGGTGGCGAGGGCGTCCGCCTCGATCCAGGGAGCGCCGACATATTCGAAGGGTCCGGGCATGCCCACGCCGACATCGACCTGCTGCAGCTCGCCGAGGCAGCCGACCGCGGCACAGTACCATGCCGAGGGCGCCTGGGGAATATGCGGCGAGGTCGGCACCCACATGAGGCCGGTTGCTGCGAAATCCATCCCGCGCTGCCAGCCGGCGAGGGGGATCACCTGCAACGCGCAGCCAATGCCGAACTCCTGGTTGAAGAGGCGGGCGAGTTCGCCGACAGTCATGCCATAGACAAAGGGGATGGGATAGAGCCCGATGCCCGATTTGAAGCGGGTTTCGAGCACACCGCCGTCGACCAGTTCGCCGCCGAGCGGGTCGGGCCGGTCGAGAACCATGAAGGGAATATGGTTCTCCCGCGCGGCCTCCATGCTGCGGGCCATGGTATAGATGTAGGTGTAAGCGCGTGAACCGATATCCTGAATGTCGTAGAGGAGCAGATCCACCCCGCGCAGCATCTCCGGTGTCGGCTTGTGCGTCCGGCCATAGAGACTGTAGACCGTGATACCGCTCTTTTCATCGACATAGCTGTCGATGGCCTGGCCGGCCTCGACGTCCCCGCGCACACCGTGCTCCGGCCCGAAAAGGGCGACCAGCCGCACCCCGGGGGCGCGGATCAGGGCGTCGATCGTCGACTCATGGCTCGATGTCAGTCCGGTGGCATTGGTGATCAGTCCGAGCCGCTTGCCCTGAATCAGCGCCAGGCTGTCACTGAGCAGGACGTCCACGCCGAGCCGGACCGGGGCAAGCTCGGCCGCGATGCCGGGACAGGCCAGGGCCAGCACCAAACACCCAAGAAATTTCATCATCTTCATGCAGGCCTCACTTTTTCTTGCCGAACTCTCCCTCCAGGGGGATAAAATAGGCGGCGATGAAGGAGGGCAGGGTCGCAAAGACCACCCAGATAAAGAAATGGCGGTAGCCGATGATCTCCTGCAGCCAGCCGCTGAACATCCCCGGCACCATCATGCCCAGGGCCATCAGGCCGGTGCAGATGGCATAATGCGCGGTCTTGTGCTCCCCCTCCCCGGCGACATAGATCATGTAGAGCATGTAGGCGGTGAAGCCAAAGCCATAGCCGAACTGCTCGAGCGCGACAAAACAGCTGACGATCCACAGGCTGTCCGGTTGGGCCTGGGAGAGATAAATAAAGGCGAGGTCGGGCAGGTGAATGATCAGGAGCATCGGGAAGAGCCAGAACTTGAGCCCGCGGCGCGGCACGACGAATCCGCCGAGCAGTCCGCCAACGGTAAGCGCGATGATGCCGATCGTGCCATAGACCAGGCCCACCTCGCCGGTGGTCATTCCGAGTCCCCCCAGCTCGCGGCTGTCGAGCATGAAGGGATGGATTAGCTTGACCAGCTGTGCCTCACCGAAACGGTAAAGGAGGAGAAAGGCGAGAATGGCGCCGATATGCTTGCGCCGGAAAAAACTGACGAAGGTTTCGAGAAACTGTTTGAGAAAATTGCTGGCCTGGACGCCCACGTCGGCCGCCGGGCGCGGCAGGATGAAGCGGTGGTAGATGAAAAAGAGGAAAAAGAGCGCTCCGAGCACAAGAAAAGTAACCGACCAGGAGAGGGGAATATTGCCGGCGCGCGCCACATAGCGGCTGGAGGCGACCCTCTCCAGCCTGGGATCGAGCTGGATCAGGGCGATCGCCGGGACCTTCCAGTTGCGCTCGGTGAAGACCAGGCGGCTGCCTTCCACCAGATTGATCGATTTGTCACCGCTCTCACGGCCGAAACTGACGATCACCTCCCGGCCTGCGGCCGGTGGCTCCGAGAGCCGGAAATAGAGCGCGCCAACGTTGCCCGCGCCCGCCGCGCCGAGAGCGGCGACCTGGCGCTCCTCGCCGAAATGATGGCGAAGCCAGCCCGCCAGCGGTTGCGAGACCTGCCGCGACCACCAGGAGGGCCCACCGACTGGCACCGCGGCGGCCGCACGTTCAGCGGGATAAAACCCGTGCTCCAGGTTCCAGGCGTGGGCAAAGTGAAAGAGCGAATCGATCCGCGCCCTGGGCTGCACCGCGGCGCGAATCGTCAGGGTTTCGGGCTGGCAGATCAGGCGCAGGCCGCCGCCGGCAGGCGGGCTGGCGAGGGCGTCAGGATGGAGCAGCTGCACCTCGGCAGCCTCCGGGGCGGCCTGAATCGGCACGGTGACCGCATCGAGCCCGGAGTGGCCCTCGATATAGCCGGCGAGAATGATCAGCAACCCCTGGCCGGTGATCATTGCAAAACGGTAAAAGGTGCTGCGGATGCCGACAAACCAGGCCTGCTGCACATCCGTGAGGCCGAGCATGTAAAAGCCATCTGCGGCGATATCATGCGTCGCCGAGGCGAAGGCGAGGATCCACAAAATGGCCAGGGTGTAAAGCAGAAAATGGGGCAGGGGGATGGCCAGAGCAATGGCGAGGAACCCGAGGCCGATCACCAGCTGCATCGAAGTAATCCAGAATCGCTTGGTCTTGAGAATATCGACCACTGGACTCCAGAGCGGCTTGATCACCCAGGGCAGATAGAGCCAGCTCGTATAGAGGGCAATATCGGTGTTGGATAACCCCAGACGTTTGAACATGATCACGGAAACGGTCATGATGACGACGTAGGGGATCCCCTCGGCGAAATAAAGGGAGGGAATCCAGGACCAGGGGCTGCGGGCAGCGGATCGTTCCGCGCGGGTATGCTTCTCCTTCATGCAGGGCTCGCTTTCGGGGATACAAAAAAGCCTCATTGGTCAATGAGGCTTGATCGAAAATAATTGCAGGATCACGTGGTTTTTTCGCGCAGGTGCGATTTGACCTTTTTTATTTCGTCGCGGATGCGTGCGGCTTCTTCGTAGCGCTCATCCTGAACGGCATTGATCAAATCGATATTGAGCTGCTCGAGACGGTCGCCAGGCGCCTGTTCGTCATCGGCATCCTCGGAGGGCGGCATCCCGTCGATAATCGCTGCCTTGTGCATGACCTCTTCATAGACAAAGATCGGGGCATTCATGCGCAGGGCAATGGCGATGGCGTCGCTCGGACGCGCATCAATCTCCTTGGCCCGGCCGTTGCCGGACATGGTGATGATGGCAAAATAGGTATTGTCGCGCAAATCGTTAACCACAACCTTGTCGATTGTTATATTAAGCATTTCCAGAAGGTTGCGAATCAAATCGTGGGTCAAGGGACGCGGCGGGGCGATGTTTTCAAGCTGGAGCGCGATGGCCTGAGCCTCCGTGGATCCAACCACAATGGGCAGCCAACGGCTCTGCTTTTCATCCTTGAGGATGACCACGAATCGACTGGTCGCCGTGTCGAGGGTGACACGCTCTACCTTGGCTCGGACCAGCATTGCCTCCACCTCCTTTATCCAAACAACGGGAGCTTTTCTGCATTTAATGTTAACTATTTTTCTTTTCAGTGTCAAGTTATATTTTAGACAAGACCGGAGGCAGCACAGCCTAGCCCCCTTTTCTGCTGCCCGCTTCCGTACGGCGCCGCCGCTCCGGCTGAAAAGAAGAGCTGCTACCTGACGCCGCCTCAGCTGAAATAAGGGCTTGCTTCAGACTTGATTTTTTAGTATGTTTTTGAATACATACGTGCATTCAACGGGAGTCACCATGCTCATATTCGAAAAAGCGGTTATCAAGAAATACTGGCCTGCCGACGACAAGGGCGCCGACGATCTCATCGTCCGCCAGGTGCAGATGCAGGTGGAAGCCGAGATCGAGGACAGCGATCAGATCCGGGAGCTGTACAAGAACATGGTCCGCGGTCTTGTGCATCTGGCCATCATGGACAATCTCACCGGGGAAGAATACGAACTTGCGGCCGTAACCATCCGCCCTTTCACCATCAAACAAAAAAAGATCACCCTGGGCAAGGGCGAGACCGCGGAGACCGTCAAGCAGGAATTTGCCGTGCTCACCCTGGTGTGCAAGGCCAAGGATGATGATGGCGCTACGATGCTCGCCGATCTCTACCGCTTTTTCAACATCGAAGTACAGCTGAACTTTTCGGAATTTCGCTTTGCCGGCGGTGGAACCAGCCCGGCCGATGAGGAAGAGACCGCGGAAGAATGATCCTCCTCACCGCCGGATGCAGGGAGGGATGTACCGGGATGTTCCTCTGTGACGGCCATGATATGAAGAATGATCAACCCGACCACCGGATGCAGTGAGGGAGCCGCACGTGCCGCCTGAAGTCAAAAAAATCCTGCTGGATAATTTTCAACTGGTGGCGACCTTTGGCACCCTGGTGACCTGGCTGGCTTTCAAGGGCAGTTCTTTCCCGCTGCTGATCTGGGGCCGGCGGCTCTCGCTGCTGGCCTTTTTCTATTTCCTCTTCGATTTCTTCAAACGCTATACCCCGCTCCTTATTGCCCGTCTGGATATTGTCGAGGCGGATGTCTACATGCGGCGCTATTTTGCCATGAACAAGGGCACCGACTGGGTTGATGGCTTTTTCTGGGGGATCGCCGTCAGCCTCTTCGCCGGCGTCATTCTGGCCCTGGTCGCGATCGAGTTCAAGAAACCGAAAAAGAAATAATCCCTTCCGGAATCTGCTCCAGGATTCTACACCGGCGCGCCGAAAAACTCCTGGTGAATCGCGCGCACCGTAGCATCCCGGTCCTTCTCCTTGATGATGAAATATTGCGTCACCCGTGACGCGCCGGAGGCGATCATCTCGACATTGGCGCCGGCGCCGGCGACCGCCTTGAAGACCCGGGCCGCCAGGCCGCGGGTCTCGTTGAGTCCCTCGCCGACGACGCCGATCAGGGCGACATCCGTCACCGGCTCGATATGGTCCACATAGGCGATCTGGAGCCCGCCGATCAGGCTGGCGCTGCGCTGGACATCCGCCTTGATGAGCAGGAGGTTGACCGCGGTCTGCGCGGTGATCACCGAGATGATGTTGATGTCGGCGTCGCTCAGAGCCGAAACGGCCTCCTTGAGAAAGCCGACCTGCTGTCCCAGACTGGCGCCGTGGAGACGGAGCATGCCGATGTTCGAGTTGGTGACGACGCTTTTGATGATCTCCTCATGTTGCTGCTTTTCAGCGCCGATGCGCGTGCCGGGAGCGTCGGGCTTGTAGGTATTGCGGATCACCGCCGGGATGGCCTTGCGGGCGAGCGGCTCGACGGTGCGCGGATGGAGGATGGAGGCACCGAAATAGCTCAACTCGGCCGCTTCATCGTAGGCGAGATAGGCCAGGGGCTGGGCGGCGGCGACGATCTCCGGACTGGCGGTGAGGAAGCCATCGACATCCTTCCAGATTTGCAGTTCCTCGGCATCCATGGCGTAGGCGACGACGGCGGCGCTGTAATCGGTGCCGCCGCGGCCGAAGGTGATGGTATGGCCCGAGGCGGTGCGGCCGAAAAAGCCGGTGATGACGGGGATGGCGCCGCGGCGCAGGGACGCCAGGAGGTGGGGCGGCAGCAAACGGGCGGTGGTCTCGAGTTCGGCATTGCCGTTGCCGAATTCGCCGCTGGCGACCAAGTCGATCTTGTCGCTGTCAAAAGCAGCGGCCTCGGCGCCGTTGCTCTGCAGGGCACCGGCGAGCAGCTGTACCGCCATGCGCTCTCCCATCGAGAGGATCAGATCGCGGGTGCGCCGGCTGCACTCGCCGGTGTAGGCGATGCCATAGAGGAGTTTTTCCAGGCGCGAGCAGAGATAGGCCACCTCATCGTGGACGCGGTGCTGCACTTCGCGGTCGTGGATGGCCCCGAGGATCAGCTCGCGGTGGAGCAGGCGGAGATAATCGAGCAAGCCCTCGATCTTGCGCTCGGTCTGCAGCGCCTCGTCGACACTGCGCACAAGATGATTGGTGACCCCGCTCACTGCGGAGAGGACGATAATTTTCTCCGCCTCCGGCCGACTGCGGACCACCTCGACCACCTGCAGCAGCGAATCGATGCTGCGCAGCGAGGAACCGCCGATTTTAAGGACGATCATCGCGCTCCCCCCACCCTGCCCAGATGCCGGCCGCGCAGGGCGAGCTCGGCATTGAGGACCGAACCGCCCGCAGCGCCGCGGACCAGATTGTTGGCGAGGTTGACCTGGCGCACGATGCGGCCCGAGACCTCGAGCCGGCCCACGACGACCGCCATGCCGCTGCGGCGGCCCGGGCCTCCGGCATCAACATCACTGCGGGGCTGCGGCCGACCGGCGGCTTCAGTCAGCACCACCGGTTGGTCCGGGGCCATCGGCAGTCCCGCCACCTCGGCCGGGGGCACAAAGGTGCGGTAGCGCTCTTCAATCTCCGTAAAGGTCACCTCATGCTCCAGCTCGACATGGGTCGAGACGAGATGCCCCACCAGCGTGGGCACGCGCACACAGTGGGCGTGGACCTCCCACTCCGCCGGGTCGATGCCCGCGGCGGTGCTCTGTCCGAATATCTTGTTGCACTCCTGCCTCACCTTCTCCTCCTCCCCGGCGATCCAGGGGATGAGATTGCCCGAGATATCCAGCGCGGGAACGCCGGGATATCCGGCACCCGAAACCGCCTGATAACTGGAGACGATGAGGCGCCTGATCCCCAGCGGCGCAATCGGGGCCAGGGAGAGCGCCAGTCCGGTGCTCGTGCAGTTGGCATTGGTGATGAGCATGCCCGGGCGTGGCTGACGGCGCGCCAGCTCGAGATGGCGATGATTGATCTCGGGGATCAGAATGGGCACGAGCGGATCCATGCGAAAAGCGCTGGCATTGGAAAAGACATGGATGCCGGCCTCCGCGAGTGCGGGCTCGATGGTGCGCGCGACCTCGGCGGGAAGTGCGGAAAAGGCGATCTCTACACCCCGCGCGGCGATGGCGGCTGCTTCCAGAGGTGTAAAACACAGGCCGGCTTGTGCCGGCGCGATCCCGGCCGGATGGAGCGGGCGCGCCTCATCAAGCGGCTGACCGATACGCGCATCACTCGCGCTCACCACGGTCACCTCGAACCAGGGATGGTCATGCAGCAGATGCAGAAAATATTGGCCCACCATGCCGGTGGCACCCAGGACGGCGACGGGGATTTTTTCCAAGGAGACTCCTGTGATCAATGGTTTTAGAAAAATAAGCAAAAAGGAGGAGAAAAACAAGCAGGAATGGCGCCGGATGGTGCGGGCGGGCGCAACGCTGCGGCGCGTGGGGGG
The DNA here is from genome assembly GCA_035353815.1 of bacterium. Lineage (GTDB taxonomy): Bacteria > Zhuqueibacterota > Zhuqueibacteria > Residuimicrobiales > Residuimicrobiaceae > JAKPUX01. The sequence goes on from DAOQAG010000016.1 coordinate 30,325, forward strand.
ATAAAAAAAAAGCCGGAGATCCCTCCGGCTTGCCGTGCGTCCTACTTGTCGACGTTGATGTCGAGCTTGATCTTGAGATCGTTGAGTTCATCGCGCAACTCATCAAGATCATGGCGCAGTTCCTCCATGGTTTCGCCGCTGAACGGCCAGGCGTCGCCATTGAGGCGCAGCTGCAGATTGAGCGGCTTGCGCTCGGGCAGCAGCACCGTCGTGCTCGCCCAGTCCCCCTTGCGCATATAGCTCACCTTGAGCGTGTCGGATTCGTTCTCCTGCACGGCGCTGGTCACCTCGCTGATCCGATGGACCGGCTGATCATCCACAGTCATCAGCACATCCCCTGCTTTCAGTCCCGCTGCCGCAGCCGCGCTCTCCTCCGCGACGCTGGTTACGAGCACCCCTTCCCCCTCCTTCACCTTGAAGTACTCCGCCAGATCGGCATCCAACTCCTGCAGTTGCACCCCCATGCGCCGGTTGGCACGCATGAAGAAATTGCCAAATGGCTGTACCTCCCGGGTCCGCTCCAGTCGCCGCTCCGGCTGCGGCGTTTTGATGCCGATCGGTTTGTGGCGTTCCTGGAGTTTAGCCTTGAGGGTGATCTTTTTACCGTCGCGCAGTACCAGCAGCGTGGCCTCGTCGCCGGGGGACATTTTGCGGATATCGCGGGTGATATCATCGGCATCCCGCACCGTCCGGTCCTGCAATTTGATGATCACGTCTCCTTCCTTCACTCCGGCCTGGTCGGCGGGCCCGTCCTTGACGACCTCCCTGACCACGGCTCCCTCGGTGTCCTCCCAGTTGTTGTCGTTCTCCGTGTCGCCCAGATAGAGCCCGAGCCAGGCACCGCCCTTGTGGACAGCGCGGGATTCCGCCTCCTGGGCGCCGAGGAGCGCAGTGCTCAAAAACGCCAGAATGAAGAGGACAATGCCCGTCCGTGCAAACCCCATTTTCATACAGCCTCCTGCAGCTGCCTGCAATTATTGCCTTGTTTTTGAGGGCGCGCTGATGTAATTTCTCCGGCAACGCCGGCCGCGCCTCTTTTCCGGATATAGATACGCATGAAACTTTCGATTCGTTCCACACATTTTTCCGGCCTCGAAACCGGGCACATCCTGCTGCTGCTTGGCCTGGCCGGGATCGCGGTTTGCTATCTGGCACCGGGGGCGATCTCCCTCCTCCCCGCCTGCCGCTTCCAGGCCTGGACCAGCCTGCCCTGTCCCTCTTGCGGTGCCACCCGTGCCGGGATGGCCCTTGCCCATGGCCATCCCGTGGAGGCACTGCGCTTCAATCCCCTCTGCACCCTCCTCTTCCTCGGGATGGCGATTGCCGGCTTGAACGCCCTGCTCGGGCTGGTCAGCCACCGCCGCCTGGTGCTGGAGGCGCGACCCGATGAGATCCGCCTGCTGTTGCGGACTATAGTGCTGGCTCTGGTGCTCAACTGGCTCTATCTGCTGGCCGTCCGTTTCGCCCTGATCGTTCCTTTTTAAGTGCGGGAACAAACTATTCAGAAACGGGGTTTTGTAAGAAAGAGAAGGCATGGATTTGCGCGAGAGAACGTGACGTGCTCATCGGCTTTACCGTCGAAGGATTTCAGGATTGGCACCCCGCGGCGATTACCGCCGCCATGCGCCGGCTGGGTGTCAATTTTATCGAATACAATATCCGCCTCTTTAATTCCCTGGACCAGGTTCTGCCGCAGTTGCGCGCGATGCGCACCGCATTCCACCTGCCCATTATTGAGGAGGAGGGTTGGGATTTTTCCAGCAGCGAACGGCAGCAGCAAATTGAGGCCAGCATCGCCCTGCTGCTGCAGCACCATCGGGCGCTGAGCCTGACCCATTTCATTGCCCATCCTCCGGCAGCCGGCGCTTCCTCCGGGATCCCTCCCGCCCGTTTGGATACTCTTTTCGCCAACCTCGCCAGGTTGCCGCGGCCACTCTATTTTGAAAACATCCCCGAGCTCTCCCCCGAGGCTTTTCGCGCTTTCCTCAAGGAGGCCCAGGAGCGCCTCGGCGCCAAATACGCGGGGATGTGTTTTGACGCGGCCCACTTCCAGATCAGCGGCCTCGATCCGGTGGCCCAGTTTCTCGCCTTCCGCGACCAGATCGGCGCCGTGCATCTTTCGGACTGTATCGGCCGCGAGGACAGCCATCTCCCCTTTGACAGCGGCGGCGATCTACCTATCCGGCCGCTCCTGCGCGCCATGCGCCGCAGCGGTTACCGCGGCAGCATCACCCTGGAAATCCGTCCCGACCCGGCCGGCGATCTGGCCTCTTATATCCGCAGCTATACCCTTCTGCTGCGGAGCTTCACCCCGGCCCGTTTTCTCAGCACACGCCTGCGCCTCCTGGCTGCCGAGCGTTTGATGATAAATCGCAACTGACTTTATTTAATAGTCTTATGGCTTGTGCTTTTCAATTCGCAGCAGAAAAATCATTTGCATTTATCCGGCGGTTCCTTTATTTTCAGAATGAGGCCGTGGCAGTCCGCCGGCGGCAGCATCGGCAACAGCACTCAAAAAAGTGAGGTTGGGAATGAGTCAAAATTTTCATTCTTTGGTCCCGGAGCTTAAGTCGCGCATCAAAGAAGAGTGCGTGCGCGAAACGCCTCAGGATAGCGATGAATTGATCGGCCTGCCCTATCCCTATGTCATCTCCGGCAAAGGCAAGAGTGAAGCCCTCTATTATTGGGATACCTACTTTATCAACCTGGGATTGCTGCGCATGCGCATGATCGACTATGCGCGGCACAACGTGGAAGATCTTGTCTTTCTCCTGCGCAAATTCGGCCATGTGCCGGCCTCAAATTCGCGCGATATGCTTGGTTACTCCCAGCCCCCTTTTCTGCCCTGGATGGTGCGTGACATCTACCGCGCCACGGGGGAGAAGGAGTGGTTGCGGCGGATGCTGCCCGATGTCGTTCACGAGTTCAAATTCTGGACCAGCAAACCCCATACGACGCCGACCGGCCTCTACCGCTACCATCCCGCCAGGGACGGCGCCCTCAGCCCGGAAGAATCGGCCATGGCGGAGTCCGGCTGGATTGCCTCGCCCCGTTTCGCTGATCCCCGGCGCTTCAATGCCATCGATCTCAATGCCCTGCTCAGCCGCAATGCGCGGATGATCTATGATCTGCAAGTGGAGGCGGAAGGCCGCGGCGACGACACCCTGCTCCAGAAAGCTGCCGGATTGAAAAAAATGATGGAGTTCTGCTGGGACGATACGGCCGGCTTTTATTATGACAATAATTTCGAAGATAAAAAACTCAGCCCGGTCCGGAGCCTGGCCGGCTTCATGCCCCTCTTTGTCGAGATGGTCGACAACGACCGCGCCCAGCGCATCGTCGGACATCTCAAGGATTTCTGCACCCCTGGGGGCTTTGCCCTGACCGATCAGAACTATGGCGTGAAACGCTCCCTCTGGAGCGCCCCCTTGATTCAGGCCCCCTATGTCTATACGACGCTCAAGGGCCTGTGCGACTATGATTTCATGGAAGATGCCGCCGACATCGGCACCAACTGGCTCTCGATGGTGCATGAGAATTATGGCAAAACCGGCGAGCTCTGGGCCTGGTACAATGCCGCCGACCGCAGCACCCAGCACCCGGACGGTCTTGAAAACAGTCCCATGCTCAGCCTGACCGCCGGTGTGTATGCCGAGGTCATCGACTGCCTGGGACTGGATTAGGGGAGCGCAGGCCGTCCACCCATGCCCATCATTATCGGCACAGCCGGCCACATCGATCATGGCAAATCGGCCCTGGTCAAGGCCCTCACTGGCACCGATCCCGACCGTCTCGCCGAGGAACATGAACGCGGCATGACGATCGATCTCGGGTTCGCCTTCCTCAGTCCTGAAATCGCCTTCATCGATGTCCCCGGCCACGAAAGGTTCATCAAGAACATGGTGGCCGGGGTCAGTACCATCGATCTGGCCCTGTTGGTGATCGCCGCCGATGACGGCGTGATGCCGCAGACACGCGAGCATCTCGACATTCTCAGCCTGCTCGGCGTGCCGCGCGGCCTGGTCGTGCTCACCAAAATCGATCTGGTCGATGCAGAGCTGCTCGATCTGGTCCGCGACGAGGTGCGCGAAACCCTGCACAACACCTTTCTCGAAAGCGCCCCGCTCTTTGAAGTCTCCACCCTGACCGGCGCCGGCATGCCGGCCCTGCGCGAAGCGCTCATCGCCGCCGCCGGGCAGATGCCGGGGCGGAGGCAGCGCACCACCTTCTGGCTGCCGGTGGACCGGTCGTTCGTCATCAAGGGATTTGGCACCGTGGTCACCGGCACCCTGCTCTCTGGTGCGGCCGCAGTCGGGGATCCCCTGGAACTGCTCCCCTCCGGCCGTCTTGTCAAGATCCGCGGCCTGCAGCAGCAGGGGCGCAGCGTCGAGCAGGTGACCAGCGGCTACCGTACCGCCCTCAACCTGCAAAATATCCGCCGCGACGAGGTCCAGCGCGGGGATGTGCTCGCCACCCCGGGTGAATTTGCCGCCTCCCGCCGCATGGACGCCCGCCTCCACCTCTTAAAAAGCGGCCGCAAGGAGCTGACCCAACACATGCGGGTGCGCCTGCATATGGGCACCCGGGAACTCATGGCGCGGGTCAAGATTCTCGAGGCCGAGCGGCTGGCACCCGGCGGCTCAGCCCTGGTGCAGCTGCTACTCGAGGAGCCGGCCGTCGCACGGCGGCGCGAGCCCTTTGTCATCCGCCAGTATTCCCCGGCCTTCACCATCGGCGGCGGCTCGATCCTCGATGCGGCCGCCGCCCCGCATCGCCGCATGGACCGGAACACCCTCGAGCGTCTGGCCGCGCTGGAACATCCCGATCCCTTCGAGGCGGTCGCCGCCGCCCTGCTGGCCGATCCCTTTACCCCGCAGAGCACGGCCGCACTGGCGGCCCGCTGCGGCCTCGAAGCGGACGAGGCCGGCCACTTGCTGGCCACAGGAGTCGCCAACGGCGAACTCATGGCCACGGGAACCGGCGGAAAAACCCTGTATCTGCACCGCGAGGGTTATGCGCAGTTACTCGACCGGATCAAAGCCACCCTGGAGGCGTTCCATCAGCGCGAACCGCTGCGGCCGGGGATGAGCAAGGCCGAGCTGCGCGCCCAGATCGGCGGCAATATCTCGCCTCGCCTTTGCGATCAGGCCCTGGCCGCCCTCGCGGCGGCGGGCCGCATCGAAGAACAGCCCCAGTGGGTGCGGCTGGCGGGCCACACCATCCGCCTCTCCGCCGGCGATGCAGCTTTGGCCGAGCGCATTCATGCCCTCCTCGAGGCGGCCCCCTTTGCACCGCCCGGAGAAGAGGAGATCGCCCGCAGCCTGGCCGCACCAGCCGGCGAGGTCCGCCGTCTTCTCGGAGCGCTGCAGGGCATGGGGCACATCGTGCGTCTCGAGGGCGATCTCTATTTCACCGTCGCCGCCCTCGCCGAGGCGGAACGACGCCTGCTCGATTTCGCCCGGGAGCGGGAGGAGATTTCCGTGGGCGAATTCCGCGAACTGCTCGCCACCTCACGTAAATATGCCGTGCCATTGCTCAACTGGTTCGACCAGAAAGGCCGCACCGAGCGCATCGGCGACAGCCGCCTCGTCCATCGTTGATACCCCCCCCATTTTTTGCCTTGCATCTCAATCCCGGAATGTGTAAACTATTAGAATTAATCAACGACTGAACCAATTTACAGGCGCACGTCATGCAAATATCCGGACTCAAATACGGCGCGCAGCTGCTGGAGCTGGTCGAATTTCCCTACGCGCCCTTCCTTACGGCCGATGCCACCAAGGAAGAGATTCAAAATCTGCTGGACCAGCATAAAAAGCTCGTCATCAAACCCTTCTTCAGCGGCGGGGTCGGCAAAAAGGGCAAAGCCGGTCTGGTCCGCATTGTCGATACGGTGCAGGATGCCTTGCAGGCCAAGCGGGATCTCTACTTCGCCACCCACCAGTACGGAGCCAAAACCGTCGAAGCCAACGGCGTCACCTACGAAGCCTACGTCCCCTCAGAAATCGAAGTCTACTTCAGTATCACCACCTCCACCATCCACCGCAAGCCCATCTTTACCATCAGCCCTTGGGGCGGCATCGATATTGAGGCCCTGCCTCCGGAAAAAAAGAAAGTCACATGGATCGATCCCTTTATCGGTCTCAAATCCTTCGATATCACCAATGCGTTGATGGATACAGGATGCCCCGAACCCTATATCTCGCCCCTGGTGCAAAACCTGCCCAAGTTGTGGGGGCTGTATGACAATTACGGGCTGACCACGCTCGAGATCAATCCCATCCGCATGAGCCGGGTGGATAACCGGCTTGTGCCCGTAGCCTGCGACCTCAAGGCCGCCTTCGACCAGGACAATCCCGCCTGGAAACGCCTCGGCCTGCCCAGCACCATCTTTCAATCCGACATAACGCCCTTCGAGGCGGAGATCAACCAGCTGCGCACCTATCAGGGGCAGAGCGATGTGCTCGAGCTCAATCCCGCCGGCACGATCATCCCCTTCATGTACGGCGGCGGCGCCAATTCGGCGGCCACCGAAACCCTCGGGACCTCGGCCATCTTCGCCTCCGATTTCGGCGGCAATCCGCCCTACGAAAAGATGTACGACATCGCCCGCATCGTCTTCAAACACTGGCTGCACACGGCTAATGTGCTGCTCATCATCGGCGGCAAAGCCAATAACACCGATATCTATGTCACCTTCAAGGGCATTTTCGATGCCCTGCGCGACCATGTCGCCGTCCACGGCCGCCAGCCCATCTATACGGTGGTCGGCCGCGGCGGTCCCAACCTGATCAAGGGGATGTTCTACGGCAAGGATATCCTCGACACCCTCAAGCTCCCGTACAAAATGTTCGGGTACGATACCTCGATGATCCAGGTGCTCGAGTACGCGAAACGCATCGATCAGTGGTGGGCGGACAAGGGCCGCAAAGAATATGAAAAGAAAAAGGTGTGAACGATGAGACAGCAGAAGACCAAACCCTTTCCCTATTTTGTCGGCGTCCACTCCCTGGAGGAGCTGGTTACCAAAGAATCGCGCGTCTGTGTGATCAATATCCTCGGCAGCGAGAGCCGCAAGGTGACGCCGGTCTCGCATGAATACAGCGGCGGCAACATAGTCGCCGGAGTGCAATATGGCCGCAAAGGGGTGCTAGAAACCAGGATCGGCGATATCCCGGTCTACAGCAGCATCCGCGATGTCATCAACAGCGGCATTTTCTTCGATATCGGCGTGATCTACCTCCCCCCCACCGCGGTCAGCCAGGCGGTGGCGGAGCTGGTCACCTACAACGACGCGCTCAAACGCATCGTCATCGTCACTGAAAAGGTGCCGACCCGCGACTCGCGTAACGTCCGTTTTGTCTGTCAGGAGGCGGGCATCGATGTCATCGGCGCCAACTGTCTCGGCGTCGCCAACGTCTGGGATCATGTCCGTGTCGGCGGCGCCCTGGCCGGCGATCACCCGGAGGAGGCGCTGCGCCAGGGATCGGTGGCCATTCATTCCAATTCGGGCAATTTCACCACCACCATCGCCGAGTATCTGCGCACCGCCGGCTTCGGGCTGAGCACCGCCGTCAGCTCAGGCAAGGACATCTATATCCATTTCGCGCTGCCTGAATTTCTCTACGCCGCGCAAAACGATCCGCGCACCAAGGCAGTCGCCTTGTACGTCGAGCCGGGCGGCTATTATGAAAAAATGGCCCTCGACTGGATCAAGGAACGGCGCTTTGGCTACAACAAGCCGATCGTCGTCTGCGTCACCGGCCGCTGGAAAAAGAATATCCAGCGCAGCTGCGGCCATGCCGGCGCTCTTGCCGGGGCGGGTGACGATGCCATCTCCAAGGAGGAGTGGTTCGATGCCTATTTCGGCGTGCCCGCCTTCGATCCCCGCAACCCGATCGTGAGCAAGCGCGGTGTGCGCGTCGCTTCGATTCAGCACTTTCCCGAGGCCATGCGCGCCGTCTTTGCGGCCATCGATGAAGAGCCCGATTTCGCCGCCAGCGGCGACCTTTCGCTCAAACTCTGGATCAGCGACTCCTGGTTCAAGCTCCCCCCGGAGCTGGAGATGCCGGTCGTCCAGGCGATGCCACCCTACGACAACCAGATCCGCGAGATCAACCGCCAGGTCGGCGCCAACTATCTGCGCCAGAGCATGGCCGACAAATCGGGTGCCTCGCGCATGGATCCGAAGAGCCAGGTCTCCGAGCTGCACGGCAAGTCGATCCTCGAACTTTCCAATTATTCGCTCGAGGAGAACATCTACTTCGCCCTGGCCAAGGTGATGCCCGAGCCGGCCGATATCCCGACCATCAACATCATGCTCAATCTCTTTCTCAAGATGGATGAGAAGCGCATGGACCTGGTCGACATCGCCCGCGCCAACGGCTGCACCCCCAACGCCTACATCGGCTCACAGATCGCCCTGATCGGGGACAAGCCCTTCCTCGCCCGGGCGCGCGCAGCGACCCGCCTCCTCATCAATATGATCCGCGAATTCGAGATCGACGACCAGACCGCTGAATTCCCGGCAGCTCTGGATGTCTATGTCACCACCGAATTGCTCACCAATGAGCCGGTGCGCAAAACCCCGGTCTCTGAACTTCTGCTCAAGGAGATCAAACGCTGCCCCAAAAAATCCTTTCCCATCCGCGTGCTGCAGCATATCATTCAGCTCGCCGAAAACCACGGCCTGGAGATTCGCGACAATTATGAATTCTGCCTCGGCGGCCTCGCCATCGCCATGTTCTGGAAGCCCATGCTGGAAAAACGCATCAGCCGGCAGGTGGCCGAAGATGCCGTCACCTACTTTTACATCATCTCCCGCATCGTTGCCTATTCGGTCGTCGACCGCAAAAACAATAGCCGGTGGCGGGAGCTGATCGATGCTAAGGTGAGCAACCTGCGCAGCAGTTTCACCGAGAATGCTTTCGCCATCCTCTTCAACCGCCAGCCGAATGAGACCGAGCTTTTCGAATTCAGGGCCCTGACCGGTCTGACCCTCACCAACGGCCCGGGAACCCTCTCGGCCAAGGGGGCCAAGGAGTCGGTGAGCGCGCGCAATCATATCGCCACCGCTTTTCTCGGCTTTCTCACCAACACCGGCCTGGCGCACGGCGGCAATGGCTTCGAGGCCGTCGCCTATCTGCTCCGCCAGTTCGATGCCAACCTCACCGATCCCGGCGCGGCCGACCACGGCCTCGATCTGCAACAGATGGCCAACCAGGCCGCCCGCGTCTATCGCGACTATAAAAAGAACGAGAAGGAAAGCGGCGAGCTGCAGTATATGCGCATTCCTTGCATCAATCACCCCGTCTTCAAGGGCAATGACATCAACATCGATCCGCGCGAAGAGTACATCCGCGGCGAATTCAGCAAGCGCGGCATCACCAATGTCTTCCTCGATTTTTATCATCACCTCGTCAACGAGCTCTTCAATGAAGGGGCGACCCGGAACGTCTTTTGTGTCAATATCGATGCGGTTCTGGCCGTGATCATCCTCAAGCTGGTCTGGCGCGATCTCCAGGAGGGCCGGATGACCGCCAGGATGGTGCAGGACCTCAGCTTCACCCAGTTCCTGTACGGCCGCGCCATCGGTGTGGCGGCTGAGATCGCCGACCACCGCGACCGCGGTCTTGACATGGACTACCGCACACCGCAGGACCGGGTGCAGTTCGTACTCTAGTTCAGGGAAAGGGGAACGTCATGGCGACAAGCCGCGTGGCAGTGATCAGAACCGAGCCCCGCACGATCTTTTCGGATTATCACCGGCTGATGAACCTCACCGGCTATCAGGAGAGCTTTGACCGCACGGTGGAGACCGCCCTGAAGATCAATATTTCGTGGCACTTTTTCTTCCCCGGCAGTTCGACCACGCCCTGGCAGCTGGAGGGCGTGATCCGCGCCCTGCTGAATGACGGCTACCTGCGCGACAAGATCCACGCCTGCCATAACCGGACGGTGGTGATCGATGCCCATCTCGGCGAACGCGAGAACAAGCAGCTGCACGTGGTGGACGCCTTCGGCCTGCGCAACATTCATCTCTATGAGGATGAGGAGTGGATCGACATCCGCGAGGCGGTCGGCGATCTAACCCGCGAGTTTCTCTGCCTCAACGAGGTCTTTCGGGATGGTTTTATGATCCCCAGGCGCTTAATCGGCGAGAATATCATCCACCTGCCCACCGTCAAGACGCATATCTTCACCACCATGACCGGCGCAATGAAAAATGCCTTTGGCGGCCTGCTCAACGAAAGGCGCCACTGGACCCATCCCGTCATCCATGAGACCCTCGTCGACCTCCTGCGCATCCAGAAAAAGATCCACAAGGGGATCCTGGCCGTAATGGATGGCACCTTCGCGGGGGACGGTCCCGGGCCGCGCTGCATGACGCCGCACGTCAAGAACATCCTCCTCGCCAGCACCGACCAGGTGGCCATTGACGCCATTGCCGCCCGCTTGATGGGGATGGACCCCCTCTCCATCAAATTCATCCGCCTGGCGCATGAAGCCGGGCTCGGGTGCGGCGATCCGCGCGAGATCGAGATCGTCGGCGATGAGGAGGCCGGCCGCGAAAACTGGCATTTTGCCGGTCCCTTTAAAAAGATGACCTTCGCCTCGCGCATGCAGCACCGGATCTATTGGGGGCCGCTGAAAAAACCGCTCGAATGGACCCTCAAGACAGTGCTCGCCCCCTGGTCCTATATCGCCTCGGTCACCTATCACGACAGCTTCTGGTATCCCCTCTTCGCCAGGCGCAAGATGGCAGCAGCGCTTTCTTCACCATGGGGCCGGCTTTTCCGGAACTATGAAGCGCTGCACCCCACCGAGAAAGGCTTCGAGACCATCGGCAGCGAAGCGGCGGTGTTCAAGCGCACCGGCTGGCGTGTGGCCGTGCGCTCGATCCCGATCCTCTTCATGGCCATCCGCGAGGCGCCCGAGTTTCTCCGGCGCAGAAAACAGCGCAAAAAGATGTAACCTTTGAGCATCCCGTGCGTAGACAAAGGCAGATAAGCCAGAAGGCATACTCATTTTAGCACGAGGCTGCGAAATGAAAGCACTCAGACTGACCTTAGGCCTCTCCTTTCTCCTGGCTGCAGCGCCGGGGTGCGATTCCTCGATCAACAAGAGTGTCTTCGTTCAGGACGGAGAGCGCCGCGACACCGGGATCAACACGGTCAATGGCAGCATTACCGTTGGCAACGACTGCATCATCCGCGGCGGCTGCCGCACGGTCAATGGCTCGATCCGCATCGGGCAGAATTCGATGGTGCAGGAGCTGCAGGTGGTCAACGGCGACATCGAGATCGGGTCGAACAGCAAATCTCGCGACGACGTCACCACGGTGAATGGCTCGATCACACTGCATTCCGGCAGCAAGGTCGCCGGCGATCTGGCCTCCATCAACGGCAATCTCATGCTGGATCATGCGATCGCCGAACGGGACCTATCTCTCTATAACGGCAATGTCGAGCTCGCCAATAGCTCGCTGGTCAAGGGCGACCTCATAATCAAGGATTCCAAGGGTCACCACTCCGCGCAGCAGGTCATCACCATCCGCCTGGGGGAAGGCAGCGTCGTCGAAGGAGATATCCGGGTGCTCGAGGACGAAGTGAAAGTAAAGGTCTATCTGGGCAAGGAGGCCCGGGTCAACGGTGAAATCACCAATGCCGAGGTGATCCGGGAGACCTGAGGATGGAGACCACAGGGATATTAAAAAAGCCTGCTGCGAGGATTCGCGGCAGGCTTTTTTTTATGCGCGGGTGAGGTTATTTGACGCGGATGAACTCGATGCGGCGGTTTTTGGCCCGCCCCTCGGCGCTCTTGTTGTCGGCGATGGGATAGCGCGGGCCGAAGCCGATGGCCGTGATGCGCTCGCCGGCAACGCCTTTTTTCATCAGGTACTGGCGCACCGCCTCGGCGCGGCGTTCGGAGAGCGTCTGGTTGGTCGCTGCCTTTCCGAGGTTGTCGGTAAAGCCGCGAATTTCAACGACGGCGGCGGCTTCGAGCAGCAGCGAATTGGCCACCTCGTCGAGCACCGGCAGCGATTCAGCCGTCAGTTCGGCCTTTCCGGAGGCGAAAGTAACACCCTGGAGCACCATGGCGGCGCTGCTGTGTTCCGTCGGCGCCACCTGCAGTTCGTCCGGACAGCCATCCTCATCCTCGAAGCCGTTTTTGGTCTCCGGATCGCGCGGACACTGGTCGCGCTCGTCGGGGATACCGTCGCCGTCGAGGTCGGAATCAGGGCAGCCATCTTCATCCATATAGCCGTTGATGGTCTCGGGCTGGTCGGGGCATTTGTCGACGAGGTCGACGATCAGGTCGCCGTCGTTATCGATGTCCGGGCAGCCGTTCTGGTCCTCAAAACCGTCGAGATCCTCGGCCTTGTCCGGGCAGGCATCGAGCGCATCGACGATCCCGTCCTGATCGTTGTCGGTATCGGGGCAGCCGTCCTCATCCTCGAAATGATCCATATCCTCGGCCGCGTTCGCACAGAGGTCGCTGACATCCGGTATGCCGTCCTGGTCATTATCGAGGTCCGGCACGCCATCGCCATCCTCATACCCGTCGAGATCCTCGGGAAGAAGAGGCGCCAGATCTTGCTGGTCGATAACCCCGTCATTATCATTGTCGGGATCCGGCGCGCCATCGAGATCCTGAAAACCGTCAAAATCCTCGGGATGGAGGGGATCGGCATCGAGCTTGTCGACATAGCCGTCACGGTCCCGGTCGCTCTGATGGCGGAAATACCAGGTCAAGGTGGCCATCCCCTCCAGAACCTGGGCATTGATATCGTCCTGGCCGACATTGTCGCTGCGGAGGTTGAGCAAACTGGTAAAGCGCGCGCCAAGATCGAGGGAGAGGCCGGGATGCAAATAGAGCTCGACGCCGGCGCCTTCATAGAGCGCAGCATTCCTGCGCCAGCCGCTGATGCGCTCCCCCCAACGCCAGAGATGGTCCTGCCAAAAGGTCACCTTCTCGCCGGTCAGATAGCGCAGATCCCAAAAGAGCACACCCGTGCCGAGGGCGATATAGGGCTTGATCGCGCCATTCCGGCTCGGGGTGAGCCGCAGCCCCAGACTCCAGGGAAAAATGAAGGTGCGGTGCATGTCATCGGGATCTTTCTGGTAGTGCGAGCCCTCACGGCTGGGCTTGAAACTGCCATAGGCCAGCTGCGTCTCGAGCTGCAAAAAGCGGCTGAGGCCATAGCGTAAGCCGATGCCGCTGGTGGTACCGACCGCCGCACGATCGGGAACATCGCCGAGAAATTTGACGGCCCCCCCGTGGAGCGTGAGGCCCAGGGCGGAATTCCAGATCTGGGCCTGCAATGTCAGGGGGAAGAGGAGCGTGAGGAGGATAAGTGTCCAATATGGTCTGTGCATGCCGGACCCCGTGCCAGGTGAGGGGAAATAGTGTTCTGTCTATGTTACATACGGAAAAAAAAGGCAGGTGCGTAAACGCAGCAAACGAGGAGAGAAACGAAGCCAGAACCCGATAAGATTATGAGAGTTAGGAAAAATTCACTTGCACTTGAAGCACGAATCGCCTATCTTAAGCCATACTCTCCCTTTCCCTGTCAGGAGTCCGTCATGTCGCTTCTTTTTACCTTCGCCCTGGTGATCGCCGTCGTCGGCCTGGGCTATCTTGTCATCCTGAGACTTCGCCCCAAGCCGCAGGTCCATGCCGACAAGCTGATGTTGAGCGCGGTGCGGCGGCGCACTGCGGGGGTGCAGCGCAGTCTCGAGCTCACGCGCGAGGAACACAGCGAGATCAACGCCCTGTTGGAGAAACAGTGGCAGATCCTGCATGAGCGCTGGATCGGCGTCGGGGCCCAGCATCTCAGCGGCTTCATCAGCGACGCGGCCGGGCTGCCCGCGCCCGACGACAACGACTGGCGGCTCCTGCTGCTCTATGGTCTGAAAGATTATGCGATGTTCCGCCGCTGCGTCGATGTGCTGGAGAGTGAAAGTTTTAATCTGCTGCGTCATCATCTCGAGATCCGCCTGGTGCCCGGGGAATCGGTGCTGCAGATGCATCACCAGCTGCGCCGCCTGTTATAGAGCGCTCCGCCATCCGGCCGGCGCCGCTGCTCCGACCGTAGCCGCTTCTCCGGCCGGCGCCTCCTCAGCCGTTTTTCTTCCCAAAGAGTTCGTCGAGCCGGCGGCGGGCCTCATCCGCTTTCGTGTTCACCGCGGCCGGCTGTGCGGCGGCCGTAAAGTACTCGCAATAGTTCCCCATCTCCTTCTCCTGGACCCAATCGGCCTGCGGCTCGCGGCAGCCATGGTAGGCCAGGGCGTCGAAGAAGCGGCAGTTCCGGCAGCAGTGGAGATAGCTGCTGCAGCGCGGACAGAGCTGCTGGCGCCCGGGTTTGCTTTCGAGCGGTATTTCGGCCTGGCAGTGGTAGCAGATCATAGGTTATTCCTTCCAGCGGATGGTTCCATGGGTCAGATCCACAGCCGCAGTCCGGAAGGGCTCCGCCTCCTGGAGGCGCAGGCCGAGGCGCATCGAGACCTCTTCCCCATAGTCGGCCTCCTCGATCGCTGCAGCGTGCCGTTCGATCAATTTCATCACCGCGTTGAGATGGTCGTAGCCCACGGCGAAGGCCAGGCTTTGCGTGTGCCATATTTTTTCGACCGGCGCGCCCTCGAGGACGAGAGCGGCGCTCTCCGCATAGGCGCGGACCAGCCCGCCTGTCCCGAGCTTGGTGCCGCCAAAATAGCGCACCACGACGACGATAAGGTTGGTCAGTTCGCGTCCGGTGATGACCTGAAGGATGGGTTTGCCGGCGGTGCCGGAGGGTTCGCCGTCGTCGGCGAATCGGCTGTGTTCACCCGGGCCGCTGCCGAGGCGCCAGGCGAAACAATGGTGGGTTGCGTCAAAATAGCGGCGGCGCAGTTCGTCGACAAAGGCCTCCGCCTCGGCGCGTTCGGCCACGGGCGCGGCGAAGGCGAGAAAACGGGAGCCCTTGATCTTGAGCGCGGCCTCGGCCGCGCCCGCTATGGTCAGATAAAAGTCCTGGTTCATGCCCCATCAGGCGCCGGGCGGGCAGCCCGGTAGAGGTTACTGCCCGCTGGCACTTTCCTTGATGACGTGGCGCGCGATAACCCCACGCTGGATCTGATTGGTGC
The DNA here is from genome assembly GCA_035353815.1 of bacterium. Taxonomy (GTDB): domain Bacteria; phylum Zhuqueibacterota; class Zhuqueibacteria; order Residuimicrobiales; family Residuimicrobiaceae; genus JAKPUX01. Next base: position 45,450 of record DAOQAG010000016.1, read on the forward strand.
CCTCATAGATCTGGGTGATTTTAGCGTCGCGCATGTACTTTTCGATCGGGTAATCCTTCATATAGCCATAGCCGCCGAAGATCTGCACCGCGTCCGTGGTGACGCGCATGGCGACATCGCCGGCCAGGACCTTGCACATCGCGGATTCGCGGCCATAATCCTTCTCCCCGGCGTCGATCATGCGGGCGGTGGAATAGACCAGGGCCCGCGCCGCCTCAATCCCGGTGGCCATGTCGGCGAGCATGAACTGGATGGCCTGAAAACTGCTGATGCTCTGCCCGAACTGCTGGCGCGTGCGGGCATAGCGCACGGCGTGGTCCAGGGCCCCCTGGGCGATGCCGACCGCCTGGGCGGCCACGCCGGGACGGGAGCGGTCCAGGGTCTTCATGGCGATGGGAAAGCCCATGCCCTCCTTGCCGAGCAGATTCTCCTTGGGGATGCGGCAATCCTGAAAGACCACCTCGCAGGTGGCCGAGGCGCGGATGCCCATCTTGTCTTCCTTTTTGCCGAAGATCAGACCCGGGGTCCCCTCTTCGACGATGAAGGCCGTGGCGCCGCGGGCGCCGCGCGAGGGATCGGTGTTGGCGATGACCGTATAATAACGCGCCACGCCGCCGTTGGTGATAAAGTGCTTGGTGCCGTTGAGGATATAGGCATCCCCGTCGAGCCGGGCGGTGGTCTGGATCGCGCCGGCATCCGAACCGGCCTCCGGCTCAGTCAGGCAAAAGGCCGCAAGGCCTTCCCCACGGGCGAGCACAGGCAGGAACTTGCGTTTCTGCTCCTCGCTTCCGGCGATGAGGATCGGAAAGGTACCGAGTCCCGTTCCGGCCAGGGCGAGGGCGATGCCGCCGCAAGCCCGCGAGAATTCTTCGGTCACAATCGCCATCTCGGTGATGCCGCCCCCCATGCCCTCATACTCCTCCGGTATCCAGAGCCGGAAAAAGTCCATCCGCGCCATCTCCTTGACGATCGGCCAGGGGAATTCGGCGGTCTGGTCATAGCCGGCGGCCGCGGGGGCGATGGTGCCCCGGGCGAATTCGCGCGCCAACTGCTGCAGCGCCTGCTGCATCTCGGTCAGATAGTAATTCATCATAACTGGCCTTTCTCTCGTTTCTGCTGTAGCAGGTTGAACGCCTCTTCCGCGGCATGCTGTTCGGCTGCCTTTTTCGAGGAGCCGACGCCGGAGCCGAATTTGCTCCCGTTAATAAAAACCCCCACCGTAAAAGTCTTGTTATGGTCGGGACCTTCTTCATTTTCGACCATGTAGATCGGCCCGGTCTTGCTTTCGCGTTGACAGTACTCGAGCAAAAGGCTCTTGAAGTTCTTGTACTGCGTCTCTTCGAGCAGGGCCGAAAGTCCGGTGACGATATGCTTGAGGATCAGCTTGCGTGTCGGTTCGAGACCGCCATCGAGGTACATCGCGCCGATCACGGCCTCGACCGCATCCGCGAGGATCGAGTCGCGCGATCGCCCGCCGGCGCGCTCCTCTGAATCGTTGAGCAGGATAAAGCGGCCGAGATCGAACTCGTGCGCGACCCGGCCGAGATTGACGCGGTTGACCAGAAGCGACTTGTAGTTGGTCAACACCCCCTCCTCTTCATCCGGGAAATCCGCATAGAGGATCTCGGTCACGACCAGACCGAGGACGGCGTCACCGAGCAGCTCGAGGCGTTCATTCGATTTCAGACGGTCTTCACCGGTCTGCGCCAGATAGGAACGGTGTTTGAGCGACTGGATCAACAGCGACTGGTCATGGAACCGGTAATTGATCAGGACCATCAGCTCTTCGAGCTGGGGCGGCCTGGCCTTCTGACGCGGCGCAAAAAGTCTGAAGAGGGAATCCTTCAACCATTGCATGGCAGCTTCCATTTTTCGGGTTCCGTAGCATTCCGGTTACCCGGAGCATTCTCCGGGTCAAGTCCTCTGTCAGGCGGCGTATTTCTTGAACGCCAGAGTAACATTGTGTCCGCCGAAACCGAAAGAGTTGGAAAGGACCACGTCCACCCGGCGCGCCAGCGCGCGGTTGGGGACATAGTTAAGGTCGCATTCCGGATCGGGGGTCACCAGATTGGCTGTCGGGTGCACCATTTGTTTCTGAATAGACATGATCGCAGCGATGGCCTCAACCGCACCCGAGCCACCCAGCAAATGACCCAGCATCGATTTGGATGAGCTGATCGCCAGTCCCCGGGCGTGCTCGCCGAAAACCTTCTTGATCGCCAGAGTTTCGATCTTGTCGTTGAGGGGCGTGGACGTGCCATGGGCGTTGATATAGTCGACCGACGCGGGGGGCAACCCGGCGTTGCGCAGGGCCAGTTCCATCGAACGAACCGCCCCATGGCCGTGCGGGTCGGGAGCGGTGATGTGGTTGGCGTCAGCGCTGAAGCCGTAGCCGCCGACCTCGCAATAGATTTTGGCGCCGCGCCGCTTGGCGTGCTCAAGCTCTTCGAGCAGCAGGACCGCGCCGCCTTCGCCCATGACAAAACCATCGCGATTCAGGTCGAAGGGGCGGCTGGCGAGTTCCGGTTCGTCATTGCGGACCGACATGGCGCGCAGGGCATTGAACCCGGCCACTCCGATGGGATTGATCGGGGCTTCGGAGCCGCCGGTGAGCACGCAGGTGGCCTCGCCGTTGCGGATGTGGTTGCAGGCCAGGCCGATGGCATGCGCCGAGGAGGCACATGCCGAAACCGTCGAATAGTTGATCCCCCTCAGGCCATGGATGATGGAGATCAGCCCGGGGGCCATGTCGGGAATGAGCATGGGGATGAGGAAGGGGCTGATGCGGCTGGGGCCGCGATCGAAAAGCACCTTGCATTCCCGTTGAAAAACCTGCATGCCGCCGATGCCCGAGCCGAGGATGACGCCAAATTGGTCACGATCCACCTGCTCGAGATCGATCCCCGAATCCGCCAGCGCTTTGGCGGCCGGGATCACCGCCAGATGGGTGAACCGGTCCATGCGCCGCGCCTCTTTGGCATCGATGTGATCGGTGACCACAAGATCCTTGATCTCGCCCGCGATCCGGGTATCATAACCGGTCGAATCAAAGGCCTCATAGCGGGAGATGCCGCTCTTCCCGGCCACCAGATTGGCAAACATCTCTTCGGGCGAATGCCCCAAGGGGGATACCACGCCCATGCCTGTAACCACTACTCTAATTCCTGGCATTGCTCACCTCATCAGCAGTCATAATTCAGCCTGTGCCGGCAGCAGGGTAAACGAAGGGGCAACTCGCGGTTGCCCCTTCAGGTCGTCATTTGCCCATCTTCTCATTGAGATATTTGAGGGCATCGCCAACAGAGGCCAGCTTTTCCGCTTCCTCGTCGGGAATTTCAATCCCAAACTCTTCCTCGAATGCCATGACCAGCTCGACGGTATCCAGCGAGTCGGCACCGAGATCATCGATGAACGAGGCTCCGGGCACGACTTCATTGGCATCGACACCAAGCTGCTGGACGATGATTTCCTTGACGCGATCTTCAATAGCCATTGTCTTTTCCTCCATTGATAATGTGGTACAACCGTATTAATGTGAACTATCCAGGATTTCCTTATTTCCCTTACGTGTTACTTTGCGCCGCGGTCTCGCCCCTACATGACCATGCCGCCATCGGCGTGCAGCACTTGCCCGGTCACGTAATCAGCAAGGGGGCTGGCAAGAAACAGAACGATATCGGCGACATCCTGCGCCGTGCCCGGCCGTTTAAGCGGGATGAGGGTGAGAAAGCTCTCCCGGGCGCTTTGCGGCAAGTCCTTGGTCATATCGGTTTCGATATAGCCGGGCGCCACGGCATTGACCTGAATATTGCGCCCGCCCAGTTCCTTGGCCGCCGATTTGGTGAGGCCGATCACCCCGGCCTTGGAGGCGGCATAGTTGGCCTGACCGGCGTTGCCCATCACCCCGACCACCGAGGCGATATTGATGATCTTGCCCGCGTGCTGCTTCATCATCACCCGGGCAGCGGCCTTGACGCCGTTGAAGGTGCCCTTGAGGTTGACCGCGATGACGCTGTCCCATTGCGCCTCTTCCATGCGCACCAGCAGGCCGTCGCGCGTGATTCCGGCGTTATTGACCAGAATGTCGAGGTGCCCCCACGCAGCGAGCGTGCCCTCGATCAGGGCCTCGGCTTCCGCCAGTTTACTGACGTCACCTTTCATCGCCAGACTCTTGCGGCCCATGGCCTGCACCTCGGCCGCTACGGCTTCGGCGCCCGCGAGATCGATATCGGAGACGGCAACGTCCGCGCCGGCTCCTGCCAGCCGCAGCACAATGGCTTTGCCAATGCCCCGGGCGCCGCCGGTGACGATCGCCGTTTTTCCAGTCAAGTCAATCAAAGGGGTATCCTCACGCAAAGTGCTCCAGATCCAGCAGGCGGCCGGCGGCGCACACCTCGACCTCCGGCGCGATCTTTTTAACGAGTCCGGCCAACACCCGGCCGGGGCCGATTTCGATGAACTGATTTGCGCCCGCAGCGACCATGCGTTCGATCTGTGCAGCCCAAAGGACGGGATGGGTGAGCTGCTCCTCGAGCAGGCGGCGGATCTCGGCGATCCCGCTGCAGGGCTCCGCCGTGACATTGCAATAGACCGGCGCCTCCGGTTCGGCAAAGGGTGCTTCCAGCAGAGCCTGCCGCAAGTCGCTTTGCGCCGGCGCCATCAGCGCGGAATGAAATGCTCCGCTCACGGCCAGCGGAATCACCCGCCGCGCCCCCGCCGCAAGCGCCAGCTCGATCGCCCGTTCTACGCCCGGCCGGCTCCCCGAGATGACCAGCTGTCCGGGGGAGTTAAAGTTGGCAATCGCGACGCTCCCCACCGCACCGGCCTCCCGGCATAACGCTGCGAGGGCGGCAAAATCGAGTCCCAATATCGCGGCCATGATGCCGGGCTGCTGTGCCGCGGCGCGGCCCATCGCCTCGGCGCGAACCTGCACCAGACGCAGGCCAGCGGCAAAATCGAGCGCTCCGGCAGCGGCAAAGGCGGTAAACTCACCCAGACTGTGGCCGGCGAGCATCTGCGGCACGATGCCGCGCGCCCGCAACAACCGCTGCATGGCATACCCGTGCACATAGAGTGCAGGCTGCGTGACACGCGTCTGGCGCAGTTCCTCTTCAGGTCCGGAGAAACATATCTGCGCCAGATCGAACCCCAGGATCGCCGCGGCCTCATCATACAGGGCACGAACGGCCGGCTCCGCTGCATAAAGATCCTGGCCCATGCCCACTTCCTGGGAGCCCTGGCCGGGGAATATGAACGCGCGCTGGCCCACTCAGAACCTGACCAGAGCGGAGGCCCAGGTAAATCCGGAGCCGAAAGCGACAAAGAGGACCAGACTACCCGGCTTGACGCGGCCGGTCTGGCGCGCTTCGTGCAGGGCGATGGGGATCGAGGCCGACGAGGTGTTCCCGTACTGGTCGACATTGACAAAAACCCGCTCCGGGGGAATATTGACGCGCTTGGCGGTCGCATCGATGATACGCAGATTGGCCTGATGCGGGATGAGGAGATCGATCTCCGCTCCGGTATACCCGGTGCTGCGGAGAATGGTCTCGGCGGCATCACCCATGGCCATTACCGCTTGCTTGAAGACCTCGCGCCCCTCCATCTTGATAAAGTGATCGCGCCGCTCGATCGATTCATGGCTGGGGGGATTCTTGGTGCCGAGGCCGTCGATGCGGAGGAGCGGGCCATAGCGGCCGTCACTCTTCAGATAGGTGGCGATCACCCCGCGCTCGCCGTCGGCGGGCTGCAGCACCACGGCTCCAGCGCCATCGCCGAAGAGCACGGCGGTGGTGCGGTCCTGATAATCGGTGACCCGCGACAGGGTCTCCCCGCCGATGACCAGCACGGTGCGGGCGCGGCCGACCGCGATCATGGCATCCGCCCAGGAGAGACCGTAGAGGAAACCCGAGCAGGCGGCGGCGATATCAAAGGCCGCGGCATTGCGGGCGCCGATCTTTTCCTGGACAATGCAGGCGGTGGAGGGAAAAGCCATATCGCCGGTGACCGTCGCCACGCAGATCAGATCGACCGCTTCCGCGGTCAGGCCGGCATCCGCCAGGGCACGCTCAGCGGCTTCGGCGCAAAGATCGGAGGTATAGCGCTCCTCCTCGATGATGTGGCGTTTTTCGATGCCGGTCCGTTCGCGGATCCAGGCGTCGCTGGTATCGACCATTCTTTCCAGATCGGCATTGGTCAGAACCCGGCTGGGAATGGCTGTGCCCAGACCGGTGATCATGGAGTAGGGAGTACTCTTCAACAGCGTAATTCCTTTGGAGCCCGGCTCCGGTATTTATCCCAAACAGTCAAAGGCCTGAATTTCTTCCTGGATGCGATCGTTGATATTGCCGTCCGCCATTTTTTTGGCAGCGAGGACGGCATTGCGGATGGCGCGCGGCGTCGAACGCCCATGCGCCTTGAAGCAGATGCCCTGCACGCCGAGCATCGGTGCGCCGCCGTACTCCTGATAGTCAAAGATCTTGCGGATCCCGTCAAAGGTCGGCTTCATCATCACCGCGCCCAGCTGCGAAAAAAGGTACTTGCGGCTGATGCGGCGCAGGTTCGAGGTGAACATGCTCAGCAGGCTCTCGCCGAATTTGAGCACGACATTGCCGACAAAGCCATCGCAGACCACGACATTGGCTACACCGTGGAGCAGATCACCGCCCTCGACGTTGCCGATGAAATGGACCGGGGCGGTCGAGAGCAGCGCATAGGCCTGCTGGGTCATCTCGTTGCCCTTGATCGCTTCATGACCGATATTGAGCAGACCGACGGTCGGGTGCGGCTCGTCGAAGAGATGGCTGTAATAGGTGCTGGCCATGATCGCGAACTGGACGAGATCTTGCGGCTTGTTCTCGACATTGGCGCCGACATCGAGCAGCAGCATCCGCCCCTTTTCGGTGGGCAGGAAGGTGGTGATGGCCGGCCGCCGGACTCCGGGCATGCGCTTCAGGGTGAACAAGGCCGAGGTCATGATAGCGCCGGTGCTGCCGGCACTGACCACGGCGTCGACTTTGCCCTCCTTGTGCAGCCGCATGGCCACGGTGATCGAGGCGTCGGTCTTTTGTTTGACGGCGCTAGCCGGGGCCTCTTCCATGGAGATGGTCTGCGAGGCATGCACCACTGAAATGCGCAGATCCTGCAGATGGAAGTGGCGTTGCAGCTGTTGCCGGATCGTCTCTTCATCGCCCACCATCACGACCTCGAGATCGCCCTTCGCAGCCCGTGCGGCTTCCACGCCTCCATGCACGACATCATGAGGGGCGTTATCCCCTCCCATGGCATCCAACGCGATCCTGATCAATGTACACTCCGGATAGATTTCAAACGAACGTGACCTCAAGAACCATTCGGGTTCTTGAGGTCACGCCAGGAATGGTGGGAAATGTGATCAGACTTAGGACTCTCTGGGCAAAAAGACCGAACGGCTTTTATAATAGCCACAGCTGGGGCAAGCACGGTGGGGGAGTTTCGGCTGATGGCAGTTGGAGCACTCGGTCACCGTCGGTGTAGCTGCTTTCCAGTTGGCCCGTCTCTTGTCACGACGCGCACTCGAGTGTCTTCTTTTAGGTAGTGGCATGGTTATGTCTTTCTGTTAAGGAGTTGTTCAAGCTTTTCCCAGCGCGGATCAACAGGTTCCGGCGGGCAACTACAGGTTTCGGAGTTCAAATTGGCGCCACAGTGGCTGCACAATCCCCGGCACTCCTCCCTGCACAGCTGTTTGGCAGGCAGTGCCAAGATCAGGCTCTGCCGCAGCGGATCGGCCAAATCGACTTCACGGGTCGACTCGCTGATCAGCAGGACATCCTCATCCTCATCCCCATGTTCCTTGGGATTTGAGGTGTAGACCACCGCAAGGTGGTCGGCGAGGGGGGTTTGGAGCGGTTCGGCGCAGCGGTCGCAACTGGTGGAGACCACGGTCTGCCAATCGATAGTGACGATGAGTTCATCAGAGGCCTTGTCGATATGCATGAGCAATTCGATGGGTGTGGTGAACTCCGTCCTCTCCTGCAGATCGAGGTCCGCTGCGGCGGCTCGCCGGGCCTCTTCATAGTGACCGGGCGAAAGGTTGGCGATATCCAGTCGTAGCACTTTTTTTTCTTTCCAAAATCGGGGAAAATTTAGCAATAAAGCGTCACATAGTCAAGAGAAAAATGCCCATTTCCTGAATTTCATTCATTTTTCTGCAGCCAGCAAATCGCTTGCACTGAAGAAAAAAGCGATCTCGCGGCGAGCGTTCTCGTCCGAATCGGAGCCATGGACAATATTGCGCGACATGCTCTCCGCCAGATCCCGGCGCAGGGTGCCGGGCGCGGCCGCCGCGGGATTGGTGGCGCCCATCAGGGCGCGCCAGGCCTCCACCGCCCCCTCCTTCTCCAGCACCGCCACCACCACCGGGCCCTCGGTCATGAAATTCATCAGCTCGGCGTAAAAGGGCTTGCCCCGGTGGACCTCATAAAAACCCTCGGCCTGGGCCCGGCTCAGCCGGGTCATCCGGAGGGCGACAATACGAAAACCGCCGGCTTCGATTCGGGCCAGAACCTGGCCTGTGAGCTGACGGGCGACACAATCGGGTTTGCAAATGGCGAGGGTTCTCTGCATTTCTCTCCTGTTAAATAGATGGTTAAGGGGTTATTTCTGCAATTGTTTCATTACGGACCGCGCCTCCTCCAGTCCCGTGGCGAAGGCGGTCAGATTGAGCTGCTCGGTGCCCTTGGGCACGCGCGCTTCGATCGCGGCGCGCAGGGACTTTTCCGAGACGATATTGGCGATACCGGCGATCAAACCGAGGGCGACGATATTCGCTACCAGCGCCCGGCCGACCCGGTCCCGCGCCAGGCCGATGATCGGCACGCTGACCACCACGAAATCTCCCTGCGGCAGCCGGGTTACCGTTTCACTGTCGACCAGCAGTATCCCCTTCGGCTTGAGATCGCGGCCATACCGGTCGCACGACTCCTGAGTCAGCGCCAGCAGCAGATCGATGTCGACGGCCTTGGGGTAATCGATTTCTTCATCGGAAATGATCACCTCCGAACGGCTCGCGCCGCCGCGCGCCTCAGGACCGTAACTCTGGCTTTGCGTGGCATTGAGGTCGTCATAGACCGCAGCGGCCTCGGCGAGGATCTTGCCCGCCAGAACCAGCCCCTGCCCTCCTTCACCGCTCAGGCGAATCTCGTAGCGGAAACTCATCGCACTCCTCCCTCCTTCCTGAGTGACTCAATCAGCTTCTGATACTCATCCCGGCATTCCGGCCGCTCGATATCGGTCAGCACCCCGGTGACGATCTTGCCCTCCAGCTCCTCGGGCGTCATATCCTTGGCGGCGGCGACGGCCACGTTCTGTTCTTTTTGCTGCAGAATCATGTCGACCGGTGTGCCCTCGCGATTGCGCCGGCCATAGGCCGTCGGGCACGGAGAGAGCACCTCAACCAGGGAAAAGCCCTTTTTCTCGATCGCGCGCTGGATGATCTTCTCGAGCTGAACGGCGTTGTAGACCGTGGCACGGGCGACAAAGCTGGCACCGGCCGCCTGCGCCAGTCCGCTGATGTTAAAGGCGTTTTCGAAATTGCCATAGGGTGCGGTGCTGGCGCGCTTGCCCTTGGGGGTGGTCGGTGAGACCTGTCCCCCGGTCATGCCATAGATATAGTTATTGAAGAGGATCACCGTGATGTCGATGTTGCGGCGTGCGGCGTGAATATAGTGGTTGCCGCCAATGGCGGTGGCATCGCCATCCCCGGTGACAACGATTACATGGAGGCGGGGTTTGGCCATCTTGATGCCGGTGGCGAAGGTCAGGGCACGCCCGTGGGTCGTGTGCAAGGTATTGAAATCGACATAACCGGTGAGGCGGCTGGAGCAGCCGATCCCGGAGACCATGCAGATATCGTCCTTGTTCAGTCCCATCTTGTCAATGGCCCGAATCATGGCCTTGAGAACGATGCCGTCGCCGCAGCCGGAGCACCAGATCAACGGGAATTTGTCAAGCCGCAGATATTTGTCATAATTAAACATGAGAGGTATCTCCTTCCCAACCGGATCAACCGGGAATGATCTGATATATTTCTGCCGGACTGATCGGATCGCCGTTGACCTTGTTGAGGCGTGTGACCGGGGCGGCCCCGGCCAGGGCCCATTCGACCTCATGGGCCATCTGCCCCATGTTCATCTCGGGCACGATCCAGCTCCGGATCTGACCGATATGGGCGCGGATTTCGGCATCGGCAAAAGGCCAGAGGGTCTTGAGCCGCAGTAGTCCAACCCGCTTGCCCGCGTCGCGCGCCAGACGCACAGCATGGCGCGCCGACCGCGCCGTCGAACCATAGGCGATAATGCCGATCTCGGCATCGTCCATCATGAAACGATCCACCTCGACGATCTGGTCGCGAGCCTGCTCGATCTTGCGATGATGCCGTTCCATCAGCCGGCCGATCTCGGCAGCGCTGTTGGTCGGAAAGCCGGTCTCGTCGTGCGCCAGGCCGGTCACGTGGAAGCGATAGCCCTCGCCATAGGGAATCATCGGCGGCACCCCCGACTCGGTGTGGCGGTAGGGTCTGTACGCCTCCGGCGGTTCGGACGGGGTCACCCGGTTGACGATCCGAAGCTTTTCGGCCGGGACAAGCGCGACCTTTTCATTGACGTGACCAATGATCTCATCCAGGAGCAGAATGACCGGGGTGCGATACTGCTCGGAGAGATTGAAGGCGCGAATGGTCAGATCGTAGGTCTCGGTGACGCTGAAGGGAGCGAGGGCAATAATGGGATGATCGCCATGCGTGCCCCAGCGGGCCTGCATGACATCCCCTTGAGCCGGCAGCGTCGGCAGGCCGGTGCTCGGGCCGCCGCGCATGACATTGACGACGACACAGGGCACCTCTGCCATGGCCGCAAAGCCGATATTTTCCTGCATCAATGAAAACCCGGGGCCGCTGGTGGCGGTCATCGATTTCACCCCGGCCAATGAGCCGCCGATGATCGCGCCCATCGAGGCGATCTCATCCTCCATCTGGATAAAGACCCCGCCCACCTTGGGCAGCTCGATCGCCAGCACCTCCGCCACCTCCGAGGAGGGGGTGATCGGGTAGCCGGCGTAAAAACGCATGCCCGCGGCCAGGGCGCCCTCGGCGCAGGCTTCGTTGCCGGTCAGAACCTGGATTCTCTTTTCATCAGCCATCGCCTATTCACCTGCTTTTTCTACTTTATTCTTGTCCACCACGGTAATCGCGAAATCAGGACAGCGCAGCTCGCAGAGGCCGCAGACGGTGCATTTTTCAAGGTCCGCCACTTTGGCTTTGCCGTTTTCCATCACTAGAACCTCTTCCGGGCAGAGTTCGACACAGATGACGCACCCCTTGCACCAGGCGGTGTTGATGGTGATGGCGGCATCGCGTTTTTTGCGGACAGGTTCTTCTGCCATCGCATCTACTCCCATAGAAAATGAGTGTGTTGTATATGCGGCTGACACATGCGGGAGCCGCGCTCGGACGGACGGGAAGATGCCTGCGGCCGCCGCCGGCTCCCGGTTCAGCCCTTGGCCATCAGGCGACGATCTCGGTGCCGGTCTCTCCCGCCAGGGCTTCGGACATCCGTTCCACCGAGGTGATGATCGCCTTCTGTCCTCCGGCCTTGATAAACTCCACCGCCGCCTCGATCTTGGGCCCCATCGAGCCTCGGGGGAACTGTCCCTCCGCCAGATAGCGCTGGGCCTCCGCCACGGTCAGCCGGTCGAGGAAGCGCTCGCCCGGCTTGTGGAAATTCAGGGCCACGCGGTCGACCGCGGTGAGAATGTAGAGCTCGGTCGCTCCGATCTCGCCGGCGAGCACCGCCGAGGCCAGATCCTTGTCGATGACGGCATCGACGCCTTCGAGGCGGCCGTCCTCCTCCCGATAGACAGGGATGCCGCCCCCGCCGGCGGTGATGACGATCACTCCCTCATGCACCAGCCGGCGGATGGTGTGCGCCTGCACCACCTGCTGCGGCCGCGGTGAGGGCACCACGCGGCGATAGCCGCGCCCCGGGTCCTCCCGGATGATGTAGCCGCGTTTCTCGACCAGTTCAGCGACCTCCTCGTGCCGGTAGAAGGGGCCGACGAATTTGGACGGATTTTGGATGGAGGGATCGTCGCGGTCCACGACCACCTGGGCCAGGAGGGTGACAACCTCGCGGCGCAGGCCGCGCAGCAGCAGTTTGTTGACCAGGGACTGCTCGATCATGTAGCCCATCCCGCCCTCAAGATCGGCGACGATCACCCCGAGCGGAATCGGCGGCACCAGCTGCCGGGTCTGCTCGACGCGGATCAGGGCATGCCCCACCTGCGGTCCGTTGCCGTGGGTGATGGCCAACCGGTAGCCGCGTTCAATCAGGTCCGCCACGCCCATGAGCGCACGCCGGGTATTGGCGAACTGCTGGTAAATGTCACCCTCTTCGAATTCGCGTGTGATGGCATTGCCGCCGAGGGCGACGACGGCAATCCTCTTTTCCGCGGCCGAGGTCACAAGCCCACTCCCCGGCCTAGAACCGCGCCAGGGCGTCCTGCAGGGTCGGCGTGCCGATCTCCTGCAGATCATAAAAGACGCGCACGCTCGGCTTGTTGATCTTGATGATGCGGCGCAGATCGATCGGCGTGCCGATCACCACCACATCGCACTCGGTGGCGTTGATGGTGGCTTCGAGGTCGCGCATCTGCTCCTCGCCGTACCCCATTGCCGGTAGCAAGGTGCCGATACCCGTATATTTGGCAAAGGTATCCACTAGCGAGCCCTTGAGCCACGGCCGGGGATCGACCAGTGCAGCCGCACCATAGCGCTCGGCGGCGACAATCCCGGCGCCGAAGGTCATCTCGCCATGGGTGAGCGTCGGCCCGTCCTCGACGACCAGGGCGCGTTTGCCTGCCAGCAGTTCGGGATGCTCGACGCGGATGGGCGAGGCGGCATCGATGACCACCGCCCGGGGGTTATAGACGCGGATATGGTTCTTGACCGTGCGCAGTTCCTCGAGATCGGCTTCGACCTCCTTGTTGATCACGATATAATCCGCCATGCGCAGATTGGTCTCGCCCGGATGGTAGGTGATCTCATGCCCGGGCCGGAGCGGATCAACGACCACGATGTGCAGATCCGGCTGGTAAAAGGGGGTGTCATTATTGCCGCCATCCCAGAGGATGACATCCGCCTCTTTCTCGGCTTGCTCGAGGATGGCGCCATAATCGACGCCCGCATAGACGACGATGCCGCGGGTAATATGGGGCTCGTACTCCTCCATCTCCTCGATGGTGCATTCGTGTTTCTTGAGGTCCTCGAGCGAGCCGAAACGCTGCACCCGCTGTTTGACCAGATCGCCATAGGGCATCGGGTGGCGGATGGCCACCACGCGTTTGCCGCGGGCCATGAGAATCTCGGCAACCCGCCGCGTGGTCTGGCTCTTGCCGCAGCCGGTGCGTACCGCGCAGACCGCGACAACCGGGACGCGCGACTTGATCATGGTAAATTTGGGGCCGAGCAACGAAAAGGTGGCACCCAGGGCATTGACCAGGGAGCCCTTGTGCATGACATAGGCATGGGGCACATCACTGTAGGCAAAAAAGACCTCATCGACGCCGTGCGCGCGAATGAGCTCGGGCAGGCTATCTTCAGGCTCGATGGGGATGCCCTTGGGATAGAGTGCACCAGCCAATTCAGCCGGATATTTGCGGTCGTCGATATTGGGGATTTGCGTCGCGGTGAAGGCCACTACCTCATAATCGGCATTTTGACGAAAATAGAGATTATAATTGTGAAAATCCCTGCCAGCAGCACCCATGATAATTGCTTTGCGTTTCGACATGCATCCTCCGGAGCAAGGTGAGCGTACGAGAGCTGGAACGCGGGTCCACACCCGGTTTTCTCCAGTTTGTGATCGAGATGGAGCAAAAAAGGCAGGAATTGCTCCTGCCTCAAAGGGTATTCAGGCACTGATCCGGGCTTGTGCCAGGGTATTGCTGTAATCGTTCAATTCCCGCCGGACCTGGGCAAAATCGCTGGTGCGGAAGATCTGCGCCTTGACGGCAGCGGCATTGGGCAAGCCCTTGAGATAGCTGGCGATATGCTTGCGCATGGTAAAGACCGCCGATTGCGCGCCATAGGTCTGCTCCTGGAGATCGAGATGATGGAGGCAGAGGCGCAGACGTTCCACTGCGGCCGGAGGGGGGGGCTCCACCCCGTCCTGCAGCAAGTCAATGGTTTGCTGAAAGATCCAGGGATTGCCCTGGGCGGCTCGGCCGATCATGACCAGATCGCAGCCGGTTTCCGCGAACATACGTCGGGCATCGGCCGCGCAGGTGATGTCGCCGTTGCCGATGACCGGGATGGTGACCACCTGCTTGACGGCGGCGATCAGGCGCCAGTCGGCCGCGCCCTTGAATCCCATCTTTTGGGTGCGCGGATGAATCGTCACGGCGGCGACTCCGGCCGCTTCGAGCTGCTGGCTCGCCTCGACGACGACATGGTCGTTCCACCCGGCGCGCAGCTTGGCGGTGACCGGGATCGGACTGGCGGAGACGACGGCCCGGCCGATCGCTTCCAGCAGGGAGAGATCGCGCATCAGCGCTGATCCACCGCCGCGCTTGACCACCTTTTTCGCCGGGCAGCCAAAGTTGATATCGATGAAATCGGGCTGCAGCTCGGCGGCGACGATGGCCGCCGCCTGTCCCAGTGTCTTCGCCTCGGCGCCAAAAAGCTGGATGCCGATCGGCCGCTCGGCCGCCGTGAAGCGGCATATTTCCATCGTCCGCGTCCGGTTGCGCACGATGGCATCGGCGCTGGCCATCTCGGTAAAGATCAGACCAACGCCGAACTCTTTGCATATCTGCCGGAAAACCGTATCGGTCCAGCCCGCCAGTGGCGCCAGAACCACGGGGTGTGCTATCTCTATACCTGAAAGAATCACGGGCTAATATAAATGATTAATAAGTATAAAGCAAGGGATTCCTCAGCCGGCCGGCGCAATTTACTTTTCCGGCGACAGTACCGCCACGGCGCCGCCTCCGGGCGCCAGCTCGAGCTGGATCTTTTCCCCCGCAGCAACACTGCGGCGCGTGCAGGCATAGTCCATCGCTGCGCGCGCGGCATTGGGGCCATCATGGAACAGGGTCATGCTGTACCGGCCCGACGGCAGGAAAGCCAGATCGAGCTCGAGCGTCCGGGCGGCCCCATCGGTCATGGCCCCGACATACCAGGCAGCGCCGCTGCGACGCGCCGACAACACATAGTCGGCGATGCGCGCATCAAGAATCATCGTCTCATCCCAGACCGTCGGTACGCCGGCAATAAAGCGGGCACACTCCGGCTCACGGCGGTAGCGGCTCGGCGAGTCCGCGAGCATCTGCAGCGGACTTTCGTAGACCACGTACATCGCCATCTGGTGGCAGCGCGTCGTCATGCTCATCGGCATTTCAAAGATCGGCTGAAACTGCCCGGCCGTGGCATTGATCATCGCGCCCGGCGTATAATCCATCGGCCCGACCGCCATGCGGGTGAAAGGCAGGGTAACGTCATGTTCCGGAGTTACATCTCGGCTCCATTTGACGTTCTCGAGCCCCTTGACCCCTTCGCGGGTGAGCACATTGGGCCAGGTCCGTTCGAGACCCGCCGGCTTGTAGGCGCCGTGGAAATCGACCAGCAGATGGTGCCGGGCGGCCTCTGCGGCGATGTGCCAGTAATAGTTGACCATCCATTGATCATCCCGCTGCATGAAATCGACCTTGATCCCCTTGACGCCCCAGGATTCGAAGCGCGCGAGCGCCGGCTCGAGCTGATCGAGCAGGCTTTTCCAGGTCACCCAGAGGATGATGCCGACCTTTTTCTCGCGGGCATGGGCGAGCAGCTCCTCCATATCGATCTCGGGATGGACGGCCATGACGTTGCCGAGCGGATACCATCCTTCATCGAGGATGACATAGTCGAGTCCATACTCCGCGGCGAAATCGATGTAATGTTTGTAGGTGGCGGTATTGAGTCCCGCCTTGAAATCGACATCGAAGAGATTGAGTGCGTTCCACCAGTCCCAGGCCACCTTGCCCGGTTTGATCCAGGCGGCGTCGCGGAGGCGTTCCGGCTGGGAGAGCTGGTACACCAGGGTATTGCCGACCAGGTCGGCATCGCGTCCTGCCAGCACCAGCAAGCGCCAGGGAAAGGAGCGGGTCCCGCTGGTTTCGGCAATCCAGGGCGCGCGGGTCAGGGGTTTGACATCGCGGTCGGAGGTGGTGGTGTCGGTCAAGACCACGGCAGGGAAGCGCCCGACCAGGGTGGTGCTACGTTGGTCGCTGCCGGTGAACCACAGGCCGGGATAATCGTTGAGATCGGCTTCGGAGATCAGGACACGCGGCCCCTTCTCGATCTCGACCAGCACCGGCGCCACGGCCTGGCGGCGGCTGGTGATCTCCTTCAGCTGCACGGGCAGGTAGAGCCGCTCCTGATGGCTGTAAAAATTAGGCTCCTCGCCGAAATAGACCCTTTCGTCGCTGGCGAAATCGAAAAGCGCCTGCTCGTACATCACCTTGATGCGTCCTGGAAACCGCGTCACCCAGCGCCAGGCCACGCCCTGGTCATAAGCGCGGAAAATGAGACTGTAATTGCCCTTGAAGGTGAGTGTCATCTCGTTATAGCGGTCGCGTATCCGGGCGCTCTTTTGCCGCACCACCGGTTCGAGCAGCTGATCGACGCTGCTGCGGCTGCTCTTTTGCAGGCGCGGCGCCTCGCCGAGATGACGGTTATTGTCGAGCAGCAGCGAGATTTCCGAAGGGCGGATCACCTCGATGCCGTGCCAGAGGACGGCATAGCGGATATTTTCCCCTGTGCTGACTTTCAGGGTGATCTGACCATCGGGTGAGTTCAGGCTGGTCTCGGCAGCGGACAAGGTGGCCGCGGAGAGCAGCCAGGCCATCCAGAACAGGCTTGCACGTTTCATCGTATCTCCTCCTCCCATCGATTGCAGCTCTTTATTTGACTCCCGGCAGGGCGGACAAGCGCCCGGAATGGATCAACGGAGCCCGGGTGGTATCCTGTTTGATCACCGCGCGATCGTAGGTCATCAAACCATTGGCTTCGGTCTCGACATCGGTCGTCTGGGTATAGACGGCGGCGCTCAATCCGGGTTTTTCCTGCAGTTCCCACACCTTTTTCCAGAGCTCCTCGTAACGGCGGTGCAGGTCCTCGCGATCGGCCATCTTCTGATAGCCCCAGTTCTTCTCCGCCCACATATGTCCGGCCGTCGGCAGGCCGAGGCCGCCGAATTCGCCGAGCACCGCGGCACGCTTGGCCTCCGGTTGCGGGGCATCCGGGCCGGGATAGCGGTGCCAATCCACCACGTCGCCCACACCGCGCTCCGCCCAGCCACTGGCGTGATTCACCAGGCGGGTCGAATCGAGGCCGCGGATGAACTCCACCACCTTTGCGCTTTCGAACTGCCCCCAACCTTCATTAAATGGCACCCACATCACAATGCTGGGATGGTTGAAGTGGGTGGTGATCATGCGTTCGAGCTCGAGGTAGTACTGGCGCGCCGATTCCGGCGTGCGCGTGATGTCCGGCTCCCCGGGTTCGATCGAACGGTCGCCGCTGGGCATGTCCTGCCAAACGAGCAAGCCGAGGCGGTCGCACTGATAGTAAAAACGCCGCGGCTCGACCTTGACGTGCTTGCGCAGCATGTTGAATCCCATCCGTTTGAGCACCTCGAGGTCGTAAATCATGGCGGCTTCGGTCGGGGCGGTATAGATGCCATCCGGCCAGAATCCCTGATCGAGCGGGCCGGCCTGAAAGAGCGGGGCGCCGTTGAGGAGCAGGCGGGTCACGCCGTTCTCGTCCGGTCCGATGGCGATGGAGCGCAGGCCGACATAGCTGGTCACTTCATCGACCACCTTGTTCTGACGCAGGAGTTGGATCCGGAGCGAATAGAGGTGCGGCGCGTTCGGCGACCAGAGCCGGGGCGCGGGAATCTGCAGGCGCAGGGCCGCGCCGGCCGCCCCTTCACCGCTTGCGACCGCCGATTCGCCATCTGTTGCCTGGACGACGAGACGGTCCTGCGGCCCGGGCTTCTCGATGAGACAACGCACGGTCACGGCCCCCTGCGCAGCGTCGGGAATCAGGCGCAACTCGCGGATGTGCGTTTCCGGCACCGGTTCCAGCCAAACACTGCCCCAAATGCCGGTGCACGGGGTGTAAAAGATGCCGCCGGGATGGAGCACCTGCTTGCCGCGTGGCTGCGTTCCGGTATCGGTCGGATCCCAAACCGCGACCACCAGCCGCTGTTTTTCGCCCGACTTGAGGGCGGCGGTGATATCGAATTCGAAGGGATCATACCCCCCTTCGTGGCTGCCGACCTCGACGCCGTTGATCCAGACCTGAGTCTGCCAGTCGACCGCCTCGAAATGGAGCAAAATGCGCTGCCGGCGCCACTCCGGCGGAACCGTGAAGGTACGGCTGTACCACAGCCGATCCGTTTCGGAGATGGCGCGCTGCACGCCGGAGAGCGCCGATTCGAGCGGGTAGGGCACCAGGATATCGCCCGCCCATTCGCCGGCAGCCGGCACATCGGCGCCGCGCGGGCGGATGGCGTACTGCCATAGTCCGTTCAGCGGGCTCCAGGCCGTGCGTGCCATGGCCGGATTGGGATATTCCGGCCGGGCATTATCTGGCCCCACCGCCGCGGACCAGCGCGTCGCCAGCGGGGGCGTAGCTTGATGCCATCCCCCGGCAACCTCCTGAGCCGGCGCAAGCGCAACAGCAAGCACGGCAACGATCGGAATGAACGGCAGTATGAAACAGGTCCATCGCATGGGTTTCTCTCCTGATAAAGGGCCGCTGGAAAAGCCCGGTTCCATTTGTTAACGGCTGCTGATCTGTGCCGACCTCCTGGAGACGTTAATCGCCGGGCCCAGGAAAGGCTCCTGCTCCCGGCGCGGGGCTCACGGTGACCGGATGGTGGAACGGAGGTAAAATAAACATCCTTAAGATAAAAAGCCAGAATTTTCGAATCTGGCCTGATTATTGTAAAAGGAGGTCTGAAATATCAGAATGGTAATTCATAATTAATTGTATTTTTGGCAGTTAATCCAAATCATAATTCACTGAGGTGTCAAAGAAAAGGGACAGAGGTGACGCTTTTTAATGGCACTGCGCCTGCCGGCCCGTGCCCCACCCACCTCACTCCGGGGAGGAGAAAATGTTGAAACCGAAACAAATCGTGATCCTCAGCCTGGCCGCACTGCTCCTGGGGATCATGGCCGCTAGCGCACAGGATCACCCCTGGCATTTCACCTGTGGCGACCAGTCGCAGGTCGACATCCTCGCCGCCGGATTGGGAAACCGCTCTGCGACCGCCAGTTATCCCAAAATCCTCTACATTCCCAATCCGGCCGAGGTCGACAGCATCCTCATCCAGGTGGTCGCCAAGGTGCCGCCTGACGTGATTCCGCCGGACGAGATCTACATCGCAACGCCGGTCGAAAAGATTCACCTCGATACCCCGGCGGTTATCACCAAGGGGTACGGGTATCA
Source organism: bacterium (assembly GCA_035353815.1). Classification (GTDB taxonomy): domain Bacteria; phylum Zhuqueibacterota; class Zhuqueibacteria; order Residuimicrobiales; family Residuimicrobiaceae; genus JAKPUX01. Next base: position 64,981 of record DAOQAG010000016.1, read on the forward strand.
CTTTGAGACCATGCTTAAACCGACCAACTGGATCAAGATCTATGTCGAGGGCGACACCAATCCGGGATACTATGCGGCACGGGCGGTGGTCGCCTACATTTTCCGCAAAAATCCGGATGGACGCTTTTCCTCCGGCAAACTGGTGCACCAGGGGCTGTGGTGGGAAGCGGGCGACCGCCCGAACACCTGGAGCGAAACCTGGTCCATCCCGGCAGCGGCTGCGCCGCGGGATGTCGATGTGACCTTTGTGGTCACGGAAAAGGAGAGCTCCAAGCGTCAGGCGGTGCTGCGTCTCGAAGCCGGTTCGCAAAGCACTGCGAAAACCTGCGATGATCCCAACTTCGGCGACGAGGTCCTGGTTGAAACCCTCACCCTCAAGGGCGTCCCCGGCGACGTCACCCAGATCAAGGCCACGCTCACCTCGCCCATGGACGATGGCGATTCGATCTACTGGAGCGGTCTTCTCGTCGCGACCAGCAGCTGCGGTGGCATGGACTATGGCGATGCCATGGAGCACGGTTTTCCCACCCTGCTCAGCCATAACGGCGCCCGCCATCTCTACCAGCCCGGCTGCTTTCTCGGCGCCAAAATCGACACCGAGGAGGATGCCACCCCGAGCGAAAAAGCCGACGGCGACGATAACACCGGCCTGGACGATGAAGACGGGGTGGAATTCAAGACCCGCTTGACCCAGGGGCAAGCCGCGCAGATCGAGGTTGCCGCCAGCACCGCCGGCTATCTCAACGCCTGGTTCGACTGGAAGGGCGACGGCAACTGGAACGACGCCGCGGATCACACCCTCATCGACGTACCCCTCAAGGCAGGGGTCAATTCCGTGCCGGTCGCAGTACCCATGACCGGTCTGAAGGAGCTTTACTCCTTCTGCCGCTTCCGCTTCTGCACGGCCCCGGGTCTGGCGGTGGACGGCCCGGCTCCGGACGGCGAGGTGGAGGATTATCTTGTGCCGGTCTATACCCCGGTCGAGCTGAGTTCTTTCTCGGCCGCGATGATGGATGGCGCCGTCGTGCTGCAATGGGAAACCCAATCCGAGAGCGACAATCTCGGCTTCAACGTCTACCGCTCCACCGAGGAGCAGGGCCTCTTCTCCCAGATCAATACGCGGATGATCCCCGGCGCCGGCAGCAGCGCCAGCGCGCACAATTACCGCTATGTCGACAACACGGCCGCAGCCGGACAGGTCTATTACTATCAGATCGTCGACATTGCCACCAACGGGACGATGCAATGGCACGGGCCGGTGATGGTCGAAATGGTCCAGCCCGAGGCCAGCCGCCTCGAACAGAATTCACCCAATCCCTTCAACGCCCAAACCCGCATCGCCTATGCGGTCAAACAGCCGGGCCAGGTGATGCTGGCGATCTACAATCTGCAGGGGCAGCGGGTGCGCACGCTGGTCTCCAACCGCCTGGAAGCGGGCAGCTATTCGACGATCTGGGACGGCCGCGACGACAATGGCCATGATCTTCCGACCGGGGCCTATCTCTACGTCCTCAAAATGGCGGATTCCGAACTGAGCCAGCGGATGACCCTGATCAAGTGAGCGCCAGATTCTGCAGCAAAAAGGCGAGCCGCCCTTGGCCCGCCTTTTTTTATGCCATCCGGCCGCATCCCGGGCTCCGCGTGGTCAAAGCCCGGAACCACCCTGGCCCCACCGGCTCAAGTCCCTGCCGCATCCCGGGCGCGCTGCAGTATAATCGCCCATTTTTATCTGGCGATTGCCAATAAATCTGCATATATTAAAGGCTATATAATTTTTTGAATTCCCTCATCTTGTATTATTCAAGGCGGCACCCATGAAAAAAAACCAGATCAATCCCCTGATCCGCAATATCGCCATCATCGCCCATGTCGATCATGGTAAAACCACCCTCGTCGATCAGATGCTGCGCCAGAGCGGGCTCTTCCGCGAAAACCAGCAGGTCGAGGAGCGCATCATGGACAACATGGACCTCGAGCGCGAACGCGGCATCACCATCGCCGCCAAAAACTGCTCGGTACGCTGGGAAGGGGTCAAGATCAACATCCTGGACACCCCCGGCCATGCCGATTTTGGCGGCGAGGTCGAGCGTGCCCTCAAGATGGTCGATGGGGCCATCCTTCTGGTCGATGCCTCGGAGGGGCCGCTGCCGCAGACCCGCTTCGTTCTGAAAAAGGCCCTCGAGGGCAATCTCAAGATCATTGTGGTCATCAACAAGATCGACCGCAAGGACGCCCGGCCGCAGCAGGTGCTCAACGAGATCTTTGACCTCTTCATCGACCTCGATGCGACCGAGGAACAGATCGAGTTTCCGGTCCTTTATGCCGTCGGCCGACAAGGCATCGCGCAGACCTCCCTGGAGGAAGAGGGCACGGATCTCAAGCCGCTCTTTGAGGCCATCCTGGCGCAGATCCCGGCTCCGGGCTACATTCCCGAAGAGCCGTTTCAGATGCTGGTGTCGGACCTCAATTACTCCGATTATCTTGGCCGCCTCGCGATCGGACGGGTCTTCAACGGCAGCGCCCACAACAACGACGCCCTCATTTGTATCGCCGAGGATCAAAGTCTCAATCCCTTGCGGGTGACGCGCATCCAGGTCTATGATGGCATTGCCCTGCGCGAAACCGAACGCGCCGAGCCGGGGGACATCATCATTCTCGCGGGGATCGAGGAGGTTCACATCGGCGACACTATTTGCACCGCCCGGGCGCCCAAAGCCCTGAAGCGGATCACCGTGGATGAGCCGACGATCTCGATGCTCTTCACCATCAACACCTCTCCCCTATCGGGGCGTGAAGGCAAAAATGTCCAGTCGGGCAAGCTGCGGGATCGGCTGATGAAGGAGATACTGCGGAATGTTTCCATCCGTGTGGAGGAGGGCGAGAGTCCGGACCGCTTTATTGTCAAGGGTCGCGGGGAGTTTCAGATGGCGATTTTGATTGAAACCATGCGGCGCGAGGATTTTGAGCTTTGCGTCGGCCGTCCGAGCGTCATTTTCAAGACCATCAACGGCGTCCGCCATGAACCGATCGAGCATCTCTTCATCGACTGCGAGGAGCAGTTTCTCGGCATCGTCACCGAAAAGCTCTCTCGGCGCAAGGCGCGCATGGTCAACCTTGTCAATCACGGCACCGGCCGGGTCCGCGTCGAGTTCTCCGTGCCCTCGCGCTCGCTCATCGGCTACCGCAACGAGTTCCTCACCGATACCAAGGGCACCGGGATCATGAACTTTATCCTCTCCGGTTACGAGCCCTACCGCGGCGATTTTATCACGCGTCTGACGGGTTCGATCGTCTCGGACCGTTCCGGGGATACCGTCGCCTATGCCCTCGGCAATCTCGAGCCGCGCGGCATCCTTTTCGTCGGCCCGGGCGAACCCACCTATGAGGGGCATATCGTCGGCGAGCACAACCGCGACAACGACATCGATGTCAATGCTACCAAGCAGAAAAAGCTGACCAATATGCGCAGCTCGACCAAGGATGAAGCGGTCCAGTTGTCCCCCTTCACCCCGCTGACGCTCGAAAAAGCGATCGAGTTCATCAAGGATGATGAGATGGTCGAGGTGACCCCCAAATCGATCCGGCTGCGTAAAACCCTCCTCGCCGCACAGCAGCGCAAGGATTTCGAACGCCAGGGCAACTGATCATCCCGCCGACTTGAGTTTCTCGATCCAGGCCAGCAGCGCCTCGGGATAGGTGGCATAGGCTGTGCCGGCCACCGACCAGGTCGCGGCCTGGCCGGCGATCAGACCGTTGCCCGGCGCCAGGAGGTCGATCTGGGCCTGGGCTCCGCTGAAATCCTGGAGGAAAAAGTCGGCCTCGGCCAGTCCGAGCCGGACCGCTGCGGCATTCACCCTGGCGTTCCAGGCCAGGCGGTAAGCGCTGTCGAGGCTCAGGACCCGGGCCAGATCGGCACCGGCCTGGCTGTAGAAATTCAGGGCCAGCCGGACAAAACCGCGACCGGCGAGCGCATCGGTCTCATTGGCGTTGAGGGCGAGGGCACCGTTGAACCAGCTCAGGGCCGTCTCGAGGGAATCGACGCCGGGATGGGCGCAGCACCATCCCAGACCTGTATAGGCGGCCGCGGATTGCGGCACCGCGGCCAGCAAACGGCGGAAAAGGTCCTTGGCCCCGCTGATATCTTCGGCCTGATATTTCGCCCAGGCCGCCGCCGCCAGATCCGCCGCGGCCATGGCCGTCTGGAAGGTGCCCTCCGCGGACCGGGCCAATCCGCCCTGCGACTTGGACTGCACCACGAAATAATAGAGGGTGTTGGAGCGCAGGCTGGTCAGGATCATCTGATGGGTGGTCGATTTGGCCGCGCCGGTGCTGTCTTTCTGGGTGTAGACACCGCTGGCGGTGCCGTAGAGCACGGCGCTGGTGGCGGTGATATCGGTGCTCCAGCTGATCGTCACCTGATAGCTCTGGATCCCGCTCACTTCCGGGATATCGGTGATCAGGGGCTTGGGATAGTTATGCGGATTGGTGCCGCTGTCGCCGCCGCAGCCCGTGAGCCCCAGGAATGCCGCGAGCACTCCAGTCAGGAGTGCGTTGCGGGTGCGGACGCGCAGGTGATCTGCAGCCAGGGTGCCGATGTCCATGCCTCGATTCCTCTTCTTGCTTCTCATCATCGTTATTCTCCCCCCTACTGCAAAATCAGCAATTTACGCGTGAAGGTCCTGGCGGGGGTGATGCAGCGGTAAAAGTAAACACCGCTGGCCACACCCCTGTGGCTCTCGTCCAGCCCATCCCAGGTCAGGGCGTGCACGCCCGCAGCCAGCTTGCCGTGGGTCAGGGTGCGAACCTGTTCACCGAGGAGATTGTAGATACTGACTTTAACCTCCTGCTGTTCCGGCATTTCGAGGAGGAAGGTGGTTTTCTCCAGGCCGAGGCGGAAGGGATTGGGATAATTCTGCCGCAGGCTGAACTCCCGGGGCAGGCTCTGCGCCACCGCGGCGACGCGGATGGTTCCCAGGCGCATCAAGCTGGCGCGGAGGGTGCCCTTCTCGGCGACGGTGGTCAGGGGCAGCCATGATCCATCGGACTGGCGTTGTTCGAACTGCTGCGCTGCGCCGGCGCCCTCCGTCCCTCTCAGCAGCAGCTGCGCCGGGGCGTCGAGGAGCAGGCCGGCCGGACCGATCTGCCACGCCGGGAGCGCGCCGGATTCCTTCTCCTGCTCCTTGATGATGGTCATATAGAGGTCCCGGTTCACGCTGCCGCCGCCGAGGGCGACCGACAGCTGTCCGTCCGCGGAGGCCAGCTCACCGCCGCTCCCGGCCAGCATCAGTTGGGCGGAAAAGTCACGTGCGCCCTCGCCGCTGTTGCCCGCCAGGTCCTCGCCGCTGAACTTGATGTGAATGATCCCGTTTTGCTCGAGTTCATAATCCGCCTTGTAGAGGGGCGTACTGCCGGGCACGCGCTGCGCTATCACGGTGGTGCCGGCGATCTCGACCGCCGGACTGCGGCCGAGGATCTCCGATGCAAAGAGGTAGATATCCATATAGCGGGTCAGCACCGGGTTCTGGGCGATGCCGAGGGTCAGCTGCGGTGCCTGCTGGTCGAGCGGAGCCGTATGGAAACTCCAGAGGTAATCATCCGCCGGCGAGCCTTCCGCCACGCCATTGTTGTTGCCATCGAGCCCAATGCCGCCTTCCTGGGGGATGGAACCGCTCAGACGGACGGTGATCGAATCGTCCGCGGGCGCGTGCGCGTCAAGCTGGAAGTGCAGGCGGCGGAGGCTGGGATCGTAGGAGATGAGGCCTACGAGCACGCCCCGGGATGCGCTGGTGACCGAAAAAGTGGCGGCAGTGATCGAATCGCTGATCACGCGCTGGTCAAAATCCACCTGAACAGTAAACTCCTGCTTGAAGTAGGGGACCCCATCTGCTCCAGCCGCAGGTGAGACGGCGCGGACATGCAGGGGCGTGCTGGAGGCGCGCGGCGCGGTCGCGAGATGGAGGAAATGGATTTCGTTATTGGTGGTCGAATTGACGCGCATCCACAGGGCATCGATACTGCCGGCGGGCGCCCGGCGGGGCGTCTCCGGATACTGGTCATCGACATCGTCGTTGCTGACGTTGCCGCCCGCAATCCATTCGCCCTGGCTGCGCAGGGTGAGAAAGATGTCGCCGTCGGCCGCGCTGGGCCGGGCGAGAACAGGTGAATCGGCCGCCTCCCAGGGGGCGGCGACATTGCGGCCTAGGGCAGCGGCGCCCTGATCGTCACGGTAAAGCAGCCCGAGGCCGCCATCCTCCGAGCAAGTGAGGCTTGGACTGCTGACGTTGCCGCTGGCGGAGCGGGCGATGGGCTCGGCCGCCGACCAGGCGCCGTCCTGAAAGCTCTTGTAAAGGATGCGGATATCCCCCGGCGAATAATTATCGGTGTATGCCAGATGCACCACAGATTGCGGATCGATGACCAGGGAGGGATAGCGGTCGTAGAGTACCCCTGAGGTGGTGAGCGCCGCGGGCGTGCTCCAGGAGGCATAATCACTGCTGCGTGCGCACCAGACATTACGGGTCGCGTCGTCAAAAACGCCGTCGCACCAGATGACCCAGGCCTCGCCCGCGGGCGTAAAGTCGATGACGGGGACGTGGCAGCGCCGCGCGCCGCTGACGCCGCTGATCTGCTGCGCCGCCGACCAGGAGAGGCCGCCGTCAGCCGAATGGGCATAATAGACGTCCCCGGCATAGTCATCGTCGTACAGTGCGGAATTCCAGACCACATGGGGATTGCCGGCCGGATCCACCGCGACCGCAGCATAGAGCAGATCGGTCTCTGCATCCAGGTCGCTGATGCGCACCGGGGTGCTCCAGACGGTGCCGCCGTCGTCGGAGCGGCTGTAATAAATGGCCAGCTGGTCGGCGCTCGAGCCGGTGCGGGCGTGCCAGGCGGCATGGAGCCGGCCCAGCTGGTCAGCGGCGACACCGGGCATACCGCTGTGGTAGAGGCTGGCATCCACCTGTACGGCCTCCGACCAGGTGGCGCCGTCGTCGCTACTGCTCTTTTGGTAGATGAACCGCCGGCTGCCCTGTACTTCATGATAGAGCAGATGGAGATGGCCGTCCGGGGTCCGCACCATGCTTCGCCCGGAATAGGCGTAGGCGTGGCTCTGCTGGACGCCGGCGACCGTCTGGTCTGCGGAGGAGGCGGTCTGAAACTGAAAATCGGTGCTGTAGCGTGGACCGTTGCTGTAGGCATCCGTCGCCCCGGCCCGATAGTGGTAGAGGGTGTTGGGCTCGAGGCCGGTGAGGGTGATCACATGATCGGTGCCGAGCGTGGTTTCACTCTGCTGCTGTCCGTAGCTGGAACTCGTGCCATATTCAACCACACCCTTGGCGGGCTCGTCGGTTTGCCAGGTGATGGCGATCGAATGACCGGTCGGCAGGAGCTCGCGGGGGCCGCTGATGAGAAGAGGCGGGGTGTTGTCGGTCACTTCGCTACTGACCGAATAGGTAAAGAGGTTATAATCGGCCAGGCTCACAGTGGTGAGGATGGCCGCATCTGCGGCTGGGCCGATGTCGCGGAGCGGCCAGCTTGCCGAGTTCGTGGCATCCAGCGTCAGCGGCTGCAGGTTGGCCCGGGTGCCGGTCTCATAGATCGCGGCAGCCAGTCTGGATCCGGGTTTGCCCTGCAGGTGCAGCACCGCGGTGGAGTCTTCTCCGGTAAACCGGAAATAGCCCATCGACCACTTGGGCAGGGAGCCGGATTGCTCGGCGAGGGGATAGACCGCATGCGGGGTCGAGGCCGGCAGGCTGGGGAGCACGATCTTGTTGTAGGCGTACCAGCTGTTGGCGCCAAGATCCGGGTTATCGGCATAGTTGGCGATCGCAAAGTTGGTAAAGATCTCCTCGAAGGTGAGTGGGATGCCGCGCGTAACCAGGGCGCTGCGCACGCCGTCGATGCTGTTTTTGGGATCCTTGACGATGGCGCCGATCAGCTCGGGCCCGAATTTTTCCGCGAGATAATAGGTCCAGAGGGCCACTTTCTGGTAATCCCAGAGGTTTTCATCGCTGGCATCGAATTCGGTCAGAGAGCGCTGCGGATGGAGGAGATAATAGGCGGGGCTGCGCAGGCCGTAACCGCAGAGCACCTCGCTGTATTCCGCAGCACCTTCATCTACCCACAGACCGTTGGTATCCTCGTCCGGATCCTGGCCATTATGGATGAGATGCTGAAATTCATGCGCCACCGTCGCCAGGGCGCCGTCCCCCGCGGGATTTTGCGGATAGCAGTCGACGTTGATCAGGTTCTTGCGGTTGCTGAACGAGCCGGTTGTCTGGTCGGTCGGGCTGAAATAGCCGGCGATATAGACCCGTTTGCCCTGATCCGGATTATAGGAATCCTTGATATCATGAATGAGGATATAGACCGCCTCTTCACTGAAGCGGTTGGGCGGATTGCCATAAATGGAGGTCACCAGATCATAGATGCCGCGGGCCGGGTCGAGCGAGCCGGCGGGGGTGGCTGTTTCAAAAGCGGTGTAAAAGCCATCCACATCCTCGACGGAAACGCGGCCTTCATCGAGATCCGCGGTGCCGACAAAGATATAGCTGTGGCTGGTCTTCTTCTTGCAGACGGCCTTGATGGTGGCATAGGAAGAGGAGGTGAAATCGATCGTAAAAAAGCTCAGGGTATCGCCGACGTTGTGCGTCGTTCCACCCGGTTTGGCGAGCGCAGCGGGCAACTGCGGCGCCAGACGCCGGGTGTTTTCGGCCAGGCGTGCTTCCTGTCCCGCGATCAGGGGGGTGCCGCAGCTCTGCCCCTCCTTGCCGGCCAGCTGGACCAGCCCGTCCAGCGGCCGTCCGGCTGCCTGGAGACCGGCTGCCAGCAGCAGCGTCAGCAGCAATAGTAAACCGGCTTTTTTTGTGATCATGGTCATCCCGTATCGTTATGTAATTAATTATATTAGCTTACATTTTATCCGGCTCCACATTGAGTAAGGTACGATAATTTGCCACTTGTCGCAAGATATTTTTCTCCGGCGCCGGGACAAAATACTTTTTTTCGAGCTGCGGATTGTGTACATTTACCTAAAGTACCGATGAAAGAATCATTCAGCGAACACTATGACCCATACCGTATTCGAGAGAACTCTGGATGGATTCCGCTGGCTGGATTCCATTCAGCCGACCGCCGCGGAGCTGGACCGGATTGCCGTGGATTACGCCCTCCACCCTACTTCCGTCCAGGACTGCCTGCAGCCCGAGCATTTGCCCAAATTCGAGAACTTCGACAACACCCATTTCCTCATCGTCCGCGCCTATGATCAGGAGTGCCCGGAGGATTCCGATTCGGTCCAGGAGCTGACCCGCAAGATCGCCATCTTCTGGAACAGCCATTTCTTCATCACTATCCACCGCTCCGACCAGCCCTTCCTCGAGGAGCTGCGCCGCCTCTGGACGTCACCGGGTGCCCGCCCGACGGCCGAGCCCTCCGTGCCCCTGCTGCATGACCTGATCAAACGCGTCCTGGTCAGCTATGAACTGCCGCTTGAAGCCGCCGCAGCCCGCCTCGACGAGTATGAGGAGACGGTCTTTATCCGTCAGGCCGAACCGCGCCTGCTGCAGGAGCTCTACCTCCTCAAGCGCAAGGCGACGGTCTTTAAAAAGGTGATCTTTTTAACCAAGGATGTGCTCCGGACCCTGACCATCGAAACCCATCAGCACCGGCCGCTGATTCAGGATCTGATCGAGACGGCGGACCGGCTCTTCTTTCTGGCCGATCAGCTCCTCGAGAACACCAATACCCTGCTCAATATGCACATTTCGCTCGCTTCGCAGCGCACCAACGAAGTGATGCGCGTCCTGACCCTGTTTTCGGTTTTTTTCCTGCCCCTGACGTTTATCGTCGGCATCTATGGAATGAACTTTGATTTCATGCCCGAGCTGCGCCATCCCCTGGGGTACCCCATCATTTTGCTGGTCATGTTCCTGGTGGTGATCGCTGTATTTGTCTGGTTCCGCCGCAAAGGCTGGCTGGGGCCGGGTGGCGAGTAAAGGAGGAGGGAATGAGAGCGGCTGCAGATCATACCGGATTTCTCGACTATGCCCACACCCGCGCGGAAATCCGCGACGGGGATATTCTGCTTTATGAAAGCGACACCTTTTATTCGCGGATCATCAAAAAGGTGACCCATTCCCGTTTCACCCACGCCGGGATCGCGGTATGGTGGATCGAACGGCTCATGGTCATGGAGGCGGTCGGCCGCGGCGTAGTGGTCACGCCGCTCTCCACCGGGGTGCGGGAGCACAAGGCCCGTGTGCACTGGTTCACTGCAGTCCAGCCGATCACTGCGGAACAGCGCCGGCACATGATCATGGAAGCACAGGAAGAGTTGGGCAAAAAATATGCCCTGGGGCATGCCATCTGGGTGGGAATCAAGCTGCTTTTTAACTGGAAGCCGGAACGGCGGGATCAGCTGCGCAAGGAACAAAAGTTTTTCTGCTCCGCCTATGTGGCCCACGTCTACAACGCGTGCGGGATCGATCTCAAGCGCGGCCTCGGTGACAGCTCCATGGTGCCCGAGGATATCGCAACCTCCACGGAGCTGGTGGACCGCGGCATATTGAAAAATCTGCAATAGCAGCCGGGGACGGAGCCGGCCCCCCGGCTATTTGAGCACCTTGACCTCTTCGCGATTGACAAAAGCGAGGCGGCCGTCCAGCAATTTGACCTGGTACCAATCCCCCTGGGTCGCGGTCACCTCCAGCTCGATGCCACCCGGAACGCGCACCAGGACCTTGCTGCTTTGATCGGGCTGCTCATAGAGGGCGGTGCGATCGCTGCCGGAACCCAGGATCTGGACCCGCGGCACCAGGGCGGCGCTGGTCTGCTCCGCGGTAATGGTGAAATCGTGCTCTTTCAGGTCAAGCCCCAGAGATTTGAGCAATCCCCAGTACTTCTCCTGCTTGTCGGCCCGCTGCAGGGCCTTGCGGTACTTCTCCTCCTTGCTGACCAGTTTCGCCGCCGTCCGGTAATTATCCATTGCCTCCTTGTAGTTGCCGACCACCTCATGCAGCTGCCCGATATTAAAGATTGCCGCATGGTTATAGGGATCCTGCTCCAGGATGGCGCTGTAATTGACAAAGGCGGTATGCAGATCATACTGGTCGATGCTCGCCCTGGCGGCATCTGCCTGGCGTTTGAACTCCTTGCTTTCGACCTTGGCGAATTCGAACTTGTTCTGTTCAAAGTGCGGCATGTAATAGTTGATCAGCTCCCTGGCGACCGCTTGCAGGCAGAGGTCGATGGTCTGGTCCGCGGGCGGCAGTCCCTTGCTGCTGTTGTCATCTTCGCAGCTTTTGACCTCCTGTTTGCTCGTCGCTTCCCGGGTGCCAATGAGCTGGCCGGTTTCTACTTGAACGAGGCGGATGGTTGCGGAGACGGTCGCGACCCGTTTATTGCACCAGACCTCTTTTTTCTCCTCGACCTTGTTCTTGCCGGTGCCTTTGGTGGTGGTGCGGGTTTCGCTGCCCCAGGCGTCGTTGACGGCCGCATTGACCTGGCCGGTGAGGATGGCATCGACGCCGAGGAGCTTGCCCACCTGGGCGGCCTGGGATTCATCGATCAGACCGCTCTGGCCGAGTTTCATCTCCTCGAGGAGCTGTTCCATGCGCTGGCGTTCGACCACGACGAAAACGTTGGTGCGCGCGCCCTCCTGGAAACTCTTCCCTTCCTTGCGTTTCAGGCCGAGAAAGCCCGAACCGACCTCCTTGACGCCCCGGTCATCCTCCACCATCTGGGTGATGAGCAGGTCGGCCAGCTTTTTGCCGGCATCCGCGAAAGGCTGGGGGCCCTTATCGCTGCCGGCGGCCACATTTTCAATCGTGTTGAGAATCTTGTCGAGGCTCTTTTTCCCCGCGGGCTTTTTCTCTGCCTCGTAGCGCGAGGTGACGGCAAAATCTGCGACCGCCATCTGGCGCACCCCCTCCATGAGTTGTTCCGGCGGGGTTAAAATGAAACACTTGAGATCCTGGGCGACAGCGGCTGAGCCGCTCATCCCGCAGACGATGAGAAACAGCAACCATACTCCCGACCCCAAGACAGCACGCTGGTTAGTCATGTTCTTGCTCCCGGTTTGCCTGCGGTGAAAAGCCGATCCTTGCGTAGCATCAAAATATCATACCATGACTTAAAAGTCAATATTAATTTGCAGCAGCTGCCGCAAGCCGGGCGGCCTGCCGGCTTCTGCTGCACTTTTATCTTTTTTCAGACCCCGAAGTGTTGTATATTACATAAATCATTCACAGATGCGGAGACGAATTGCCGATGGTGCACAGACCGAGGATTCTGAATGCCCTCCTTTCAGCCGTGGTCTGGCTGCTCTTTATCCTGCTCATCGTCGTATGGCTGCCCCTGACGGCCCTGGTTTGGGTGTTTGACCGCGATCAGGCGCGGTATCATACCGGCCGCTTTTTCCGCTGGCTGGCCCACCCCATCGCTGTCCTCGGCCCATCATGGCGGGCACGCGTGAACGGGGTTGAGATCAGGGATCCGCGGCGCCCCTATGTGGTCGTGGCCAACCATCAATCCGTGCTCGACATCCCGATGCTCGCCCTGGTTCCCTTCGAATACAAATGGGTGGCCAAGGAGCCGCTCTTTCGCATCCCCGTCCTGGGCTGGATGATGCGCCTGGCCGGAGATATCCCGCTCGATCGCGCGAGCACCCGCAGCGGCGTCGTCGCCCTGAAAAAGGCGCAGAGCTATCTCGAGCGCAAGTGCTCTGTCTTTTTTTTCCCCGAAGGCACCCGTTCCGAAGACCGGCGGGTTTATGATTTCAACGAGGGCGCCTTTTACGTGGCGGTCAAGGCCCAGGCGCCGGTGCTGCCGCTGGCCATCGAGGGGGCCAGCGATTGCCTCCCCAAACATTCCTGGATCTTTGGCGACATGCATGATATCAAGATCCAGATCCTGCCCCCGGTGGAGACGACCGGCATGACCAGGGCGGATGTGCCGCGGCTGACGCAGCAGGTCCGCACCATGATCATCCAGCAGATCGCCACCTGGCAGGGCCTTCCCGTCGAACAGGTGGATGCAGCCGGCGTTGTCCGCCCGCTGGCATTCCAGTGATCCCTAATTCCCCTCCCTCTTTCAGCAGGAGCAGATGATGGAGCAGTTCCCCCCCTATTCCCAGTCTCCGGCTTCCCCCGCAGCACCGCGGCGCAAAAGCCGGTGGTGGATCGTCCTTCTGATCTTTGCCATACTTTTCCTGTTCGGGGTGATCGCGCTGATCGCCGGTTTCTTCGCCCTGATCAAGGGGCCCTTCACCGAGAAGACGGTGGAGATCAGGCCCGGCTCGGTCGTCGAGCTGCGCATCCGCGGCGATCTCGAGGAAAATCTTCAGACCGCGCCGCTCACCCTCTTCGGCGGGGAAACGCAGAGCGCGACCATGCTCGATCTGCTCAACGGCATTCAGCGCGCCAAAACCGATGCGCGCATCCGCGGGCTCTACTACCGTTCGGGCGATCTCAGCTGTGGCATGGCCAAAGCCGCGGAAATTCGCGACGCCCTGCTCGATTTCAAATCCTCGGGCAAGTTCTTCACCGCCTATCTCGACTTCGGCAGCGAACTGGATTACTTTTTCGCCTCGGCCGCGGATTCGATCTTTATGCCTACCGAGGGTCTGCTCGAACTCAACGGTTTCGCGATAGAGGAGCTGTTCTGGAAAGAGACCCTGGACAAGATCGGCGTCCAGTTCTACGTTGAACAATTTGAAGAGTTCAAGTCCGCAGGCGAGCCCTATAGCCGCACCGGCTTCAGTGCGCCGGCGCGCGAATCGCTGCGTGCCCTGCTGCAACAGCGGCTCCAGACCTTTCTCCAGGCGGTGGCGGCCAGCCGCAAGATCGATTATCAGGCTGCGGCAGCGGCCCTGGACCGCGGCATGTACACCTCCGACTCGCTGCTCGCCCTGGGCTTCATCGATGCCATTTGCCCCGAAGGTTATGTGCGCGATCAGATCCAGCGCCAGAAGGCCGATGCGGATACGACCGGCAAAAAGAGCCCGCTGGTGACGATGGCCAATTATGTGCGCAGCGCCGACAGGAACGTCACCCCGGTCGTAGAGGGCAAGCAGATCGCCCTGATCTATGCCTCCGGCATCATTGTCAGCGGCGAGACCGAAGCGAATCCGCTCCTGAATGAGGCCATGGTCGCTTCACGCGATTTTGTGCGCTATATCCGGCAGGCGCGCGAGGACAAGCGCATCAAGGCGATCATCCTGCGCATCGACAGCCCCGGCGGTTCGGTCATGGCCGCCGACGAGATCTGGGAAGAGCTGGAGCGGACGCGCGAGGTGAAGCCCCTTTATGCTTCGATGAGTGACGTCGCGGCTTCGGGCGGCTATTATATCGCCATGGCCTGCGATACCATCATTGCCCATCCGCAGAGCATTACCGGCTCGATCGGCGTCATCTCCACCATCCCGAACCTCAGCGGCGCCCTGGCCAAAATCGGTGCCCACGTCGACACCCTCAAGAGCAGCGATGCGGCGCTCTTTCTCAATCCCCTTCTCCCCTTCAGCGCCGGGGATAAAAGACTCTATCGCCAGATGTCCGCCAATATCTATCAGCGCTTCGTCCAGCGCGTCGCCGACAGCCGCAGCAAATCCTTCGAGGAGACCCGCCTGCTCGCGCGAGGCCGGGTCTGGACCGGCGAGGCGGCTTTGACCAACGGCCTGGTCGATACCCTCGGCGGATTGCGCACCGCCCTGAATATCGCCAAGCGGCGCATCGGCATTCCGGTGGGCCAGAAAGTCCGGCTGCGAATTTATCCTCAGCCGCAGGAGCCCTGGGATGCCTTCAGGAAACTCTTCGATCTCATTAGCCAGGAGAATGGCGGCAAATCCCGCAGTATCGCCCCGCCGGCACCAGGTTCCGGCTGGGCCGCCGCATGGCCGGCATCCCCCCTGCTGCCAGAGCCCTTGCGCCATCAGCTGGGCTATTTGCTGCTGCTGCATGAGATCGGCAGCCGGGAGCGCGTCCTCGCGGCGCTGCCTTCGATCGCGCCGCTGCAGATCCGGTAGCGGCGCATCCGCAAGATCGTCCGGGCAGCGCTGCCTTCGATCGCGCCGCTGCAGATCCGGTAGCGGCGCATCCGCAAGATCGTCCGGGCAGCGCTGCCTGCGAT